>JBBQWG010000011.1:0-129214 GCA_038210825.1 Verrucomicrobiales bacterium
GCCGTGCCCCAGTTTGTCATTGATGCCCCCGGCGGCGGCGGCAAGGTGCCGGTGAATCCTGACTACATGATCCACCGCGACGACGGCATCACCCTGGTGAGGAATTACGAAAACAAGGTTTTCGCCTATCCCGAGCCGGCCCTCCAGCCCCTGCCCTTTGAAATCACCGGCTTCCGGCGCGACTAACCCTGGATGGCACGAATGCTACTGTTCGCCCAAAAAATGAAATCCTCCCTACGAGCAGGAATAACGACGATTGGTCCCTCAAGGAGTGGCGGAGCGATACGACATCTGAAGTTAGACTATTTCGAAAGAACTTGAGTTCCACCATGGCTGGTTATCGCGCCACCCATGGCCACTTGGCCTATTTCACGTTTGCGTTCACACCGAAGGATAAGAGTGGCCTTCCGTCCACCAATGACTTCGACGCGCTTTCTGACATCGAAGAGACCGAATTGGACTTCCTCACGAGTGGTGGGATCGCCGTTTTCGTTGCCGTGGTGACAGTGCCGGGCATTCGGGACTTTCTCTTCTACACTGACTCCCCTGACGATTTTCTCGCACGAGCAGAAGCTGTGCAAGACCGGCATTCGAGATTCCGGTCAGGTTGCCAGATTTCACCCAACCCGGATTGGAGCCAGTTTGATGAACTACCATGAGATGGGGGACGCATTTGACTCGTCATCAGAACAGACCACGGCGACGTCGTGGGTGGCAACGGCGGACAAGCTCCCTAGTTCGCTCCGCTCTGTGAGTCTTGCGCCGCCGTGCCACCACATTTAACGTTCGATCCGACGATGAAGGGCTTCCTCTCCAAACTGTTCGGGCAGAGCAGAAAGGAGAAACCGGTCTGGGACACGACTCCCGGCGGCTCATATGAAGTGACCATTACCGACCAGGACTTGACATGCATTCATCCCAAGCGACCTGCAGAATCAATCCGATGGGATCAGGTCCGGGAGATAACGCTGGTTACTACTTCGGACGGGCCGTTCTTGCCCGACGTTTGGTATGTCTTCACGGGAGATGGCACAGGCTGCTCAGTTCTGTCCGAGGCGAAGGGCTTTGATCAGCTTTGGGAGGTCTTCAAGAGCCGTTTTCCGACCATCGACTACGAAGCGATGATTGCAGCCGGCACCGGTGATGAGAAGAAGGTGATATGGAAGAAATGATCAACAAGCGGATGATGCCGC
This sequence comes from Verrucomicrobiales bacterium, assembly GCA_038210825.1. Classification (GTDB taxonomy): domain Bacteria; phylum Verrucomicrobiota; class Verrucomicrobiia; order Verrucomicrobiales; family V1-33; genus CAIZWU01. Next base: position 1,194 of record JBBQWG010000011.1, read on the forward strand.
CGCCGACCACCACAAGCCCGGATTCACGCTTTCTTTCCGGCACCGGATATCCTAAACGTTCGGCGACTTCGCACGCCCCCATGGAATCCGCACTCATTAAGATGTTCACGACGGCAGGAGTTATTTCGCTGGCTGCCGTCTGCGCGCCAGTCATCAACGGATTCCGCAATGTCCCGGCGGCAAGCTGCGCGTTACTCGGAGCCGTTTTCCCGTGGCTCATGTTCGCCGTGCTTTACCGCTGGCCGACCTCAGGATGGTTTGCGCTGCTCAGCTTCGTGTTCATCGCTTCATCGTTTCTATTCGCCATTTTGTTCTACGACGCAGAGGAGCGCAGCGCGCGCCGAGCTATCGCCCTTACTGCTATCATCATCGCCGCTTGTGCCGCGATATACTTAGGCGTGCTTCTTGGCTACCCGCTTCTGCTTTCCGGTCTCTGACGCCTTTTCCCAATGCAACCAACGTGGCCGGCTGCAGGCAGCGCCAGGATCGCGTCTCGGTTGGCAATCGAACACATTGGCCCGGCGTGCCTGAGCCGGACGATAATCACAGATATAAGGAAGTCAGATGCTCTTCATAAATCCGTGATTATCCTATCATTTGTCTGCGGCTATCTTCCTCTGGACTCCCGCTGTGGCCCGTCAGTGTCCGTCTCAGCCTAACCGGCGGGGTTTCCCGGCCCGGTGGACGCGCAGGGTATAGCCGTTTCCGTTTTCAAAAGGCTCCACCGTGGCGGTCACCTCCAGCACGGGGTAGCGCACGGTCGCTAGGCCGAACCTCCGGTAGGTGGAACCGAACAGCTCCGCCTCCACCATGCCGGTGCGGTCGGCCAGGGTGAGGAATTTCATGAGTTCCCCCGTGGTCTGGCAGTGGACCCGGGAGACGACGGTGAGGCCGCACAGCACCACGGTTTGCCCCATGAAGTCCATCAGCCGGTCCACCGGGCAATAAGTGTCCCAGGCGATGTCGTCGTGCAATTCCAGCGGGTGGCCGCTCACGGCGTAGCCGAATAATTCCGTTTCTTCCAGAAGACGTTCCCGCCGCGTGGGTTCGGCGGGCGGGACTGCTGCCGTGAATTCCAAAGCGGGCGGCGCCAGCAGCCAGCCGTCCTGCCCGGAGACTTCCTGATGCCGGCGGCGGCAGACCTGGGCTTCCCAGAACAGGCGGGTGCGCGGCACGCCAAGGCCATCGCAGGCCCCCGCCCGGATCAGCAGTTCCAGTTCCTCCGGGGAAGGCCGCACGCTTTCATGGAAGGCCTCCAGGCTGGCAAACGGCCCGTGTTTTTTCCGGAAGGAAACCAGCGCCTCCACCGTGCGCTGCGACATCCCTTTGATAGCCGAAACCGGGACCCGGATGGCTCCCTCCCGGACCATGAACCCCGGCCCGGGGTCATTGATACAGGGCGGCCGCAGCCGCAGGCCCAGGCGGTGGCACTCGAGGATATAAACCAGGGGGCTGTAGAAGCCTTTGCCATTGGTCAGGACCGCCGCCATGAAATCCGCCGGATAATAGTGCTTCAGCCACGCGGATTGATAGGCTTCCACGCCGTAGGCCGTCGAGTGGGCTTTGTTGAAGGCATAACCCTGGAAGCTGGAAAGCAGTTCCCAGACGCTCTGGATGACCGCTTCGTCATAACCATTCGGATGGGCCCGGGCGCATTGCAGGAACTCTTTTCCCAACTCTTCGATCAGCTCCGCTTTCTCCTTGATGAGCGCCCGCCGCAGCATGTCCGCCCGGCCCGGAGCCATCCCGGCGAAGATGTCGCAGATTTGCAGGATGTGCTCCTCGTAAACCACCAGGCCGTAAGTGCTCTTCAGACAGGGTTCCAGGCAGGGATGCGGATATTCCTCAGGTGCATAACCTTGATAACGCCGGGTAAAATTCAGCTTCTTGTTTTCATTGGCCGCCCCGGGCCGGATCACACTGACAATCGCAATCAAACCATCGATTTCATTCACATTCACCATGGCGCAAAGGCTGCACATGGCGGGGGATTCGATATGATGCACCGCACGCGCCCCGCCGCCGGCGATCATCCGCCAGACGCCCGGATCATCCCAGCGGTTGAGGATTTCATCATCCACGGGGATGCCGCGCGCCGCAAGGGAGGTCCGCGTATCCCGCATCGCCGCCAGACCGCCCTGCGCCAGAATATCCATTTTGATCAGGCCCATCGGCTCCACCGCATCCATGTCGTATTGGCTGGTCGGATAGTGCTTCCGGCTGATGAAGGCAGGCGTCAGATCCGGCATGGGATCGCGTGAAAGCACGATGCCGCAGGGATGCATTTTCGGATAGCGCGGGCAGCCGTCCAGGAAACCCGCCATCAGCACCGCCGTGCGGTAGGGCTCTTCCATCATCGGCAGATCCACGCTTTCCGGACGGTTTTTCAGTTTGGTCAGAAGTTCCTCGCCTTTCGCCGCCGGTTTGTCGTTATTGGACCACCCGCCGCGGCTGAAGCTGCCCGGGAAGCGTTCCGTGATCCGCCGGATCTGATATTCGGAAACGCCCAGCACCTTCGCCACATCGCCCACCGCGCCGCGCGCCTGATAGGTGGAAAATCCGCCCACCGCCGCGCAATGATGCGGGCCGTGTTTTTGGAACAGCAGATCGACGACATCATCCTTGCGGTCGTGCGGGAAGTCGATGTCGATGTCCGGCAGCTTCTGCACCGCCATCCGGTCCTTGTTGAGGAAACGCTTGAAATACAGCCCGAACCGCACCGGACAAACGCCGCTGATTTCCAGGCAATAACAAACCATGGAATCCGCCGCGCTGCCCCGGGTGATCCACTCGATCCCCGCCTTCCGGCAATCCTGGAGGAGATCCCAGACCATCAGGAAGTAGTCTTCATAACCAACTTCGGCGATGATCCCCAGCTCCTCCATGACCTGCGGCTGATACTCCGCCGCCCGGCTGCCGTAACGCCGCTGCAGGCCCTGCATTACCAGCTCCCGCAGCAGGACCTTGGATGCCTGGGGATTGGCCGGATCCCACAGCGGAAACTGCGGCGGGCCGAAGGGGAAATCGAAGGTGCAGCGGTCCGCCAGTTCCCGGGTGTGGGCCAGCAGGGCCGGACAGGAGCCCGCCAGCCGGTTCAGTTCCGCCGGGGTCCGGAAGTGATAGGCCCCGGTCAGGCGCTTGCCGGGATGCGGCTGCTGGAGCAGGGTCCGGGTGCGGATGCTCTGCATGACATTCCACTGCATGCGGTCCGCCGGCGTGCCGTAGTGGATGCGCGGAGCCAGCACCGCCGGCAGGCCGGACGGAACATTCTCCGCCGCCCGGGCAGAGGAAACCGCCGCGTAAAACCGTCCCGGAAACAACGCGGCCAGCGCAACGTCATCGCTCACCGCGAGCAGGCCATCCGTTAGTCCGCCGAGTGGTCCGCGGGTCAGCGGCAGCCGTTGCAGGGCCGCCACGCTGTCGCCCTCGGCGTCTTCGCTGGCCCCGGTGCCGGGGGCCTGGTTCCGGGTGAGAAGACGGCAGAGGTTCCGGTAGCCGGCCTGGTTTTCCACATAACATAACAAGCCGGATTTCCCGATCCGGATTTCCGCGCCGAAGATGGGTTTGATCCCGGCGTCCTTCGCCAGCCGCGCAAACAGGGGCGCAGCATGGAGATTCCCAATATCCGTCAGGGCGATGGTGCCCATGCCATGCTTCCTTGCCAGGGCCACGATGGCTTCAGGCGACAGCGTGCTGTCCAAAAAGGAATACCAACTCCGCACATTCAGCGGCACCGCCTGGACCAGGGGGGCGGATTTGATATACGAATTCACCCGCACCGCCGGCGTGGGGCGCGACGTGACCTCCACCGCCGCTTCCCGCGGGCCTTCGCGCAGGCGCAGGTCATGGGCGCGCAGCACCACGCCTTCGCCATGCTCGCGGCGCAGGGCATCCACGGTGCGGGCCAGATTCCGGCGGGCGGGATTCAGCTCCGGGCGGTCATCGAGGAACAGCTCTGCCTGACGGTAGCCGGAATAGAGATTGCTCAGCTTCAACGAGACCAGCCGCAGGGAGACGCGGCGCTTCCACGCCTGCCGCAGCATGGGACGCAGGCGGTGGTAGAGGTCCGTTTCCAGATCCGTCGGCTCCGGCAGGCTCTCGCTGCGCTGGTCTTCCGACATGTCGTTATAGCGCACTTTCACCGTCACGGTGCGGATGCATTTTCCCTCCTCCCTGACTTTGGCCATGAGGCGGTCCGCCATGCGCCGCAGCACCGCTTCCAGATAATCCTCATCCGTCAGGTCGGTGAAAAATGTTTCCTGTTCGCCGAACGATTTCGGGGCCTCCCGGGTGACCACCAAAGGCCGCCCGTCAATCCCGTTGGCATAATCCCTGACGCCGGAGGCCTGGCTCCCCAGCAGCAGTTCCAGCATGGAGGTGGACGTATGCGCCACCTGCCGGATGTTCCGCAATCCGGCGGCATCCAGCCGCACCGATGTCTTCGGGCCGACCCCAGGCAGCCACTTGTTGGGCAAAGGATGGAGAAAATCCAGTTCCTGGCCCGGCGGGATTTCCACAAAGGCGGCCGGCTTCCGGCACTTGGAGGCAATCTGGCTGATGAGCTTGCTGGTGCCGAGGCCTTCGCTGACGCTGATTTTGAGTTTCTGGCCGATGGCTTTCTGGATGATGCCCGCGATTTCGCCAGGGCGCTGTTTGGCTCCTGACAAATCAAAATACCCCTCATCAATGCCCGTCACCTCCACCTCCGGCGTAAAGTCGAAGGCGTAGGCAAACATCCAGCGCGAGAACAGTTCATACCGGTCGTAGTCGCCGGGCAGCACGATCAGTTGCGGACAAAGCTGCCGCGCCCGGACCGTTGGCATGGGCGTGTAAACCCCCATCTTCCGGGCCTCGTAGGAAGCGGACGCGATGATGCCGCGCTGCTCGCCGCCCACCGCCACGGGTTTGCCGCGCAGCCGGGCATCAGCGGCCTGCTCGACACTGACAAAAAACGCGTCGGCGTCCAAATGGACAATGGAGCGGGACACAGCAGTTCATTTCTTTTTGGCCGGGGTTCGCACCAGCATCCGCATCACCCCCTGGATCATCAGTTCGTGCAGCGGAATCAGGTGGGGATAACGCGGATTTTCTGCCCGCAGAAACGGCCGGCCGCGGTCCAGCAGATACGTTTTGAGGGTGCTCTGGCCATCAATCAGCGCCGCCACCACATCGCCGGGTTTCGGTTCCGCATTTTGTTCCAAAATGACCACATCCCCGTCCATGATGTGTTTTCCGATCATGGAATCCCCCGTGACTTTCAGGGCAAAGATCCGGCTGGAACGCGGGATTTTGAGCGATTCCACATCCACATGCACCACTCCGTCCGGTTCCTGACTGCGCAGATCCGCCAAGCCGGCCGGGATGGCTCCCAACAGCGGAATCCCCGGCACCCGCCGGGTGGTTTCGCCCGACAGCCGCAGCGAGCGCGCCGCGCCCGGGGCTTTTTCCAGCCACCCCTTCCGCTGCAGGGCATCCACATGCAGTTGCACGGAGCTGGAACTTTTCAGATGGAGATGCCCCGCCATTTCCCGCACGGTCGGGACCGGCTGACCATCATCCAGACACTGGCGGATCAAATCCAGCACCTGCTGCTGGCGGGGGGTAAGCGGTTTCATGGCACAAATGTTCGGTATCGAACACCTGTTCACCATGCTGCCCAGGCTGTCAACTGGGACGGGAAGACCAAAAGGCCAGAAGAGTAGCAAGCAAAGAACCGGGCGTGGGCCAGTGGGGAGTGGGGAGTAACATCGCGGCCCGTTGGAGTCCCGCCTTGAGGCGGAATCAGAGCATCCAGCAAGGCTGGCATCGCTTTTCGCAACTCATTGCTGATTAGTAACTTCCAAAAGAGTTACTCAAGAGCCTGCAAGGCCCCCTCTATCGCGCGCCGCTCCACTCATCCGCCAGCGCCTCATCCGAGCTGACCACCACGTCCGTCCGCCCGCCATGGGTAGGGCGGGCGGAGCGATAGAACGGATTGATGTGAATCGTGCTAAAGGGGGGTGAGATTCACGCCAAATGGGTGTTGCGGCTGCCTTTCCACCGACCGAACCATCGCAGTAATGCAGCCTTTTTTTCGGATATGAATGACGAAGAAGACATTCCGGATGGGCGGAGACCCACCGGCGGCAGTGGCCTTGCGCAGTTTGCCAGGCGGGTGTCGCTGGTCGTGGCGGTGGGGCTCGGCGTCCTGCTGATCCTTACCGCCACCCAGGTGCTGCTGCTGATGTTCTTCGGCATACTTCTCGCAGTGATGCTGTGTAGCCTGAGCGCATGGGTCGCAGCCCGGACCAGGTTATCGCACAAATGGTCGCTCCTGCTGGTGACCTTGGGGATCGTGGCGCTGCTCGCGGGTGTGGGGATGCTGGTGGCACCGAGTGTGGGGACGCAGCTAGGGGAACTGCAAAAGACGCTCCCGGAGTCCTGGGAAAAGATCCAGGAGCGGCTCCGGGAATACTCCTGGGGCCGGCAGACCCTGGAGGCGGCGGAAGGGGCGGATCATTACCTGCCGGAGCCGGGAAAGCTGATGGAGCGGGCGCTTGGCATTTTCTCGACGACCGCGGGTGCACTGAGCGGAGTTTTGGTCGTGCTCTTCCTCGGCCTTTGTCTGGCCATCGAGCCCCAGACATACACCGGCGGACTGGTGAAGCTGTTCCCCATGCCGCGTCGGGAGCGCGCCCGCGAGGTCCTCGCCGCCCTGCGGGAAACGCTCGTCAAGTGGTGTCTCGCCATCGGGGCCTCGATGGCGATCGTGGGCGTGCTGACTGGTACCGGACTCGCGCTGCTCGGCATCCCGCTGGCGTTCACGCTCGGGCTGATCGCCGCACTGCTCGCCTTTATCCCGAATGTCGGCCCTATCCTGGCAGCGATCCCGGCGATCCTGCTTGCGTTCTCGATCTCTCCGACCAGCGCGCTGCACGTGGCGCTGCTTTTTATGGGGATCCAGACGGTGGAGAGCTTTATCATCACGCCGCTGATTGAGCGGAAAACCGTCTCGCTCCCACCGGCGCTGACCGGCATCGTCCAGATCGCGCTTGGCCTGTCGGTCGGCATGCTGGGCGTCATCCTCGCCGCGCCGCTCACCGCCGCTGGCATGGTGTTGGTGCGGAAATTCTACGTCGAGGACGCGCTCGGCGACCCTTGCCCGGCAAAAGAATGAAGCGGCTCCCCAAAATCCTCCTGCGTTTTCTCGCGGTCGCGGTCGTCGCCATGACCGTGCTCCCTTTCGTCCCCACCGATGAGTGGTGGGTGCGCGTCTTCGATTTCCCGCGGCTGCAGATCGCGATGACGGGCGGCGGGGTACTGCTGCTCGGGGCGGCGTTTCTGAAGCGGTCGGGCGGCGCGGACCGGGCGCTGGCGGTGCTTGTCGCGGGGGCCGTCGCGGTGCAGGTGTGGCTGATTTTTCCGTATACCCGCATGGCAGGCGAGCAGGTGCGCGCCGCCGGGCGGCCGGCGCCGGAGAATACGCTGCGGCTTCTCACCGCCAATGTGCTGATGGAAAACCGCGACTCGGGGGCGTTGCTGGACCTGATCCGTGCGCAGGATCCGGATGTGATCCTGCTCACCGAGCCGGACGACTGGTGGATCGCGCAATGCCGGCCGCTGGAGGTGACGCATCGTTTCACCGAGCTGCATCCGCAGGATAACTCTTATGGCATGGCGCTCTACTCTCGGCTGGAATTGGTTTCGCCGGAGCTGCTCTTCCGCATCGAGCCGGCGGTTCCTTCGATCCGCACCGGGGTGCGCCTGCGGGGCGGGCAAATCGTGGATTTTCATGCCGTGCATCCGCGGCCTCCGGGGATCGATCCGCCAGGGCCGCGGGACCGTCAGGACTCCGGTCCGCGGGATGCCGAGCTGCTGGTGATCGCGCGGGAGGTAAAGGCGCGCGGCGGGCCGGCCATCGTCGCCGGGGATTTCAATGATGTGGCCTGGTCCCACACTTCCCGGCTGATGCAGCGCATCGGCGGCTTGCTCGACCCGCGGGTGGGACGCGGGCTTTACAACACGTTCGACGCGACGCTTCCGCTATTGCGCTACCCGCTCGACCACGTCTTTCACACCCAGCACTTCACCCTCGCCGAACTGCGGCGGTTGCCGTTCATCGGTTCCGACCATTTCCCGATGTTCGCCATCCTCTGCTATGAGCCGCAAGCGTCGCAGCCCCAGGGCGTGCCGACGCCGAGGGGGGATGACCGGCGTGAACTGGATGAATCCATTGAAAAAGAGCGATGAAGGGATCGCCGCAGCGGAATCCGTGGGGCCTTCGACGATGCGGCTGAAGAATCGCCTCCTCTGATAGTGGCTGTGGCGTCCCGCCGCAGGCCGTGTTCGCGGCGTCCCGCCGCAAGCCCCTCACCTCCCCGTCCAGTCATCCGCCAAAGCCTCCGCCTGCTTCAGCACCAGCCCAATTGCCTCCTCGCACCCCTCCGGCGGATACTTGTATTTTCGCAAAAGCTGTTTGATTAGCAGCCGCATCTTCGCCCGCACGCTCTCCCGGAACTGCCAATCCACCGTCGTGCTGTTCCGCAGCTTCTCCGTCAGCTCGCTCGCCAGTTTCTTCAATGTACCGTCTCCCATGCTCAGCAGCACCTCCGGTCGATCTGCTAGAGCGTCATAAAACGCCTCCTCGTCCGGATTCAGGCCCAGCTCCTCGTGGCGCTTCATCGCCTCCTGCATGTCCTTGGCCATCTGGATCATCTCCTCGATCACCTGCGAGCTTTCTATCATCCGGTTGTGATACTTCCGCAGCGCCTCGATCAGCCGGTCGCTGTATTTCTTCTCCTGCACCAGGTTCGTCCGCGTCTGCGCTTTAATCTTGCCTTGCAGCAGCCGTTCCAACAGCTCCACCGCTAGGTTCTTCTTCTCCATCCGCCGCACGTCTTCGAGGAACGCGTCGGATAGAAGCCCGATGTTCGGCCGCTCCAGTCCGGCCATCTTGAAAATGTCCTGCACGTCCTCCGCCTTCACCGCGTTGTCGAGGATCTGCTTCAGCGCGCTGTGCTTCTGCTCCGCGCTGCGCTTCTTGTCCACTCCATCGAATTTCCGCAGCACCGCGCTGATCGCCGATAGAAACGCCAGCTCCTTCTTCAGTTCCTTCGCGCCGTCCAGCGTCGAGCACAGCGAATAAGCCACGTTCGCCGCTGCCATCGCATCGAGGAACCGCTTTTTGCCGTTGATCTCGTTCTTGTCGCCCAGGCCGAGGATGTGGTTTGCCGCCGCCGGCAGCAGGGCCAGCACCTCCGCCGGTGTTCCTTCGAATTTGCTGTAGTCGAAGCCATGGAAAAGCCCGCGCAGCACGTCCAGCTTTTCCAACAGGACCTCCAGCGCCTTCTCTGCTTTCAAGGTCGGCGTGCCCTTGCCCTTCGCATCCGTGTAGGTCTTCAGCGCGTTCTTCAGCTCCGCCGCAATGCCGATGTAGTCCACCACCAAGCCGCCCTCCTTGCCGGCAAATACCCGGTTCACCCGCGCGATCGCCTGCATCAGGTTGTGGCCCGCCATCGGCTTGTCCACATACATCGTGTGGCAGCACGGCGCGTCGAATCCCGTCAACCACATGTCTCGCACGATCACCAGCTTCAGCGGGTCTTTTGCATCCTTGAAACGCTTCGCCAGCCGTTTCTTCTGCCCCTTGCTGTAAACATGATCCTGCAATCCCGACCGATCCGACGCCGTGCCCGTCATCACGATCCGGATCGCGCCGTCCTCGTGGTTCCAGCCGATGTCCTTGCCGTCCTTCGTCAGCTTCGTGCCCGCCCATTCCGGGCGCAGCTTGATGATCTCGTCGAAAAGGCTCACGCAAATGTCCCGGCTCATCGCCACGACCATCGCCTTGCCTTCCAGCACGCTCGTCCGCGTCTCGTAGTGCTCCACCAGATCCGCGGCGATCTCCTCCACGCGTTCCCTCGCACCTACCAGTTTCGCCAGCTCCACCCACTTGCCCTTGGTGCTTTCCCTCGCGGAAACATCCTCCTCGTCCTCGATCACCTCCTCCACGTCCTTATTCAGCCGGTCGATCTCCTCGCGGTTGATGTCCAGCTTCGCCAGACGGCTTTCGTAGTAGATCGGCACCGTCGCCTTGTCCTCTTTCGCGTCCTCGATGTCGTAAATCGAAACGTAGCCGCCGAAGGTCTCCTGCGTGTTCGCATCCGCCTTCTCGATCGGCGTGCCGGTGAAGCCGATGAACGACGCACCCGGCAGCGCGTCCCGCATGTGCATCGCATAGTCGTAAACGTATTTCCCCGTCTTGGTGTCCAGCCGGCCCTTCGTCCCGTATTGCGAGCGATGCGCCTCATCCGAGATGACCACCACGTTTGTCCGCTCGCACAGCACCGGATGATCATTTTCGGCGCCTTCACGGGAAAACTTCTGCACCGTCGTGAAAATGATCCCGCCGGATTTCCGGCACGCCAGCATCTCGCGGAGCTGCTCGCGGCTCTCCGCCTGTTCCGGCGACTGCTTGAGCAGATCCTTCGCGCTGCAAAACTGTTGGTAAAGCTGGCCATCCAGATCATTGCGATCCGTCACCACCACCAGCGTCGGGTTGTTCATCTCCGGCTGTTGCAGCAGCTTTCCGGCGTAGCAGCACATCGAGATGCTCTTGCCGCTGCCCTGCGTGTGCCAAAAGACGCCCGCCTTCTTCGATCCCGGCACCACTTCCTTGCCATAGGCCGCCCGATCCTCCTTCACCTTGGAAAAATCCTCCGTCGCCGAGGCGATCAAAGTCACCCGCACCGCCTCCCGCACCCCGTGGAACTGATGATAGCCCGCGATCTTCTTGATCAACCCGTCCCCGTCCTGCTCGAAGAGGATGAAATACCGCACGTAGTCCAGAAACAGATCCGGCCGGAAAAACCCGCGCACGATGTTCTCCAGCTCGAATTCCACCTGCGGCTTGTCGTTCTCATTCGAGATCGTCCGCCACGGCATGAACCACTCCTTGCTCGCCGTCAGCGATCCCACCCGCGCCGTCATCCCATCGCGCTCACCACCAGCGCATCGTTGAACACCAGCAGATCGGAAATCTCCGCCTGATAGGTCTGGAGTTGGTCGAATGCTTTCCACACATCCGCCTGCTGGTCCGCCGGATTCTTCAGCTCGATCAATCCCAGCGGCAGCCCGTTCACGAAGCACACCAGATCCGGCCGCCGCGGCTTCTTCGTCCCCGTCACCGTGAATTGGTTCACCACTAGAAAATCATTCTTCTTCGCCCAAGTGTAATCCACCAACTGCGCATACTCCGCCTCCTTCTCCCCCTTCGCATTGGTGAACTCCACCAGCACCCCGTCCATCAGATAACGGTGAAAGGCACGATTGTTCTGCACCAACGAAGGATGCTCCGGCTTAGTCACCACATGTACCACCTCCTCCACCGCAGATTCCGGCAGCTTCGGGTTCAAGCGCCGCACCGCCTCCGCCAAACGCTCCTTCAAAACCACTGCCCGAAAAATCCTCCCGCTCCGCCGCCACGCCTTCCGGCGCGATCACTGCGCCATGGACATAATTCCACCCCGTGTCCTGAAGCCACTGGATCGCGAGCTGTTCGAGTTGGTCTTCGGTGATCATGGCTTCTTCTTTCGCGGTGGTTTCGGCAGCTTCTTCAATTCCGAGGCAGCTTTTTCGAAGTCCGAATCCACAAGACGCGGCTGGGAATCGAGAAACACCCGGTAACGCTCATATTCCAGATCTGCCTTCAGCTTCGCCTGCTCGGCGGAAATCTTACCCGCATGGTCCAGTAGCTCGTGCTCGGAGAGTTTCAGGAATTCATCCAGCTTGGTGATCCAGTCCCGCATCGTCATCACCTTGCGTTGCAACGCCCGCAGTTCGGCAAACTCGATGTAGGCGGTCACAATCCGGTTCAGAGTATTGAGTTCCTCGCCGTCGAGGTAGTTTTTGGCGATGGAAACATCCTCCTTACGGATGATGCCGCCGGGCCGCGTGGTTTGCAGCCCCATGAAGGGCTTCCCCGCATCCACCCGAGCGTGAATCACCTCCGCCGCCGTCTGTCCGTGCGCCGCCCAGTGCATCTTGTTTTGGACCGTGGCGAAGAACTGCTGCGACGCCTCCGTGTTCGGCGTGTAGTCCACACTCGTCGCGTAAATATCCAGCACCTTCTGGTAAAAGCGCCGTTCCGAGGAGCGGATGTCGCGGATGCGCTCCAGTTGCTCGTCGAAGTAATCCTTCTGCCCCTTGCCCGGCGGATTCTTGAGCCGCTCGTCGTCCATGGTGAAACCCTTCACCAGATACTCATTCAAGCGCCCAATGGCCCACTGTCGGAACTGCGTGCCGCGGTGACTGCGGACGCGGAAACCGACCGCGAGGATGGCGTCCAAATTGTAGTGCTCGATCTCCCGCGCCACCTCCCGTTTCCCTTCGATTCGAACTATCCGGAATTTCCGGATAGTTGCCTCCCGGCGCAGTTCTCCCTCGTCAAAAATGTTGACCAAGTGTTCATTGATCGTTCGCACATCTTTCTCGAACAGCTCTGCCAAGAAGGCTTGCGTCAGCCACAGGGACTCATTCTCAAACCGACATTGGATGCGAGTCCGGCCATCCTCCGTCTGATACAGGATGATTTCGGAATTGGGTAAAGATTCGTCGCTCATGGGTTCAGCCTCCTTTTGATTTGATTTGATTTGAACTGACAAGGAATCCTTGTGAATTGCAGATCCCTCCTCGGGAATGGCCTGCAAATCCATTGTCGGGATTTCTGTCGCGATTCATGTCGCGATAAACAACCATTCGCGACACTTTGTCGTGAGATCTGTCGCCAGCCGAAGATCCTCACCGCCTCCGCCAAGCGCCTCTTCTCTTCACTTCGATGTTGGATGTTGGGCGTTCGATGTTCAATGTTCCCTCTGTCCTCCCGCTCCGCCGCCACGCCTTCCGGCGCGATCACCGCTCCATGGGCGTGATTCCAGCCCGTGTCCTGGAACCGCTGGATGGCGAGCTGTTCGAGTTGGTCTTCGGTGATCATCTTGAATCGAATGTAAATCCGCGAGGCCTGACCCTTTTTGTTAGCGGGTTGTGGCAACTGCTCATTAAAATGGGGTCACCGCCTCTATCTGCGGGCCGTCCTCACCAGATGAAGTGAACGCATAGAATGCTGCACGGGGCCCCAAATGCCGGAACTTTTGCCGCGCAAGCTGAAACAAACGTTCATCACATGTAGAGATGATAAATTGACGCGGCCCGCTATCAGCATCAAGTAAGCCGACGAGCAAGTCGAGTAACGCGTAAGTATTCAAATCATCAAAATGTGTCACCGGGTCATCCAGAAGGATCGGACAAAAACTCGACCAAGTTTGAGAACTGCAAGCTGTTAAGAAAAGCGCAAGCAATAGCGATTGCTGCTGAGACTGGCTGAAGTAGTCGATAGGGCGAAGCGGTTCACCTCGTCGGGTGGCTCGGACGACAATATCGCTGCCATCCGGATTGAGCGTAATGTCATCGAAGCCATAGACTGACCGCAAGCGCCGCTGGATTACCGATGCCCGCGGCCCATATTCGCGAGTAAAAGTGGCGATTGCTGTGTCTTGCTGGGCGCCAAGCAAAGAGCGTAGGCGGTTGAAGAAACCGGCCCATGGCATCAGCTTGCCACGGTCACTCACGGCGTCGCCTTTAAGCTTTTCCGCACTGTGGATGCTATCGTTAATTCGTGACAGGGCGGCTGCGGTCGTTGCAGCGTCGAGAGTTAGTTCTAAATTGGCGGCGGCATCCCCAAGCAAAGCAAGGTCGGCCTCTTGTTGTGATTCTTTTCTGACCAGCCCTGCTAGTTCTTCGGGTGTCAGGGAAGTAGCGAGATTAAGCGCAGTAAGCTTAGCCTCAAATTCAGTGATTGATTTCTTCGCGGCTGCAATCTGGGACCGCAGATTTTGGATCTCTGTTCGTAAAGCGGCTACTGCCTGACGGGCTGAGTTCAAGTCGGCCGTCCGTTGCGTGGCGACTAACTCCGCACTCTTCATCGCTTCACTTGTCTGCGCCAGCAATTCCACGACTAGGCCCTCTTCATGTGTGATTTTGGCATCATCAACGTCGAGGGAAATCTTGCCGAGGCGGGGATCTGCTCGCATCCGGGCAAGCTCAGACCCAACGCTAGTCAGCGTTTTCGCCTTTTCCGCCTTTTCGAATTGTTTTTGGCGGGCCACTTGCCGATTCACATCGAGAGAAGCGCGCAATTGGCCGAGATAACGCTTCTTCTCAATCGCCAGCGTTTCGTGCTTAGAAATCTCAGAGGAAATCGCCGTGATTCGGCGGCGAACTTCGTCATTGAAGATGTCGGAGGGTGAGTCTGCGGCGAGACCGCTGCCATCGATCATGCTCCTGAACGTGGCGATGTCGGCTTTGACTAGGTTTCTTTGGGTCTCGAGTGCTGCCAGCTTTTGTTCAATCGAAAGTTTTTTCGCGGCGAGACCGGCGAGGTCTCTCTTGTTCGCAGCGAATTCCTCCCGGATTTTTTGTAGTTGCTGCTGACTTTCTGAAGCAACTTCGGCATTGGCATGGGACTGAATACGCTGGAGAAGGCTTTCCTTAGCGCCATAATTCGCTGCGCAAATCGGACAGACCCCGGAATCAATATGGCCCGCAATGTCGGAGAGCAGTCGCTTGAGATCGGATTGCTGCGCTACGGCCTGTTTGATCTGGTTGTCGAGGCTTTTCTCTTTCGCAAATAATTCGTTTTGTTCATGGGTGAGTTTTCCGAGCAACGGTTGGAGGTCTCTTAGCTCTTGATCCAGCGTTCGTTTCATTGTTTCAACTACCTCTAGCCGCTGACGCTGTTCAACATAGTGAGGATGACTCTCGACTAGCGATTTGAGGAAAGCCAGTTGACTCTGAAGTGATAGAGCAGCGGTGCCGCGCTGGTTAAACTCAGCCTCCGCTTCTTGAAAATCGATAGCGAGTTTTTCTTCTTGGGTTCGTTGGTCGCGGAGTTGGACAGCAATTAACTCTAATTTCTCTGTGAGTTTTCGTTCCTGGGCCAGCGCCTCTTTGTAGCGAGGCTTTGCGTTGCGAACCAATTCGAGAAGCTGATTCTGCTCAGAGAGTTGCTTTAGCTTTTCGGTGATTTCGACCAGCGTTTGGTCAACTCTCCGGCTAGCGAGCTCAGCCTCGTTGCGGAGGTTTTCTGCTTCTGCATAACGCCGCTCCTTGTCGGCGAGAGATTTAGACCTTGTATCTAGCAATTGCCGGTCCTCTGGCAGTGTGGCCAAAACCGTGGACAGTTCGGCTAAGCGCTGGGCCTTCGAAGCGTGCTCCGCTTGCCGTGCTGCTACAGCTGCCCGCCACTCGCGGACAACTGCCATATCGACGGAATCTTCGTCGGCGGCGATGCGAGCCGCAGCGAGCCTCTCTCTCGATGAGGTCGATGAGCCCCGCGAGGTTCGCCGGATCGATCTGGAGCTGGGTGTAGTTCTTGTTGCGGACGTTCTTGAGCTTCGGGTTCTCCTTCTCCACCGCCTCCAGCGCATCGTCGATGAGCTTGCCGGTGGAGGTGATCTTGTAAGTGGTGGTTTTCCCGTTCTTCATCGTGATGACGGTGCCAGCCGGGAGCTTGGCGGAATCCTGCAAGGTCTTCCACCGGGCCAGCGCCGGGACCCAGAAGACGTTTTTCTCGAGGTAGTAGTCCCGCTCCTCCAACTCCTGCCGGATCGCCTCCTCGTAGGCCCCGGGCTTCTTGTAGTCGGCGGGATCGATGTGGAACTCATGCTTCGGGTCCTTCAGCATCGCCTCAATCTCCGCCTGCCGCTCCGCGAAGGAATCCGACACATACTTCAGGAAGATCAGGCCAAGGACGGCGTGTTTGTAAACGGCAGCATCCAGATTCGACCGGAGCCGGTCGGCGGCGGTCCATAATTTTTTATCGAGTTCGCGGAGGAAGGCTTGGGCGTCGGCAGGGGGCATTCTTGGATGCAGGCAGATAGATCCGGGGGGGAAGATTGGGAAGACATTAGGTGAGGGGAGACGGAGGACAAGCAATTTCCGGTAGGGGAAAGGCCCGGGAGCTGGGTGCCGGTAAAGCAAAACCCCGCCGCCCGGGGTGAACCGGACGGCGGGGTGTTTCGGTTGGGTTGGGGTTTTGTTTGGAGCTGGGGGCTTTGCCGGGGCTATGGGGCCGCCGGGACGGCGGCGCTCCCAGCGTGCGCCGGGGGCGGCGCGCCCGGCGGTTTATTGGACGCGGGCGGTGGTGCTGTCGCACCCGTCGATGGAGGCAAGGCTGACCCGCACGGAGTTCAGGACAGGCAGGGGTCCCAGACGACGGGGGGAGGTGCCGTCCGTGGTGGCGGTCTGGAGTTCGTCGTAGCGGGTATTGGCCACGCGCGCCTAGCGGGCGCGGATCCCGCCGGGCAGTGGATTGAATAGGGGTTAGGGAATGGAAATGGTCTCCAGTGCCCACGCATCCTCAGCGGCTTGCGCCTGACCAGCGGGCCATTGAGCTGCTATTGCGCAGGCGGCACTCTGAGGCGGTAGAACCGCTGGGGGTTGGTCTGCAGAATGCCCGGTTCCACCACCAGGTCGGTCCCCGGGGTGTCAGCCGCAAAGGATTCCACGGGTTGCCAGTCGCTCAGGTTGTTGGATGACTCCAGCAGCAGGGCCTGGTTTCCACGGTTGAGAACCCGCAGCACCAGACTGTCCGGCCCATGCCCCGTGCCCGTGATTCCGACGGGAATCAATTCCAGTTTCGGAGCCACGAGGGCGGACACGGTGGCGGATCCGCTTTCGGTGGATTCGGTGCCTGCCGTAATGGTGACCTGGTAGGATCCACTATCCCCGGGCTTTAAGGCTTCCAGCGGAAGCTTGGCATCGGTTCCGCTTTTCAGCGGGGCTCCATCCCGATACCATTGATAGGTGACCGGGACGGTGGCCGCAGCACTCACCTCCAGCAAGGCCCCGGTGCCGGCAAAAAATGTTACATCCCCGGGTTGCCTGGTCAGAGTGACATAATCCCCACTTGGAGGAATTTCTCCTGCGGGCATAAACAGGGGATCGGCACTGAGAATCAGGCGGTCGAGCCCCTTGAGGGACTGCTGGGGACGGAGGACGAGGGTTTGAGGAGACCCGGTAAACGCAAACGCTTCAGGATTTCCATCTTCATCCCGGAGCCGGGCCCAGATCCATTTGCCAGACCATGCTTCATCGCCCGCATCCAAGCCACTGATCACGGATAACGCGCCATCGAGGGAAACTGCAAGCGAAGCCTCCCCGCCTTCAGGAACCTGCACGCGGGCCCAAATCTGCCAGGCCGGTCCGGCAGGGGCGGTAAAAGTCAGGGAAAGTTGCCCCGCCTCCACCACCATTCCGGAATTGATCAGCATTCCACCCGATGCCGACGGATCGGCCTCACGCTTCATCGGCAGGGTCGCGGTGCCGGATTCCGCTTCCAAAAAAACCAGCGTCGCCGCAGGGACAGCAGCCGGGTCAGAAGCCGTCTCGAAGGCGATTTCCTCGGAGAATTCACTCTCCAGACCTGCCGTGTTGTAGGCCGTGACCACCGCAAAATAGGGCTTTCCCCCGGCCAAGCCGGCCAGTTCGGCCTCAATTTCGTTGCCGACATCCATGAAGCCGGGGTAAACCCCGGTGGTGGTTCCGAAATAGACCCGGTAGCCAATGACATCGGGCTCAGGATTGCGGTCCCAAGCCAAAATGACTGGTTCCGCAGCGTTAGCCATCAAGGCGCTGCACAGCAGCAGCAATGAGGCGAAAATAAAAGAAAAAGTAGGGTGCAGCAAAACGGGGGGGGTGGGGATACTAGCTTCCTTGCCTGGAGATTGCTAAAAGTTGATATTTTTGTAAATTCTGGAATCGAATTAATCTCATTTATGCGAGAATGTTTTGTTTAGTCAATCCCCTTATTTTTTGATCAGGTGTTTTCCCTGTGCGCACCTAGGAAATTTCCTTTTTTTTCCTAGGGGTTTTTACTACTCCCGGGATGATTCCGGACGCCCCCACCGGAGGCTCCGGGGCCGCAATTCAGCCGATGCCAACGCAGGTTTCACATGTGTTCTCAGGCGTTTTCGGGCGCGGCGACTGGTAGCGGCCGGACGGCTCCTTGTGCAATCGGGATTGGAAAGAGGCTTCCGCAGCGGGGTCGAACCCGGGGAAGACCGCTCTTCATCCATGGATGGAAAAGGCTGATTTTGAGGGAGAACCAAAGCCCGGTGGTCTCGAGAGCAAAAAACAGCGATCCTCTTCTGCACTGGGCCATGGCCATGGCCCGGGCTATCCAGCCATGACCAGCAGGGACTAGCCGTTACCTGCAGAGGGATTGGAGCGGACCATGGCATCCCAGCGGCGCTGCATTTCCTCCGGAGCGACCGTTTCAAACTCGCGGGAAAGAGTCCATTCGTGGCCGAAGGGGTCGCGCAAACAGGCGGAGCGGTGTCCGTAGAACTGGTCGGAGGGAGCGCGGACTTCGGTGGCCCCGGCGGCGATGGCCCGGGCAAATTCCGCGTCCACATCCTCCGCCATCAAGCACATCCGGACCGCCGTGCCACCCAGCGTTTCGGGTGACTTGTTGAATGCCGGGTATTCCTCCGCCAGCATGAGCAATCCATCTTTGATGAGCAGTTCGGCATGGCCGACCACACCGCTTTCAGGATCGGTGAGCCGGAGCCTTTCAACGGCACCGAAGGCCGCCTGATAAAAGGCAATGGCTTCGTCGGCACCGCGGACCGCGATGGAAGCGGAAAAGGAAGGATAGTCCATGAGAAAAGAGGGATATAACAGGATTGGCCGGGCGGGTCAATCCGAGGCTCCGATTGGTGGTCAGCATTAGTCCGGACAATGGTCCTTCACTCGGGTTGGCCGCCTAACCAGGCTTCCGGAAAATTGGATCCCACTTGATGAAATCGACGGGCCCGAGGATATATTCGGCCGGTCCTTCCCATCCTGATCCCACTGCGGCTTCAGCCTGCCCTTCCTGCCAAGGAAATGTTCGGACCACTCAACCCGGATCCGATCGGGAGCAATTTTACAGTTCCAGCTGGCCCGGCTGGATGCGGGCGGCTGGACGGGCCACACCGGCTGCGTCATCCTCGCTCCGCACCTGAGCCAGTGTGGGGCTGCCCGCCAGCCAGGTTTCGGGCCTGCATCCCTTATTTTGAGGATGGGGATCAACCTTGCGATCCCTCCCCTGCGTGCCCTGCTTAAAATCAAGGCTCATGGCACCTGGGATGGCCATACCGCAGAAGCTCCCGCCTTCCGCGCCTTGTTCGACCGGGAAGCCATGCTGTCCAGCATTTGGTATGCGGCCCGGCTGGAAGCCCGCGCGGCCCTCGACAGCCCGCTCGGGACCCGGCATGCCCATGACTTGCAGGCCTTTTTGGAGCGCCGCACCCGCCTGCAAATCAGTGAGCGGGCGGAACTGCAAGCCCGCCTCGCCAAGGCCGGGGCGGCTCCCGCTACTCTGCAGGCTCCCGGGGCGGTTAACCGTTATGACGGCACCCTTGGCTTGGACCCCTTTCTCTTCCCTTCCCGCCCGGCGGCGTGAGCATCGTGTCCAGCGCACCCTGCTGCTGCCACTACACCACCAGGACCCTGTCCGCACCGTGGGGCTTTTCGCGGGCCTGATGCCACGCCGCGTAAAAAGCGGCCATGAACAGGCCTTCCGGAAGCAGCGTCAGGGCCCCTTCGAAGGCAGAAAACCATCCATTTAGCTTTTTGGCCATGGGCAGATCCCCGGTCAGCCACAGGAAAAAGTCATCATCCTGGGCAGCGGTGTCGCACAGCACCATCAGAAACAGGCCCATAAAACCAGCGATCATCGGGGCTTTCATGGAGGGCCAGAACGGACGCAATTCTTTCCGGCAAATCCAAAGGACCCCCATTCCTATCAGCCCAAAACAAGCCATAATCAAATCGTCCAACCGGTCTGTGACCGGCGTATGGGGCAGATCCAGAGCCCGCAGAATCCATCGGTCCATCCGTTCGTGCATTTCCGCGATTTCATCCACCGCCAAAAAGGCAAATCCCATGGCCACCAAAAGCCAGACGTAATATTGCCGGGACGCGACGGGAGAGGAGATCCGGGTTGCCGATAGCTCACGACGCCGCTGGCGGAATGTCAGCCACGCCAAGGCTCCGACTGCCAGCAATTGGGCCGCCGAAAAAAATGTGGTATAGCGGCCTTCACCAAAATACCGGCTGGGATTGCCGGTTTTGACCAAACCCAACAAGATGCTGACCACAATCAGCACCAGATTGAACACTACCATCACGCGGAGAAACACCCTCGGAGACATGCAAAAGACATGTTCCTCGGGGCAGGTGACAAAATCGTCAACTTAAAAGGTATCCTCCGCGGGCGCTGGGGTGATCAGGCGGATTCTAACTGCGCCGCCGAATTGCCTGCTTGAATTGTGAGGGTCACTGCCGGCCGAGCCCATCCATCAGGAGCCTCTGATCAGCAGATTCCGGGAAAATCCTGGGCGCGCAATATTCAGTCCTTGCCCTTTTTCTTTTCCTTTTTATCTCCGGGTGGTGATTCTTCCTTGTTAGGTTTCGCGGGCGCAGGCGCCGGGGTTTTCGGTTCAGGACGTGGAGCCGCTTTGGGTTCCTGGCGTGGGGGTGATGGTGCCTCCCGCTTCGGCCCGCCCTTTGATTCCGCACGGGTGGCACCCTTAGGCTCGCGCTTTGGTTCCGCCTTGGCCTCCCGTTGGGGCTGGGCCTTTGCCTCACGTTTCGGTTCCACTCTGGGTTCCGCCTTTGGCTCGCGCTTAGGCTCAGCTCTTTGCTCGCGCTTAGGCTCAGCCTTTGTCTCGCGTTTGGGCTCGGCCCTTGGCTCACGTTTGGGCTCAGCTGTTGGCCCGCGTTTTGGTTCATTCTTGGGTTCCGCGCGGGGCTCCCGTTTCGGTTCCGCCTGGGTCCCGCGTTTGGGTTCCGTCTTTGATCCGCGTTCCGGCGCAGCCCCCGGCTCAGGTCTGGTTTTTTCTCCCGATCCCCGGTTAGGCTTTTCCTTTTTCTCATGCGGGTCCGATTGGGGTGTGGAAGGGCGACCGGTGCGCCGTGGATCGGTCTGAGGGGGGGCGTCTGTTTTCCCGTTGCCATCCTGTTTGGGGGATGGATCGACTTCCGTTCCCCCGGACCTGCCGTTCCGGCGGGGTGCGTCTGGACCGGTGGGGGAATCCGGCTGCGGCTTGCCTTTGGTATCCCGGTCCCGGTCATCAGGACGGTTATCCGTCTTTTCCCGCTCCTGGTCACGTCCTTTTTTCCCACCGGGTGCCTGTCTGGAGGTGGAGGAGTTAGGACGGACCGGCGGCAGGTTTTCTGCAGCCGCCGCCGTGGCCATGACGGGAGATTTGGGCATCTTGACCCTGACTGGTTTCACATCAGCGGAACGCTTGTTACCATCCTGGTTATTGTCACGCCTTCCGCCGGAGGAGGGATCCGAATCACGCCCTCCCAGATTACGGCGCTGGTTGCCGAATTCCCGGATTTCCCGTCCGCGTTGAGCGAAGGTCTTTTGTTCGGCCTCGTCCACTTTTCTTAACCGGACCGGAGAATCCCGGCGTTCCGTGAGCTGGTCGAGACGGGTGGCATAATCAGCCTCCACGCGCTGGTTGCGGTCGGGCCGTGACAGGAAGGCCCCCAAAGCCGCGAGAGTGCGCGGCGGGCGCGCCGATTCGTTATCGCGGTAGTAGGCAAAGTTGTCCTCGTAGCGGCGCTCCCAGCGTTCGTCATCGCGGTGCCTCCACCGTTCGTGGGCGTAGATGGGATCATACCCATATCCGCCCGAGTAGTAGTTGAATGAAGTGTGGTATCCAGCCTTGCGGTATTGGGGCGCGTAATAGTCACCGAAATAATAATGCCGGTTCCGCGGCCGCAGAAAAAGGTGGTTGGTGAACACCGTCAGGCTGATCACCGTGGAGGGACGATAGGAATAATCCGCACGGTAATAGCGCTCGCCGGAAAAACGTACCGGAGCAAACACCAGACCACGGTGGGGGACATCATAATCGTAATATCCATCCACATAAAGCCAGCCCTGCGGAGCCCAACTGTAGTAAGATGGCACCCACACCCAGTCCGGCTGAACCTCGTTCCAGTAGCCGGCCTGCCAGGCATATTGCGATTCCTGCCATCGCCAATTTCCGGGAATCCACGAATGGTTTTTGGACGGGGCCGCTACATTGGGGCCCGCTTCGAGACTGGCGGGAGGTTCGCTCAGGTATTCGACCTCCTCGGTTTCCGCATCGGCCCAGTAGCCGGAAATCCACTGATGGCCCTGGGTGGACTCCCACCAGTAGCCGGGGATCCATTGCCGTCCGGGAGGCAGATTGCGCCAGATGCCGCTGACCCAGAGAAACCCATTTGATTCATCATCCCATGCCCAGTAGCCGGGAATCCATGTGACGTTGTCTCCATTCGGACGCTGATCCGGGGGGATTTCCTGAATCACTTCTGGCGGAGTTTCGGGAGCAATCAGTCCTTCCACCGCTTTGAAATTGATCGTGGCAGCAAACGCTTCATGAACCGGTCCCCGGGTCAGAACCTCCACGCCGTCGTTCTCCGTCTGCGCCCAGGCCGGGGACAGAAATCCGGTTCCACCCGGAGTTAGAAGGAACAACGCAAAAGCCGGGATAAGGAGCCCGGAACGGGTAAACCAGCGGCTTAAACCTTGGAATGGCGATTTCATAATGTCAGGGGGGGTAGGCATGGGCTGCCTCCCGTGGGGGGAGGAGAGCAGAAAACCAAGACTCCATATACCTGCCTGCTTGATTCATGCCGATTGCGGCGACATCACTCCATGGCACTGACAGTCAATAGTATACAAATTTATCCATAATTTTCCCGATCCCATTAATCTGGTCGAATCCCGCGTTTTGCACGCGTTTGATGCGGGATTGCAGGCAATCCGCCTTGTTCCAGCATTGGCCTTGCCCATCAGGGCCAGAAGGCGAGGATGGCTCCTCCGCCGAGGAATACCGCCCCGAAACCTAACATCACGTGGCGGCGGTAAGCCGGAGCACCAAGACCGGCCGCGAGGGCGGCCTTGAACAGGAGGTTGGCCATGCCTCCTGTCAGGATCACCCGCCAGCCCGTTGAGGGATCGAGTTGTCCGGCCTGGGCGAGTGACGCTGTCGACAGGGTGATGGCGTCCATGTCGGTCAGGCCGGAGATGGCCGCCACGGTGAAGAGCCCGGCGTGGCCGAAGTGCTCTTTGGCAAAGGACACCGCAAACAGCACCAGCACATAGACCAGCCCGAACATGATCGCGCCCTTCAGTTCGGAGGGAGGGGCCTCGGCGGCTGGCTGCAGATCGGACTTGAGGGCCACGCGCCAGGCGACCAGACCCACGATAGCGGCAAGGGCCAGCATCGCCCCCAGGGGCGGCAGCATGGTCCGGATCATGCCTGGCCCGACGAGCATAACTTCGACCATCACCCGCACGAACACGACGGCAGCTGAAATCAGCGTAATGGCCACAAAGGCCGGGGCATGGCCCGGAGCATCCCTGCTGCGCCGGGCGACACTGGCAGTGGTGGCGGTGCTGGAGATGAGCCCCCCCAGTATGCCCGCTACCGCCGCCCCGCGGGAGGGACTGAGAAATTTGCTCATCAGATAGGCCACCAGGCTGATCCCCACAATAAGCACCACCATCAGCCAGATGGCAAAGGGGTTCAGGATTCCTGCATAACCAAAGGACCGGTTAGGCAGGACCGGCAGAATCACGAGCCCGATCAGCACGAGGCGGGCAATCTCCCGGAGGTCATTCTCGCCAATTTTATGCACCATGCCATGCAGCGGCTTTTTGCCCTGCAGGAGGACCATCACACTGCCTGCAATGACCACAGCCACCAGCCAGTTGCCAAGCATGGTGACGGCCCCCACCGCAAACATGACCAGCAAGGCAATCTCGGTGGTGAGGCCGGGATCCGCATTTTTCTCCCGCAGGGTGGCGAGGTAACCTGGCACGGTAATCGCAGCGCAGGCCGCCAGTCCGGCAGCCAGCACCCAGCCACCATGCATATGGGCCAGCATCGCACTCAAGGCCCCGAACAAACTCACCAAGGCAAAGGTGCGCAGGCCCGCGAGACGGTTTTGCTCCCACTCCCGTTGCAGTCCCACCAGCAGACCGAGCCCGAGGGCGATGCCCAACGATTGCAGCAGTTCCGTGTTATTCATCAAGGAGAGCCTATTACTTCAGGGTTTCGAGATTCTTCGCCCCTTCCAGCACATCGGCGGTTTCCCGGTCCGCCCGGGCGGCGTCCTTGCGTCCCATTTTCTCCTTCAGGCGGGCCCGTTCCAGATACCATGCGGGGGCATCCGGATCCAAGGCGATGGCCTTGTTGAAATCCGCGAGGGCCTTTTGCCAGTCTTTTTTGCTTTCATGGGCCACGCCCCGGTTGATATAGCCGGGAGCATGCTGGGGGAGGAGTTCAATCGTCCTCGTGGCATCGGTGATGGCCTTGTCGTAGTCCTTCAGTCCGACCCAGGCCACGCTGCGCGCGCGCCATGCATAACCATCCTGCGGACTGAGTTCAATGGCTGCGGTGGCATCCTTGCGGGAAAGGGCGAATTGCGACAGGAGATTGTGGGCTTCGGCCCGGTAGCGCAGGATGGAGGCCGCTTTCGGATTGGCCTTCAGCACTTGGTTGAAGTCCTTCACCGCCTCGGCGGGCCGGCCCAGTTCCTTGTGGGCATAACCCCGCTCCCCCATGGCTTCCACGTCGTCCGGCCAACGTTCCAGGGCACGCGTAGCATCGTCCACCGCCATGGCAAATTCTCCCCGGGAATTCTGCAGCCAGGCGCGGCGCGCGAGCGGACCTTTCAGTTCGGGATTCAGAACGATGGCTTCGCCCAAATCATTGAGGGCACCCTCCTTGTCGCCCGTCCATGTCCGTGCATAACCCCGCCACCAATAAATCAGGGCCCGCTTGTCGCCTTGCTCGATGGTGGCGCTGCAGTCGGCTATGGCTCCCGGATAATCCTTCGCCAAAACGCGGGCGTGGGCCCGGCCGGCCCGTGAAGCCACGCGGTCCGGCCAGCGTTCCAGAATGGCAGTGTGGTCCGCGATCAGGCCCTCCACATTTCCGCTGCGTTCATTCAATTCCACGCGTTTCAGCCAGGCATGCAGATGCCCTGGACGCGCCTGGAGTTCTGTATCCAATCGCTGCCGGGCCACCGCGAAGGCTTTATCGCGTTCTGCTGTGTCGCCATGGCCGGTGGCCACGCAGCCCCGGGCCAGATACAGCATCCAGCCATCCTCACCCAGTTCGCGGGCTGATTTGAGATCTGTCAGGGCCAGACTCTCATCCTCATGACTTTTCGCCCGCAGGGTGCGGAGATAGCCCCGCCAGACCAATGCGGAACGGCACGTCGGGTCTTTCTCCAAAGCCTCCTCCAGCGCTTCGGCGGCCAGATTGACTGCGTTTTCCTCCATGGTTTCCCGCGCCGGCTCCAGCCATGCCGCCGCCTTGCCGGCGAGGGCCTGCGCGGCCTCCTGTGGGGTCACCCCATTGGCCAGACTGGCAAAATCAAATTGCCGTGCCGCCTCCGGATAATCAGCCATGGCAAAAGCAGCCCGGGCCAGACCTGACATTACGGCAGGAGGGACCGTTGCCTGGTTGGCAGCCGCTTCATAATGTTTCCGCGCGGCCGGATAATCCCCTTTGACCATGGCTTCCTCCCCCGGTCCCGGCGAATCCCGGTCCTGGCCCTGCAGACCAGCGGCGGCGGCAAAGCCGATGACTCCCCCGGCCAACCAAACTACTTGTTTCCAACGGCGTTTCATCCGGCCAATAAAGCCTGTTCAAGGCTGCGGGGCAAGTCCCGGCTACCGCCGCGGGCCCTGACCGCAGAAAGCGGCCCAATGTTATTCTTTTTGTCTGGTAACCAGTCCGGGAATTTCCATGCTGAGGCCATGGCCCTTCTGCCGGCCCGGCGGCTGGGACCCACTTCATGACAAATCCAATATCCCTGCCCCGCCATGCCTGAGATCTACGGTAGCGACGCTTATTCCCCGCAGGAAATCGCGGAGCGCATTGAATCCGTCGGAGTCCGGAAAGCGCAGCTGAGCCTGCTGCCGATGGCGGTTCTCGGCGTCCTCGCCGGTGGTTTTATCGGGCTGGGAGCGCTTTATTACAATCTGATAGTCAGTGATACCACCCTTGGTTTCGCGGCCTCGCGCGTCCTGGGCGGAGTCGCCTTCTCCCTCGGCCTGATCCTTGTCGTCATAGCCGGAGCGGAACTCTTTACCGGCAATAACCTGATGGTCATGGCCCGGGTGCATGGCAAAATCACGACCCGGCTGATGCTCCGCAATTTTGCAGTGGTCTACGCCGCCAACTTTGCAGGAGCCGCCGGACTGGCCGCGCTCGTGGCCTGGTCGGGCCATGGCCAGATGAATCAGGGCGCGGTGGGCGAATCCGCTATCGCCATCGGCACTGCCAAATGCGGCCTTGGCTTTGCCGAAGCCTTTTTCAAAGGCATTCTCTGCAATCTTCTGGTATGCCTTGCTGTCTGGCTGGCCATGGCAGGCCGCCAGGTGGCCGACCGCATCCTCGCGGTTATTTTTCCAGTCTCCGCCTTTGTGGCGGCAGGATTTGAACACAGCATCGCCAACATGTATTTTGTGCCCCTGGCTCTTTTTCTGGCCGGAGATGCCGCCCCCCCGGCTCTGACCTGGGGTGCCTTCCTGATGCACAATCTGGTCCCGGTGACTCTGGGCAATCTCGTCGGAGGAGCCGGCATGGTCGGCCTCGTTTATCATGTCATTTATGGCCGGAAATGACCCGTTCAGGAGTCATTTCAACAATGGCCGGAGCACCATGTTGCGGTAGTCCACATCGGTATGGTCGCCCTGGAGGTAGATCGGGCCGGGTTTGGTCTCGTCACTGGTGAGGGCCCCGCCGGTGCAGCCGAGAACCGGCTGGTTGTCGATGATGGTTTGACCGTTCAGGATTACGGTGAGATGCCGGTGTGCCAGGGTGATGTCCATGGTCTGCCACTCCCCACTGGGTTTCTCCGCCGCCACGGTTGGTGTGATGCGGCTGTATAGGGCCCCCATGTGATGGGAGTTCACCGGCTTGCCAAAACTCTCCATGACCTGGATTTCGTAAATGCCCCGCAGGTAGATGCCGCTGTTGCTGCCCGGGAGGGTGCGGACCTCGGTGGTGAGGCGGAAGTCTTCAAATTCCGCATCCGTGCGCAGGTTGCCGTAATGCTTGCCCTTTTCCTTGGTGACCCGGTTCTGCAGAATCCCATCCTTGATGGTCCAGCCATTGTCATCCTTGGGATTGATGAGACGCCAGCCGGTCAGGGTATTGCCTTCAAACAGCTTGACCGGATCGCCAAATTTCAGACTGGCAAGGTCCGGTTTGGGCGGCAGCGGAGCAATGCGGCTGCCGGTAAACTCCGCCTTGCCGAACGGCTGGCCGTCCTCTTTGGCTTTGACGGTGGCAAGATTGAGGACATCACCTGCAGCTTCGGCAGTGATGGTTTCCGTGATGGTTTCAGTGACCTCCTTGCCTTCCGGGGTCTTCTGTTTGTTTTTGGATTCCCGGGTGATGATGAGTTTGTTGCCTTCCACCTGGGTGTTTTGCGTAGGAACCACACTGCCGCCGCCCCAGAGGATGCTGGAAGTGAGCTGCCCGTTTTTTTCTTCGACACCCAGCCATCCGGCTCCGCCTCCCGGAATGACCAAAGCCCAGCGGCCGATGAAGGGATGGTCTGCGGCCTGCGCCAAAGGGGCGAAAACACAAAGACTGATCAGAAGGTTGCGGAAAAAAGGCGAAGCGGACATAGCGGGGGGATAAGGTCTGAGGTGTCCGGAGAGTAACGACTCCGGCCGGCCGGGCCTTTCGCTTTTTGAGCGCTTCCACTGCCCGTTGCTCCATTCCGGAAGGGGCAAGCACCATGGAGACCCTGCGCCGGCCTGGAAGAGGCTATTGGGTCCGCACGATCCAGTAAAAGCGCCGCGTGGTATTCGCAGGAATGTTGGAATCCGTGAAGCTGGTGGTGCCCGCCATGCCGTCCAGACCAATGGCCAGGGCCGTCCGGAGTCCGGTCAGGGAAGGAGCAGTCATTACCTCATATTTGGCTCCTGCCACCGATTGCCAGGTCAGCACCACGTCTCCGGCAATGCTCCGCGTCACTTCCGTTACCGCAAAGGCCGGCAAAGCGGCAGCTGCCTGACTGACCAGTTCCACCTGGTCAAATTGAATCCAGGCGGTGTCGGTGTTCAAGCCGCCCGTGCGGACCATGGAGAGCACATTGGGGCCGGCCAGCAGTTTGCCGGCGGGCAGTGGAGCGGTGATCCACGTGTCGGCCATGATTTCGGTCTGGCCGTGGAACGGCTCGCCGTTGATGTAGAATTCAAGGTCATGGGAACTGCCCGCGCCGAGGCCATACAATTTGGTGTTGAAGAGCGCGGAACCGGCTGCCGCTGCGGCATCAGCCATGAAATAGAGATCGATGGCCGGGCGTCCCCAGTCTGCCTTGATGACGGCCCGGGGAAAACCATTTGGGCTAAGGTTCCAATCGGTGGCGAGTGGACCATCCTGCCAGACTTCCGGATCCGGGCCCTCCCACACCTCTCCCACTCCTGCCATACCGGCGGTGGTGGTATAATCCCCCGCCGCAGTGTAAAAGGCCGGGTTGTTATAGTTGTTACTTTCCTGTTCGAATTCGCTCCCTGCTGAATTATAATATCCCACCGAGAACAAGGTGCGCCAGGCCGCCACCGGCACCGCGGGATCCGCCGGAGCAAGGGCTGTAGAAAGAGTGAGGGCATCAAATTGAATCCACGGGCTGTTCACGCCCATCGGGTCGACCCGACCGCCCCCTGTCCTGGCAATGGAAAAGACATTGTTGCCCGCATGGAAGACGGGGCCCATGCCCGGCGCGGTCACGCCCTGCCGGGGTATCAGCAGTTCCACCTGCCGGTTGGAGGTCACATGGGGCACCACGCCCACTGGAGTGCCATTGAGATATAACCGCACGTCATGGGTGCTGTTGGCTCCGAGGGAAAAAAGAATCGTTTTGAAGGAAAGATAGTCCTGCTGGGCCTGGGCCGGGGTCATCTGGAAATAGATGTCCACAGCCGGCCGGCCTGGCACCAAGGCCCTGGGAAATCCTTCAGTCGAAGCGGCCGGGTCCGCCCCGTCATCCTTCCAGATTTCCGGATCCGGCCCGGCATGCACCCCTCCCCTGCCGGCTTTGCCCTGCACACCGGAATAATCTCCCGCCGCCGCAAAATACTGCGGATTGTTATAAATATTCTGCTCCTGCTCAAACTCGGTGGTGGCATTGTTGAAATAACCGATCTGCCAGATCAACTCCGTGGGGGCCGTGACCTCCGCGGTCAGGCGCAGGGCATCAAACTGGATCCACTGGCTGTTAGGCCCAAGCGGGTCGACGAGGCCCCCGCCGGTGCGGCGCACCGACAGCACGTTTCCTCCACTGTTGAAAAAGATGCCCGGCTGGTTTTTGGCAACATACAGTTTCAGGGGCGTATTGGCCCGGATGCCCAATTGCCGGTAAAAGGGCACATTGTTGAAATAGAAAGTCAGATCGTGGGAGCTGTTGGCCCCAAGGGCAAACAGATCCGCCTCCAGCAGCAGCGCAGCGGAAGCTGCTTCGGTTTCGCCGAGCTGGAAAAAAATGTCCACCACCGGCCGTCCTCCGGTTAGGGCCCGGGGGAAGCCATCCAGCGAGACCGACCAGTTGTGCGCCGAACCCGGATCTCCCGGATCCACTGTGCCATTGGGGCCATCCTGCCACAATTCCGCGCCGGGACCGGCAAAGTTTTCCCCGAAACCAAAGTTGCCCTGAATGGCGGTATAGTCTCCCGGCTCCGCATAATACTGCGGTGTGTTATAAAGGTTGCTCTCCTGCTCGAAGTCGGCATTCTGGCCGTCAAACGAGCCTATCCCGAACACCATGGCCTCCGCCACCAGAGGCATCGGGGCCAGGCTCAGGTTCAGGCACAGCAGAGGGAGAAACAAGGTCCGGCAGGAAGTCATGGAAGGTCAGGCGATGTATGTTATGCAGGTCAGGCGGCAGAGGGGTCCGGCGTGGGGACACCGGGGGTGGGCGTTGCCATGGGAAGACCG
Source organism: Verrucomicrobiales bacterium (assembly GCA_038210825.1). Lineage (GTDB taxonomy): Bacteria > Verrucomicrobiota > Verrucomicrobiia > Verrucomicrobiales > V1-33 > CAIZWU01. The sequence continues at coordinate 31,238 of JBBQWG010000011.1, forward strand.
CCGGGCCATGGCCAGAGGGGTTCGGTGCGCGGGGCCCGGATCCAGCCACGCAGGGGCAGTTTGCCTTCGCCGCCGGGAATGATACAGTAGATCCAGTTGCCGCGGGTTTCGAGGGGAATGACTTCGCTGCCGGCCGGCAAAGGGATGATGGTGGACGAGGCCTCTGCGGGGGCTGCGTAAGCCTGGGTTTCCTTGCCGGAGATCACGAGGCGTTGGGAGAGCGGGTGGGGATCCGTCCTTGATTGCCATGTCAGGATGGAGCCAAACGCGAGGACTGGCAGGACCAGCATGAGCAGAGCCACCAGCGGCCAGCGGCGCCCCGGCCGCGGAGGCACCACCAGCAGCCAGACGACCAGAAGGCCGGCCACCCATGCGGTCAGGATAGTGCCCTGACTGATCCACCGGGGACTGAGATGCGAAAAGGAAAGCAGGAAGGGATCGAAGCTGAGGAAAGCCTGCTGGCGGCGCAGGGTGCGGAGATTCTGAAGGGTTTCCGGGCTGAAGGGCTGAAGCACCAGCGCCCGGCGATACCACAGGGCAGCCTGGCCCGGATTGCCAAGGCGGAATTCGATGTTCCCGAGATTGTGGGCAAGGGCGGCAGAGAGATGGCCCGCCCCGGCGATCGCCAGAAACTCCCGCCGGGCGTCTTCGATGGCTCCGGCCTTGTAGGCGATCACCGCACGATGGAAGGCCGCCCCGGGCTGCAGGGCCGGGTCGACTGCCTGCGGAACCGTCGGGGGAGCTGTTTCCTTCAGGGGGCTTTCCGCAGCGGCCGTGCCCTCACTCCCGGGAACCGGGGTGGCCGGAGGAGTGGCCGCCGGTGCCGGAGGAAGGGAGGGAACCGGGGTGGCTTGAGCAGGTGCGACCTGAGCTTCAGGGAGGACCCGGGCTTGAGGAGCCACCTCCCCAGCCGTGTTCCCCTTGGGGTTGACAGGAGTTTGGGCACCGGCCATGGGCACGGCAAGGCAGAAGGCAGCCATCAGCCAGAAGTGGGAACGAAGTCGGGACATGAAAAGGGTTAGAGCTGACTGAGGATTTCGAGGGAGCGGCGGCGTTCTTCGTCGGAAACGGGTTGGCGGGCTGCGTCATCTTCGGGTCCATAGAGCCAGCGGTCGCGGGCAGTGGCAATTTCCTGCAGGGCGGGGCCAGGTGCGGGGGGGCGTTTCAGATGCCATGGGGCGGCCTGCAGGTATTCGTTGACGAGGGCATGGAATTCCCGCCGGCCGGGAGTGCCGCGGCGGAGATCGGCCAGGATCTGCCACAACTCGCGGGGGGTCCCGGGAGCCGGTTGCCGGGCCGCTGCTGCCGCCCGGAGCCGGCGGCGCACCCCCCCCCCTAGCAGCAGGAGCAGAAACGCTGCAGGGACCCCATGAAGCAACCAGGGATGGGTGGGAGCGGCGGCGGCCGTGACCATCACCCAACGGCCCGCAGGCAGCGGCTGGTCCAGAATGTCGCCTAACTCCTCGGTGGGAGCCGTCGCATCCACCGGGCCGGAGAAATCGCGGGCGCCCATGGTGGCCTCCCCCGCAGGTTTGAACTCGCCAGTAACCGTCAGGGCGATGGGCTGGGTGCGCTTGGTGACATAGCTGCCCCGCGCCGGATCAAAATAATGCAGGACAAAGGCGGGAATTTCCGTGTGGAGCTTTTCCGGAATCAGGATTTGGGTGAAACGGATTTGTCCGGGTTCGGTGCCCCACGAGCGGTTTTCCTGACTGACACGGGCTTCATAGAGCCGCCAGCCGTCAGGATTTTCCATGGCGGGCGGGGTGATCGCGTCAAAATTACCGGCACCATGGATGGCAATCTCCACCGCGATGGGGTCACCCGCCTTGAGGGTCACGGGGGACGCTTCGGTTTCAATTTCAAAATCACCGACGGTCCCGCTGAAGTCAGGGGGCCTGCCCTCGAGGGGGAGTTCCTTGACATTGACGGGGACGGTATTGCTGGTGAGGGTGAGGCTGCGGCGGTTCCCCTGCTGACGGCCAAAAGGATCGCCGATACTGGAGGGATCGGGGATGAGGAGTTCCGCTTTGATCTCGGCGGGACCGACCTCATGGGCTCCGGCCTGAAGCGCGGTGAGGACACTTTCCATCTGCCATGCCCGCCAGATCTGCCCATTGACTTCGCGGGCTTCAAGGCCGGCGGAGCGGTCGAAGCGGTTCACCGCAAAGTTAGGGGTTTTCACCTGCGGAAAAAACTGGCTGAGGGGCTGGACCGCCGGATGGACGAGGATGGTGACGCCAACAGGAATCACTTCGCCCTTCCAGAACTCGGTCTTGCCAAGGGTGAGTTGGACCGTGGGGAGCAGTTCGTCGTTCACCTCCGGGCCCTCGGTGACCGTGACCCTGACCGCCGCAGCTTCAAGAGCGGTGCCTCCGACCGAAAAAGACTGTGGGGGAATCTCGTAGACGCCGGGCTCGCTGCTTTGCACCGTGTAGCGGATTCCGATCTCGACACGGCGCACGCCATTGTTGAGGGAAACGCGCTGCGTTTGCCCATTGTAGACGATGGAGAGACCGGCCACTTCAATGGTCTGCGGAAACTCATCCACCACGCCCTGCGCACCAACAATTTGATAGGACAGCACCACCTGCTGGCCTGGGGAGAAACTGGAGGAGGAAACCGAAGGTGAGACGAGGGGACCGTCCGCCGGAACCGGAGCACCCGGCTCCTGGACTGGAGCAGGACCCTGGGCCATCGACCATGGGGGCAGCGCGGTGGAAAGAAGGAAACAACAGCAGAGGGGACGGAACATGGTGGGGGTTAATTTAAGCAGGGACTTACCAATCCCTTGCAGGACGGGTTTCGCGGCCTTCCTCAATTCGTGGGCGGACCCGGAAATCCTCGTCGGACAAGCGCTCCAATTGGCGTTTGGCTTCGGCCGCACTGAAGCCGGTCTCGGGATTGATCTCGTCTTCGCTATCCGTTTCAGAGTCGCCCTCTTCGCCGGGTTCATCCCCGGGTTCCTTGCCATCCTTGCCATCCTCGCCCCCGGGATTTTGTTCCCCGATTTTGCCCTCCTTCTCCTGGTTGCTCTTTTCGCGGGCCGCTTTTTCCTTTTCTCCTTCCCCTCCCTCGCCTTCGCCCTGTTTTTTCCCTTTGCCTTCCCCTTCCTCTTCGCCGTCGGAACCGGTGCCGCCTTCCTCATCTTCGCCCTCCCCTTTGCCTTTGCCAGGAGATTCACCTTCCGCCTTCCCTTTTTTGGCCTTTTTCTTTGCCTTCCCCTGTTGTTGGGCCATGGCCTCGCGGATGTCCCGGAGCTTCTGGATCAGGGCATCGGTGGTGTCGTGATTGGCTTGAAAGTCCTCGTCACCAGGCTTCAGGATGAGGGCCTGCTGGTAGTTTTCGAGGCCGTTTTCCAACTGGCGGATCAGACCATCGAGGAAGCTGAGCTTGGCGAGGGTTTTGGGTTTGGCCTCCTTGGCCAGGGTGGCTGCTTTCTGATAGATGCTGTTGCCCAAATTGTAGTGGGCCTGGGCCCGCAAGGCCAAATCATCCGTCAGGACGGCACTGCCAAAGGCATCTGCGGCCAGATCGTAGTCTTTTTGTTTGAAGGCGGCCGCCCCGCGGCCGAATTCCACCACCGGATCGCCACCACCGACCACCGGGGCGGCGGTCTCAGACGAGGCAGTTCGTTGCTGAAAGTTGTGCAGGGCTGCTTCGTAATCCCCCGCCGTATAAAATGCCCAGGGATTCCCCTGCGGCAGTTCCCGCTTGGGGGGATCTGCCGCCGCACGGCTGGTCCCGGGCTGGAAACATAACGCGATCGTCAGTAACGCCACGGCGGCTGGCAGAGGGGGCGGAGAAGTCCGCCGGGGTCCCGCCGGAGCGCCAGCCCCGCGGGAACCGGTATGGCGCTCGACGATGCCTGCGATCCATGCTCCGAAGAGCAGGAGCAATCCGGCTCCCAATGGCCAGCGGTAACGGTCGAGGGCTTTGCGGGTAAGTTTACCTTTCATAGCGGTGCGTTCAAGGTTTTCGAGGATCAGATCAATCCGGCGGTCATTCACGCCATCGCCATCGAGGGGAAGATACAGCCCTCCGGTGGTGTTGGCTATCGAAAGCAATACGTCCCGTTCCAGCCGGGATACCACCGGTTTTCCCTCCCGGTCACGGTAAAATCCCCCCGGAGCTTCCGGATCCGGAATCAAGGCTCCGGCTGCGGTGCCGACTCCGATGGTAATGATGGTCATGTTTTTCTCCTTGGCCCGCTGGGCTGCCGCAAGGGTGGTGCCTTCGAGATTTTCCCCGTCGCTGAACAGGATCAGGACCTGCTGTCCGGTGGCTTCCGCTTTGGCAAACGTCTCAAGGGCGAGGTCGATGGGCCGGGCGAGATTCGACCCTCCCCGCGGGATGATTTCGATGTCCAGGGAGTCAATGCTTTCCAGCAGCGCATCAATGTCCGGCGTTACCGGGGCATACATAAAAGCAGTTCCGGCGAAGGGCATCAGCCCGATGCGGTCGCCGCGGAGGCGCTTCACCAAATCGGTGGCAGCCAACTGGGCGCGCACCAGACGGTTGGGTTTCAGGTCCTCCGTGAGCATGGAACGGGAGGTGTCGATGGCCACGATCAGACTGCGGCCGCCCCCGCCGGATTCCTCTTCCTGAAAGCCATATTGGGGCCGGGCGAGCGCGATGATGAAGCACGCGAGGGCTCCCAGTTCCAATGCCAGGACCAGCCAACCCCGCCCCCGGCCCCGGGCCACCAGCAAGCCCGGCAACAGCCGGGGCGATGCCACCCGGGCCGCCGCCTGGCGCGAGCGCAGGTCCCCCCAGGCTTTCAACCCCGCCAGAAAGGGCAGGAGCAAAAGCAGCAGCAGCAGTTCAGGATGGGCAAAGGACATGCGGGAAGCTCGGAGATATCAGGGATTTCGACGCAGCAGAGTCTGGCCGAGGAGAATGGCAAGGGCAGCCAGGAGCACAGCCGCAGCCAGGGGCCACGGATAAAGTTCATCGACGAGAGTATTGCGGCGGACGTTCAGCTTGGTTTTTTCGAGGCGGTCGATCTCTTCAAAAATATTGGCGAGAGCCTGGGCATCGCGGGCCGGGAAAAATTTGCCATTGGTGATTTGGGCCACTTCCTTGAGGGTTTCCTCATCAAATTCCTGACGGACCCCGACATACTGGCCATCCGGCGTGGGGATGGGCACCTGATGATAGCCGGCGGTGCCGATGGCGATGGTGTAAATCTTGATGCCGAGCGTTTTGGCGAGGGTCGCGGCATCCCGTGGGCTGATCTTGCCGGAATTGTTGGCCCCGTCGGTGACAAGGATGATAATTTTTGATTTCGAATCCCGGTTGGTCAGGCGTTTGGCGGCGGTGGCGAGGGAGGATCCAATGGCGGTGCCCATGTCCCGGGTCTGATTGAAGCCGATCCGGTCCAGCGTCATCATGAGCCAGTCCTGGTCCAGGGTCAGGGGAGAGGCCAGATAGGGCCGTCCCGAAAACACGACAAATCCGATGCGGTCGCTGCGGCGGCCGCGGATAAAATCCCGGGTGACCTTTTTGGCTACCGTGAGCCGGTCCACCTTCTGATTCCCGATGGACATATCCCGGATCGACATGCTCAGGGAGAGGTCGAGGGAAAGAAAAATTTCGACACCGCTTTCCTCGATCGTTTCCTCGGTGCGGAGATTCTGCGGGCGGGCCATCGCGAGAATGGCGCAGGCGAGGCTGAGCAAGGTGAGGCCCAGCACAAATCCGCCCATGGCCTGCCGGGTTTTTGAGCCGAGGCCGCGCAGCAGGGGCACCGGGGAAAACCGAACCGCCGACAAGCGGCCTGCCCGGGCCCTTAGGATGGCCAGCAGCGGAAGCAACAGCAGCAGCCATAGCCAGCCCGGAGACTCGAATCGGAAATTATCAGGCAACAAGGGCATTGGCTGGAGGGGGATCCCGCAAAAGGCAGCAGAAGGGAAATTGGTTGAGCACGATAAACGACTGCGCCCGGGGAATAATACCGGATTAGCGTCCGGTGCGATGGCTTTTTGCTGTCAGAGGCAACGAAATTCCCCGGCCTGCCGCCCAGCGGCGTGCCCCGGGCCGTGCAAATGATGGATTTCGTCCATTCCCCGGGGCGCTGCGGTTTAGGGTTCTGCTTTTATGCCGCCCCTTAGTTTGAGCCCCATTTCCAACCCATTTTTTTCCAGGGTAGCCTGCTGTTCCTGATGGGTCCGGAAGACCTCGAGTTGCTCCGGTGAGAGAATCGACTCGACCCGTCCAAGGATTTTGGCCCGCAACTCCACTTGTTGTTCCTGGAAGCGCTGCAAATTGGCTTCGGTAAAGGAATCGAAGTCGACGTTTTTCTGATCAGAAAGATCGGTGTCGTATTTGAAGTTGGTCCGCTCCTGATACATGGCGTCCATCAGTTGGGATTCCGCCTCTTCAGTGAGGCCGAGTCCTTTGTCCTTCAATTGCCCGTTCAAGGCACTCAACTGCTGCCGCTCCGGCTGGGATTTTTCGTAGGCCTCAAACTTGGCGTAGTCTGCGGTGCCCAGCAGTTCCTTCAGGGCCTTTGCCGAAGCCTCGGTGGCTGCCTTCATGGCTTCAGTCTTCTGTTTTTTCTCTTCAGGAGTTAATTTGTTGCCTCCTATCATGTCCAAACCCAACTCCATGCCCGCTCCGTCGCGATCGGCGAGGAGCTTCGACAACTGATCCTGTTTGCTTTCATCCAGCCCTAAAAGGTCAAATAGGTCCCGATACATCAAGTCCACCTGCGAGCGCATATTGGACCGCATCACTTCCTGCATCGCGGGGTCCTTCATCATTTCCACCATGGCCGCCAGGGGATTCTCGTCCTTCACCACCGGACCGGTTGATTTTTCCTGCGCCTTCTTTTCTTCCTCCAGTGCTTTGGCGTGGTCCGGCCCCAAACCTTCCGGACCGTCCGATTTCACATCGGTTTTGGACTGCAGCGCAACCTTTTTTGTGGCGGAAATCTGATAGGCATCCCGTTCCTGGGTCACCATGGCCAGCCTTGCTTCCAGCAGCCTGCGCTGACGCTGTTCATAGGTTGCCCAGCCACCCAGTCCCATCGCTGCCAGCAGCAGCACCATCGAAAGTCCGTTGAATTTCATGCCGGAAATTTAGCGGTCTGGCGCTGGGATGCAATCCTTTCCACGCGGGTTCCCTCCTTGCAAAGGTTGCCGGCGGTAAAAGATGGCCCGCGCAGTTTGCCGGGATGATGCTATGGACGCGGCATGGAAACGCGTTTTGAAATTGCCCATATGCTGCGGGGCCTGGAGTTCAATTCCGGGCGGGCGGTGTTGAAGTTTTTGCTTTGTATCCTGGCGGCCTGGACGGCCGCATTCTGGCCTGAACATGCAGGGCTATCGGAAGCAGGGCGTTGGTCGCTGGCCATCGTGGTGCTGGGCGCAGGCCTTTGGATGACCGAGGCCATCCCGGCTTTTGCCGTCGCCTTGCTGGTGATTGGGCTCCAGATCCTGACGCTGGGCCGTCCTGGAGGCGTGTTGCTGGGTGCTGAGGACAGTGCGGGCTGGGAGATGTTTGTCGAACCGTGGGCCAGCCCGCCCATGTGGTTGTTTTTGGGGGGTTGGTGCTGGCCCGTGCCGCAGAGCGGACCGGGTTGGACCGCCATCTTGCCTCGAGGGTGATGCGCTGGTCGGGCGGGCGGGCCCAAGTGCTGCTGCCCGCGCTGATGGGGCTGGCCTTTCTCTTCAGTATGTTCATGTCCAACACGGCCACCACGGCACTGATGCTGGTCATGCTGCGCCCGGCATTGGCCCCCCTGCCCATGGATTCGCCCGTGGCCCGCTCGTTGCTGCTCGGACTCGCGGTGGCCGCCAATCTGGGCGGGATGGCCACCCTGATCGGCTCACCCCCCAATGCCATCGCGGCGGGATTGCTGGACCGTGAAGCCCCGGTCGATTTTTTGGGCTGGGTGCTGCTGGCGATGCCGCCGTCACTCTTGCTGTTTGGCCTCGCATGGCTGCTGCTGAGGCGTCCGGTGCGCCGCTGCCCGGCCACCCTTCCGGTGGAACTGCCGGTGGCCATGGTGCTTGGCCTTGCCGTAAAACGCTGGCAGCGCCTCGCCACGCTGGCTATTTTGTTGCTGACCGTGGGACTGTGGATGTCGGGTTCATGGCATGGCATCCCCACCGCCGTGGTGTCCTTTGTGCCCATCGTGGCACTTTCCATGACCGGTGTGATCGGACGCGATGAAATCAAAACGATTGAATGGGATGTGCTGATCCTGCTGGCTGGGGGATTGTCTCTCGGGGTTGGAATCGGAGTCTCCGGGCTGGCGGACTGGCTGGCCCACCACCTGCAAAGCACCAGCATGCCTCCCTGGCTGGCGGCCCTCGCCCTCGCATGGCTGGCGGCGCTGGTGTCCAATCTGATGAGCAATACCGCCGCGGCGAACATCCTGCTGCCCGTGACGGTAATCATCGCCCAGGCGATGCACCATGAAGCAGCCCTGTTTGTGATCCCGGTGGCCCTGGCATGCTCGGTGGCCATGGCGCTGCCTATATCCACTCCGCCCAATGCCCTCATCTATGCCAGCGGGCGGATTCGGGGAGTGGATTATTTGCCCATCGGAATAGCCATGTTCCTGATTGGTCCTCCCCTGGCCGTGGCATGGGTTTGGCTGATGCGGTGAGATTCCGCAACGAGGCGGTCCGCCAGGGGGTGGATGGAAACTGCAGAAGAACAAGCTAGAGCAGCAACGCCACCGCCATCGCAGCCACCAAGCCGTAAATCAGCATCGGGATGAGTGTTTTGCGAAGGATGGCTCCCTCCACATTGGTCAGCCCCAGAACAGAACACACCGCGACGATGTTATGAATCGCGACCATGTTTCCCATGGCACCACCGACGGATTGCAGCGCCAGGAGCGTGGTGCGGTCAAATCCGCGCTGCGCGGCAATAGCGTCCTGAATCGGGCCGAAGGTGAGATTGGATATGGTGCATGAACCCGCAAAGAAAGAGCCGAGAGCACCCAGATAGGAAGCAAGATAGGGCCACCAGGGGCCGGTGGCCCCGGCGAGCGAGCTGCCAATCAACATAACGGGTGAACTTTCACCCCCGACCATCATCAAGCGCACGAAGACCAGGGCACCGAGCAGCGCCGGGAGCGGATGGCGCATCCGGGCCGCGGATTCGAGCCACACCTTTCCAGCCGTTCCTGCCGGGGCGGCCAGCAGCCGCCACGTGATGGCTGAAATCAACACGAAGGGAATGAGCGAGGGCACGTAGAGCAGTTGATGGGTCCACTGCTCATCCGTGCGGAGGATGCCGCGCAGTTCCAGCACGAGGGACGAACTGATCGAAAAACTACCCAAAGGACCGAGTGAGACTGTCCATGCAGGCGTGGTGGCGGTTAGAAGTTCCCGCAAGCCGAGCTGGGGAATCCGCGTGATCAGCAGCACGAGCACCGTCCCCCAGAGTGGAAAGAGCGCCTTCACGACGGCACGGGGGGAAGGCGCAGACTGGACGCCGGCGGACCGGTCCTCACGGGTGAGCCCGACCTGATGCCGTGCCAGCCATACGGTGATGATCAATCCGGCCAAGCCGCCTGCCACCGCCGGGAACTCATCATCCACCCTGGCCAGCAACAGCATCGGCAGCACGCTGGCCGCGATGGCCAGAGCGATGAATAGCGCGTTTTGCCGGATTTCCTGCCAACTGAGCAACAGGCGAAACGCCAGCCATGGCACGACGCAGGCCGCAGCGCTGTGAATCAGCGCGCTCTTCCACGCCAGTTCGCCCAATTCCTCCAGACTCAGGTCAAGCTGCCCGAAACCGAACCAGGTAGGCGTCCCCACCGCGCCAAAGGAAACCGGCACGCTGTTCAGGATGAGGCAGGCCATGGCCACCCGCAGGGCCGGGAAACCGAGGCCGACCAGCAACGGCCCGGCCAGGGCCGCAGGTGTGCCGAAACCACTGGCACCTTCGATGAGAAATTGAAACGACCAACCAATGATGACCACCTGGGCCACCGGATTGCGGGATATCTGATTGAGCCAGGCGCGGATGGTCTCCAAGGCACCGCTGTGTTCCATGGTGCGGAAAAAAAAGATCGCGCCCCAAACGATTGTGACCGGAGTCAACGCCACCAGCAATCCTGCAATAACTGACGCATGAACCTGCCTTGCATCCGCGCCAAACCAGGCGAGCTGAACCAGCCAGGTCACCGCCGCTGCAAGCGGCAGCGCCCTCGCTGAAGGCATCGGCGCTTTCCTCGTCATCCAGTAGATGAGCAGCAGGATCGGTCCGGCGGCGAAGAAGAGATGAGCTGCGGGCATGAGTCAGAAGCATTGGGAAGCAGCAGCAGCAGCGAATCACGGAAACGGGGCTGGAGGCGTGTCGGATGTCCCGCTCCGGGCCGGGGCAAAGTTTCAGCACAAGGTGGCTTTTGGGCTGCCGGAAATGAAAGTGGGCGGTTCAGCCTTGATTAGCTTCCTGGGCCAAAATGGCCAGGGTGGTTTTCAGGACAGTGTCAGGATTTAAGGAGATGCTATGGATGCCTTGATCGACGAGGAACTGCGCGAACTCGGGGTAGTCACTCGGGGCCTGGCCGCAGATGCCTATTTTCCGGCCTTTGGCCCGGCAGGTGGTGATGACCTGGGCGATCATCTGCTTCACGGCGGGGTTACGCTCGTCAAAGATGGGGGCGACGATTTCACTGTCGCGATCCACCCCGAGAATGAGCTGGGTGAGGTCGTTCGAACCGATGCTGAAGCCGTCGAAGATGCCGGCGAACTCTTCGGCCAGGATGACGTTGGCCGGAATTTCGCACATGACGTAAATCTCCAGGCCGTCCTGACCCCGTTTGAGCCCGTGCTTCGCCATTTCCTCCTGGACTTTGCGTCCTTCCTCAAGGGTCCGGCAAAAGGGGATCATCAGCTTCAAATTGGTGAGGCCCATCTCGTCCCGCACCTTTTTCACGGCGCGGCATTCGAGCGCGAACCCGGCTTGGTAGCGCGGGTGGTAGTAGCGGCTGGCACCGCGGAAGCCGATCATGGGATTTTCCTCGGCGGGCTCATAGGCCCGCCCGCCGATGAGGTTCGCGTATTCGTTCGTTTTGAAGTCACTCAGCCGCAGGATCACGTCCTTCGGATAAAATGCGGCCGCGATCATGGCGACGCCCTGGGCGAGTTTATCGACGAAATACTGCGGTTTGTCCGTGTAGCCTGCGGTCAGCCGGCCAATCTCCGCTTTGGCCTGCTGGTCGGCGAGCCCCTCGAAGTCGATCAATGCCAGCGGATGAATCTTGATATAAGTGCTGATGATGAACTCCATCCGCGCGAGGCCGACGCCGTCATTGGGAATGAAGGACATCGCGAAGGCCTCTTCGGGATTGGCGAGGTTCATCATCACCTGGGTGCGCGGTTTGCCGAGGGATTTGAGGTCGGTCCGCTCCACCTCGAAAGGCAGTTCGCCATCATAGACAAAGCCGGTGTCGCCCTCGGCACAGCTCACGGTGACGATTTGACCATCCTTCAGCAGCGCCGTGCCGTGCTCGGTGCCGACGATGGCTGGCACCCCGAGTTCGCGGCTGACGATGGCCGCATGGCAGGTGCGGCCGCCGCGGTTGGTGATGATGGCGGCGGCCTTCTTCATGATCGGCTGCCAGTCGGGGTCGGTTTTATCCGTGACGAGGACTTCACCCTGCTGAAACTGGCCGATGTGCTCCGCGCTCTGGATCACCCGCACCTTCCCGGTGGCAATCCTGGCACCCACGCTGCGGCCGCTGGTCAGTACGGTGCTGCGTTGCCGGAGCTGAAAGGTTTCCAGCACGTCGAGGTCTCTGCGTGACTGCACCGTCTCCGGCCGCGCCTGCACGATAAACAATTCCCCGGTGATTCCATCCTTGGCCCATTCGAGGTCCATTGGCGCAGGTTGGCCGCGTTTGGCGGAATAGTGATCTTCAACGATGCAGGCCCAGCGGGCCAGTTCGAGCACTTCATCATCATTCAGCGCGAGTCTGGCGCGCTCCGCAGGTGCGACGGGCACGTTCTTCACCATTTTGCCGCCGCCGCTGTCGTAGATGAGCTTGAATTCCTTGCTGCCGACGGTCTTTTGCAGGATGGGACGATGGCCGGTCCTGAGCGTGGTCTTGAAGACGGTGTATTCATCCGGCGTGACGGAGCCCTGGACCACGTTTTCGCCAAGGCCGTAAGCCGCGCTGATCATCACCGCGTCACGGAAGCCGCTTTCGGTGTCGATGGTGAACATGACGCCCGAACAGGCCAGGTCCGAGCGCACCATGCGCTGCACCCCAATGCTGAGGGCGACTTTGAAATGGTCGAAGCCCTTGTCCACGCGATAACTGATAGCACGGTCGGTGAACAGCGAGGCAAAACATCGTTTGCAGGTCTCCAGCAGCGCGGTGATGCCGTGGACATTCAGATAGGTCTCCTGCTGCCCGGCAAAACTGGCGTCCGGCAAATCTTCCGCCGTGGCCGAGGAGCGCACCGCGACATCCAGCGGCGCTTTGGCGCTGCCCTGCAGTTGTTGGTAGGCTTCCCGGATGAGCGCCTGCAAATCGCCCGGCAGGCTGGCGTCCAGAATGGCCTGGCGCACCGCATGGCCGCGCTCGCTCAGGTTTGCCATGTCATGCGTGTCCAGATCAGCAAGGGTGGCGCGGATGGGCGCGTCGAGCCCGGCCCCGTGGATGAAGTGACGAAAGGCGTCGGCGGTGATGGCGAAGCCGTCCGGCACTTTCACGCCTTGGCCGGCCAGTTCGCGCACCATCTCCCCCAGCGAAGCGTTTTTGCCCCCGACCCGCGGCACGTCGTCTATCGTAATGTCGGCAAACCATTGGATGAAAGGAGGCAGGGTGGGAGTGGTCATGGCATCAGGAATTTGAGTTAGGGAGAAGGTTGAAGAGGAAATCCCGCCCGGCGCGGGCACGGGCGAGGGTGTCCACCACGGTCTCGTTTTCCCGTGCTGACATTTCGATGATGAGCCCGCCTTTGAAATGATAGCGCTGAAGTTCGCTGACGACCCACGGCCAGTCGATGGCTCCATCGCCGGGAATGAGGTGCGCGTCCCGGTCGCCATGATTATCGTTGATGTGAACCATCCTGAGATGGCCGGAGAGCTTGTGAATCACGTTGCCGAGATCACCGCTGAGATGGGCATGACCGGTGTCAAGGCAGGTGCCCACCGCGCAGGTGTTGATCCCGCCGAGGAGATACATCATGTCGCTCGTCTGCCCGAAGAGCAGGTGCGGCAGCATGTTCTCCAGCAAAAGCTGCACCCCGGTCTGGCAGCAGTGCGCGGCCACCTCGTTGAGCGATAGGGCGGCATTGCGCATGCGCTGGAGAAACTCCTCCTGCGGTGGCCGTCCCGACTGTTCCGGGCCGGGATGCAGCACGACGTTCTCCGCGCCGATCAGGGCGGCGGCCCGGCAGGCCGTGATGAGTTCGGCCACGGCTTCCGCGCGGATGTGCTCATCCAGCGCGGTGATGTCGATGCGGTCTGCAAACGGGGCATGGAAGGAGAAAGGGCGCAGCCCCAGCAGGCGCATCAGCTCACCCGCCCGCCCCACCTCATCCTCATGGTGGTAGTCGAGGTGCTTCGGAAAGGAGCAGACTTCGATGAGTTCGAATCCTCTGGCGCGGATTTCTTCGAGCACATCGCAGATGCGGTGGCGGTAAAAACAGCCTGTGGACAGGCCGATGGGCCAGGGTGCAGTCATGGGGATGGTGGGGATTGGAGTTTCAGGCGTGTGGGTTCGAGGCTGCAGGCCTCATCCCATGTCGGCGGGAAACAGAAACCTTTCTCACGCGTGGAGAGGCAATTCAGATCAAGGAGCGGATCCAGCCCGGTGGCGAGCATTCCAGCAAACAGGCGGGTGTAGAAGTCCGCCCGGACCGCAGGCACATAGTCGCTCCAGTTCACTCCCCAGTTGAAGGCCGGGTTTTCGAACTTGGAGCGGATGAGACCCGCGATGTGCCGCGGGTGCCACTTTTCCGCCAGCAGGCAGCGGGTCAGGAGCTGAATGCCTGCGGGCTTTAGCAGGAAGTCATTCGGCCAGACCAGCAGGTGCCGCGCGCAGGGTGGGAGAGATTCCAGCGGGGTGCGGTCGTAGGTCTCGAACCAGCGTTCTTTGGGGTCATGCTGGGCGGCATAAAAGGACTCATGAAATTGGCGCAGCGGGGAGCGGAGATAGTCCTCCAGCAGGCGCGCGGTGCCTGCCGACTGCTCAGGAATGCGCACGCAGGCCCGACGCGCGAGATCACACACATCCGCGTCCACTTGCCGCATCTTGATGGCCTGGCGGATGTCGATCTCATGCAGCGGAATGGAGCGGAAGGTGGGGATCTCTTCTTCAATGCCGAGCGAGCGCGCCAGGCCGCTGACCCAGGGTTTGAGGTAGTTCGTAAAGGGCATACGCACCATGCGGGTGTGCAAAGGGTCACCATACTCGGAGATGTCGATGGAAATGATCTCGCGGTGCATGGTGGCGCACGGTCCCACCTGCACCGCGGTGATCGCCACGGGACACTGGGAAAGCGGGCCGGCGGCGGCCTTCACCTGATGCGCCAGATGCTCCATGAGCAGTGAGATAGCGGCGAACGAACGCTGGGCATTGCGATCAATCACATCCCGGAAAGGTCCGGGCACACGCTCGACGCAACTATCCAGCAGCTCCGGTGCCGGGCTGAGCGCTGTGATTTGATCTGCAACGCGGGAAGACCGTGCGATGCGCCAGACGAAATGATGCCCTTGGCCGGTGATCAGGTGCAGGGGCCGGATTCCCCACTGAAGCAGCAAGGTTTCGATCACGCGCACCACCGGTTCCTGCAGGTCAAAGGTGCGCCAGGGATCGAGATAGGCTTCGGCGGGCGAGTCAAAGTTCACATGCTCGATATCCAAATGCAGTAGCAGCGACTCCGCGTCAGCCAGGGAGCGGGCGATGTCCAGTTCACTGGCAAGAAGCTCGTCCAGTCCCACAGGCGGGCGGAGCTGGTTGCGGTCAAACTGACAGCCGTCCGACTGGGTGACATAGGCCGCCGTCGCATGCTCCAGGGTGTCGCCACCGAGGAATTCGATGAGGCGGCAGCGCACCGCCGGATCTGCATAAATGGAAGGCATGGAGGGAATGCGCTGGCGCAGGGGCAGAGTCAGAGTCAGGGCGTGATCAACACCTTCAGCACGCCTTCGGCCCGGTTGCCGAAGATTTCGTAACCCTGCTTGATGTCGGCCAGCGGGAAGCGGTGCGTCAGCAGCATTGAGGGATCGAAGCGGCCTGACTTCACCACATTGATGAGTCGGCGCATGCGCTCCTTGCCGCCGGGGCACAGCGTGGTGACAATTCGATGATCACCCAGCCCTGCGGCATAGGCTTCATAGGGAATCTGGAGCTTGCCTGAATAGACACCGAGGCTGGACAGCGTGCCTCCTGGGCGCAGGCAGCGCAGGCAGGATTCGAAGGTTTCCTGCGTGCCGAGAGCTTCGATGGCGACATCCACGCCACCGCCGGTCAGCTTGATTACTTCCTCCACCACGTTGCACTCGCGGTGATTCAGCGTGACATCCGCCCCCATCTGGCGCGCCATTTTCAAGCGGTTCTCATCGCCATCCACGGCGATGATCAGCGTGGCACCCATCAGTTTCGCGCCCACCGTGGCGCACAGGCCGATCGGGCCTTGCGCAAAGACGACCACGGTGTCCCCGATCCTGATGCCGCCACTCTCCGCGCCGCCGAAACCCGTGGAGGCGATGTCCGCGAGCATGACCACCTGTTCGTCGGTTACGTCATCGGGGATCTTGGCCAGATTCGCCTGCGCATACGGCACCAGCAAATACTCTGCCTGGGCTCCGTTGATGGTGTTGCCAAACCGCCAGCCTCCCATCGCCTGGCAGCCGAAGCCGTGCCCGCACTGCGAGTGCTGGCCGGAGAGACAGGCGCGACACTGGCCGCAGGGCGTGATGGCTCCGACCAATACGCGGTCGCCAATGTTGTAACCGGTGACCCCCGCGCCGAGTTCTTCGATCACGCCCACCGGCTCATGGCCGATGATGAGTCCGGGCTTCACCGGATACTCACCCCGCACGATGTGGAGATCCGTTCCGCAGATGGTCGTGGCCGTGATGCGTAAAACCGCCTCCCCGGGACCGGCGGAAGGCTTGGGCACGGAATCGACGCGGATATCATTGACGCCGTGAAACACGGTGGCGAGCATGGTTTGCATTGGTTAGGTTGGGTGGGTTTTTGCTGTTTGCTTCTGTCACGGCCACGTGCCGTTGGTGGCCTGGCTATTGCCAAATGCTAGCCATGCTGTTGCCCCCGCAGTTGCAGCTCCCGGCCACCAGCAGGATGAGCCCGGTTCTCCTTGTTGAAGTGGGCACGGGTGTCAATTTCCATAAGGGTGGCGGCCTTTGCTTCATGGTCCTGGCGGAGTGAGTGGGCTGGAGAAAGAAAACCCACCCCCTTTCAAACGGAGGAAGTCTGTCAAGTTTTGCCGGTGATTGCGTAAATTACTGCGGTGGCTGCGGTCGTGGTTTCTGACAAACTGGGGCATCACGGCGCATCGTGTGGCACAGGCCCTGATCGCATTGGCAGTCATCATCCCGGGGCGGGGGCGACTTTGCGGCGGCCCCATTTTTCAAATTCGGCGATGCTGCATGGGCGGGGCCGGGGCTGCTTCATTTCATGCGGTTATAGAGACGCTCGACATCTTCACCGCGGCACAACTCCGTGCCTGGAGTCATCACCGCAGCGGCACCCGCAGCGACTCCGTAGCGCACGGCATCCCGCAGGCTATGGCCGCGCGCCAGGGCAAAGCCGATGCCTGCCACCATGGAATCACCGGCGCCGACGCGACTCTGCACCTCAACCTCTGGCGAGGCGAAACGCTCGCAGCCGTCAGGGGAAGCCAGCAAAACCCCATCCGCGCCCAGCGAAACCACCACGGCCACGCACCGGCCCGTTTCGACCAGATTCATGGCCGCAGCGTTCTGCTCAACCTCGGTTTTGAGATCCTGACCCGTCAAGGCCCGCATCTCGCGCAAACTTGGCTTGATGAGAAAAACTCCCGCGCGAACCGCCTCCACCAACGGCTGACCCGAGGTGTCGACGATGACGCGGGCACCCCTTTGCTGCATCGTTTTCGCGAAACGGCCGTAAAAGTCGTCCGGGATCCCCCGGGGGAGGCTCCCGCTGGCAATGGCGAAGTCCGGCCCGAGGGAGGCGAGCGTGTCCAGAGCACTCTGCCACTCCATCTCTGAAACATCGGGACCTTGCAGAACGAAGCGGAATTGGTGACCCGTTTCCTCTTCGGTGGCGGTGAAACTCTCGCGGGTCCAACCTTGAATCGCGAGCCGCCGGGATGTCAGGCTCCCGGCGTCCAGCAATGCTTCCAGCATGTCTCCGGCCGGTCCGCCCGCGAGATAGCAGGCCAGTGACTCTCCGCCAAGCTGACAGATCGCCCGCGAAACATTCAGGCCACCCCCTCCGGGATCCCGCCGCGCAGGGCCGCAACGCATCTTGTGATCCGGAAAAATCCGGGGCACTGACGCGGCGACATCAATCGCCGGATTGAGTGTTAGAGTCACGATGCTTTGCAGGCTTTCCGTTTTCATCGGGCTTGTTTGGTTTTTCATTTGCAGGCAACCGGTCCCGCAGTGCAGGGTTTCGTAGTCTTCGAACCCTTCGCCGGCAAGGGCTCTGGTGTCGGCTCGGGTTTTTGGAGGCGAGGATCGCCATGAGGTTCCCCGCACTGCGCCGGGATCGGGGGAGCGTCTGTCATCACCTTTTCAGTTGGTCAGCCGCTATACTGTTGCGATAAATCACCAAGATGGAGATCACCCTCGTCCTCGGCCTGCTCGTTCTGGCCATTGTCCTGTTCGCAATGGAGAAGTTCTCCGTCGATGTCATCACGTTGCTGCTGATCTCCACGCTGGTGCTGACCCGCGTGCTCACGCCTGCGGAAGCTTTCGCCGGATTCAGCAGCGAGATCATCATCATCCTCGGCTCGATCTTCGTGATTGGCGGCGCGCTGCGCGAGACCGGAGTGATCGACGTCGCGGGCCGGGTGGTCTTCCATCTCGCCGGGGGAAGCCCACACCGGCTGCTGGTGCTGCTGATGGGGGCCGCGAGCGCACTTTCGGCGTTCATGAATAACACCACCGTCACCGCCATGTTGCTGCCCGCCGCGAGCGGCGTCGCCCGCCGGGCGCGGGTCAACCCGTCGAAGCTGCTCATGCCGCTGGCCTTCGCCTCGATGCTGGGCGGCACCTGCACGCTGATCGGCACTTCGACTAACGTGGCGGTCAGCGGCTACATCTCCCGCTCCGGCCTCGCGCCGCTGGGACTGTTCGAGATCACGCCGATCGGTCTGATTATTTGTGCCATCGGCATCGCCTACATGCGCTTCATCGGCCAGCGGCTGCTGCCTGATCACAAAGAAGAAAGCCTCACCACCGACTACGGCATCCGCGAATATCTCTGTGAAGTTACTGTCTTGCCCAACTCCCCGCTGATCGGCCAGAAAAGCATCGAGTGGGATTTATCGCCGCTCGATTTCCGCATCCTGAAAGTCCTGCGCGGCGAGGCTGAGTATCCGCCCGCTTCCGACGTGCGCCTCCAGCCCGGCGACACCCTTTTGATAGAGGGCAAAGTGGAAAACCTCACGAAAATCAAAACCATTGAAGGGCTTGAGATCAAGGCGGACAGTCATCCTGATGACGGCGAACTGCAAAGTGGTGACTTCCGACTGGCTGAGGTGCTGGTCACGCCGCAATCTCATCTTGCCGGCCGGACCCTGCGCCGGGCTGCTTTTCAACAGCGCTACGGCGCGACGGTCATCGCCATTTTCCACCACGGCGAATCACTGCGCGAAAGGCTCGCCGAGATCCCGCTCCGCGTGGGCGACCTGCTGCTCGTGCGTGGCCCCGGGGAGCGTGTGCAAGCGCTGCGCAACGACCCTGACCTGGCCGTGATCGGAGAGCACCGCCCTCCCGTGGAGCAGGGACGGCAAGGCCTCTACACCGTCGGGTTCTTCGCCGCCGCGCTCATCGGGGGCGGCCTGGGCTGGCTGCCTCTTTCCATCGCCTTCCTGCTCGCCGCGCTCGCCACCGTCCTCCTGCGCTGCATCAGCATCGAGCGCGCCTATGAGTTTATCGACTGGCGGCTGCTCATCCTCATCGCCGGCATGACGGCTTTCGGCACTGCCATGGAAAAGACGGGTGCCGCCACGCTGCTGGGCCACTGGGTCGTCACCGGCCTCGCGCCGCTGGGCACGATGGCGGTCGTCACGGGCTTTTTCGTGCTGACCATCCTGCTTACCCAGCCGATGTCGAATGCCGCCGCCGCGCTCGTCGTGCTCCCGGTCGCCCTGAGCGCGGCGCGCGAGTTGGGCGTGAATGAGCGAACCTTCGCCATCTCCATCATGCTTGCCGCATCGATTTCCTTTATCGCGCCTTTTGAGCCCGCCTGCGTTCTCGTCTATGGTCCGGGCAAATACCGCTTCCTTGACTATGTAAAAACCGGCCTCGGCCTCACCCTGATCCTCTCGGTGGTCGTGCTCATGCTGCTGCCGCTCTTCTGGCCGCTTCGATAAGGGCGCACTCCCATAACGGCACTTCCGGGTGGGGGCTTGATCGCAAACCTATCCCCTCGGGACACCCACGGCGGTCACGACGCGGTCCCCGACTACGTCAGCCGGACCCTCGGCGGCGACCTCGGTCAGGATTCCGCTGGAGCGGTAAAAATCCACAATAGGACCCGTCATCTCATGAAACAGGGTGATCCTGTTCCGGATGGTGTCCGGCTCGTCGTCCGTTCGGCGAAAAAGCGCTCCGCCGCAGGCGTCGCAAACGCCGGGGACGGCGGGAGGTTTGAGGGATTCATGGGAGGTGGCACCACAGGCACGGCAGGTTAGGCGCCCGGAAAGCCTGCGCACCAGCTCGTCTGCGGAAACCTGGAGCAACACGGTCCTGGTGATGATGATCCCCAACCCGGGGGCCAGATCTTGCAACGCTTCGGCCTGTGCCAGCGATCTCGGATAGCCGTCCAACACAAAACCACGCGCCTCCGGACTGGAACTGAACATTTCCCGCACCAGCTCCACTGCTATCTCATCCGGTACCAACTGACCGGCTTCGATACTGTCCCGTGAGCGCAGGCCGAGCGTGGTGGCACGGCGAATGTGATCCCGAAAATGCCCGCCCGACGACAAATGCTGGAAGCGCAGCGTCCGCGCCAACGTCTGGCCGTGCGTTCCCTTGCCCGAGCCAGGGCCACCCAGCAGCACGATGACTGGACGTGCCTCAGACTCAGAGTCTGGTGAGGTTTCATTCATGCGGGCAGATGCTTCGGTTTTCATTCGACTGGCACAATCTTGCCTTTATGGCGACCGAAGCGGATCCATTTTTCCAGTTCGACGGCCCCAAATGACAGCAATGCTACGCCGCCGATCCGCAGCCAGGAGCCTGCATCAAGCAGTGCGGTGTGGAAAAGGTGCTGCATGAAGGGTGCGTAGGTGAAGAGCAACTGCGCGCCAATCATGCCCGCCGCACCGAGGAGGGCGAGCGGATTGCTGAAAAAGCCAACGTAAAAGACGGAGTGGTTCAGCGAGCGGCAGCACATGAGGTAGGCAACTTCCACCATGACAATGACATTGACTACGGCGGTGCGGGCCTCGGCGATGGTCTCGCCACCGACATTGATTTCGTAAAAATACAGCCAGTAGCCGCCGATGACCATGATGAGCGAGATTAGCCCGGTGCGCATGATGAGTGGAAAGGTTAGCAGCGGCAGCTTCGGATCACGCGGCGGGCGGTCCATCAGATCCTTCTCCTTTGGTTCGAAAACCAGCATGAGGCCGAGTAGGATGGAGGTGGCCATGTTCACCCAGAGCAACTGCACGGGCACCACGGGGAGCGCTACTCCGAGGATGATCGCAACCAGGATGATGGACCCTTCTCCGACATTGGTCGGCAGCGTCCAGACGATGAACTTGCGCAGGTTGTCAAAGACCCCGCGGCCTTCCTCGACAGCCGCCTGGATGGTCGCGAAGTTGTCGTCGGTAAGGATCATGTCCGCCGCGCCTTTTGCCACATCGGTTCCGGCGATGCCCATGGCAATGCCGATATCGGAGCGTTTCAAGGCGGGCGCGTCGTTCACGCCGTCGCCGGTCATGGCCACGACATGTCCGTGGGCCTGCAGCGCGGTGACGAGGCGCAGCTTTTGCTCCGGAGCCACCCGCGCAAAGACCTCCACGCCATGAGCGACGGCAGGCAAATCCGCATCGCTCACTTTTTCCAGATCGCGGCCGGTCATGACCTGCACCCCGTCGTGGCCGGCGATGCCGAGTTTTTCCGCAATGGCGCGCGCGGTGATGGCGTGGTCGCCGGTGATCATTTTCACGTTGATGCCGGCGCGGCGGCAGTTGGCGACGGCGTCGATGGCCTCCTTTCGTGGCGGGTCGATCATGCCTTGCAGGCCGAGAAAGGTGAGGCCCTCCTTCACATGCTCGTGCATGAGGTCATCGCCCGCGTGCGACGCATGAAGCCGCGCAAAACCGAGCACGCGCATGCCCTGGGCGGCGAGTTTATCGACGGTTTCGCGGATGGCGTTCTTGTCGAGAAGCGTTAGGGAGCCGTCGGCCGCGAGTGTGTCGGTGCAACGGTCCAGCAGGCGCTCCACCGCGCCCACTTTGTAAATCGTGCGCTGTCCATCGAGCGCGTGCAGCGTGGCGCGGAACATGTGTTCCGATTCAAAAGGAATCATGCCAAGGCGCGGCGACTGGTCGATCATCTCCTCGTGAATGAGGCCCGCCTTGGCCCCGGCCACGAGCATCGCGGCTTCAGTAGGATCTCCCTGCACGGCGAGGCGGCCCTCGTCGTCCTTCACGACCTGCGAATCATTGCACAGCACACCGGCGCGCAGGCACTCCAGCAAGGCAGGATGCTGCCCGGGATCGATTTTCTGTCCGTCGAGCCGCAGCTCGCCCTGCGGATCGTAACCACCGCCGGTGATTTCAAAGTCGCGGCCTCCGGCGAGCACATGCTGCACCGTCATCTGGTTTTCGGTCAGGGTGCCTGTTTTATCCGAGCAGATGACGGTGGTGCTGCCAAGGGTTTCGACAGCGGGAAGCTTGCGGATGATCGCACGGCGCTTCGCCATGCGGCTCACCCCGATGGCTAGCACGATGGTCACGGCGGCGGGCAGGCCCTCGGGGATTGCTCCGACGGCCAAGGCCACGGCCGCCATGAACATGTCCACCGGCGGTTCGCCACGCAGCACACCGGTGAGGAAGGCCGCACCCGAGAGTCCGAGGATGATCCACAGCAGCAGCTTGCTGAAGGCAGTAATCTTTTGCGTCAGCGGCGTGGACAGTTCCACCGCGTCGGCAATCATCCAGGCGATGCGTCCCGTCTCGGTCTTGTCGCCCGTGGCCCAGACGAGGCCTTCCGCCATTCCGTAGGTGACTGAGGTGCCCGCGAAGGCCTGGTTCTTGCGGTCCGCCAGCACCACATCATGCGCCAGCGGATCGGCGTGTTTGTTCACGGGCACGCTCTCGCCGGTGAGGGGCGATTCATCCACTTGCAGGCTATTCACCTTGAAAAGCCGCAGGTCCGCAGGCACGCGGTCGCCGCTTTGCAGCAGCACCACATCCCCCGGCACCAACTGCGCGGAGGGCACCCGCTGGCGGCGTCCATTGCGCCGCACCGTAGCCTCGGTGACGACCATTTTGCTTAACGCCTCGACCGATTTTTCGGCCTTCGATTCCTGGATGAAGCCGATGATGGCATTCACGAGGACCACGCCAAAGATCACGCCCGAATCCACCCACTCGTTTAAAAGCGCCGTGATGATCGACGCACCCACCAGCAGATAGACGAGTGGCTGATTGAACTGCTGGAGGAAACGCTTCCAAGCCGGGGTGCCGCCGCGCGCGCTGACAACATTGAGGCCGTATTCTTTTTGCCTTCCCGTTACTTCTGCGTTGTCGAGACCACGCTGGAGGTCGGACTGGAGAAGCTGCACCACTTCGGCTGTTTCTAGATTGTGCCAACTCGCGGCGGCGGTTGAGGATAGGGGAGATTTCATCAAGGGGCGCGTTGGTTTGAACCATCAGGTAGGGCGGGACGGACTGCACCGCAACCTATGATGCTCCCCGGAAACCACCCCACTTTGTTTGCTTCAGAGGCGGGCGGCAGCACTACGAATGGATTTAAGCCCTCAGGTGCCCTGGCGCGGCTTTTTTCACAACAGCCACCAGGCGAGTCCGAAGTAAAAGAGCAGTGTGAAAATGTCGGTCAGCGCGAGAGTAATCGGCCCGGCCGCGATTTTCGGGTCAAGACGCAAGGCATGCAGCAGCGCCGGCACGCTGAGCCCGGTGATGCAGGCTGTCACCAGCGCCAAGGCGATGCTTGTGCCGATGCTGGCCGCCACCATGGCCTCGCCACGCCACAACCACACGATGAGCGCCACGATCAGCCCGCAGCCCACACCCAGCAGCATGGCCGTGAGGGTCTCCCGCCGCAACGCGCTGAGATACCAGGGCATCGTGGGCTTGGTGCTGCGTAACGCCTGGATAGCCACCGTCATGGACTGGATGCTCACACTTTCTCCCAAACCGAGGATCAAGGTCATGAAGAATGCCAGCACAATGCTCTTCGCCAGCGTCAATTCAAAAGTGCTGGTCAGCACCGCACACAGCGTGCCGCTGGTGATTGTAGCCAGCAGCCAGGGGAAGCGGAAGCGAAACGCGCGCACCGGCGACGCCTCCTTCACCTGGGCCACGTTGAATCCTATCGTCTCAAAAATATCTTCCAGCTGCTCACGCTCGGCGAGGTCGAAGATCTTATCGGAAAGCAGTCCCACATCCACCACGCCGATGAGACGCCCATTAGGGTCGACGACCGGTAGAGCGAGGAATTTCCGCTTCGCAAATACCTCTGACGCCTCCAGCAGCGACTCCTCCGGGTGCAGCACCGTCAGGTTTTGGATCATGTGTGCATCCACCAAATCTGCCAATGGAGCCGTGAGCAGCCGCCGCGTCGGGATGACACCCACCAGTCTGCCCTCCGGCCCCGTAACGTAAAAGTAAATCAGCCTCTCACCCGCGCCCACCTGTCGAATATGCTCCAGCGCATTGCCAATCGTCGCATGATGCGCCACTGCGGGGAAGTCGGTGCGCATGAGGCTGGAAACCGGCGCACTCAGATCGATACCCGCCTTTTG
Source organism: Verrucomicrobiales bacterium (assembly GCA_038210825.1). Taxonomy (GTDB): domain Bacteria; phylum Verrucomicrobiota; class Verrucomicrobiia; order Verrucomicrobiales; family V1-33; genus CAIZWU01. The sequence goes on from JBBQWG010000011.1 coordinate 55,401, forward strand.
CTCCTGGGCTGACTGCCTTGGCGCGGGTGTGAGGGTCTCTGCCTCGACTTCTGCCTCGTCCTCCGGCTCTTCAATGAAATGGGGTGGCGGCACCATCAGCACGGAGCACGGCACCTCGCGCAGCACGCCCTCCGCAGTGCCACCCAGCCAGGCCCTGCGCCCGCCTTGCGCGCCGTGGGTGGACATCACAATCAAGTCCACCTGCTCCCGCCGGGCCAGACGGCAAAGCGCACGGTCCGGTGTTCCTATCACAACATAAGTCTCCACGGACAAATCGACCGGCAGGCTATCCTGACGGAATGCGGCAAGCCGGTTGTCCGCCTCTTCGCGCCATATGGCTTCTGCTTGATCGCCGAAGCGGCGGTTTTCCGCCGTGCCGGGAAAGCCCCTTGGTTCCTGCACGTTCGCCAGGAGCAGTTTTGCCTCATACTGCCGTGCGATCAGCACTGCCCATGCAAACGCCGCACGTGATGCTTTTGAAAAATCCGTCGGCAGGATGATTCGGCGCGGCTCCTGTGGTCCGGAATCCTGTTCCGCGCCGACAATAAAAACCGGACAACGCGCATGACGCGCCACCTTTTCCACCGTGCTGCCGAGAGCCTCGTGGATATAGCCACCTTCCCCGCCCGTCCGGCCCATGACCACCAAATCACAGCCCTGTTCCTGCGTGTATCGCACGATCTCTTCAAAAGCCCGCCCTTCCACCAGGACGACCTCCGCCGTTTCTGTGCCCGTGGCATGCGCCACCGCCTCCAACTGCTGACGGACATGTTCCCGACGTTCGTTAGAGGCCTTTCCCCGGCGCAGCATGATATGGGGATCATCGGAGACGGGCTCCAGCACATGCAACAAGGTCAGCCTGGAACCGGCCAGCGCTGCCAGCGCCGCTGCGGTGCGCAATACCGTCCCTGGTGCCCGGGTCAAATCCAAAGTCACCAGCACATGCCCTGGCGCGGCGGCGGTCATGGGGGCAGGAGAAGCTTGAGGGGTGGTCATTCAGCAGGGTTGGCGTGTCAGAAAAACGGGAATGGTGCTGTTTGCCAGCACTTCCTGCGCGGTGGAACCAAGGAGCTTGGCAACCAACCCGGAAGACCCGTGGGTCCCAATACAGATGACGTCGGAACGGAATCGGGCGGCCAGAGTCAGGATCCCTTGCGCCGGAAGATCGTCCCGCCAGACGACGGTTTCGAAATGCACGCCACGCCCGGCGGATTCCGGCGGAATCAAAGAAACCAGACGCTCCAGGAATTCCTCCGCCGGGCCCCCGAACCGGTGCAGGACGTGAACCAGATGCACCGTGCCTCCCTCAGGGCTGATCGCGCAGGCATAACGGATAGCCACATTCGCGGCACCGGAAAAATCCGTGGGCACCAGAATGCGGTGGGGAACCGGCAAGGGGACATCGACCACCGTGCTGAGTAGAGGAATGACCGCCACTCCCATGGGGGCGTGGCGCAGAATTTCCGTGGAGACGGACTCACCGAAGATCCGTGAAAATCCGCTGCGCAGACGGGTGCCGACGACAAATAAATCAGCCTCCGCCATTTCAGCCATGTCGATGAGAGGGAGACCGGCACGCCCCCAGCGGGATCGAACCAGGATCTTCAATGGCAGATCACCAAGGATCCCGGCCGCACGTTCACGCAACTCATGCTCAAGCATCACCCCGAGTTGAGGCGATTCCTCAAAAAGCGGGGCCTCGGAAAGTCCGAGCCGGAGCACCTCGTCGGAGATCCAATGCAGGTATCCGACGGTGATTTCGCAGGGTGCGATTTCCGCCAGACCTTTTACCCAGAAGAGAGGGATTTCAGTCAGGGACCCCAGACTGATGGCCACAAAGATCCGAAGGGGTTCTTTTCCCGAGAGCCAATTTTCGATCATGCCGGCATCACGGACTACAAGGGTGGGGACTTGGGCACTTCCTGTCAGTTGTTCGATCAGGCCACCAAAAAACCACCGGGCGGGCACTTCCCGTTTCCTCTGTGAGGCCACCACGATCAGACGGACAGGCAAACGATCACAGAGGGCAAGAATGGCTTCTTCTGCTGAACCTTCGAGCAGTTGCTCCTCCACGGTCACTCCCGTTTGGCGAAGGCGCTCCGCTTCCTCACGCAGCCGGCTCCCGGCGGCCATGCGAAGGGACTCCGGAACCGCGCCGCCGCCGGCAAAGGAGACGCCGCATACGTGAGTCAGGACTAGCGTTTCTCCGGTTTTTTTGGCAATCGCCGCCGCAGCATCGCCCATCCGGAGGGAGGCATCCGAAAAATCGGTCGCACAAAGAATTGATTTGCTCATAACTGAGGTGGAATGGCCAAGGGACGACGGGGCGCACCGGAAGCTATTCCTGCCCTACCCACAAAAGGTTGCTCTGGAAACCGCAAAGGTCCATCCCATCCCATCCCAGCTGCGGGCATCGCCCAGGAAATGCGCTCCCACACGCCTTGGCGCAGTTGAAATTTTTGGTCCAAAACGCATCAGTAACCAATTTAATTTTTGTTTAACCCCGGAATCCCACATGATCTATTTTTCCTCCAGCAGCGCCTCCAGCCTCTTGGCGCTGACCGGCTGCGCGGTGCCCAATTCCTGGGCGAAAACGGAAACACGGAATTCCTCCAGCAGCCAGCGGAAGGCTTCGTAGTTTGCCTCCGGCACCTGTGATTTCCAATCACGGAACGGTGCCAGCAGCCTGGCCCGCTCCACATCTTTGGCGGGCGTTTCGTAGGCCCGCTCGCCGCGGCGGAGCATGGCTTTGAGATAACGGGGCAAATACGGCAGCCGGTCGTGCGGGGTATGTTTCAGATAATCCGGCGGCACCAACCGCGCCAGATCCTCCTCCAGGGCAGGATACCGTTTGGGCGTGGTGCGGAGTTGTTGAATCAGGGTGTGGATCTGCGCGGCGAAATCCCGCACCGTGCCCGCCATTTGCGGCAGGCCGCGCCGGGCGGCTTCCACCATTTCCTTGAAACGCGCTTCCGCCAGGGGCCGCAGGGGATCCAGACTCAGGGCATGCCGCAACAGATGCTCCATGGCCAGAGCTGGGATATCCGATTTTTGATAGTCGTCCCTGGAAAGCTGCGTCCCCACCCGCGCCAGGGCATCCTGGAATCCGATCACCTGCTTCGGCTTCACTGGCGGAGCGGAGGCCAATGACTTCAATTCCCTGGCCAACCAGGCGATATCTTTCGTCAAAGCCAATTCCGCCAGGTGCCGCACCGCCGCCGGCGAGCCGCGTTCCGCTTCCTCCCGCGTCTTGAAAAGCCTGACTGAAACCTGCCCGTCCTTCGCCAGCAGCAATCCCGGCCAGCCATGAACCGGCATCCCGCCTACCGTTTCCACCAGCACGGATTCCGGCAAATCACCGAACGACCATGCATTCACTTCGCGGCCCCATTGTTGCACGGCGGTTTGCCATGCCACGGAATCGCCCGCCTGCTCCTTGCCTTCCCGCCGCACCGTGGCCAGATCCCGGCTGGAGGCGACCACCTGCTGTTGGCGGTCCATCACCTGCACGCGAGGCCGGAGATAATCCGGCAGGCTGTCCGGCGGCCAGTCGGCGGCCATCACCGGCACGTCATAACGGTTTGAAATGAACTTCGACAAGCCTATCAAAAACTCCCCTTTGCCAGGATCAAACTGCTCTGCAATCTCCTTCATCTTGTGTTCGAAGGGCATCAGGCGCTTCCGGAGGGCCTTGGGCAGGGCCCGCAGCAGGGTGCCTGCGATCTCCTGACGCAATCCCGGCACCATCCACTGCATCTGGCCGCTGGTGAGGTGCGGAGCCACCTCTGCCGGGACCTGCACCGTGACCCCATCCGATTCACCGCCCGGGCGGTAGGCATAACTGATCGGCAGGACACTGTTGCCCAGTTGGAGCGCATCGGGAAATTGCAGGGGATCGCACAAATCCTCCTCCCGCCCGCCATTGAGATCGGTTTCCGTGGCCATCAGAAAGGCAGGATCCTCTTTGGTGCGGGCTTGCACAATGCGGTTCAGATCATGCACCGACGACACTCCTTGGATCCGGGCTTTGTAGAAATCGAAGAGCGCTTCCATCACCATGAAGGTGCGCTGGCTGCGGGCGCGGGCGAAGACGGTTTCCAGTTTGTCCCGCAGCTTGCGGTTGGCGGCATGGAAGCGGTGGGTCACCGCCCCGCTGTCCTCCAGCAGGGCATAACGGATAAAGACTTCTGTGGCAGCCTCCGGGTTGATTTTGCCGTAATCCACCCGGCTGCGTTTCAGTTCGAGACCATGCAGCAGCACCCGCTCCAAGGCCAGCACCCGGCCGGTCTTTTCATCCCACTCCGGCTCACTGTATCGGAACTCGCAAAGATGCCCGCCCACCTCCACCACCCATTCCGGCTGGATTCCGGCTAAGGTCCTGACGAACAACTGGGACGTCTCCACAATCTCTGCGGCCATGATGAAGGCCGGCTGGCGGCTCTTTTCCGGCGTGGCTCCCTTGGCTGCTTTTTTGCTTCGCTCGAACACGTGCGATCCAGGAAACACCTGCACCTGCCGGTTGCCGGCTCCCTTGTAAACATTGCGTTCCTCCCGCCGGGCCACATGGCCTAACAGAGCCGAAAGCACCGCCCGGTGCACCGCATCGGCCTGCGGACCGTCGCTGATCCGGAGTTCATGGGCATCGGGGCCGCGCACTCCCATGGTATCGGCCAGTTGGCTGTGCACATCCCGCCACTCGCGCATCCTGACAAAGGACAAATACGATCCCCGGCACAGTTTGCGCAGGGCATTGCTGCTCTTCCAGGCATTGGCCGCCGTAGCCGCCTGCCAGATTTTCAGCAGCGACAGGAAATCCGACGAGGGATGGGCAAAGACCTGTTGGGCCTGCCGGGCGGCGTCCTTGGCCTCTTCCGGGCGTTCCCGCGGATCCGGAATGCTCAGGCCGGCCGCGATCACCAGAATTTCCGGCAGGACTTTTTCCTGGCGTGCCTGGATCAGCATCCGGCCCAGCGAAGGATCCAGCGGCAGGCGGGCCAGTTCATGCCCCAGCGGAGTCATTTCGTTTTCCTCGGTCAGCGCTCCGAGTTCATGCAGCAGCACATATCCGGACCTGATCGAAGCCGGCAGCGGCGGATTCAGAAACGGAAAGGTCTCGATCTCGCCAAGGCCGAACGCCTTCATGCGCAGAATGACTTCCGCGAGATTGGACCGCTGGATTTCCGGCTGGGTGAAACGCGGGCGCTTGTCAAAATCCTCCTGACTGAACAGCCGCACGCAGATCCCGTCGCTCAACCGCCCGGCCCGGCCCGCGCGCTGGTTGGCGCTGCTCTGCGAGACCGCTTCGATGGGGAGCCGTTTGGTCCGGGTGCGAGGCGCATACCGGCTCATGCGTGCCAGACCGGTGTCCACTACATAACGGATCCGGGGAATGGTCAGGGAAGTCTCCGCAATATTGGTCGCCACCAGCACCCGGCGTTTCCGGCCCGGTGAAAAAATCCGCTGCTGTTCCTCCCCGGCCATCCTGCCATACAGGCCCAACACCTCCACTCCGCTGCCAAGGCTTCCCTCCAACAAATCGCGGGTCTCCCGGATATCCCGCTCGGTGGGCATGAAGACGAGGACATCGCCGTCCTGTGATTCCAGAAACACATCCTCGGTGGCCCGGGCCGCCGCTTCGATAAAGTCCCCTTCCCCGCCCTCTTCCATCGGCCAATAACGGATTTCCACCGGATACGTCCGTCCACTGACTTCGATCACCGGGGCTCCTCCAAACGCTTCGGAAAAGGTCGCGGTGTCGATGGTCGCCGAAGTGATGATGAGTTTCAGTTCCGGCCGCCGTTTCAGCAGTCCTATCAAATAACCCAGCAGAAAATCCACATTCAGGGATCGCTCGTGGGCTTCATCGATGATGATCGCCGAATAAGCCCGCAGCAGGGGATCGCTCTGGATTTCCGCGAGGAGAATCCCGTCCGTCATGAACTTCAGCACAGTGTCGGGACCGGTGTCGTCATTGAAGCGCATCTTGCAGCCCACCACCCCGCCCCACGGCACGTTCATTTCCTCGGCGACCCGTTTGGAGATGCTCATGGCCGCTACCCGCCTCGGCTGGGTGCAGCCAATCCGCCCGCGTGCGCCCAACCCGGCTTCCAGACACATCTTCGGAAGCTGGGTGGTCTTGCCGGATCCGGTCTCCCCTGCCACAATAATCACCTGATGCTCCCGCAACGCCGCGATAATACGGTCGCGCTGCCCGGAAACAGGCAGGTCGGCGGGATATCGGATAAATGGAGCGGCGGGCATGACAGAGTGGAATCCGCTCCATGCTGCAGGTCGATGCCGCTGGCAAGGCCATCGCACTTGAGGAGGGTCGACATTCTGTCGACTATTCCATTGCGGTATTGTGCAGGCAGGCAAAGGCGGACAGAATGTCCGCCCTCCTCACTTGAAGCTCTTCGCGAAGTCGTCGGTTACGGCGTGCTTGGGGGTGTGCGGTTTTTTGACAAAAGTGCTGGTATTGATGCGGTGATCCAGCTCGGCTTGGTATTCGGCGCTGTCCATGGGCAGGTCGATGGTGCGGTTTTTCCAGGTGGAAAGCAGAATGGCATTGGCCAATTCAATGGAGCGGATCCCATCAGCAGCCGGGGCAATCAGCGGGGTGCCGTGGCGGATGGCGTTGGAGAAGTTCTGCAGGACTTCGATGTGACTGGAGGAACCTTCGGGCACCGGGACTTCGATGGTCCAGTTCTCGGGCTTGGAGAACCCGCCGCCGGATTCATAGCTGAACTGGGACATCGGCTGGCGGTTGCGCTGGAAAGTCAGGGTTCGCCCATTGACCGACAGCAGGCCGTTTTCGCCCGTGATCTGAAGCAGATTTTTACCAGGGGCCTCGCCGGTGCTGGTAATGAAACTGGCATGGGTGCCGTTATTATAACGGAAATACGCGGTGACATCGTCCTCCACTTCGATGTCGTGGTAACGCCCAAACTGGCAGAAACCAGTGACCTGGTCGGGCACGCCGAAGAGCCATTGATAGAGATCAAGGTTGTGCGGGCATTGGTTCAGCAGCACCCCCCCGCCCTCCCCTTTCCAACTGGCCCGCCATCCCCCGCTCGCGTAATAGGTGTGGGTGCGGAACCAGTCCGTGCAGTCCCACAGAATGCGGCGGATGTCGCCCAGTTCGCCCTCAGTGATCAGGCTCTTCAATTGCTTGTAGAGCGGGTCGGTGCGGAGCTGGAACATGGCACCGAAGATTTGCGTGCCGCCCTTGTGAGCGGCGATCAGGCGCTCGCAGTCCGCCTTGGACACCGACAGCGGTTTTTCCACCATGACATGCAATCCGGCTTCCAATGCCGCAATGCCCATGGTGGTGTGGAAAAAGTGGGGCGTGGCGATGAGCACGGCATCAATGGTGCCGCTGGTGACCATTGCCTGAAAATCGGTGAATTGGTGTTCCCCTTCCTCTTTGGCAGGCATTCCTGCGGGCTGTTCGCAGATGGCCGTAAGCTCCAAGCCCTGCACTTTTCCCGCCCGTAAATTCGCGCGGTGCGTCTTGCCCATGTTTCCAAGTCCGACGAGACCAATTCTGACGTTTTCCATAAGTGCGCAATCATGTCGGGCATCCACCGGTTTTGTCAATTCCCCGGATGGGGGACAGCTTCACCAGCCCGGCATGCGGAGAACCCCCTCCGCTTCGTTTCCATGTAGCCGGTCCATCCCTGGGTAAGTCACCGTCCACGTGCCCTCGGCCGAGATTTCTTCCGGCAAGTGGGAAATCGCCGGGCGAAACCTGCTTCCTCCCCTTGCCTCCGGGCTCCGTCCGGCTTCCCTTGGCGGGTGAATTATCAGGTCTTCGCCCGCAAATACCGCCCCCAAACTTTCGATGACGTCCTGGGTCAGGACCACGTGGTCCGCACCCTGCGCAATGCCATCACCCAGAACCGGCTCGCCCATGCCTACCTGTTTGTAGGACCGCGCGGCACGGGCAAAACCTCTACCGCGCGCATTTTTGCGAAGGCTCTCAACTGCCCCGGCGGCCCGAAAGCGGACTTTGATCCCAACGAATCCATCTGCGTGGAAATCGCGGAAGGCCGCAGCCTGGATGTGACCGAAATCGACGGCGCTTCCAATAACAGTGTGGATGACATCCGGGCGCTGCGGGAGACCGTCAACTATGCCCCTGCGGTCGGCAACTACCGGATTTATTACATTGATGAGGTGCACATGCTCTCGACCTCGGCCTTCAATGCGTTGTTGAAGACTTTGGAGGAACCGCCTCCGCATGTGAAATTCATTTTTGCCACCACCGAGGCGCACAAAATTCTACCGACCATCCTGAGCCGCTGCCAGCGTTTCGATCTCCGCCGGATTCCCACACCGCTTATTGCCAAACACCTGCTGCACATTGCCAAGCTGGAGGGCATCAACCTTGATCCGCTCGCGGCCCATGCGGTGGCCACCGGCGCAGATGGCGGGATGCGGGATGCCCAGTCCATGCTGGATCAACTCGTCGCCTTCTGCGGGAATCACATCCAGGAGCAGGATGTGCTGGATATCTTCGGCTTCACCAGCCACCGCACCGTATCCGATCTGGGAGGAGCCATTCTGCGGGGTGAAACAGCCAGTGCCCTCGGGCAGCTCTATCAACATGCCGAATCCGGCAAGGATCTCTCCCGGCTGATGGCGGATCTGATTTTCCATTTCCGCAATCTTCTGGTCCACCGGGTGGATCCGGAGATCGCGGCCCGCGATCTTCCTCCGGAAATCGCGGCCAGCCTTGGTGACCAGGCCGAACTGCAAAGCACTGATAAACTGATGTTGTTGATTGACCAGTTTGCCGATGCCGAAGCCAGCATGAAGTGGGCTCCCAACAAACGGCTCTATTTTGAAATAGGCCTGATCAAGGCGGCCCAAACCCTGGGAGAAGTCAGCCTGAGCGATGTGGTGACGGCCCTGCGCCGTGCACTTGGCGGTGAAGCTGTGCCCCTTCCCGCCGCATCCCCCGGCCACAGCAGCAGGGAGCTGCGTCCCGCACCGGTGCCGGCATCCCCGGCGGTGGCCAGCAGCCCATCTCCAGCGTTAGGATCCATGAAGGATCAGATCCGGGCCAACCTCGCGCCGGCGGTCTCCGCCCCCCCGGCGCATCAAGATCCTGCTCCGGCTGCCGCCAAGGAGCCGGCACCACTAGCGGAAACCCCCAGTGCGGTGCCCCCCCCGCCACCGGGGGGGGACACCGGTCTTTCGGGAGAATCCCTCTGGCAGGCCACCAACGAAGAGTTCAGCAAGAAATTTCCCCTGCAGGCAGGTTATGCGGCCGAGATGCATTTCCTCTCGGCCGATGACCGCTCGGTGCTGCTGGGGGCCCCGGCTGACCAGCGCATGGCCATGCAAAGCCTCGAGCGGCCCAGCATCCGCGCGGCCCTTGAGGAAATCCTGACAAAATTTGCGGGCCACCGGGTTCTCGTGCAATTCGAACTGCGCGACGACTTGAAATCACACGACCTGGTGCAGACTCCGGATGCGATGGACCATGGGATCGCAGCCATGCCCCTGTCCGTGGAAAGCGCGCCGCCGGCTTCGGCCCGGGTGCCAGTCATTGATGAGGCGGAATTCCAGAATGATCTCCTCATCAAGGAAGCCCTGCGGATCTTTGAAGCCAAAATCACCAAAAAAAACTAAGGACCGGCGGCCTGCTTCGCCACCCAGTCACGCATCTCTGCCAGCTCGGCGGTGAAGCCGCTGTTGAGGATGGGGAAACGGCACCACGTTTTGGGATCAAGGCTTTCGTCGTCGAGGTGGAAGCCGGGGGCATACCGCTCGCGCTTCCACTGGTTGCGGCACCACAGGACAAAAAACCGCTCCACCCAGACCGTGAGTTGCGCCAGGGGATACTCGGGAAACCGGAGCTGCATTTGGCGCAGGACATCCAGCGGCATGAATTTGTCGCGGATAGCGGCCCGTTCAATGGCGTCCAATAACGGATAGGGCATCAGATCCGATTCATCAGTCTGCCGGCTGCCGGGTGGCCGCAGTTCTGCGGTGGGAGCCTGGGCATTCACCAGCCGGAGCACCGGAAGCGGATGCCGTTCCGCGGGGCCAAAATGCTCCATCCAGCGCAGCCATTCGCGCAGCCATGCCTTGTCAATACCCGCGAGGGGGCTCAGGCCGCCGCTGGTGTCACCGTCCATGGTGGCATATCCCACGGCGGCTTCGCTCCGGTTGCTGGTGGCAAGCAGCAGTGCCCCCTGCAGGTTGGCCACCATCCAGATCCCAGGGCTGCGGACCCGTGCCTGAATGTTCTGCAGGCTGACATCGTCACGTTCCCACGTCAGGGGACGGCCGATCCCGCCTTCGACCATGGCAGTGTAGCCCGTCACCAGAGCACTGATATCAAACTCCAGATGCCGGGCACCGGTGGCTTCGGCGACCGCAAGGGCGGCCTCGCGGGTGACACTGCCACTGTTGCTGCTGGCCTGATAGGCGGTGGTCAGGAGGGCGCGGACCAGACCGGCCAAATCCGTGGCTTCCTGGACTTCGGGGTGCCATGCCAGCTTATTTTTGAATCCATCGATACCCAGTTCTTCGGTGCCCAGTTCGACCATGAGCCGGATCAGGACCACCAGAGAGGTGCTGTCGGCACCACCGCTGAGGGAAACAACAAAGCCCCGCGAGCGGCTTTTCCGCAGGTAATCAAACAGCGCCAGAGGCACGGCCCGGGAAAATTCCTCCAACTTCAGATCCGGGGCTGCTTCCCATGGCTCCGCTTCGCGTCCTCCCGGTTCAGGGGCCAACTCCGGCCAGGAAAACGGCACGGAAACACAGCCTGCTTCATGGGCCGGAAGATCAGGCAGGGAGCTGAAGGAACGCAGCTGGGCCACCCGCCCGGCATCGATATCCACCTGGGCGCTGATCACGCCGAAGTCCTGGTAGGAAAAGCGCTCGGCGGTGGCCACGAGGCGGCCCCCGGAAGCGATCATGGCCTCGCCGTCGAAAATGGCACGTCCGGATTCATTGCCCAGCAGGTTGGCGTAGACATAAGCCGCATGGAACGCGCGGCTGCCTTCGAGGATAAAGCGCTGGCGCACGGCATTTTTGCCAAAGGCAAAATGGCTGGCACTGGGATTGAGGATCACATCCACCCCGCGGCGGCACAGACTGATGCCGGGACGGTCCGGGGCCCAGGCATCCTCACAAATTTCAAATCCGAAGCGGATGCCGCCTGCTTCCATGACGAGGTCACCGGCCATATAGGCACGGCCCTCATCATCCGTGAGGAGGGCCCGGACGCCCTCCGGCCATGGTTTGAACCAGCGGGGTTCGTAGTGGATGCCGTCCCCCGCGAGATGGCGCTTGGCGGCAAAACCCGCGATGCGCCCGTCAACCACCAGGGCGGCCATGTTGTAGACGGATTTGATATGCAGCACCGGCAGACCCAGGCTGACCACCAGTCCGGAAGTGTCAGGAAGCAGATCATGCAGGAGTTTCCATGCGGTGCATGCCACCCCCGGCGCGTGGAACGCATCCTCGCAGCCGTATCCTGTGAGGCACAATTCCGGCAGACAGACCACGGCAGCTCCCTGGGACCGGGCTTCGGCAAGGGCCGCCCGGATGCGGGCCTGATTGCCCGCCCAATCGAGCGGGGTCTGGTTGAGCACAGCGGCAGCGACTTTGATCAGCTTCATAATTCAGCAGCAGTTACGCCTGCCGCAGCCAGCTTGTCGAACGCAGAACCGGGCTCAGGGTATGGCCTTGAGGAGTGGGCCGCTGAGTTCCCTGACGGCATCCGCTCCTATCAAAAAGACTCCCGGCACCAGACTGTGGCGGCCATACCAGAGCGGGGCCCGCTCATCGGTGGACATGGGGGCCAACTCCACCCGGACCTGCTGGCTGCGCGCCGGTTTGCCCGCGGCATCTGCGGGAATATCATAAGCTGCTTCCAGCACCACCGGAGCCTGGGCGAGCACCTGCAGGCTGGTGTCGGACTCGCTTTGCCATGAAACGGCCTGAAGGCTGCCGAGCCGGGCCGCGAGGGCTTCCGCCGCAGCGGGATCCAGCAAAGGCGTCACTTCTTCCCCGGTCCGGGTGGCTGTCCACACAAAGGAATTGGGAGCAGCCGTCAGCTCCACGGCCGGAGATCCTCCAAGCCTCTGACGCACCGCGCGGAGCTGTATGCGCTCGAACCCGGGAAGCTGAAGGGTGCGCCAACGGATCAACTGCCGGGGCACCAGTCCGGCAACCTCCGGACCAACCTGATAGACAAAGGGCTCCCCGGCAAAATTGGCGTAAACCTTGCCCGTCGGCAGAATGCCCAGGCGGAGAATCCGGCTGTTGTCCGTGGTGAGGGGAGCAAGGGCTTTCAGGCCGGCGTGTTTGCCGGTGGCAAATGTCAGGGTGACCGCCGGCTGGTCGAGCCCGAACGGGGCCTTGTCAGTCAGCATATCACTCGAAAATTCGAGGATATCGGCCTCGTTGAGCGACTTGATCAGCTTTTCCACCGCTTCGCCTGCCGCCGCCTGGAATTCGTCAGTGCCCTTTTTCCGGACCACCCAGCGTTCGCCAATGCGGTAGAGAGTGACATTGTCACCGGTGGTCAGGTCCACTTCCATGGTGGTGACTTTGGCAGGATCGATATCGCCGAGGCGGTGATCGCGGAAGGTGTTGGGACTTTCTGCAAGGGCAATGGAATCGACCAGCTCCCGGTCGACTTTAAACTCGACTTTGCGTTCGCGGTCCCGGCAGATCACTTCGCGGGACGCCGGATCGGCATCCGGGAAAAACGTCAGGGTCACGCCCTTGCGGTCGTAGGCCCCGTCCGGCCAGAGGGTTACTTCCCCCAGCATTTGACTGGCCGCCACCGCCGCCCCGCTGCCGGTGGTGGCCGTAAAGCCCGTGAGTTTCGCACCGGTGATCATGCCGAGAAAATCGGCCACCACCGCCTGGTCGGCCCGGGCATTGGGGAGCGGCCGGGAAATCACCCACGGCGTGCCGTCGGCCTCATGGGTGGATTCCCGGCTGATCTCGATTTCACCTTCGCCCAGATTGATGGAAAACTTGCGGATGCGTTCGGCGGGATACTTGGCAATTGACCGGTCGCGGAATTCGTCAGGCGGCTGGGTGACAAACTGGCGGAGGTCCGGACTGACAATATAAATATCACGGCGCGTCTTCACGTCGTTAAACAGGACATACATCGCCTTGCCGAGGGGGGCGGTGCGGCCGAGTTTCAACTGGATGAGGCGTGCTCCGCCCGGTTTGCGGTAGGTGATTTCGACCGCCCCGCTTTCATCCAGTCCCAGAGCTGAGTCCTTCACCTTGCCGCTGCGCATTTCCTCCACATCAAGGGTATCAAGGATGCGGGCTTTACTAACAAAATCGAGCAGGGTCCGGATGGTTTCGCGGCTGGCGCGGTCCTTGACCCCGCGCGCCATCTCCCAGCTCCCATCCTCACTGCGGCGGAAAGCGATGTTGCCCGAGGCGCTCTTCAAATCGATGCCTCCAACCTCATCCGGGGAAATTTCCAGCGAGACGGATTCATCGCGCAGGATATCCCCCTCCAGATCGAACAGGAAAAAACCGGCGAGGTCGCGCGGGGGCTGGCGGCGTTCATGCAGCAGCACATAGGCCGCAAGCCCGGCCGTAAGGAGCAGCAGGAGGATGGTGGTGCTGAGTTTCACAAGGGCTGGGAAGCTAGTTGCGGCGGCTGCTCCAGACCATCAGGCCGGTCATCAGGGCAGCCAATGGCAGAATGATGGTGGTGGTCCAGAAGACGCGCTGCCACTGTTCGGGTTTGATCATGATGCGGAAGCGGTGCTTGGTTTTGTCTGTGGCACTGTCGTTGGGAGCCACCACATCACGGTGCAGCATCCAGTTGAGGCTGTTGGTCAGGAAATCGTAATTCTGGGCATTGATGCTGTCCGGATCCGCAAAGGCACTGTTGCCCGTAACGATCAGGCGGGAACTCTTGACCTGCACCCTTGGATCTTTGGCAGCTCCGCGCTCGGCGGAGACAGCGAGGTAGATCGGCGGTCCATTGTCGGTGCCCTCATCAAACCTGGGCAGGGCCTCCTCAAAATCCATTTCCCCCCAGAAAGTATCCGCCGGCGGCGAGAGCAGCGGCTTGACATCGATATTTTCAGCGCGCTGTTTTTCCGTGCCGGTTTCCACTTTCAAAGACCTGCTTTGGTCAAGAAACAGGGTGTTCTGGCTAACCATGCCGGCGGTGATCGGCGAGCCGTCGAGAAACCGGGCATCTACATCAAAACGCTTCACCGGTCCGGAGGCAGTGCTCCGGGCCGTCAGCACCCGGTCGTTCTGGGGCACAATGCCATAGGTGGCAAGGAACTTGTCCAAGCCCGGGGTGACGTTGGCGGGATTCAACATAAACATGATGGAATGCCCTGGAGTTTCAAGAAACTGCTTCAAGATTTGTTCCTCCCGTGCGGTGATATCCACCGGCGCAATCCAGAGCAACGCCGCCAGATGCGAGGAGTCCGCCTCATCGTCGCGGATCTGAAATGGCTCAATGTCGATATTTTGCAGACTGGCGATCTCCCGGAGGATGTCATAAACCGAAGTCCGGTCAGGCAAAATGCGCCATTTGCCCAGGCCGGCCACAATCCCCAACACCGGCCGGTCAACACTGGTGACCCCGCGGATAGCCGCATTGAGCAGGCTCTCTCCTTTGAAAGCAGTGGCCGTTTTTTTGACAGGATCGATCTCATAGAGCGCGTCCTCGGAAATGAACTTGAACGAATTCTGACCTGTCTTGTTTTTGGCGGGCCCATCCGCCTGAACCAGCAGTCCGTTGGTTTCCACGGTCAGACGGGACTTGAACATCTGGGCTTTAAAAGATTCATAAGCCTGCACATCCCGGCGGGTGTCGATCACCTTGATCTCGACCCGGCCTTTCATGGTCTCCTTGTATTTGCCGAGGAGCGCACTGAGGTCCTTCTCGGCATCGGACCCCCGGATGGTCAGGGCGGTAATCCGGATCGGCACCGTGACTTTCTTGAGGAAATCCGTGGTGCTGTCCGCCAGGGTGAACTTGCGGTCGAAGGTGTAGTCCCACTGCTTGAAATGCCGGGAGGCAAGGTAATTGGCCAGACCGAAAAGGATCAGCATGAGGAGCACCTGCACGGCGACATTAAATGTAATGCGCAGCCGCTGGATACGGGGCACCCTGACATCGGCGTCTGACACTTCAGCACGATCGGGAGGAGAATCCGGGGGCATGGGATGAGAGAAAATTTATATATGTCAGGACGAAGATCAACGGCAACTGGGCCGCTCAGGCTTTCCACCGGCGGTATTCCAGCACCTGATGAGTGATCATCAACACAAGGACGGTGCCGCTGAGGTAGTAGGCTAAGGGGCGGGAATCGATCAGTCCAAGCGTGAAATAATCCATGTGCCGCAGGGTGACCGCCTGGTCCAGCACCGGCCGCATGCGGTCCGGATTTTCCTGGGAAAGATACATCAGGAAGGTGCCGGCGAGAAAGTGCAGCAGAATGAGGGCATAACCCAGAATGGCGGCAATGATCTGATTGCGGGTGAGCGACGAGGCGAGGCAGCCAATCGCAATGTGAAACAGGCCGGTGACAAACAGAATCAGATAGCTGCCTCCGAGCGCCCCCATGGGAATTTCCACTTCACCGCGCATAATCCAATGGAGCAGGCCAAAATACAGCAGAGCCGGGAGCCAGAGGATGCAGTAGAAGATCATGGCCGAACTGTATTTCGCCATCAGCACCTGCCAGGTCCGAACCGGAGCGGTCAGGAGGCTTTCAAGGGTGCCCGCCCGTTGTTCCTCGGCAAACAACCGCATCGTGATCAGCGGAAAAAGGAAGAAATAATAATACCAGAACCACTGCGGAAAGAAGGTCCAGCGCACGATGCTGTAATCGGAGGGTTTCTCGCGCAGCAGGCCAATTGATAGGCTGAAGGATTGGCCGGTGATGACCATGAACAGAGCCAGCACTACCCAGGCCACGGGAGACAAAAAGAAGGCCCGGAGTTCCTTGCCGAGCAGAATGAGAAAGGTGCGCATGTTTTGTCAGTAAAAAAGAAAATGGGCCGGGATCAGTCGCGCTGGGTCAGCTCCACAAAGACATCTTCGAGGGTGGCGGTGTGCTGGGTCAGTTCGCGCAGGGGCCAGTGGCGGTCGCGGGCAAGCTCGGAGATGGCAACGCGCACTTCATGCCCGGGTTCCACGCGCAGTTCAAACCGGTGCCAGCCGCCGCCGGCGTCGGTGGCCACCAGCCGGCGCACGTGCTCAAGGGCCGTCAGCTTTTCCTGGGCTTCCTCCGGCACGGCCTTGAGTTCCACGCTGACGGTGCCACTGGACTGGAGGTTGTTGGCGAGGGCGTCCGGAGTGTCATCGGCCCGGATCGTTCCTTTGTTGATGATGATCACCCGGCGGCAGCTCATCTGCACTTCGCTGAGGATGTGGGTGGACAGCAACACGGTATGCTCCCCTGCCAATTGCGTGATCAGACTGCGCACCTGACGGATTTGGTTGGGGTCGAGGCCATTGGTAGGCTCATCCAGAATCAGGAGCCGGGGGCGGTGCACCAGGGCATCGGCCAGACCGACCCGCTGACGGAATCCTTTGGACAGGGTGCCAATCATCTTTTTCTTCACCTCGGTCAGGCCGCAATACTCCATGGCCCGCTCCACACTGCTGCGCACTTCCCTGATTTTGACTCCTTTCAGCGCGGCCCGGAAGGTCAGGTATTCAGCAACCCGCATGTCTTCATAGAGTGGAACATTTTCGGGCATAAACCCGATCTCGCGCCGGACTTTCAGGGAATCATTGAACACATCATGCCCGCTGATGGCAGCCCGGCCGCTGGTGGGAGGGAGGTAACCTGTCAGCATTCGCATCGTAGTGGACTTGCCAGCCCCGTTGGGCCCAAGAAATCCCACAATCTCCCCTGGCTGCACCTGAAACGAAATTCCGTCCACTGCGGTCCGCCCGGAAAAGCGTTTCGTCAGGTTTTGCACATCAATCATCATAGGACACAAAAGGAGTAAGGCCCTCAGGGCACCGGAGCGGGACGCAGGAGGGGCCGCCTTCATACCCTGCGGGGGCGGAGTTGGCAACAACCACTTCATCAAGGGGCGGACCGGCCCGCCGGGGAATCTTTAATTTTCCGGCGGCGGGCCGACAGTTCGTGTGCGGTGGAGGGTAGTTCTGCGGTGAAACTTCGCCTTGCGGGGGGGGGCTTTCAGCGTTTCCACAAGTGTTCCGGCCCATCCTGCCCGGTCCACCGCGCTTCTGCATGAGTCATTCCACGCCCGACCCTACTCCCTGCGTCACCACCATCATCGGCACCGGCAGTTACCTGCCGGAACAGGTGCTCAGCAACGCGGATCTGGCGAAAATCGTGGACACTTCGGATGAATGGATTGTTTCCCGCACCGGGATCCACGAACGCCGCATCGCGGCCGCCGGGGAAACCACCAGTGATATGTGCACCATGGCCGCGCGGCGCGCCATGGAAAGTGCCGGCATCACGGCCGACGAAATTGATCTCATCATCGTGGGCACAGTCACTCCCGACAGCCTGTTTCCCTCCACGGCCTGTTATGTGCAGAAGAATCTCGGAGCTTCCCGGGCGGTGGCTTTTGATGTCAGTGCCGCTTGCGCCGGATTCCTCTACGCCATGCAAATTGCCCGCCATTTCATCAACGGGGGCAACCGCGCAACCGCCCTCATCATCGGAGCGGACAAACTGTCAGCCCTCATCGATTGGACGGACCGGAATACCTGCGTCCTTTTTGGCGACGGGGCCGGAGCCGCCATCCTGCGGCGCCGAGATCCCAATGACAGCTCCAACACTTCCGGCCTCCTGTCCTCGGTGCTCGCCACCGACGGCACCCTGACTGGAATCCTGCATGCGCCTGGCATCGGCAGCGCCCAGACCACGCCTCCGAAGGCAGCCGTAGTCCCCGCGCCGATCATCCACATGATGGGCAAGGAAGTTTTCAAGGCGGCAGTCAAGAACACCTGCGAGGCCTGCGAAGCGGCGATCTCCCGCGCGGGCCTGACGGCGGCAGATATTGATCTGATCATTCCCCACCAGGCCAATGTGCGCATCGTCGATGCCATCCGCGAGCGGCTGGGCCTGCCTCCGGAAAAAGCCTTTCTCAACCTCCAGAAATACGGCAACACCAGCGGCGCGGCTATTGCCATTGCCCTTGATGAGGCCTCCCGTGCTGGCATCATCAGGAAAGGAGACAACGTGCTGCTGGTGGCCTTTGGTGCCGGATTCGCATGGGCCGCTAGTGTGATCCGCTGGTAATGATCAATCCACCCGGTCCTGGCCCCGGTCCCCGGCCCCGAACAATTGCGCCCACACTCCAGTCCGCTGCTGCCAGAGCCGCCACTGTTCCTCACTGAAGATTCCTGCCATTTTTTCATTCAGGTCCTCATTCGCTGCTTCCACCGGAAACGGGATATGCGCACGCCGGGTGAGGGCAGGATCCGTAGCAAAAAGGGCGAACAGCTGGTCCTTCTGAGAATCTGTCAGATGCAGGGTAGTCTGGACTTCACCCAGCAGGCGGTTGGCCAAAATTTCCCGGTTCCCACGCTCCTCATCGGCCAGAAAAGCTTCGTATTCCTGATACTGCTCCGCGTCCAGCACGGCAGCAATCGTTTGATCCCTCTGCGCGAGGATCGCGCCGGGATCCCGTCCGGTCCCGTCTGCCTCGTTGTTGCCATGCATCGCTTTCAGGTCCTGTTCCGCAGCGTCGGTCGCCTCTGCGATGGCCGCCACCTGATAGTGCTCCAAAACAAGCTGTTCCTGCAGGGCCGCCAGCCGTGCGTCGCGTTGTTGTTGCCGCTGCAGGCCGCGCCAGTGCTCCATTTTGGCCCGGCGGTCACCCCGGCCTTCCCGTCTCTCTGCAGGCCGGGCCAGGGCTGGGGGCCCGCCCGCAGAATCGGTGCCGGCAGCCTCATCACTCCGGGCGGTCACCCGCTGGTCCGGATGCCGGGATGGCGACGCCGGGGAGCTGACCACGAGAAGGGAGGCCAGCGTGGCGTTCTCGGATTTCAACTGTCCAATCCGGTGGGCCTGCCATGAAACCGGCACCATGGCCACCGCCGCGCAAACCGCCAGCAACTGCGGTTTGGTCAGGGCCACCGCCTTGAGAAGCAGCACTCCACCGGGACCGGTGGCCGGAACCTGTGCCGCCACCGCCGAAAGACTAGCCGATAGTCCGGCGGGTGCCGCCTTGACCGCTTCCGGCAGGACCGTCACCGCAAGGACCGCTGCCGATGCCGGCAGCCCCCGGCGGCGGAAAAGCGCTGACAATTTTTCCAAAGCCCGGGCCACCCGCTTGCGTGCCGCTTCCTCCGTAGTGCCGAGGGCGGCCCCGGTCTCACGAAGACTCAAACCCCGCATGAACCGCAGCACGAGGGCCTCCCGGTCCGGCTCTGCCAGGTCTGACATGGCGTCATCCAGCACGGGCATCAATTCCCGGCGGTGCCGGGCTTCCTCTGCTTCATTCATGGCGTGGGGGTCTGTGGTGGAAATATGTGATTCTTCCGCGTAACGCCGTTCCCGTTGGGCCCGCCGGATTTCATCGCGCTGACGGCGGGCGGCTTCCAGCAGGGTGCTTTTATACAGCCAGCCGCCCACGCTGGCCCGGCTGCTCAGGACGGCCGCCTTGGTGGCGAGAGCAAGGAATACATTCTGGGCTACATCCGCAGCCAGTTCCGGTTGCCCGGTGCGGCGCAGCGCAGTGCTGAATACCATGTCCTGATGCCGCTGCACCAGATCCTGAAACGACCGTTCATTGCGGCTCAAGGCAAACTCCCGGAGCAATTGCCCGTCTGTTAGGGTAGCGGTCATGCGGGAAGCAGCGTCATGGGGATTCTCTCTCAATACTGCCCCGTTCCGCCGAACCGGACAGAATAATTGGCCTCCCGCTGAAATTTTCCGTCCGGTCGGGCGTCGGGCGGAAGAAGTCTGGTGCGGAGTTTCTTCCGCACTGCACCCCATTACCTCAATCCAGTTCTCATGAAAACATCAATCCTCCTCACCTTTGCCCTCCTTTCGACCTCGGCATTCGCTGAATCCGGCGCCGTGGATGAAGTCAAAGCCGCCGCCAAAAAGCTCTCCGAAGCCGCCAACTACAGCTGGACCACCACCACTCAGGTCCCGGAAGAAAGCCGCTTCCGCCCCGGTCCCATCAATGGCAAGGCCGGTCAGGATGGTTTTGCCAGGGTCACAACCACCATGGGCGATCGCACTAACGAAACGATTTTCAAAGCCGGCAAATCCGTCGTCAAAACCAACGATGGCTGGCAAACCCCGGAAGAGAGGCGCAATGCCCGCGGCGAGGGCGGCGGCAACCGTCCGGAAGGAGCCCGCCGCGAAGGAGCCGGTGGCGGCAATCGCGGCGAAGGGGGCCGCGGGCCGGGCGGCGGCGGCGGATGGGGTGGCGGCCGCGGAGCCCTCGCCTTCAAAACGCCTGCCGACCAGGCGGGCGATCTCGCAGGCAAGGTCAAAGCCCTCGCCAAAGACGGCGACGTTCTCAGCGGCGACCTGACTGATGAAGCCCTCAAGGAAATGCTGACGATGGGTGGACGACGCCGCGATGGCAGCGAAGCTCCCACTCCAACCGGTGCCAAAGGCTCGGTGAAATTCTGGATCAAGGACGGGGTGCTGGCCAAATACGAAACTTCGGTCGCCGGCACCATCAGCTTCAATAGCAACGAAATGAAACTGGACCGCACCGCCACCACCGAAATCAAGGATGTGGGCACCACCACGGTGGATATTCCTGATGAGGCGAAAAAGAAGATCGAAAGCGCCCCTGCGGCTCCCGCCCCCGCCGCCCCCGCCGCCCCGGCTGCTCCGGCTGCTCCTGCTCCTCCTGCCGGGGATCAATAAGGCCCACCCAGCCGCGCTGGACTTCCACTCCCCACCCACAAACTCATGAAAAAATCCATTCTATCCCTGAATCTGCTCTGGGCGGCGATCGCCTCCGGAACCTTTTTTGCGGGCAGTTTGTGGCGTGGGGAGCACCCCGGCGGCACGGCCAGCAACAACCGGGCAACCGTCGCCCAACCCGGCACCTCCGGCCCGCTGGGCAACCGCTCTGCCAAACCTGCCACCGCCGAAGAAGCCGAAATCAACGCCTTCCTGGATCGGTTCGGCCTGAATGGCGGACCCCCTCTATCTGCTGACATGATGGGCCGCGCCATCAGTGAGGCCATCCGCGAGACGGATCCTATCAAAAGTCAGTTGCTGTTTGGCCGTCTCATGGCAGCTCTGACCCCGGAAAACGCGGCCGCTGCCATGGCCATGATCCGGGAAAATGCCGTGGGCTTTGAATCCATGCGCTACATGAGCATGTTCGCCTATGCATGGGGCGGCGTGGATCCCGCCGCCGCCATGGAGGCCTTGGCCGGCAGCGGGGAGCGGGGCGACCGGGGCGGACGCATGGGTCAGGGCACCGCCCTGACCGGCTGGGCGGCCAAAGATCCCACTGCCGCCATGGCATGGATGGAAAGTTTTGAAGGCGGAAACAAGGAAGACCTCACACAGTCCCTCATCAGTGGTCTGGCCAAATCCGATCTGGCGGCCGCCCAGAAGTATGCCGGTGCCCTCGAGGACAAGGACGAACGCTCCCGCGCTTCCCAAACCCTGGCCCGCGAAATGATCCGCTCCGGCGGGGTCGATAAGGCCGCCGCATGGCTGGCTACCCTGACCGATCCATCCATGAAAGCCGGGGCCTTCGACAGTGTCGCCCAACAAATGATGCGTTCCGATCCGGAGCAGGCCGCCGACTTCATCCGGAAGAATGCCGCCGAAGATTTTGCCCGCGGTGCCGCCGCCTCCATGGCCGAGAACCTCAGCCGCCGGGATGTCCAGCAGGGCCTTGCCTTTGCCGCTTCCCTGCCCGATCAGGCCCAGGCCCGGGCTTATGGCGAAGTGATCAACCAATGGATGGAACGCAATGACGGGGCGGAAACGGTGCAGGCCAGTGAGTATGTCAATAACATGCCCCCCGGTCCTGCCCGCGATGCCGGAGCCTCCATCATCGCCCGCGAAGTGGCCCGCGAGGACCCCGCAGCCAGCATCGCCTGGGCTGCCACCATCAGTGATGCGGCCCACCGCGAAGAAGCCCTTGTCCAGGCCGGCCGCCGTTACCTCCGCACCGATCCCCAGGCCGGCGCGGCATGGCTCGCCCAAAGTGGCCTCTCCGCGGAAGCCCAACAACAAATCACCGCTCCCCGCGAGGAACGCCGCGGCCCGCCCGACGGCGCAGGAGGCCCCCCATTCCAGCGCGGGGGTGGCTTCCCCGGCGGCGGACGGCGTGAGGGGGGCGGCGGGCGCGGACGGTAATCGCCGGTGGCCTGACTTTGCCCCACGGCAGATCCCTGAACTACCCCAAATGCCTCAGTTAGCCTCCCCGTGGTGGCCAACCGGGCCGGTTTCCTCAAACCGGTTCGCCTCTACGTTTTTGCGCGACTGCTCCGGATCAAAAATCCGTCCATTCATGGCGACATAAACGCCCGGTGGCAGAATCTGCGCGGCGATCACCGCCGTGCCAATATTAAACTCCGCGTCACTCACCCGGAACCGCGCCGGTTGCATGGACCCGGTCAGAACAATCGTCCGCCCCTCCAGTCCCCGCAGCGCCAGGGCCGTCTCGATCATGGTGTCCGTCCCATGGGTGACCACCACCCGCCGGCACTCCTGCCCCGCGATCACCCCGCGCACCGCTTCCCGGTCTTCCGCCGTCATTTCGAGGCTGTCCTTCCGGATCACCGGCACAATCTCATATCCAAACCCCACGTTCGCCTCCTCCAGCAACCCCGCCACCTGCGGCGGTCCCACCGCATACTCCCCCTTGGCATCAAAATAGACCTTATCAATTGTCCCCCCGCAGGTCACGAAGAGGAGGTCGGGGCTCATGGTTAGGGATGTCATCCCATAAGGATTAACCAGGGTGAGTCAAGCTGCAAACCCTATCCGGAGATCCCGGCCAGCGGCATTCCTGACATCGGCTGGCTGTCACGGTAGCCATGCCGGCTGATGGCATGCATTTGGTGAGGCGGTGGAGGCTCATGGGGGCTCGGCGGTGATAAGTTCCACTTTCAAGCCGACGGCTTTTGCCAAAGCAGACTGGCGGCGGTCGCAAGTAAGAAATAATCCGGCTTTGAGGGAAATGGCCGCAGCAACATGAAGCACGTCCAGCGACCGGGCTCCAATCTTGCCACTATGGCGGGCCGAGAACACCGCCGCCTGCACACTGGCTTCCTCCCAATCAAGCGGTGACCGCAGCAGCATCGCGGTCTGCATCATGTGTTGAAGCCGTCTGGCGGCGAGGGCAGTTTCGGAGCGTGAGCGCGAGCGTTCCGCAGCGCTTCCTGCAGCAAAAACCCTTAATTCCAGCAGATTCGTCAGTTCCAGTTCATGCAGTCCAGTATAGAGCAGCGGCGGACGGCGCAGCCGCTGAAAGGCGGCGCGTGCCGCCGCCGTGGCAAAATCCGGCACAAGGAACTGCCCGATAAAACTCGTGTCCGCATAACATTTCATCGCCGTGACTCCGACAGGACACCCAACAAGGAAGGCGAAGCCGGCGGCACCTTGAGAACTTCGTCCCAAAATTCATCATCCGAACCGTATAACCCGGAAGCCGTCGGCTGCGGTGCCGCTCCTCCGTCGTCGCTGATGCGCCACAGCGGCTTTCCATGGTCCGTGATGCGCACCTCATGTCCGGCGGCGATGAGTTGCTTCACCTTGAGCGGATGACGCAGGAGTTCACGCAGCGGCAGGGTTTTGGGGGGCAGAACATCTGTGGGGACCGCGGCTTCCTTAACCTTGCGTCGGGCGGGGCGGGGAGAGGTGACGGGACGTGGCATGGTGGCGCTTGATTTGTGTCTGACACTACTGTCTGACACTGTTATGTCAAATGCCGGCCATTGCGGATACCGAAAGCAGGAGATATCTGGTG
Organism: Verrucomicrobiales bacterium; assembly: GCA_038210825.1. Taxonomy (GTDB): domain Bacteria; phylum Verrucomicrobiota; class Verrucomicrobiia; order Verrucomicrobiales; family V1-33; genus CAIZWU01. The sequence goes on from JBBQWG010000011.1 coordinate 79,329, forward strand.
CCTCCCCGGTCTTGCTGCGGCAGAGAAATACCTATGGCCACAGTCCCGTGCTCCGCCAGATCCTGCGGGCCTCCTGCCGTCCCGGGGAATTCAAATCCAGCAAAGCCACGGTGGCCCGCCCCACTGAGGTCCTGCCCACAATCTTGCTACCTTTGAGGGAAAAGTGGCTATTCCATTGCTGCGCCACAGGATGGAAAACAGGCTGCATTGCTCCCGAAACCGGATCCTTCGCATGGGTGTGGCTCGATTTTCTGAGATTGCAGGAAGCACACGAGAGCGCCAAATTCGATTCCCGGGACTTTCCACCCGCAGCTTTCGGAATACAGTGTTCCAAATGAAAGGTGTAGGCGCAGATGAAGGCCGGAGCCAGACAATATTCACAACGCCCACCGGCACGTTGTTCAATGTTTTGTCTCAATCCGGCCTTCATCCCGGTTGCTTGGAGCGGGCTGGACGCGGCTGCACCGCCGGTTTGGATTTTTTCCCATGCCCTGCCAGCAGCCTGGCGTTCTCAAGGGATAGCCGTTCAGCCTCCTCCACCAAGCGCTCCAGTTCCCGGCGCTCCTTGACCGTCAACTTCCCCTCCGTATTCCGTCCCATCAGTTCATCCAAACGGTCCTGCGTCTCTGCGTCCATCCGTGCCATTTTCGGTGGCGGCGGAGCCAATGAAATCAAATGCTGCAGATCCACCTGCAACTCCTCGCACACGGCACCAACCAAAGGCATATTGAGCGTTTGCAGGGGCGCATCGCTGGCCAGCCGGTACACCGACTTCCGGTCAAAATGCTGCCCGCCCGATTCGAGCCGCTTGTAAAGCTCCGCCACACTCATGCGTTTGCGGAGCAGCAGCGAAGGCAGTGCCGAGTAAGCGTATTTCGTCCCGTTCATACGGTATAGCTACCATCTGATCCGCATCATGTCAAATTCCCCATAAAATCAAGCCCGTGCGGGAACTCATCCGCGTGCTCAAGCACATAAATTAAATTCAGGAGCCGGACATTCTCCGGCAAGTCTGTGGCATTCCCTTCAAATACCTCGAATACTTCGGAGGCCGAAGGATGCATTACTTCGATTTGTTTCTCCCTTTCCTCTGGGCTCTTGCCTGGACCACCCTCCCCAAAGAGTTTCCCCGCTTGCGTCAGCCAAACGGAATGATTCGAGGCACCGATCTCAAGCAGGGCAGCGATAACGGCATGAAAGCGATCAGCATATTCCTCCTCAAAAAATACAATGAGCGGATTGCAACTGAGAGGATAAATGTAGCAATGATCGACCAGCCAAACCGTCTGTTCTGCCCCTCCCACCTGATCGTATCCGAGGCGGCTCACCCGGGCGTCGATGGCAAATCTGGGATGCGGCAAATCTTCCAGTCCCAGCAGCGTTTCGGCAGCTTCAACCGCCTTGTCCCCACCGGCATGAATGATCTTCCACAATTCCGCTTTGGCCTCTGCGGGATCATGAGCTGCCCAGGCTTCCAGAACCTCCAAGGCTGGCGAAGTGGTGCCATCAGGGAAAGCTTCTCCAACTCCGCTCGTGAGCAGAGACTGGATCAGCGGACGAGGGATCACATTTTCCGTTGAATTGATGGCCCGAAGCAATCCCATCAAATCCGGCTGATCCGGCTTCATCCGTGCGGGGTTGCAGAAAAGCTCCATGGCCCGGGCTCCATCCAATGCCAGCAGCACCTCATAATAGTGATCGAAATAGCTGTTTCTTCCGGGCCATTCCGGTTCATCCACATGAACTGCCAATGCTTCAAAAAGGGTGTTCCTCCATTTTGTGGAGACAATTGCATTTTGGCAGGCCGACTGAAGCCCGCGAAGCAGGGGCTTTGCGGAAATGTCCGGCGCATCACGCAGGAGGTTGGTAATGAGGGGCAGTGACTCCTCCGTGCCCAGGGCGCCTATTTCTTCGACAATGCTATCACCTTTTCCCAAAGGCTCCCTGAAGTGTTTGAAGGCAAGTTTCGTGAGAGGCTGCAATCGATTTTCAGGAGGAAGAGATTTGGCTAAGGCCAGATACCGCTCAATTTTGTCCCAGCGCAAATTGTGCCTCCAGCGGTGCCATTCGTGGAGCCGGATGGTTCTTCCATACAATTTTCCCACTGGAAGAAAGCGCCATAGCACCCATCCAATCACAAGGAGGCCAAAAACCACCAAGACCAGCCACGGACTCATTCTGAGGTTGCGGGGAAGACGGACTGTTGGTTGTCCTGTGGGGGCACCTATCTTTACAAACTCCGCTCGGCTACCTCGCGGGAAACTTCCGGAAGGAAGTCGGCGAGGAGTTTGACGCCAAGGTCGCCCTTCTTCGCGTGGCGGACGCTGACGCTTTGGATGGCGGCTTCTTTTTCACCGATGACGAGCATGTAGGGGATGCGCTGGAGCTGGGCGTTGCGGATTTTGGCACCGACTTTTTCGGGGCTGTTGTCGAGGGTGACGCGCAGGCCGGCGGCTTTAAGCTGGGCGAGGGCATCGGTGGCGAAGGTTTCGCTTTTTTCGCTGATGGTCAGGATGCGGACCTGTTCGGGGGCGAGCCAGACGGGGAAGTGGCCGGCGAAGTGTTCGATGAGGACGCCGGTGAAACGCTCCATGCTGCCGAAGGGTGCCCGGTGGATCATGACGGGGCGGTGCTTGGTGTTGTCGGCTCCGATGTAGCTGAGGTCAAAGCGGACGGGCAGGACATAGTCCACCTGCACGGTGCCGAGCTGCCATTCGCGGCCGATGACGTCTTTGACCACGAAGTCGATCTTCGGGCCGTAAAAAGCGGCTTCGCCGGGTTCCTCGGAGAAGGGAACGCCGAGGGTGGCGGCTGCGGCGCGGCAGGCGGCTTCGGCTTTGTCCCACTGGGCGGGATCGCCAGTGAATTTGCTGCTGTCAGGATCACGCAGGCCGACCCGGACGCGGTAGTTGTCCATGCCCAGCGTCGTCAGCACGGTCTTCACCAGGCTGAGGCAGTTGAGGACTTCTTCGGCGACCTGGTCCTCGGTGCAGAAGAGGTGGGCATCGTCCTGGGTGAAACTGCGGACGCGGGTGAGGCCGTTCAGTTCGCCGCTCTTTTCCCAGCGGTAGACGGTGCCGAATTCTGCGAGCCTGACAGGGAGATCGCGGTAGCTGCGCGGCTGGCTGTCGTAGATTTTGATATGGTGCGGGCAATTCATCGGCTTCAGCATGAAGCCGTCGAGGAGCTGATCATCGGCGAGAATGCGGTCAGGCGGGATGACTTCCTTTCCGGCGCGTTCGTTGATGCCTTCGGCCAGTTTTCTGGAGACGCCGTCGAGCCGCTGCATGACTTCGGCACAGGTGCAGCCGGCATCGGCACATTCCTGCATCTGCTCATTCTCCATGATGGCCCCGAACTGGCTTTCCTTGTAATAGGGGAAATGGCCGCTGGTTTTATAGAGTGTCAGTTTGCCGATATGCGGAGTGAAGACCTGGCTGTAGCCCTGCTTGCGGAGTTCGGTGCTGATGAAATTCTGCAATTCCTGACGCAGGATGGCTCCATTGGGAGTCCATAACACCAGCCCCTGCCCGACCTCGTCATCGAAATGGAAGAGCTGAAGTTCCTTGCCCAGTTTGCGGTGGTCGCGCTTTTTGGCTTCCTCCAGGGCAACGAAGTGCTGTTCCAGTTCCTCACTGGTCGGGAAGGCGGTGCCGTAAAGCCGCTGGAGCTGGCCTTTGGATTCGTCCCCCATGTAAAAACTGGCGGAGATGCTGGTGAGCCGGACGTTCTTGCACTTGCTGGTGTAGTTGACGTGCGGGCCGGCACAGAGGTCGATGAAGTCTCCGTTTTGATAGCAGGAAATGTCCTCGCCTTCCGGGATCTTGTCGATCAGGTCCAGCTTGAAGCGGCTGGGGTTGCCAGGGCGTTCCGTCAGGCCGCCGAGGCGTCCGCTTTCGGCCATGGCCTTGGCTTCCTCCCGGCTGATGACCTTCTTTTCAAACTTGGTGTTTTCCTTGGCCAGTTTTTTCATCTCGGCTTCGATGGCCGGGAAGTCGTCCGGAGTGATCCGGTGTTTCATGTCGAAGTCGTAGTAGAAACCGTATTCCCCAGGAGGGCCATAGGCAAACTGCGCGTCCGGCCAGAGCTTCAGGATGGCGGTGGCCATGAGGTGGGCACAGGAGTGGCGCAGACGGTCCAGATCGGACATCTGTTCGCGTTCTTCGAGGGTCTTGCGGTCGGTCATAGGGGAAAGAGGTCAGCGGTCAGCGGTCAGCGGTCAGCGGTCAGCGGTCAGCGGTCAGTGGGCAGAAAGTCGGAGGGAAGGGGCAACGGATGGGAACAGAAGATCACGAAGGGCAGGAAGTGGGAAAAGGAAAGCGGGGAGGTGGCGGGAATCCATCGGGCGGATGGACCGTCCCGTTCTCCCGGAATACCGGAATTCTGTCCCTTCCACGACGGGTGGTGACGGGCTCTCCCGGAGGGGCTAGCTGGACGACCAGAGATCCTCTTCAATCAAGGCCGATGGCCCCAAGGTCTTTGATGTAAGGGCTTTGCAGGATGAACATCACGGCGGGGAGGCGCTCCACCGGGCTGAGTTTGCCATCTTTGTCGAGGTCGAGGGCGATGAGGGGAGCCCGGGCCCTATCAAAATTCTGTTGGGCCCGGATTTGGGAAGCCGAGCCTGCCCGGCTGCGGCCCAGGCCAAAGACGGTAACATCGTTCTCGAGGAGGCGGTCGATCACCTGATGGGCCAGGAAAACCCGGAGGGCCTGATGGGTGGCTTCCTTCTGCTCCGGAGTATCGAACATCACCGCGAGAGTGATGACCCCCATTTCATCGGTGGTGGCAGGCCCCCAAATCACGCGCTGCGGCGGCTGGGTGGGGTTGGCCGGATTCTCTGCGGAGTTGTCATAAGACATCAGCACATCCAGCCGGGTTCCCACAGGAAGTTTGACAGGCTTTTCAAAGTAATAATCCTCCTGCCATTTGAAATCCCAGTGCGAGGTCTTCAGGAGCCAGCGCGTGCTGCCATCCGGAAAGGTGGCGGTCATTTCCATGCGTTTGCCCAGATAGTGGGCATGGGCATTCACGGAGAAGGCCTCACAGTCCGCCGGAATCACAAAGGAGGCTTTTTCCTCATGGTTCTTGGCACCGGCTGGGATGTCGATGCCCTGCATCGCACCAAAGTGAGGCGGCACGGGAATGATGGACCAAGGACGGGCAGTAGGCTCGTCCGCGAAATAAAACCCGACGGAAGATTGGTCGGTGGTTTCCCGTCCCATGGGATGATAGTGGATCTGCACCACCAGATCGGTCCCTTTGGGGATGAAATACCGCAGGCCATGGGGCAGTTCGGCAGGCTGGGTGCCGACATCCCATCCGCCCATATAACGGAATTCACCATTGGACTGGCTCATCCCCCGGAAACCAGGGCCGGGGTCTTTGGCATCGTATTCCCGGGCCTTGCCGGTGGAATCGAGGTAATAAAGAATGTGATGGACCACTTTGGGATCCCCCGGATGAAATTCCAAGCCTTTCACCCAGATGTCCTTCTCCAAATTCAGGGGGATGACAAATTTGCGGTAAATGTCCCGGCCTTCGGCGGGCACGGTAAAGGCCTCCGGCATGGTCGCGATGAGGTCCGGCGGGCCGAGTTGCCAGCCGTCCGTCTGGGGCGGCAGAACCGGAGTTTTGGCGGGATCCCCCTGGGGCATGCCTGCTTTTACCCAGGCGGCGAGAAGAGCAATTTGGTCCTCCGTGAGGGACCGGTCGTTGGCATACTTCACCACTCCCGGATCAGCGTGCCACGGGGGCATGGTGCGGTCGGCCGTCACTTCCACGATTTGCCGGCCGCGGCGTTTGACGGCCTCATAATCCGTCAGGGCAAAGGGCCCGATCTGCCCGGCCCGGTGGCACGCTGCACAATGATGAAAAATGAGGGGAGCGATATCCTCACTGAAAGTGACCGGCCGCGCCTCCTCCTCTGCTGCGGACACCGGCCCAGGAGCCATGAGGGAAAACAAAGCTGCGGGAAGGAACAGGCTGGGAAGGCGCATGGTATCTGACATGGGAACGGATATCCGTCGTGGCGGGAGGACTATTTCCCGGGGGCATCCGGAAAGTCAATGTAACAGCCGATTGCTTTGGTGTGTTTGACCGGCACCGGTTTGTCTTGGAGCACGGCGTCGAGGGCGAGGCGCAGGTCGCGCACCCGGGGTTCACTGCGGACAGAGCCGATCCGGACGGCCCGGTCATCGATGCGCCCCCGGTAGAGCACCTCCCCGGCGGGATCGAGCAGGCAGGCCTCCGGAGTGACCGTGGCTCCGGTGCGACGGGCCAGGGCCAGTCCGGGATCCAGCAGACCGGTCAGGGGCAGCTTGAATTCCCTTGTATGGCGGGCCACGGCTTCGGCAGTTTCGTGGGCGTAGATTCCATAACAAATCACTCCGGACTTTTGATATTCCTCAACAATCCGTGCGATTTCCGGGGCATAACCATTGCCGATGGAACACTCTGTGGTCAGGAAAATCAACAGGGTGGCTTTCTGCCCGCGGGCGGCAAGGGGGGTGACTGCCTGCCCTGAGGTATTCTTCAGGACCACCGGCACATGCGATGGTGGAGCTGTTTTTCCCGCCGCAGGCCCGGCTGGAGCGGAGCTTGTCACAAGCAATAGGCAGGAAAAAATCAAAATGCGCATAGCTGGGGGGAAAGTTGATTTTTGAGTCCAGGCCGCTTTATACCAGACGGGTGCGTTCATAGGCATCGGCCAGGGGAATGCGGCACTGAATGCAATCAAGCTCAAGGACATCACCGGCTGAGAGCATTTCAAAACTCCAGCCGTCTGCTTCGCGGCGATGGACTGTCATGACGACTTGGAATTGATCCACCAGCACATAAGCCTGCAGTGAGGGGATTTTTTGATAGTGGGAAAATTTCCCGTGCCGGTCAACCCTCTCTGTTTCCGGGGACATCACTTCAAAAATGACGGTGGGCTTTTCCGGATAGAGCGCGGAGTCGGCAGTGCCCGGGCAGTCCACCACCACATCAGGGTAATAATAGAATTCGGCAGTTCCCGAACGGATCCGCACCCGCATGTCCGAGGTGAAGGCTTCGCAGGGTTTTCCGCGGAGTTGTAGGCGCAGCTCCGCACCGAGGTTTGCGGTGATGCGGTTATGGCCCGCACTGGCCCCAGCCATGGCATACACCACCCCGTTCAGATATTCGTGCCGCCGGGTGGCCATGCGTTCCCCCGCCAGATAGGCCTCCGGAGAAATGAGCAGATCTTTTACCTGGGGATGTCCCATAATCCAAACCATGCCACCGGAAACGGGGGGCGGCAAGTTTTTCGCAAGTTGAGGACGTGCGCCGTCCTTCGCCGGGTATCCGTGGGGGACAACAGTTTCCGCTGGGCGATTTCCCGGGACGCTGGCAAGCTTGCCGTTCCGCATCTCTCGGAGAGGTATCGCCCGGAGTTCTTCCTTCGGGTCAGGTCAGAAGTCCAGATACTCCTCTTCCGTAAGGCCGAAGTCATATCCTCCCGCTTCATTGACGGGGGGAAGGGAGGCCGCGGTTTCCGGATCGCCAGAAATGATTTTTTCCACGGCGGTGGCGGTTCCGCCGAGTTGGGACACGATGCGTTCCTGGATTTGGCGGCGGGGTTTTTCGTCAGCGATCCGGGCGCTGAGACGCAGAGCGAGGGCGGGATCGGAAGTCAGGACGTGGCGCGCAACATTCACCTGACCGATGGCCCGGAGGGAGGGATCTTCGATTTTGGAAACCCATGCCATGCAGGCATCCACGTCCTGTTTCATCCAGCCATTGGTCAGGCCGATTATAGCGGTGGGCATGTCCTGTTCCGGCAGGTCCTGAACTAGCCGGAAGGCATCCTGAGGCGAAAGTTGACTGACAACTCCGGCGATTTGTCCGGCGAGAAACGGCTTGATGGCATCATCCGGCTGGGCCGCCAGCCATGCTAGGGCTGCCGGTTGATCCATGGCGGCCCACTGGGCGAGGGCACGGCTGAATTGCCCGAGATGCAGCTCACGGTAATATTCACCACGGCTGGACTGAAGGGCCTTGGGGATTTCCTCAGTAGGCACCCAGGAACCGCGCACGTATCTGGCCAATAATTCGGACTGCAGGGCGGGATGGCTTCGTCCGAACATCGGGATCGTGGAAAACCCAGGAGCCCGTGGCTTCGACAACATCCAGCGGCAGACGGCATCAGGATCCTCCTGCACCCAACTGGCCATCACTTTCTCGGTATCATAGGGGTCGGGGGTAGCGGCTGAGGCTTCGAGGGCCATGATCCAGCCTTCGGGCGAATCGGGCCGCGGGCCGGGCCGCAGCAATTCCTCCAGTTTCCAGTCCAGCGGATCCGACGGGTGGTTGGAACCCATGAATTTGTGCTTTTTCAGCTCCTTGGCATATCCACGTGCGGCGGCGGGATCCTGACTGAACCATGCCTGCAGCATGGCGGCCGCGATGGTCGGGCGGACGCTCTGGGTACTGGCAGGCCAGGGTTCCTTTCCTCCGAATGCGGAGTAGGGAGGCAGCGGCATCTCGTGAAACACTTTCCATGCGGCGGATGGATCCAGGCGCACCCACCGGGTGAGGAGAATCTTCAGCGCGGGGAAGTCCGCCTGCGGATTGAGGCGGGCAACTGCGGCGGGCAAATCTGCATCTGGCACAGCAAAGGCCCACTTCAGCCATGCCTCCCGCGAGCGTGATGCAGGGGCTTGGTAAACCTGACGGAGTTGTTCCATCCAGGCTGCTGACTCGGGCAGCGGCCGGCTTCCGGTCTGCGGCGTGGGCAGCGGCGCACGGGTGGTCGACCTGTTCTGGTCAGGCCTTCCGAGCCCATAACCGAGCAACCCGCAGCAAAGAGCGGTCAGGCCGTAGAGGATGAGGCTTTTCATGGTGCCGGCGTCTCCGTTGGAACTTTGAGCCGCTGTTTGAGAAGGATGTTGGTGAAATAATACCGTTGGCCATCAATGAGCACGGCTTCGGGCAGCAGGCGGTTCATGGCCGGTAGATCGATCCGGGGAAGGAGGCGCTCAAATTCGGTCAGGGCGGAGGCAGGATCCCGTTCAGCCCAGTGGGCCAGAGCTACCGTGAGGGCATCGGTCCGCAATTCCGGATCCGGCTGCTGGAGGGCAAGGGCGACGGCTTCCTGCGGTTTTTGCCATGAGAGACCTGCCATCAATCCGCGCAGGCTTTTGGCTTGGGTTTCCGGCGGGCTGCTTTCCCAGATTTTCCGGGCTTCTTCAGGAGCCTGCTGGCCAAGTTTTTGAATAAACCGGTGCATGGAATCCTGCTGCCCGGCGGGATCCAACTGTTCCCAAACTATTGCCGCAAAGCCTGGATTCTCCTGGGGGATGACGGAAAGCAGACGGGAAATGAGCGGTTCGCGCGATCCCGGGGAGAGACAGGACAGCACGGACATTACACCCGACTGGGCACGGCTCGATCCTGCCAAATGTTGGCCCAGCGCGACGGACCCCCAGTTAGATGAACTGGTCTCTCCCAGGGCAGCCGCGAGGAGATCCTGACGGAAAGCGGGATCCTTGAATCCTCCAAGATGTTCCAGCACATCCCCAGCTCCGTGCCTGGCCAGCGCCCGCAGCAGGGCTTTCTCCGGTATTCCAGGGGCCGGATTGGTGAGGAGGGCTTGCCGGGCCTCCGGGTGGGGGATCAGATAGTCCCGGGCAATGAACGGGGCCGCCTCCACGGTGTCCTCAATGGAAAACCGGCTGATCAGGTCCGCAATCTCCTGCGGGGGACGCCGCGCCGCTCCTGCCAGCAGGGCTCCCAGCCAATCTGCCCGCCGGGGACCTGACGAAGCGGCAGATCCGGCAGACAGGGTTGCCATCGCCGCAAAAGCCGCAGCGGGATCCTGACTGGCCCAGTTGCGCAGGAGAGCGGTGATGCCTGGCCGGTTGGTTTCCGTCCAGCCCTGAACCTTGGCCAGTTTCAAGGCAGATGCGGGAGCGGTTTCGGAAAGGGTTTCCAACAAAGTCGTCTGCAGTTCCGGGGTATGGCTTGCAACCGGCTGCGCCAGCAGCCATGCGGTGGCGGCCGCAGGATCCTGACGGGCCCAACCGGTCAGCACGGCCCCATGCAGCGTGGCATCCATCGCGGGTTTTTTCCTTGCCCAGGCAAGGGCCTCCCCGGGCTGCCGCACGGCCCAGGCAGTCAGCACGTTAGGGAGAACATCCGGAAGACAGGCCAGAGATTCCAGCAGAACCGGAACTTCAGGGAGGCGGTCATCCGGCAGCGATTCTATCAACTGCAGAAGGCGGATGCCGGTGCCGTTATCATCCCGCCCGGAGGCCAAAATGCCGCGCACTGCGGCAATGAGATCCGGATTGTCCAATGCCGCCATAACCAAAGGGTCGTGAACTCCGGGGAAAGGGGCGGCGGCAGTTTTGGCCCGGAACTCCGTATCGTTAGGTTCCGGCAAGGACGGACCGCCCGAAGCAACCACTGCGTGAATTGTTCCGGATGGGCCTGCGGGCATCAGGCGGGCGGTTCCCCAGCCGGCGGCCAATGCCATCCCGCCAAGCAACAGGCAGGGCCGGAGGGAAAAACGCATGCGGCAGGTTACGGGGACCGGCTGCGAAGTCCATCAAAAATCGGATAGGCCGGAAACGCGCCGCTTCAGCCGGCCGGGAATCGGGCCCACGAAAAAGCGGAGCCCCTTCCGGGACTCCGCTGCAGGATTTTCTGATAAAGTGCACCCGCAGGCGGTGCGGGCATCATTTTTAGTTAGTGGCAACCGCAACCTTCACCGCAGCTTCCGCTTTCCTTGGCTACCAATTCGTTTTCGCGGGGGATGCGGCCGAGTTCGAGAGTGCGGCTGACATAGGCCATGATGAAGCTTTCGATTTCCTGGAGCATGCCCCGGGCTTCCATGAAGGCCTGAACGGGAGGTTCGCTGAGGGTGGCCTTGCGCAGGTCCTCAAAGGCCTGGCCTTCTTCCTCGGTGATGGTCTCACCGGTCATTTCCTTGCGCTGCAATTGCTCGCTGAGTTCAGCCAGTTTGGCGTAACCGGCAGTGGCGGCAGGATTGTTCATGAAACCAGCCACCCGTTCCCGGGCGGTCATGACATTTTCATCTTCGAGCAGGGCCTCACAAAGTTCACGGATTTTATCCCCGAGATCTGCCTTCTGCGCACGGTCGTCTTCAACTCCAATAATTAAGCTCATAGTGGATACCGCTACCCCCGTCCGGAGGGGGCTGCCAGGCCGGAATTGAGAAAAATCGCGCCGCGCGCCGCCGGGGGGAGGCCCCCGTCCGTCTGCTTACGCGGGGATCAGGGGGCACTGCGCTGGGGCACCGCACTGCGCGACATGATGGCCCGGCGGTAGTTGTGGATGCCTCCGGCGATGGCGTCGGCGAGGGTTTGCCGGAAGTCGGGACGGTGGATGCGGGCCCCTTCGCCGGGATTGCTGACAAATCCGCCCTCAACCAGAATGCCGGGTTTTTCGATCCCGGAGATCACACTGTAGCGGGCCCGTTTGACCCCCCGGTCCACACTGCGCAGTTTGTAAAGGGAGTTGGCATGAACAGCGGTGGCGAGGGCGATGTTCTCGGAGTCCCTTTGGTTGCCGCGGCGGTCCTTCATGTCGGTGGACTTGAGTTCGTCGTAGGTGGTCGCGGTGCCCTGGGGGGCTAGGGCAAAGGTTTCAAACCCGATGGCGGTGCTGCTGCGGTAGGAATTATAATGAATGCTGACAAAAATGCACCGCGGAGTGCGGTTGGCGATGGCGACCCGTTCGCCGAGTGTCAGGAAGGTGTCGGAGCGCCGGGTCAGCAGGGTTTTATAACCCAATTGCTTGAGCCTTCGTTCAAGGCGCATGGAAGTGTCGAGGGTATAAACTTTCTCTGCCCCGTAGGAGCCCACCGCGCCACTGTCGTGCCCGCCATGGCCGGGATCCACCACCACCGTATCAAAGGGAATTACGTTCTCGATGTAGGTAGGCCGGATGATGGGATCCAGGAGCTTGGCGAGGTCCACCCGGGAGACAATGATCGAGCCATTGTGCTCGCTGGTGGGAAAGCTGAGGCAGAATTTGACGTTATTGATGTAGATGTCTTCCCCGCGGTTGGAGAACTTGATCATCATCGTGTTGGAGCGCAGCCAGGCATGGCGGCCCTCGCGCTGGAGCCGGGGAAATTTGTAGAAGGTCTTGATGTCCTCGAGCCGGACGTAGTCCCGCCCGCCCTCCTGGATGATTTTCCATTCAAACGCGTGGCCGGCGGGAACCGTGGCGAACGTCAGGAGCGGCACGGCAAACCGGCATAACCAATCCCGCCGGGTCAACGGCAAGGGAGAGTCTGAAGTGTGGTCCGGATGAAACATGGAGCGGGAGCAGCGGGGCATCGGTCGTTCCGGCAGGAACGATAGCGGCCCTCATCATAGAAGCGCTCCATCATTTCGCAACTCCCGGGATTATTCCGTGGAAAAAGCCCCGGCGAGGCCGCGAACGGCTTCCCCCACCGCCTGGACAGCGGCCGCGGCATACCGGCCCCAACTCCTCAAAAAATCCTCCGCGCTCAGATCAGGGGATGCTGCCGTGAGGAGAAAGGCCAGCAGCAGGGCATTGACGAGGAAGATCAGACAGGCGGAAAAAAAGAATCCATTGATCCGCAGATCCGGCTGGTCCTTGCCGATCATCCACAGGGTGAACGTCAGGTGAAACCCCCACGTCAAACCGATCAGCAAAAACACCCCCCACAGCGGACGGAAGCCAAATCCCCCGGGCAGCACCATCAGGGTGGTCAAATCCACCACCGTGCCCACCAGCAGACACAGCGGCACCACCGTGAGGGTATACAGCGGGGTAAAATAGGGCGAGAGGGCGATCAGAACGTTGTTTTTGTCTGTCAGGACATGCCCGCCTTTGGCGGTCACGTGAAAACCCCGCACGCTGCCACCACAGATGATCGTGAAAATGGCGTGTGTCATCTCATGCGCCCAGACATACAGCCAGACCGGACGGGGCAAAAACAAAAAGGCGATGGTCCACAGGATCATGCCGAGGGCGAAGAACCAAAACGCCGGCGTTTGCCAAAAGGATTGCCCCATCGTGTCCAAAAATCCCGACCCCAAGGCCCGCGTGGTGATCAGACAGGCGGGCAGGAGGAACACCCAGGCAATCCAAGCGTAAATCAGTTGCACGGAAATCGTGCGCGGTGGACGCAACACCGCCTTCGTCGTGCGGCTCGCCAAAACCTTGGCCCGCTTGGCCTGCGGCAAACGCCGGTTCGAGGGGGCCCGGCGGGCCACCAACTCGTCCGTGTCCTGGGATCGGCGGGCGCGCGGCATGGGAAATTCAATAAAATTAAAACGCAGGCGGAGTGAAATATAAACCGTTCTTAAGCATCTGCCAACACCCGAAACGGAAATTTCACGCCCCCTGCTTTCGCCCGATGAGCTACACTCTGTGCAGCGACAATTATATTTGACCCCTGACGACAATTAAAACTGACCCATGGCCGGGTGGTTTCCCTGGTGCTTAGACGGTGCCCCCGGCCCCCGGCCCCCGGCCCCCGGCCCCCGGCCCCCTGTCCCCTGTCCCCTGTCCCCTGTCCCCTGTCCCCTGTCCCCTGTCCCCCGTCCCCCGTCCCCTGACCGCTGTGCCCTGCCCCCTGCCCCCTGCCCCCTGACCCCTGACCGCTGACCGCTGACCGCTGACGGTTGACCGCTGACCGCTGACCGCTGACCGCTGACCGCTGACCGCTGACCGCTGACCCCTGACCGCTGACCCCTGACCCCAGACCCCTGTCCCCTGTCCCCCGACCGCCGCCCGCCGACCGCCGACCCCCGACCGCAGACCGCCGACCGCGGACCGCCGACCGCTGACCGCTGCCCCCCCCCGCCACCTCCCGGTTGCCAAGGCATAAAAACTGCGGCGGCTTGCGCGCATGTCTGACTCTTTGTCCCAGAAGCCCGAACCGGGTGCCTTGTTGATTCACCATGCCGGGGACGTGGTGCGGTTTTCCCTGCTGGCGGCAGAGGCCGGGTCCGGCCGGGCGTTTTTGCGGACCAACCTGCGGCAGGCGGTCCGGCACCGGGAGGAACTCATTGCGGCGGTAGAACATGGCTGTCCGCCGCCGGGTTTGGACTGGGAAGATCTGCCCATGCAGCCCGAAGGCCCTGGCGAGTGGTCTCTCACCCTGCCCCTCCTGGAGGTGGGTAGTTTTGAGGCCAAGGCCTATTTGCTCAAGGAGGATCTCAAACCCCCAGTCTGGCCGGGAGCTGGCGGCAACGTCCGGATCAAGGTCGAACCGGCCTGGACCGCCGCGCAGAATTCGATTTATGCTGCCTTCCCCCGGCTCTTCCGCGGCGCCGGCCCGGCCATTCCTGAAGAATCCCTGAAGGTGCTTGATGAAGCCGGCTACACCGTAATTCCTCCCAGCGGGACCTTCCGGTCGGTCCTGACACGGCTGGACCACATCCTGGGCGGGATGGGGTTCCGCATCGTTCTGCTTTTGCCCCCCTTCCCGGTGCCGGCGACACATGCGCGGATGGGACGGTATGGCAGTCCTTTTGCGGCCCTCGATTTTTACAATGTGGACCCGGCTCTTGCAGAATTCGACGGACGCACCACCCCGCTCCAACAATTCCGCGAATTGGCCGACGGGATCCATGCGCGGGGCGGGAGGTTCTTTATCGACATTCCGATCAACCACACCGGCTGGGCGTCCCAACTGATGGCGCACCATCCGGATTGGTTTGTCAGGAATCCGGATGGCACCTTCCACTCGCCCGGGGCGTGGGGAGTGGTGTGGGCGGATCTCGTGAAGCTCGACTATCAGCACCGTGCCCTTTGGCAGGAAATGGCGGACGTTTTTCTGTATTGGTGCCGTCAGGGAGTGGATGGCTTCCGTTGTGATGCCGGGTATTTTGTTCCGCAGCCGGTCTGGCGTTATATCACGGCGAAAGTGCGGCGCGAATTTCCCGATACCGTCTTTTTGTTGGAAGGCCTCGGCGGACCGATCCCGGTCATGCTGGACCTCCTGACAGAAGGCGGCCTGAACTGGGCCTACAGCGAGTTGTTCCAAAACGAGAGCCGGGGGGCCATGGACTGGTATTTGCCCCAAGCCATCGCCCAGTCACGTTGTCAGGGCTATCAGGTCAACTTTGCGGAAACCCATGACAATACCCGGCTCGCGGCAGTATCGCGGGAATGGGCCCGCCTGCGCACCGCCGTGGCTGCCCTGTGCAGTCCCGCCGGCAGCTGGGGCCTGACCTGTGGCGCGGAGTGGTTTGCCACCGAACAAATCAAGGTCCACGGCTTCACCTCCCTGCAGGAAGGGGCTTCCGACAACCAGACCGCCCTGATCGCGCAGCTTCAGCAGTTGCTGCGGCAGCCGGCTTTCACCGCCGGAGCCACCTTGCAGTTGATCACGTCCAGCAGCGGCTCGGGCGTGGCCCTGCGCCGGGTGTCGCAGGATGGCAGTCAAACCCTGCTCATTCTGATCAATTTGGACGCGGAAGCCCCGGCCGGGGTCGCGTGGCCGGCAAGCGATTTTCCTTCAGGCCATCTGGTAGCCGTGGCCTGTGGCGCGGTTCCGCCGGATGTGACATGGCAAGGTGACGCCGGCCATGCCCAACTGCCCGCCGCCAGTGTCGTCGTGCTGACTGCCGAACCGCTGCTTCCGGTCCCGCCTGACCGCGTGGCCGTGCAACAAGCTGTGGCCCTCGCCCGGCGCGCCGCCTCCTGGCTGGGCCGCGCCGAGACGGCCACCACGCCCGACTTGGCCCACTTCACCAGTCATCCCGCGGCCTGGTGCCAACAGATTTCCGGGTTGCCCTTCGCACCGGTCACGGTGGTGACCTGGCCACGCGATGCACGCCGGGAAGTGGTCTGGCTGCCCGGGGATTTGCTGCTGCTGACCGCTGCGGAACCGTTCCGTTATTCCGTGAAGGCCGGGGACCGCAGTCTTGGTGAGGGACACAGCCTCGCCGGGGCCGACGGCCATTTCTCGCTCGTGCCCCGTCCCGCCGACCTGTCCGGGGCAGCCTCGGTGCTGATGCGCCTGCCCGGCCGCCCCGGCACCGTGCCGCTCTATCTTCCACCTCCCCTGACAGATCCTGCGGCCGAGGCCGCCGGTCCGCAAATCCGGCACGAACCGGACCTCCACCTTGTCCTGACCAATGGCACAGGAGCCATGTCCCACCTCCGGGCGGCGTGGGGCACCCTGCGTTCCCAATACGATGCGCTCCTCGCGGCCAATCCCCACCCTGACTTCCCGGTCGACCGGCTCATGGTTCTGACCCGGTGCCGCGCCTGGCTGGTGCGCCGGGGCTTCTCCACGGAAATCAGCGCCCAATGGACCGAACGCGTCCGCCTCACCGGGGAATCCACTGCCCTCTGGGAATTCCGCCTGCCTTGCGGCGACGGACACTGGGTCCGCCTGCGCGCCATCGTGCATTTAAGTGAGGAAAAGGACGCCGTCAGCATCACCTTCGAACGTCTCGCCGGCGATGATGCCGGGGCGGTGCACCTCATCCTGCGCCCCGATGTGGAAGACCGCGGGTTCCATGAAAAATGGCATCTGCCCGATGACCGGGTGCGGCCTCTGGAAGAGGCCATCTCGTGGATGCCCCAGGGGTTTGTCATGCCCTGCCGTCAGGGCAGGCTGCATGTGGGGGTGGCCGGCTCCACTTTTGTCAGGCAACCGGAGCGCCTGACGGTGGAGCATCCCATGGACCAGTCGCGCGGTCTCGGGGGGCACTCGGATTTGTTCAGTCCCGGTTATTTTGAAAGTTCCCTTGAGTCCGCGCATCCCGTCACCCTCGCCGGCGGATTCGACAGCCTGGGCCGTCCCGCCACCATGGCAGATCCCGCCCCCCCGGATGCCACGTGGCGGAAATTCAGCCTCACGGATGCAGTCCGGCAGTTCATCGTCAAACGCGATGATGCCCTAACGGTGATTGCGGGGTATCCCTGGTTTCTGGATTGGGGCCGGGACACCCTGATCTGTCTCCGGGGCATCGCTGCCGCCGGCGAACTGCCCGCCGTGAAGAACATCCTCAGAACCTTTGCCCGCTACGAAAAGGACGGCACCCTGCCCAACATGATCCGCGGCAACGATGACTCCAACCGCGACACCTCGGATGCCCCGCTGTGGTTTTTTACGTCGGTCGCAGACCTCATGCAGCGGGAAGGCCATGAGGCTTTCCTTGAAGAACAGGTTCACGGCCGCAGCATCCGTGAGGTGCTGGTGTCACTTGGCCGGGGGTATGTCAGGGGGACCCCCAACGGCATCACCATGGATCCGGCCTCCGGCCTGATTTACAGCCCCTCCCACTTTACCTGGATGGACACCAATTTCCCCGCAGGCACGCCCCGCCAGGGTTATCCCATTTCCATTCAGGCTCTGTGGTCCGCCGCCCTTGATCTGCTGGCAAAAATCGATTCCGACCCGCAGTGGCCCGCTCTGGCCGTCCAGGTCAAAGCCTCGATCCTGACATATTTCACCCGGCCGGGCCAACCATGGCTCAGCGACTGCCTGCACGGCACGGCCGGCCAGCCTGCCAGCGGGTGCATTGCCGACGACCACCTTCGGCCGAATCAGCTCTTTGCGGTGACGCTCGGGGCAGTCACAGATCCGGTCCTGTGTGCCGGAATCATTGAAGGGTGCACCGAACTCCTCATTCCGGGGGCCCTGCGCACCCTCGCGGACCGCCCGGTCACGTTCCCCCTGGCGGTGGAGCGCCATGGACAGGTCCTCAATAATCCCGTCCATCCCTTCTGGCCTACCTATGAAGGGGACGAAGACACCCGCCGCAAACCGGCCTATCACAATGGCACGGCATGGCCGTGGCTCATGCCTATGCTCGCGGAAGCCATGGTCCAACAGTATGGCCCCGCTGCGAAAAAGCGGGCGGCCGGGATTCTCGCCTCTTCCGCCCCGCTCTTCCGCCGCTTCTCCCTCGGCTCCCTTGAAGAAGTGATTGACGGCGGCTTTCCCCATCTGCCCCGCGGCTGCGGTTCCCAGGCCTGGTCCGTGACCGAGTGGGTCCGCGTGCAGCAGCTGCTCGAGGTTTGAGGCCGGTGGTCCTCATCGCGAAGTGGGAAATGATCCGGCACCCGGCACCCGGCATCCGGCAGAACGGGGGATTCCCCGATGGGATTGAGGTTGTTGTCAAAGGCCTTGCTCTTTAGAATCTCATGATATCCTGCCGGACGCAGGCCTTGCCTTCCCGTATTCTTTTTTTCTTTTTCTTTCCCTATGGCCCGCCGCCGCCCTGGTTACCAACTTCGCCCTACCCTGATCGCTCTGGTCGCCCTGCTGATCGCCGGCGGGGCCGCCGCTTGGCTGCGTCGGCCCGGCAGCTCGGAATTCGGGGCCGGCAGCCAGCCCTTTCCGGCCCGGGAATTCCTCGACAATTTTTTCGGCCTGCGTGGAAACCGTTATTTGGTTCAGGGCCGGATCACCGAACAACTGCGCTATGGAGCTGACCGCACCCGCCTTTTCGCTCTCAGCATCACCGATGCCTCCCTGTCAGAACCCTGTGAAGTCGGCCTGCTGGTCCCGGCCCAGTTTGGCAGTGTCAATATGCAGACCGGGCAGGAGTTCACTATCATCGTCGAAGTCGACCAGGATGGCCTGCTGCGGGCCCTTGACCTCAAAAAATCCTGACTTTTCTTTCCCTGCCCTGCCCCCCACCCACTTTCAGCTATGAAGCCGTCCCTGATCCTCCTGCCTATCCTGCTCAAGCTGTCGCTCTCCGGAGCCAAAGCCCAGGTCTTTGATGCTCCGGGCTCAGCCCCGGCCCAACCCGGCGCGCCTTCGCCCGCCAATCCCCCGGCCAAGCCGATTTTTGGTCAGGAACTGCCCATGGTGAATCCCGGTTCGGAGATTGTGAGCTGGAATGGCCAAAACTGGAATCTGGGCGACCAGCGTCTGTTCCGGGCCCGCTTTGAAAAGTATCTCGCGGCCCCCGCAGCCACCGCGGCTGCTGATCAGGAATACCGCGACCTCATCCTCGGGGCCATGAAAGCCCTCAGCCCCAACCAGCCCGGCGGCCCCAGCGTGGCCAACGCGGTGGCACTCACCGGCAAGGCCGCCGACTATCCGATTGATGCCCGCCTCTGCGATTCCCTGAACCAGGCCGTTTTCAGCGTCGTGCTCTACAAGAAGAACGCCAAACTCCTTGCGGACATGAACAAGGCCCTCGCCCAAAAACAGAAGGACGAGGCATGGAATCTCCGGGTCAGCGGCGGTGCCACCACCCCCAATTCCCCGCCACCACGGCCCCAGGGCGGAAACGGCCAGCCTCCCGCCGCCCCGCCGCCCGCCCAACAGGTCAGCGAGTTTTCCACCGCCGGGATGCACATCAAAAAAATGGTGGAGATTGATGCCGCCCGCATCGCCAATTCTGCCAAAATGAGTGCCGCCGAACTGCGCGCCAAAGTGGAATTCCAAGCCCTCATCGTCCAGTTCTTCCTGCAACGCCGCTTTGAACATTGTATCATCGCCTCCCGTCTCTACCGCGCCCTCTTTGAAGACGGCGATGCCGGCCTGAAACTCAAGGAAGGCTCGGATGTGGAAAAGATGTTTGTCCAAAGCACCGGCGTCACTCCCACCGTCTCCGCCCTCGACAGCATGGCCAGCGAAGCCATCCGCGATGTCGATGAAGGGGTCCAGGCTTTTGTCTATCTGGCCGAGCGGAATGAGTTGGAAAGCGCCAGCAAACGCCTCGGCGAAGCCTTCTTGATCGGCGAATACCTTCCCCGCATCCGCACCCTCGAAAGGGAAAAAAAGGAGAAGGTCACAGATTTTGTCAGGCAGACCAACCAGCTGATTTCGGCAATCGACGTCAAGGACTACACCCTCGCCGAAGAACTGGTGGAGAATCTCCGGAAAAATGCCCGTGACTTCGATTTTTCCAAACCCCGGGCCGCCATTGAAACCGCCCGCAGTGCCAGCGGCCTCCACATCCAGCAGGCCCGCAGCGCCGCCATCGCCAAGGACGATGCCGCTGTCGCCGAAAACATCGGCAAAGCCGCCCTGATCTGGCCTACCAATCCCGACCTCAAGGCCTTCTCCAGCCAAGTCGCTGCCTATGGCGACATGAACTCCCGGGTCCTGAACGATCTCGACACCCTGATCGCCCAGAAGAACTACCGGGAAATCTTCCGCGAGCAGACCAAGTATGCCGGGGCCGTGCTCGGCAAACCGGAATATGAAGCCAAGCTGAAAACCGTGATGGAGGAAGTAGGCAAGGTGGAACGCGTCGTCATGACCGCCGATGAATTGGTCAAGTCGGGCCAGTCCGCCGGGGCGTGGGAACGGCTCGAGGAAATTGCGGCATCCTACCCGGACGACAATGAAGTCAACCGCCGCCGCGCCGAACTCTCCCGCCAAAATCCTGACTTCATCCACGCCATCACCGAAGCCCGCCGCCACGAGGAAAACGCCCGCCCCGGCATCAGCCTCTCATGGTATCTCAAAGCCCGCCGCGCCTACCCCCCCAGCCTCTTCGCCAAACAGGGCATCGACCGCATCGCCGACAAAATCCTCCCGGAAAAACCCGGCAGTGCGGCAGGGTTTTAGGGTGGCCCGGCATCACCATCCAAGTTGTATGGGCATCAATTTCAGCAGCACAAAAGAGGAGGGAAACAGCCGCGGAAGATCCTATCTTTTTTACTGATGTATTGGATCCAGGGAAAGCCCCTTAAACTTGGCGGACCGGATTTTCTCCACCAGTGCTTTCGAACATATAACTAAATAAAATTGTGCATCCAAACGCCCGAAGAGCAGATCGCTCCTGAAAAAAGACATAGAATCCAGACGGGAGGGATTTTTAAGATAAGGAGGGGAGACACCTGTTATCGAATCATATTGATTGCATCCAGGACAAAGTTTCCTGAAGACTGTCCCCCGTCGGTCGCTGTCAAATTCCAGGACGGGCAGAATTTCAGCTACATGGAATTTGTCTTCTTTTGGCAATGAGTAAAAAACAATGCCTCCGATCCCTGATTGTTCGCAAAATACTTTGAACTGGGACGAAACGATCAAAAACCCATCGTATGTGTATGAAATGTCATATCGTTTTTTTCGAAGTTTAAATGAATCGAAAATAGAGGTATTTCTGGTTATCTTTCCACATAAATCACAGCGCATTATGTCTACCTGATCATCAATCATGTCTGAATCATTGTCTGTTCCATACAGGACGTACCCAATTGGTTGTTCTTTACTCATCTTTTTGAAAAGCTTTGGGGGATTTTGCCAAAAACGATGGGTTGGGTCAACGGGGACTTCGACCTCCTTCGCGCAAGCGGGGATGCGGGCTTGGACGGTTTTGTGTCCTGTCGGCTTGCTCATGGCTATTTCCACTGATCACTCCAGGCCTTGAACTCAGAAGGCCGAATGCGGAACCGGGCGAAATTGCCTTCGTGCAAACCCGTCAGCTCGCTCTCGGCCAACGCTATGACTCGTGCTCGATCATCAGCTTGCACCAACTCAGGCACACGCTTTCTGAGGAAAGCCACGGCTGCTGTCTTGTTCAATCGCTCCCGCACCACATCACCCACCACCTCTGTCAGTGCCAGACGATACCGGAGCCTGAACGGGTCAGGCTCCCCCAGCGACTGCCGGATTGCGGCATAGCGCGCGCACGAGCGTTCATACGCCCAGACATAAACCTCCCGCAGGTATTCCACCCGGTTCAGTTCATAAACGGTTAGCGTCGCCCGCTTGTAGTCGTCCTCCGGCACGTCCACGAACGACAGTGGCCCCAGGTTGTGCTTGATGAGAGGAATGTTCGCCGCCAGACGCGAGGTGCGCTTGTTAACGTCCTCGAAAGGCTGCAGATACGGCAGATGCACCATGATGAAGAAGGATTGCTCAAAGGCATCCTCGATCTGCGCCGCCTTGGTCAGAATCTCATCAAACCGCTCTTCGATCAGTTGCGGCACCTCCAGTGGATGAAAAACCGAGGCCCCAATGCTCACCGCGTGACCCCGCAAGCGTCCGCCGGATGCCGGGTTCGGCAACAGATTATCCGAGAGCAGCGCGTGCAGACTGCATATCGTGTAGCGATTAAATCCAATCTCCTCCGCAGGTTCGGCCAGCAGCTCGATCGCCGCCTTGTGATTCAGCAGCATTTGCGTTTCCTCCGCCTTTTTGCCCTCCGCGCTTTCGCCCAGGGCCAGGAGCCGCTGCGTCTCCAGTAGTGAATAAGTATTGCCCTCCAATCGGCTCGAGTTCCATGACAAGTCGATCAATAGCCGGTCCAGGACCTTCTTCAGGTGCGTGCCCGCCGGCAGAGGTTCCTCACTGGTTCTACCCATCTCTCTCAGTTGCCTCCGCAGATCTTCGTTCAAATAGGCAGACACGTTCGGAGCGTAGTCGCCCAGAAAATCCGGGTTGTAACCCACCGGTTTACGGGCGTTCTGGGGGCGGAGGATCTGTTCTCTCAGGCTGCGTGCCACCGATGAAAGCTGGATGATCTCTTCCTGGATCTGCACTCGGGCATCATTCGCCGATGGCAGCGAATAGCGACGCCCGCCTCGCTCTCCATGGGGTCGCAACCGCCCGGCCTCCACCAGGGCAGCCAGCCATCGTTGCAAGGTGCGCCGCGGGGGGGCACCGACCAGCCGCTCGTTAAGTTCATCAATCGAAAGCGGTCCCGTGCTCCCCTCAAAAGCGTCCAGCACGGGACGAAGTTCATGGTCGGAAAGTTGCTTTGGCATGAGTTTATAATGGCGCAAAGCCGCCAATTGCGCCACTAAAACTTATTTTAGTGGCGCAAATCTTCCTTTGCGCCATCTCCTGCAGGTTGGTGGCGCAATGGAGCCTGAAGGAAGATGCCTTAAGGCAGGGCGCCAAAAAACCCGCCGCCGGGCGGGGCCGGGGGCGGGTTTGGGAAGGGACGTGGGAGGCTCTCAGGCCTGTTTGGATTTGTCGAACTGGGCGTCGAAGACGATGTTGGAGCTGGGGAAGTCGACGCGTTTGGTGTAGGCGCAGCTTTCGGCGGCGCCGAACTCGCGGTCCATGCCGCCGTCCTCCCACTCGATGCTGAGGGGTCCGGCATAACCGATATCATTAAGGGCACGGATGATCTTTTCGAAGTTGATATTGCCCCGGCCCACGGACTTGAAGTCCCAGTAGCGGTTGGGTTTGTGGAAGTCCACATGGCCGCCAAAGACGCCGGCTTCGGTGCGGGTGTCGCTCCAGGCCACATCCTTCATGTGGACATGGAAGATGCGGTCGTGGAACTTGCGGATGAAACCGACGTAGTCGACGCCCTGATAACCAAAGTGGCTGGGGTCATAGTTGAAGCCGAAGGCGGGATGGAAGTCGAGGGCTTCGAGGGCGCGCTGGGCGCTGGCGGTGTCGAAGGCGATTTCGGTGGGATGGACTTCGAGGGCATAACGGATGCCCAGTTTCTGGTATTCATCGAGGATGGGCTTGAAGCGGCGGGCAAAGTCCTTGAAGCCGTTTTCGATCTGGCCGGGCAGCACCGGCGGGAAGCTGTAACAAAGGTGCCAGATGCTGGAACCGGTGAAACCATTCACCACCTTGACCCCGAAACGGGCAGCCGCATGGGCGGTCTTGATCAGCTCCTCAGCAGCGCGCTGGCGGACGCCTTCGGGATTGCCGTCGCCATAGATGTAGTCCGGCAAAATGGTCTTATGGCGTTCGTCAATGAGGTCGCACACTGCCTGTCCCACGAGGTGGGTGGATATGGCATGGCACTGCAGCCCGTGCTGCTTGAGCTGGGCGCGTCGGTGGTCGCAGTAGGCCTGGTCGGCCATGGCCACTTCGAAGTGGTCGCCCCAGCAGGCCAGTTCCACGCCGTCATAACCAAAGGACTTGGCTTTGGCGAGCATGGTTTCGATGGGCAGGTCGGCCCACTGGCCGGTGAAGAGGGTGACGGGTCTGGGCATGGTCAGGATTGGGTTGAGGGACAGGGAATCGTTCGGGATTGCGCCAACGCGGCGGCGGGCAGACACATGGCACGCCCCCCCGGCGTCCTGCAATCAAAAACCACGTTCCGCCATGCCCCCCTCCGACGTCCCGCCAACCCATCCCCGTTACCTCTCCCTGCTGACCCGCGAACGCATCGTGGCCGGGGTGGAGCGCGGGGTGACCAGCCTGCATGGCCTGATCGCCCACGGCCGGGGCGAAGCTTTTGACTATCTGCTGGGCGAACGCACCCATCCCTTTGCCCAACGTGCCATTGCGGCCGCCGCCACGGCTCTGCGGGGTGCAAAACATCCGGTGATCTCCGTCAATGGCAACGCCTGTGCCCTCTCGAGCGGGGAGCTGGTGGCTTTGGCCAGGAGCACCGGTGCACAACTCGAGGTAAACATCTTCCACACGTCCCCGGCCCGCGAACAGGCGATCCGCAACATGCTGCTGGAAGCCGGAGCCGGCCGTGTCCTGATGCCAAGCCAGACCCACGCGATTGATCACATCGACCACAACCGGAAGTGGGTGCATCCCGAGGGCATTTGGATAGCCGATGTGGTCTGTGTTCCCCTTGAGGATGGCGACCGCTGCGAAGCGCTCGTCAAAAACGGCAAACAGGTGATCACCATCGACCTGAATCCGCTCTCCCGCACCGCGCGCACCGCGCAGATCACCATCGTGGACAATCTCACCCGCTGCCTGCCCCTGCTGGTGAAAGCGGCGGAAAATCCGTCCCCGGCGGCAGAAGACTGGGACAATGCGGCCGCGCTGCAGGAAGCCGAGCGGGCCATGCGGTCGCCGGACCACCGGCCGGGCCCATCAGCATAACAATTTTTCATCCGTTGATCCGGGGTGGGAGGACCAGCGCTGCGATGCTGTTAGCGCCGTGGCCGCACAGCCCGGCGTTGGAGCAGGGGGCACCGGATCAACCCCGTTTTTCCGGATTCGTGAGCGGGAGCCCTCCCGGAACAGGGGGATTTTGCTTAAGCGGGGCGACACGTTTCCGCACTAAGAAATTGCTTCCCGGGGCAGGCACTGATGGGGCAAAATCGGCCCCCTCCCCTTCGTTCCCCCAACCCATGGTGCTTTCCATCCGGCGCATCCCCTGCGCGCATGGGCGACCACCTTTGCCCCCCTGCCCCTTGCCTGATGATTGCCTCCTCCCGAACCACGGCCCTGCTGCTGACCCTTGCCCTGACCGCTCCGCAACTCTGCGCCGATCCTTTGGTTTTGAAACACCGCTGGCAGTTTGAGGAACCGGCGGGGGCCACCTCCTTTGCCGACAGTCTGGCTCCGGCGGATCCGGCGCGGGCGGTGGAATTGCGCGGCCCCGGGGCTACGGTGGCAGGGGATGGGCGGGTGGTCCTGCCCGGCGGTCCTTCCGCCACGGCACCATGGCTGGATCTTCCTAACGGCATGGTTTCGGGCCGCCCCGGGGACGCCACCTACGAAGGCTGGATGAGCCTGACCGGTGCGGCCCCCAACGCCCGCCTGTTTGATTTCGGTTCTTCCACCATGGGCGAAGTCACCGCCCCAGGAGGAACCGGCACCGCCTCGGAGTATCTCAGTCTGTTTGCCCAGGTAGGCAGCAACCAGACCAGTCAGCGGCTGGCTTTTACGGAAAACTTTTCCGCCACCCAGGCCGATGCCGCCGTCACCTACACGCCCGGGCAGCTCTTTCACCTTGCGGTGGTCTATGATGCCGACGGCAACAACGGCCTGCCGCAGTTCAAGTATTACCGGAACGGCACCGCCATTGCGACCCTCAACAGTACCCGCCTCCTGAAGAATGTGCTCGATCCCAACTGCTGGATCGGGCGTTCCAACAACTCTGCCGACCACAATCTCCAGGGAACCTGTGAGGAATTCCGTGTCTGGGACGGCGCGATGTATCCTGACGAAATCGCGGATTCCATGGCCGCCTGGCCTTCCGGGCAACTGGCCCACCCGCTGCGCATCGAAATCTTCCAACCGGCGCAGTATAGCCTTTATTCCGGCCAGAGCACCACCCTGAACTGGAGTGTGCTCAATGCGGCAGGTCCCCTCACCGTGGGGATCAGCCCCGGCGCGGCAGCCCTCACCGGCACCAGCGGGGCCGTGACGGTGACTCCGCTGACCACCACTGCCTACACCCTCACCGCCCACGATGGCACGGCGGCCCGCAGTGCCAGTGTGCAAATCAACGTGCTTAATCCGGTGGTCACCGCCAACCACGCCACCCTGACGGCCCGCTATCAGAACGATCTGCCGGTGACCTTGCCGGGAGCCTCGGTTCCGGCGGTGCCGCTGAGCTACACCATCACCCGGCCGCCCGTGCATGGCCAGTTGCTGGGCACGGCTCCGAACCTGACTTACCGGCCCAATCCCGGCTATCTGGGACGGGACAACTTTGCCTTCACCGCCACGGGGGGAGCCGTCACGTCGAAAGCGGGCGGCATCAGCATCGAAGTGCTTCCTGACATTCCCACCGCCCCCGGCCTCGCGGTGACCACGCCCTATCAAACTGCCGCAACCTTCACCCTTCCGGCCAGTGATCCTGACAATGAACCCCTGACCTGGAGCATAGTCTCCCCGCCGGCCAGCGGCACCCTGAGCGGCAGCGGTGCCTCCCGCACCCTGACACCTCCTGCCGGGTTCAGTGGGATCATTGCCTTCACCTACAAAGTCAATGACGGCACTTATGATTCCCCCCCGGGCACCGTGACCGTCACCGTCCTGCCGCCACCGTCCGATCCCTCGGCGGTGCTGCTGTCCGAAAACAAAATCTTCACCAGCGGGGTTTCCGGCAGTCTTATGGGCCGGCTTCAGGCGCAGGATCCCAATCCGGGAGACACCCACACCTTCCAGCTCATGGACGGTCCGGGGGATACTCACAATTCCCTGGTGCAGATCAACGGCAACCAGTTGCGGGCCACCGCGTCCTTTGCCGGAATGTCAGGACAGTCCATCCGGCTGCGCATCCAGGTGACGGACAACACCGGACGCAGCACGGTCCAGCAAATCACCCTGCCGGTGCTGGACTCTGTTCCGCAGGTGGTCATCAATGAAATACACTACAATCCGGCCCGGAACGAAATTCCGGCGGAGTTTGTGGAACTATTTAATCCATTGCCCACTGCGGTCGATCTGTCCGGCTGGCGGCTGGATGGCGGAGTAAAATACGCGATTCCGGCGGGCACGACTCTGGCCCCTGGCGGTTATTTGGTGATTGCCGAAGATCCGGCCACGATGCAGGGGATGTATGGCGTCACAGCCCTTGGCCCCTGGACCGGCAACTTAAGCGGGGATGGCGAGGACCTTGAACTGCGGAATGCCACGAATGCCGTGGTCGACTCTCTTGTGTATGGGGTGGTCTCCCCCTGGCCTGCTGGCTGCAATGGCGATGGGCCGTCCATGGAATTGATCCATCCCTCGCTGAACAACGAATTGGGTTCCCATTGGCGGGCCTCCACCTCCCCTGCGCCTTCCTTTGGCTGGCTCCCGGCCAGCGCCACAGGATGGCGTTACCGCAAAGGCACCACCGCCCTCGGCGAACCTTCCAATCCGGTTCCGGCATGGCGGACCGCCGGTTTTACCGAGGACGCCACCTGGCTGACGGGCCGCACTCCACTGGGCACGGCCATGAGCAGTTCAGTGCAGCAGGAGACCGGCGTTCCCACCATCCGGACCATTCTGTCCGACATGACGGCATCTTCCTATCGATCGGTGGCGCTGCGGAAGACTTTTGAAATCACCGCCCCCCTGCCGAAAGCCGCCCTGTTGCGGGTGCTGCACAATGATGCCGCGATTGTCTGGATCAATGGGGTGGAGGCCGTGCGGCTGGGGGTGCGTCAGGGCGATAAAGCCTATAACACCACGGACTATTACGAAACCGGCAATGATCCGTGGAGCGAGATCGTGCTGGCGAACGCGGACCAGCTATTTGTGGCCGGAACCAATGTGATCGCCATCCAGGCCTTTGCCAAGCCGCCCCAATTGCGCAGCAGCCAGGACGACGGCAGCGTTTATAACAATTACGACTTCGCGGTGGATGCGGAAATCCGGGATGTCCCGGACGGGCTGCCGACCCCGGGTGCGGTCAATTCCACTTTTGCCGGCAATGCCCCGCCCGCAGTGCAGGACGTGACCCACCACCCCGCCGCCCCCACCTCTTCCGAGCCGCTGGTGGTCACGGCCCGGGTCACCGATCCCCAGGGCGTGCAGTCCGTGGAACTGCTCTATCAAATTGTGGCTCCGGGCAATTACATTCCGGCAGTGCTGCCCCTTACGGCGTCACAGTTGGTGGCCAATCCCGATGCTCCCCGTCCCGCGAATACTGCCTATGAAAATCCGGCCAACTGGACCGTCCTGCCCATGACGGATGAGGGTGGAGCTTCCGGCGACACGGCTGGGGATGCCGTTTACCGCGGAATCATTCCATCCCAACCGCACCGGACCCTGATCCGTTACCGGATCCGGGTGACCGACTTTGCCGGCACGGCCGCCACCCTGCCCCTGGCCGGAGATCCCGTCCGCAATTGGGCAGCCTTCAGCTACAATGGGGTGCCGAATTATGTGAGCGGGGCCAACACCTTCACCACCGCCCAGCTGACATCGGTCCCGGTCTATCATTTTCTGATGAGGGAAACCGACCGGCAGACCCTGATGGCCTACAATGGATCCGAGCAGATGCCCAACAGCATTGCCCTGAATTCCCTACGGGCCCGGCGCACCGAAAACTGGCCCTTCACGATGGTGTATGACGGAGTCGTTTATGATCACATCAACACCCGGCTCCGGGGGGGCAACAGCCGGTATATGGGGAGTGCCAAGCGGCATCTCCGGATCAACTTCAACAAAGGCTATGGCTTTGCGGCCAAAGATGAGAAGGGCCGGCCCTATCCAGTTCGGTGGGATGCCATGCTGGTGAACAAAATGTTTGGCAACAAAGGCTACAAGAGCTGGGGCCTCGAACTCGAAACCGGAGCCAACCTCTGGAAGCTGAACCGGATTCCGGTGCCGGAATCCCATTGGTTTCACTTCCGTATGATCCGCAGCGCGGCGGAAGCGCCGGCGGCCACCACCGGAGATTTTTTCGGCATCTTCCAGGCCATCGAGTTTGTCGACAAACGCTTCCTGGAGGCCCGCGGGATGGAGAAGGGCAATGTCTACAAACTCAGCGACTGGACCCAGAACGGCGAGATGCTCGACCGCTACCGCGCCCCGGGAGCCGCTCCCTTCAGTGCCGATTTTGACAATTACCGCTACAATATCCATGGGGCCGCCACCGAAGCCTTCATGAATACCTATGTGGACATGCCCGCGTGGTATCGTTACAACGCCGTCCAGGAAGCAATCCGCCACTACGACATCTTTACCGAACCGACCGGCCGCCACCGGATGAAAAACCTGATTCTCTACTTCCAGCCGATGGAAGGAACCAATGGTCTCGGCCGGGCCCTGACCATGCCCTATGACTGGGATGCTTCTTTTGGCCCGAACTGGAATTCGGGGCAGGACACGGTGCGGAACGGCATTTACAACCACAACACTTTTCCGGATTCTCCCACCTGGGGAAGTATCCAGCCCCGCCCGACCCTGCCCATCGCCCACCGCAATGCCCTGCGCGAATTCCGCGATCTGATTTGGCAGGAGGACCAGGTGAATCCCATGATTGATGCGGCCCTTGCATCGCTCAGCCAGGTCTGGCAGGCGGACCGCGCCCGCTGGCCGGTCAGCGGCGCAGTCGCCGACCATCCGCAGGGACCGGGCTACAAGGCCCAGGACATGAAGAACTTTTCCTTCACCGGATGGACTGACCCTGTGGGCTCCGATCCCGCCGTGACCGGAGGACGCGACAATTATCTCGACACCCTTGCGGACAGTCCGGACAACGGTCAGTTGCCAGGACGGCCGGTGATCAGTTATAGCGGGGTTGCAGGCTATCCGCTGGATGGCCTTGGCTTTTCGGCCACTGCTTTCACCGATCCGCAGGGTGCCGCCACCTTTGCGGGAATGGAGTGGCGCGTGGGCGAAATCACCGATCCCAGTGCTCCGGCCTATGATCCGTCAAGGGACCGGGTGTATGAGGCCACCGCAGTGTGGGAGTCCGGTTTCCTGACCAGTTTCAGTGCTGCGGTGCAGGTGCCGGCGGGAGCGCTGCGCACGGGGCGCACCTACCGGGCCCGGGTGCGTTACCGGGATACCAGCGGCCGCAACGGCCATTGGTCCCTGCCTCATGAATTCACGGCCTCCGGCCCGGATGTGCTGGCCACCCTGCGGCGGAACCTGATCATCTCGGAATTTATGTATAAACCTCAGGGCCCCAGCCCTGCGGAAGCTGCCCGGGGATATGTGGAGGGAGATTTTGAATTCATCGAGATCACCAACCTCTCCGCCACCGCCAGCATGGATTTGGGCACGGTGCGCTTTACCAAAGGGGTTGATTTTGATTTTCCGGCCAGCACCCTCCTGCCGGGAGCCCGGGTGCTGGTGGTGAAGAATGCCGCTGCCTTCACTAGCCGTTATGGTCCCGGCCTTCCCGTGGCGGGGGAATGGCAGGCCGGTCAAGGCCTGAGCAACAGCGGCGAGCAGATCAAACTGTCATTCGGGGCCGGGGCCGCTATCCGTGATTTCACTTATTTTGATGTGGACCCGTGGCCGCCCGAAGCCGACAACGGCGGGATCTCCCTTGTCTATCAAGGCCCCCAGCCGGCCGGCGATGCTTCCGAACCGCAAAACACGGGAGGAAACTGGCGCGGGTCCTACACTACCGGGGGCACGCCTGGAACCCCCGAGGACACTTCGCTGCAGGAATGGATGACCCGTGGGGGCTTCAGCGATCCTGCGGCGGATCCGGATGGTGACGGGTGGAGCCACCTTGCCAACTTTGCCCTTGCCCGGGATCTGGGAGCCCCTCCTCCGGAGGGCGTGCTGGTTTCCGGACCCGGCGGGCCGTATTTCACCCTAACTTACGTCCGGCGCCGCGGCCTAACGGATGTCCGGTTCATCCACGAGCGGTCCGCCGGCCTTGACCCATGGCTGGACACGGGGACGACGGTGACCGGCCACACGTTTCTGCCCGACGGCACCGAACGGATCACGGTGCAGTTGGATGCGTCCGGGGCCATGCAGGGCCGCGCCTTTCTGAGAGTCCGCATGATGAGCCCCTGACTTATTTTTGGCCGGCGAGCGCTTTCCTGACGGCGGCCGCAATTTCGGCTCCGGCTCCCGGGGTATAACCGGTTTTAACATGCACCACCTTGCCATCCGGACCAATGACCACGGTGTGGGGAATGCCATCCACCCCATACTTGCCGGCCACCTGCTGATCGGCATCCATGGCCACTGTGAACTGGAGGTTCCGGGCTTCCAAAAAGCGCTTCACCACCGGAACGCTTTCTCCCTGATTTACTCCGAGAAAGGTCACCTGATCCGCCGGGAATCCGGCCAGGGCGTCCAACAGATCCGGCAGGCCTTTGACACAGGGGCCGCACCAACTGGCCCAGAAATCCAGCACCACCACTTTCCCGGCATGGCCTTCGAGGGCAAAATGGCCGCCGTCCAGCAATGGCAATTTAAACCGGTGGGCTGCAGTTCCGACCAAAGGTGAAGCGCTGGATCCCGCCTCGGGAAGCACCGGATCGGCCGTGGGCTGCAGGGTCCAGTCCGACAGCGCCGCATGGGAAGCGAGCGCAGGAGGCGCGCTGACACTCAGGCTGCTGAGGGACTCAAGGGGAATCCGGCATTCGCCCAGCAGGGGATGCTGACCCGTCACCCCGCCCGCGTCCCATGAAGTCACGGCCAGGGCCAACCGTCCGCCATTGGTCAGGTCAAGCCACTGCCGGGGCGGCCCGGATTCTGCAGGGGCCGGCTCCGCAGGGGCAGCTTCTGCGGCAGGCTTGGGCTCCGCCGGAGGTTTGACCCAAACTGCTGCGGCAACCCGGTCCAGCGGCACTTTGAAGGTTTCGAGGCCGGCCCGGAAGCCGAGGTGGGTGGAGGTCATGGCTTCGATCTCCCCACGCAGCAAGTCCCCGTTGAATCCGATCAGCACCTGACGTGGTGGATCCTCGCGGCGCAGGCGCGGCAGGAGCAGGGCTTCCTTCCTCGCGTCCTCCGCATATCCCGGAGGAGGCTGGATAAAACTGGATACTTCACTGGCAAAATCGGACAGGATCACGGCCCCGACTTCATTGCCCCACATGGAAGCGGTTTCGATCACCAGACCAGTCGCCCGGGTGCCCACCTGCTTCGGGCTGCGGGTGGCGGTGGCGGCGGTCACCCCGTTGACCTGAAGTTCGACCTTGTCCGGGGCCGGAAACGAAATGCTGACCTTGTTATGAGGTTCTTGGGCAGGAATTTCCTGCTGGCTGTTCATACGGCCTTCGCCGAGTTCCTGACCACAATAGACAGTGCCTCCGAAGTCCGCGATCATGAAGCTGAGATCCCCGGTGTTGCGTTCGGCACCCTGACAAAAGAGCCGGACCCGGATCGAAGCCAGACCATCCTTGCGTTTCAGTCCGAAACGGAGGGGAGCCCCCTGCAGCATGAAGGGATGGACGACGCCGCTGCCCGGTTCCAGCACGAGGAGGTTCTCCGTGCGGGGAGCGAGTGGTTTCGAGGCATTGATCGATTGCCAGCCAGGACCGTCGAATCCTGGATTGGCCATGGCCGGCCGCGGAAACTGGATTGCTTCCACCAGGGAAGCGTCCACTTCGCGGGATTCGGGTCCCTGCCAAAAAAAACGCACGTGCTGCCGGTCAACTCCTGACAATTGCACCGGGAGGGATTCGTCGCCCCGCAGATGCAGCAGGGCGTCCCTCCTGCCCCTTGGTGTTGCGGCCACCGGAGCGCGGGCCCAGGTCATAACAAGGGAAGGATCCGGCACGGGGTCTGCGGGTTCCACTGCCCCAGTGGGTTGGAACCGGGGCAAGTTCCCGGAACCGCCGGCGTGAATGCGGCCCTGCAACTTCATGCCCTTGGCCACAAGGAGATCCTGGTCGCCGGCAGCAACTGGAACCTTTTGGGGTTCTCCTGCCACCCCGGGCGCGCCCCGGGGTGGGGGCAGGAGAGCCGGTGCCACGGCGGCGGCGGAATCTCCTTTGCCGTCTTTGGCTGCCGGCGGAACCTCCACGGGACGGGGCAGTTCCAGGGCGAGGGCTCCGGTTAGGCTGACCGGCACCGGGTCCGGGGCAAAAGCGGTCTGCAGGCCCACCGTGCCGCCTGGGGCGGGAGACATCCGTCCGCGGATCAGATCTCCATCGGCAAGCCACAAATTGGTCAGGCCTGCAGAAGGGCCGAGGTCGGGCTGGCGGTTCCAGAGGATGCGGCGCACGGAAGACAGGGGCCATTCACGTTGGCTGCCGTCCGCCTGCTGGCTGGTCAGGATGCCATTCTGCAGACTGGTCAGGGTGCCTGATGCCATGGCATCCCCGGTTTCAATCAAGGGAAGATCCCTCTCCGGAGCAGAAGCAGGCGGCAGCGGGAGTCCATTCCATTCTGCCAGGGTGAGCCGGGTGATCCTGACGCCTCCGCCTTTGTTCTGGAAGGTCAGGCCGCGGCCGTAGACCGGATCAGGGGAAGTTGGTTCAGGAACCACCGCCGGGCCGCCAATGCCCAGCAACTGGCCCACGGCTCCGAGCAGCCCCCCCCCTTTGGCTTTGGCTTTGGGCTTGGGTTTTTTGGTTTTGTCAGGACCATCCGGATCCGGAGGTGACAGCATTTCAGCCATCACCTTGCCATCGGCGGCATAGAGGGTGCTGCGGCCCGCGGGGCGGTCCCACGTCAGACGCACCCTAACGATTCGGTCACCGGGTTTGTAAACGCGTCCGGCGCTGGCGAATTCAGCTTCATCGGTCAGGACCAATTCATCCCCCCATGTCTCCACGGTGCAGCGGCCTTCCTTTGAGCCCATGGTCAGGGCAAAGGCCGGAGCACTGTCGCAGATCATTTCAAAATCAAGGTGGCACTTGTCCGGAAAGCGGACCGGCAGGGACAGCCCCTGGTTGAAAGCGGGCGATGCCACCTGCCCCGCTGCGGTAAAATACCATGGTTCCGGAAGGTTCTGCTGGTTGGCAGGATTGGTCTGGGTGCCTTGCAGCAACTGCTGCGGACCGGCCACGATGAGGTCCGGCCCTTCGATCCGTTCCAACAGGCAAATTTGATCCTGCTGCAGCACCACCCTGCCGCCATGGGTGCTGTTGAAGGTCAGGGTGCGGGCGTCCGCCGCCTCGGGCGTGCCTCCCAGGTGGCTGCCGTCACGCAACACCACCCGGAAGGCAGTGGTGCGCCTTGGCAGCGCGGCGGAGGGAAAACGCACCCGCTCCAGTCCGCGGTTCTCCAGCTTGAGCGGGGACTGGAAAATAGGGGACTTCCAAATCAGAAAGGTGTCCGAGCCGGATTCCAACTGGCCGGGAAGTGACTGCCCACTGCGCCATAACAAATCGGCCTCTCCTTTGAACAAAGGGGCCATCAGAAGGGAGGGAATAGCCGCTCCGGGACCGGCGGGTTTGGCTTTTTCCTCCGCTGTGCCCTGCCCGAGACAGAGCATTCCCAACAGCAGTCCGTATCCGGGGATCCGGGCGGGGCACGCCTTCAGGGGGAAGGGGCGGACAGATTCAGCGTTCATAGATCGGCAGAAAACGGTAGTTGAGGGCCAGCGCCAGCAGGGACATGGCGGTGGAGTAGGAACTGTTGCTGAAGCTGCCATCGTCGGCCTGGCTGCCCTGGAGCTGCCGGATGGTCATGGCATTCCACTTTTGCCATGCCTCGTAGTCTCCCTGGAAAAGGGCCTGGGCCATGTAATAACGGAAATATTCCAGATAGGTGCCTTCACGGTGCTCAAGGTTGGTGGTCAGCATCTTGAGAGTGGCAGGATACTTCTGCGGATCTGTCTGTTTGCTGACGGCGGCCACGAGGGCAGCAATGGCGGTCCGGTTCATGGACCCTCCCATGCCTCCCATGCCTCCGCTGTAAGCTACATTGCCATCCCGTCCCGTGCTGCGCCGCATATATTCGAGCGCGGCATTGACGGTGTCGTCAGGCACATCCATGCCGGCATTGCGGGCTCCCAGCAGGCCCATCAGCATGGCCCCGGTGACGGAAGTGTCAGCATCCGTGGCATCCGGCGTATAACGCCAGCCGCCCCACCGGTTTTTTTTCTGCGAAGTTGAGGAACAGCGGATCGCCAGATCAAGGGTGGCGGCAAGGCTGCGGACCGGCTTCTCCGCCCCTTCCCACAGCAGCGTTTCATCCAGCGCGCCATAACATTCCGCGAGGGCCAGCATGGCGAAACCATGATGATACATGCTGTTGGGCAGGTATCCGGTGGTGGCATCCTGGCTTTGGATCAGGTGGCGCACCGCCCGCCGCACCGGGCGGGCCCAGCGTCCGAAATTGGGATCCTCACCACTGGCCAGAAAGGCCATCACACAGAGGCCATTCACCCCGGCTCCGGAGTTTCCGTCATTCCACGCCCCGTCTGCCCCCTGCCTGGAGGCCAGCCATTCAAGGCCGCGTTCATAGATCAGATCCACCTCGGGAGGAATCTGGCCCCCAAAACGCAGCGTTGGATCCTGGGCATGGCCGGGAATCCGGCCGGCCAGCAAGGCAAGGGACAGCAGAAGAAGTTTGATCATGGCGGGGGAAGGTGAGGCCTTACTGGCGGGTCCGGCTTTGATGACGCTGCCGGATCATATCTGCATACTGTCCGGCAAAACCGAGGGCTTTGGTGGCCACCGCCTCCCGTTGTTTCGGAGTGAAGATTTCCGCCATCTGCTTTTCCGTGAGGAGGGCCAGCGGGATTTGGCTGTAATAGGACTGGAGATACCAGCCCGGGGAAATCATGCCGCTGATGTCCTGATCGTATTTCCGGATAGTGTCCTCCAACTGCTGCTGGAGCAGGGTTTCCTTCTCCGGGGACAAGACCACACTTTTCGCCACCTCGGTGGTGATCAACCCCGTCAGACTGTCCAGCCGCCATGCATCCCGGGTGTCGCTTTCTGCCTTCCATGCGGCGCGCTGTTCCGGATTCAGCACGCGGTCCACGGTGGCGGTCCAGATGGCGGGATCGGTCCCGCCGGTCCGGTCCGGGGTCATGGGCAGGGACAGGTTCTTGAGGCGGACCGGGATCTCCGGCGGTTTGGTGCCGCGCAATTGTTGCCTGACATGTTGCTCAAGATTGTTGATACTGGTCCGCGACAGGCGTTCCGCCGCGCCTTTGGCCGCCGTCAGGAGTAGGGTGGATCCCTCTCCGGTTAGTCCGGTGGTGCGGGTGACCTGGGCCACCCGCGCTTCCATCACTTCGGCAAAGACCTGCTTTTGTTTGTCAGCTTCCTGCACCAGCAGGTCCGATATCTGGCGCTGGGCCCCGATTTCATCCAAATCAGGATCCGCCTTGGGTTTTTCCGATGAACCGCTGCGCGTGTATGACCGGTAACTCATCAATTTTTCCCGGCTGGTGGCTTTCCAGCGTTGCACCTGGCCGGCATCCAGAACCGCGTCGAGTTCGCCGTCCGGAATCTTCTGCAGTTCGGTCAGCATCCGGCCAGGATCAAAAAAGGTGGAGCCCATGCCCGAAACCGACTCCACCATGGCCGGGGCCAGGGCCATGAGGCGTTCGCGGCCCAACTCGAGGAGGCGTTCCCGTTGCGACTGGTTGAAACCGACGAGGCGGTCGATTTCCGTGAGCAGCACCCTGACAATGGCAGTCACCCGCCGGTGTCTCGTCCGGGTGCGGCGCTCCTCCACCACGGCTTTTTCCGCATCCGACAAAATGGTCTGGCGGGCGGCCAGCCATGCCGGGCTGGTGTGGGGTTGGTAAATCGGATCGTCCGGGTCGGCGGCCTGCTGGCGTTGCAGGTTCGGCAGCTTCATCCGGGCTTTTTCATCCATATCCAGAAGTTCCGCCTCGGTGCGGGTGCGCCACTGCTGCACACAATCCCGGATCGCCTGTTCGGCCGCTTCTCGCAGACTTTTTTCGCGGGTTTCATCCAGCCCGGCATACTGCAGGATCTCCTCGAGTTCGGTGTCCATCCGGTTGCCCACCACCGTTTTCACCTGAATGGCGGAATCGGCGAGGTAATCCTCCATCTCTTTGAGGATAGTGGCCTTTTTGTCCGCAGCCTCCTGCTCAAGGGTGGCAAACACTTCCGGGGCAAGGACCTTTTTCAGCCCGTCCTGCCATGCGGCGGAAGCGGTGATAGCGATAAAGGGGGCATCCGCTTCGCGGTTCACGATTTGCAGCGCACTCCAGCTTTTGACCATGGACACCGGATCCGCCACATTCGTCAACCGGGCGGCCATCCGTGTTGTAAAGGTTTCCTCCCAGACCTTCATCTCGGCCTCCAGCAGGTTGTCCCCCAGGGTAGTCAAACCAGCCGCACCGGCTTCATCCAGTTTTGCTTTTTCCTTGATTTCAGTCAGGGTGCGGGTCAACCGGCTCCGGGTCAGGTCCCTCCGGATCAGGACGGCCCGCTTCACAAATTCCAGAAGGGTCCCGCGCTCCCCACCCGTCAGAAGGAGAACCTCCATCTGCTGCAGGGATTTTGATTCTGCTTCCTTCCGCTCGGCTTCCCGGAGCGCCGGAAAATCCGGCACGTCGGCTTTTTCAATCCGGAGCGGTTCCCCGGACAAATCCAGACCATGGCCGGATCCGGCAGGATCCGTTTTCGGGGAGAACTCCAAGGTCAGGGATTCGTCCAACGCAGCCACCGGAGCTGCGAGCAGAATCATTCCCAGCCCTAACAGAAAACGCGGCTTCATCAGGGAGTGGCCGTGGATTCAAGGTTGTGGAAATAGGCGTCCAGGCCGGTTTTGAATTCCTCGGGGAATTCGCGGCCGGCGCGTCCAGTGGCCTGACCGACGGGCCGGGCCTGCACCACACTGGCTCCATCTCCGCCGGGTCCGAGATCGGCGAGGGCCGCCGAGCTGGCCGTGGCTGCGGTGCCCCCGCCGCCCGGATCTCCGCCGCCGCCCCCGCCGCCCCCGGGTGGTTTCTGGCGTTTGGTTTCGAGGAGCAGTTCGATGGCTTCCGTCTCCGCCGCGATGGCCCGGTCGCCGGTGTCGGTTTCCGCCAGGATGGACCGGGCATCCTCCATGACTTTGACCACTGCTCCCAATAACTTCAGTTCCTTGCCAAACTTCTGGCGGCCTTCCGGCAAGGCGAGAATGTCCTCCACGGTCACGGCCGTATGGGTGGTGATCCTGAGTTGTTCTGCAGCCAGTTGACCACTGCGTTTGTGATGCTCGGCCACCGCCACCGCTTTGCGGGAGTTTTCCAGCTCGCGGGTTTCGTCGCGCAGTTTCATTTCATCGCGCAGGGCCTGCATGACTTTGAGCACGATCTCCGGCGGCAGGCTGTCGGCACTGCCCGAAGAGCAGTTGGAACACTGGCCGGCCGCGACCATTTCTTCCGCCCATCGGTCCATGGTGTCGGCCCAGTATTCGGCAGCGTGGACGGCTGAACCGCTCAGATTGTCGGCAGCGCGGTCGCCGACGCGGCCCAGTTCCTGCACGACCTTGCTCTGTTTCATTTCCGCGAGGACCTTTTTAAAATGCTGGTCGGGCTTGCGCTGGAAGTAGGCTTCAAGGTCGCTTTGGATGATCCTCACAAAATCACTCTGGTCCTTTGCCTTCCGGCGGGCTTGCGGGGCATAACTGGTAACAAAGTGTTCCATCGGGGCAATCATGGCGGGGAACAACTCGGGGACTTCCGCCACAGGGATGCCTTCTGGATTTTCTTCCGGGGCGGGCGGCCTGACCATGCCCTGAATGGCCGCTTCCATTCCCTTGCCAATATCGGCAAGGCGGCCGGCACCGCCTGCAGAGCCGGTCATGGCCGCAGCGGTGTCCCTGACAATTCCGAAGGCATCAAGCGTCTTCTGACTGATACGGGAAGCCAGTTGGACCTGCTCACGCGCAGCGGCTTTGAAGCGTTTCACAAAGGTGCTGGCTTCGAGGCTGGCCAGAATTTCGGTAAGCTCGTCGGACACCCTGGCAAACTCCGCCAACAATTCCTTCTGGTTGATCACCCCCTCGTCGAGTGCTTCCTGGGCAGGGGTTTCCGCAGGCGGGGCAGGATCGGCTTTGGCACCGGGGGCGGCGGCGAGGGAGTTGCCAGGCAAGCCCAGTTTGCCTGCACCGGGCGGTTTGGGGGCAGCCGGATCTTCACCCGCAGCCGGAGCCGGCGGAGGGTTCATCGTGCTTTCGGTGAGTTTGATGGAAGGAGCCTGCTCTTTGGGTTTGGCTTCCGTCTCCGGTGTTCCCGCCGGGGATTGGCCCTGGGGCGGCTGTGGTCCTTCGGCTATCATGGGGGCGCTCCGGCTGTCGGCCGGCACGCCGGACTTTGCGTCAGGATGGCCAGCCTCCGCCGGGCGGCCTGCGGTGGCATCCGGTGGTTTGGCTTCGCCAGGCTGGCCTTCCCCGGGTTTGCCGGCGGACGGGCTGCCCGGTTGGCCGGCTTCTGCAGGCGATCCCGCCTTTGATTCGGAGGCCTGGGCCAGTTGGACTCCGGCTTTGGCATCGGCAGATTGTTTTAACAGATCCGCCACGTTGGGCATGCGGTTGGAGGCAATATCCTGCAGCGATTTCAACAGGGTGGCCCACGACTCCAGCCGGGGGGCATCGAACTCGGGATTCTTGGTAGCCTGCTCGATCATATGTCGGCCGGCCTGGTTGAGGGAAGCCAGCCGGGCAGCATTGGCGTCTTCGGCGCTGGACTGCTGGGCGACGCGGCGGCGGTTGTCCGGCCGGTCGAGTTCGGCAGCGGTCAGAGCGCGCAGTTCCTTGTTGGTCTGGTGGAGTTGTTGTTCGCGTTCGTAGGTTTCGCGGGCCGCCTCCAGCCATTTGCCCATCTGCTGGGTGACCCAGAGCGCGTGGTCGCTGGGATTGAGGATGTGCAGGATAAAACTGGCACTGCGGGAGGATTCCCGGCCTGGCAAATAATCCTCAGCCCATGCCCTGACCTCCACAGTCTGCGGCGGGACCCCCTCGCGGGCGGCACAGAAGCTGGCGCGGGCGGTGACTTCGCGGCTTTCCGGAGCCCCGGCGGCCGCGACTTTGCTGCCTTTGATCACTTGCTCTTTGGAATCGCCTCCGGCAGCGGTTTTCCATTCCAGCCCCAGCTTGCGGATCCCAAAATCATCGGATGCACTGACATCAAACAGAACCACTTCGGATTCGAGGACCACCTGTTCGAGGGTATCGCGCCGCGCCACGATGCGGGGAGCTTCGTCTTCCAGCGGCATCACCTGGAGCAGCAACGGCACCCGGGCGGTTAGGCCAAGGGAATCCTTCCAGGTAAAGCGGACTTCCCGCGCCTCCTCGATGCGGCTGGCCGTGCTGATCAAGCGTCCGCCTTCGGTGCGGGCGGGCTGACCATCAATTTCAGCGGTAAGCAGCTCCCGGCTGGCTTCGGCTTCAAATACGGCTTCCGATCCCTTGAGCACGCTGGCGGTGCCGCCGCGCACGTCGATTTCGGGCTGGGTTTGATATTCGAGATAGTCCGGCAGTTTCAGACGCACCTTCAGGGAAGTCAGTTCAGGACGCGGCCGGGGCTGCAACTGCAGGGTGCGGCGCACATCCCCGATCTTCAGGTCCACCGCAGCATCGGTGCGGGCGGGCGGGAACTGCAGTTGATAGGCATTTCCTGTCAGGGCAGCCGTTACGTCAGGCTGGCCGGCGATGAAGGCGGCAGCCTGCGGCGGGGACCATCGCGTTTCCGGCCTCAGGACCACCGGCAGGGCGAACGGCTCCGCAAGAGGCACGATCAGCGGATCAGGAAGGTCAGCGACCCTGGCAAAAGTGAAGCGTTCGGTATCCCGCCATGGCATCAGCCAGCGCAGCAGGGCATTGCGGGCGGCGTCGCCCATGGCGGCAAAACCCGTGACCACGAGGGCCAGTGATCCTGCGGCCGCCCATGCCCACTGGCGGTGCCGGGCGCGGGGCACCGCCCCGCTGAAGTCCTGATCCTTCACCGCCTCGTCAGCCTGGGCCATGGCGGCCTGCACAAGGCGTTCGCTGCGGCCAGTGGTGCCATCATCATGACGGGCGAGTTCGACAATGCCGAGCAGTTGGTCGCCAAGGCGGGGGAATTTCCACCGCAGCAGGCGGGCAGCGTCTTCAAGGCGGCGCTGACGCCAGACCCAGCGGTGCCATTTAAGCGGCAAGCCAATCCCCGGCACGGCAGCTCCCAGCACCAGCAGGCTGCCGCGCAGCCAGGCCGGGGTTTCCATAAATCGGTCGAGGATCAGAACCAAACCATAGCTAACCGCCAGTCCGGCAATGGAAGCGAGAATTCCTTCGGCCAGTTTCACCCACCACACGCGGCGGCGGAATTCCGACAACTTTGCTGACAAGACCGGCGGAAGAGGGAGGGAACCATTCATGGCAGGCAGGGAGGGTGGACGGTGAACCGGCCGCCGGAGGGGCGGATCTGGCGGCGCTTCAGCCTTCGACCGCAGAAAGCAGCAAAAAGTTCAAGACCGCCAGGGGGACCGGTGAGGGAATCTGGCGCGGATTGGGAAAACAGAAACTAAAATCTTTTGCGGCTAGAAAACGCCCGCCGCCTTGCGGCCGGCCCAGAAAATGACCAGCAGGCCAATCAGCACCGCCGCCCATGCCGGATGCGCCCAGAGCTGCAGGCGACGTTCGGTTTTTTCCTCGGGCGGCAGGGCGGACACCGCAGCCAGCAACGCCGCAGGATCCGTGGTTTCCAGCGCTTGCCCCCGGGTGAGTTGGGCGATCTCCCGCAACACTTCGGGACGAGCGGGTTGGCCGCGCTTTTCCTTGCGGGTGCCTTGCACCGAAACGATGGTCTCGAGCGCGGTCCCGGCCTCGGCACAGGTCAGCCGCACTTTATAATCGCCGGGCTCGGTGGGTGTGAAAACGCCTGTGAACAAGCCCCATGCCTCGGTCCCGGCCGGCAGCAGGCGCACGCTGACGGGACGGCCCGTTGGTGAAATCATTTCCGCCACCACCACGCCTTCACGCAACGGTTCTCCGGTCTGACTGATCACATTGGCATTCAATGTCAGGGTTCCGCCGGTGCGGGGACGGTCAGGGGCGAAGAAAAGCCGCATTTTTTCGCCTTGGGCCATATTCCGTTGATAGGCCATCCAGCGGGCCACCTGCCCCCAGAAGCGGTAATGGTATTTGTCCTCCACGCCCCGGCGCCAGCGCCAGGCACCGTCGGACCCCATGTAAACTACCTTGCCCGCCCCAAAGGTCCGGGTCACAATCAGGGGCACCCGGCCATATTGGTTGGTTTCGGTGGCATGGGTGGCGAGAACTTCGGTGCCCGCCTTGGCCCGCAGCGCCGGCGCATACCACTGGAATCCTGGCAGACTGGCCCAGACCCTCGCACTGGCTTCCCCGGTATCCTCGAGTTTGGTGAGGAGACTTTCGGTGCCGGCTTCGGTCAGGGCCAAACGGCCCGGAGAGGCCGTGCCCCAGCCACGGGGCTGCGCCGGATCCCACACCACCGGCAGCAATTCCCCCAGCTCCGTGTTGATCAGGGAAGCCGTAAATCCGTGCAGTCCTGGCAGGAAGACCAGGCCGCTCGCCTGGTCGCGCACGAGCCGGGCCAGCGATTTGCACTGCTCCGCCGTGAGCTGTCCTTTTTCCACCCCCACGTCACCAAGGAACACCACATCATATTTGGTCAGGGCATCATCTGCCGGGAATGTGCTCAGGTAGCCGCGGCCCGCTCCGGGCCGGCCCAGATCCGGCTGGAACAGCAGGGTGTTCACTTCGACCCCCGGATCGCGTTCAAGGGCATTGCGCAGGTAACGGTATTCCCAGCGGGGGTAACTTTCCACCACCAGCACCCTGAGCTGTTCCTGACGGATATCCAGCCCGGCCGTGATTTTGTTATTGTCCAGATTG
The DNA here is from genome assembly GCA_038210825.1 of Verrucomicrobiales bacterium. Classification (GTDB taxonomy): domain Bacteria; phylum Verrucomicrobiota; class Verrucomicrobiia; order Verrucomicrobiales; family V1-33; genus CAIZWU01. The sequence continues at coordinate 122,074 of JBBQWG010000011.1, forward strand.
CGTTCCGCTCCGGTTTTGGGAATTTCGAGGGTCAGCTCCACTTTGCCGGGAGCCCCGGGCCGCCAGACCATCGCGTCCTGCAGGCGGCCCAGCGCCGGCAGGGTGAATTCCTGACGGATTTGTTCGCCAAGGGAAGTGGTCATGGTGACGGCCACCAGTTCCTCGCGTGGCAGGGCGGAATCGATCGAGAAGGGAATGCGCAGCGGTTTGCCTGCCACGGCAAAGGTAGGGACATCAAAGCTCGTGATTTCCACATCCGGCAGCCGGCTGTCTGCGCCGACCGGCACTGCAAACACCGGCACGCCCCTCATGCGCAGGCGGGTCGCCGCTTCGGATGGAGCGGCACCGGAGTTCCAGTCGCCGTCCGTCACCAGCACCACTGCGGCCAGCCGCGGCTGCTGCTCTACTGCGCGGAGCAGGCCGGCATGGAGATCGGTAGCTTCTGCGGGAGGATCTGCCGACGACGAAAACGGTTCCACCACGATATCCATGCGCGCGGCCAAAGGTTGCCAGAGGGCCGGATCGGCCAGACGTGCTGCCGTTTCCTGACGGGTTTGTGGTGCTCCAGACGGGTTGTCAGGATCCGCCACATCCCGCGTTTCCATGCTGCCGGAAAGATCATGCAGGACGACCACCACCGGTTTGGAGTCCGGTTGGAAGGTTTCCCGCCATTCCGGCTGGTTCAGAGTCACTGCGATGCCGATGGCCACCAGAATCCGCAGCAGTTCCAGCCAGCCGATGGAAGTCCGCCAGCCACTGCGCCGCCATGCCATGAAGGCGAGGACCGTGACTACCAGCACAAACAAAATCGCCCCCCACACCGAAAAAGGAGTGTGGGTGAAGACCAGTTCGCTGGAGGAGGGTTTCATGCGGGATTCGGTTTGAGCCCTGCGGGCTTGGCTGCGGCCGCAGATTTGCGGTCGGGCATGGAAAGCAGGGCTTCCAGAACAAGGGCGGCCGCCATCAGGGTCAGGAAAGTGCGCCAGACTTCACTGGTCAGGCTTTTTTCGTTATCCAGAGTGCGTTCGATCAGCCGCCAGTCGAGTCCGGCAAACAATTCATCCAGCACCGGCCGGCCAATCACTGCCGGAGCATCCTCTTCCAACGGCCGGTTCAGCGCAGTCAGGCGCGGCGGGGATCCGGCCACGGCAGACGGACGTTCCAGCACGCCGGCCCGCAGGGGGCGGTCTTCGGGCAGGATCGTTTCCGGATTGTCCAAATCCAGCCGGGTCCATGCTGCCGGTTCAGGGCCGAGGGAGCCCATCGCAGCCTCCAGTTGACGCGCATTGCCAAGGGTGGCCGCGCCTTCCTGAAGCGCCCGGTGCAACAGCGCAAACAGCACCACCCCATCGCGGGCAAGGCTGGATGATCCGGCTGAAGGCAAAGTTGTCAGGAACCATGGACCGCGGCCTCCGTCACGCGAAGCCTGACCCAGCACGGTGTGGTTGCCGCCCTTTTCGCCCAGTCTGGCCAGGGGTATTATTTCCCCTTCAAGGCTGCACCAGCGCTGCACGCCGGTTTCGCCTACCGGCAGGGCCGCGCCGGCGCGGGTGCCCGCCAGCAGCCCGGCGTCACTGCGCCACCAGTCCACCAAAACCGGCTGATTGTCAGGAGCGTCCTGCCAGGACTGCCAGCGCACGCCCATGAAGGTGTCCGCCGTGGGTGTGGCAGGCGGCAGAAACAACAGGCTGCGGCCCGCAGCAAGGTGGGCTTCAAGCTGGCGGGCCGTCGCCGAGTCCGCCTCCGGCAAGGCAGCCTGCCAGACGATCAGGGCGGTTTCTTCCCACACGATTTCCGCCGCCCGGGCTACCGGCAGCACTCCGGCATCATAGGTCCGGGAAGGATCTGCGGGAGCGGACAAAGCCGCCTGAACCGGCCCCGCCATGTCCGGCTGGTCGCTGACAATCACGGATTTCAACACCGGCGGGGCATCGAAAACAAAATGAAACACGTTGTCCGCCGGGCCGGCATCGGCCGGCAGTTCCACCCGGCCCCAGCCGCGTTTGGTGGATTTGTCGATCGGAATCGCCTGGGCTTGGAGCAGCACCTGGTTCCCTTTCATTTCCGCGTTGAGGGTGCTGCCCGCACCGTTGACCACCACCCGCAGTGGGATGGTTTGTGGTTCTGCCGGCGCATCACCGGCCCGGTGCAGCCGCAGATCCAGCAGGAGTTCCGCCTTGTCAGCAGTCTCTCGCCGGGTCACTCCGCTGACGGCAATTCCAAGGTCCCCGGCAGCAGTTTCCGGATATGCCAGGATCTGGAAGCGGATCCCCTGCAGCGACGCAAAGGCCGCGCGCAGCGCCGGCCACCGCCCGCCGCGCGCATTCCAGTCCGATTCGCGGAGATCACTGACCAGCCAGACATCGGTGCGGCCGGTTTGGTTGGTGCTGATGTAATCCAGCGCGCCCTGGAGCAGGGCCGGGATATCGGAAGCGGTGTCGGTGGGTCCGGTGCGGGGCAAATCTGTCAGGGCCTCCGCGTTTTCCAACGGGACCGGCTGCCGCGTGGCACTGTCAATCAGCACCAGTTTCGACCGCGTGCCGTAAGCATCCTTGACGGCTGCCGCCAGATTCCTCAGTCCTGCCAGCCGTTTCCCGGTGCCGGTGGTGAGGAGTTGCTGTTCCGTGGAGGCACTGCGGTCCAGCAGAATGATCACCGAATCCGGAGCCCCGCCGGTCAGGCCCAGCAATCCGCCCGCCAGCGGACGTCCGATCATCAGAATCAATGCCAGCACCGCCAGCACCCGGAAGGCCAGAATCAGATACTGCCGGAGCTTGGAGAGCCCCTTGTTCATCTTCTGGGCCGCCATCAGAAACATCATCGCCGCCCACGGAACCTGCTTCCGCCGCCGCAGATGGATCAAATGGATGATCACCGGCAACAAAGCCAGAGGCAGTCCAAAAAGCAGCAGCGGCGCGAGAAAGCTCATGCGGTCAGGTTAGCGGCGGCCTTTGGACTGGAGTCGGGCAAGAAGAAAGCGCGCCAGCACTTCCTCAAACGGTTCCTGCAGCATGACTCTTTGATAGTCGATGCCGGTGGTGCGGATGACTTCGTCCATTTCGAAAAGATATTTGCGGACCACTTCCTGATAGCGGCGGGCCACGAGGGCCGGATCGGCGAGGATGGTTTCGCCGCCCTCCATGTCGACAAACCGCGCCGGCCGCTCGAATTTGAAATCGAGTTCCACCGGGTCAAGGACATGGAACAGGGCCACCTCGTGCCGGCGGAAGCGCAGGTGCTGCAGGGCCTGTTTCAATCCGGCCGGGGCAATGAAAAAATCCGACACTACCACAATCAGGGCACGCTGCGGGATTTGGTCCGCAGCTTCATGCAGGCTTTCCAGCAGGGTGGTTTCGCCTTTGGCCTCAAGGGCGGTGAGTTGTTCGATGATCAGCCGCAGATGCCCTGCCCCGCGTTTGGCGGGCAGTTTGCCGCGGTGGTCGCGGCCCACCCCCCAGAGGCCCACCGCATCTCCCTGACGGGCCGCGAGATAACCAAGGGTGCCGGCCAGTTTCCTGGCATAATCGAGCCGGGTCGCCCCCGCAGGACCATAAGCCATGGAACCACTGGCATCAACCACCAGTCCCATCCGCAGATTGGTGTCGGCTTCAAATTCCTTGATATAAAACCGGTCAGTGCGTCCCCACGTCCGCCAGTCGAGCCGGCGGGTGTCGTCGCCCGGCACATATTTCCGGTATTGGGCAAACTCCACCGACGATCCGCGCACCGGACTGCGGTGGCGTCCTGACACACTGCCGGTCATGGCCTGCCGGGCATTGAGCGGCAACGCCAGCAGACGGGAAATCACCGCGCTGTCGAGCAGGGGGCTGGCACCAGGCTTCATCGGGAGGGAGGAGTGGTCACATGGCAGGATCAGCCTTCCTTCCGCAGCTCATCAACGAGGCGTTGGGCCACCGTGATGCTGTCCACCCCATCCGACTGCGCCGTGAACGTGGTCATGATGCGGTGCCGCAGCACCGGAGCCGCCACCGCCGCGATGTCCTCCAGCCGCACCATATAACTTCCCAGCAGGGCCGCGCGGGCTTTGGCCCCCAAAATAAGATATTGCACCGCCCGGGGACCCGCGCCCCAGCCCACCAGAGGCTTCAGCCAGTCCGGGGCCTCCTTGCCGGAAGGACGGGTGCGGCGCACCAGATCCACCGCAAAGGAATAAATGTGGTCAGGAACCGGCACCCGGCGGACTAATTCCTGATAGGCAAGAACTCCGGCCCCGTCCAGCACATGATCCAACACCGGTTGGGCCGCTCCCGTGGTGGAACGGGCAATGGCAATTTCCTCATCCCGGCTCGGATAGTCCACGCCGATCATGAACATAAAGCGGTCGAGCTGGGCTTCCGGCAATGGATAGGTGCCTTCCTGCTCGATCGGATTCTGGGTGGCGAGCACAAAAAATGGGGCCTCCAGTTTGTAGGTGCGTCCCGCCACGGTGACGCGGTGTTCCTGCATCGCTTCCAGCATCGCCGCCTGGGTCTTGGCCGGAGCGCGGTTGATTTCATCCGCCAGCACGATGTTGGCAAACACCGGTCCCTTGGCGAACTCAAACTGACGTTTCCCGCCGGGCAGTTCCTGGAGAATATCGGTGCCGGTGATGTCCATGGGCATCAGGTCCGGAGTGAACTGAATCCGGCTGAATCCAAGCGAGAGGGTTTCCGCCAGCCGGCTGATCAGCAGGGTTTTGGCCAGACCCGGCACCCCCATCAGCAGGGCATGCCCCCGGGCAAACAGGCAGATGCAGAGCTGCTCGATCACCTCCTGCTGCCCCACGATCACTTTTCCGAGTTCGGCGGTTAGCCGTCCGTAGGTGGCCCGCAGGTGATCAATCGCAGCGACGTCATCATCCGGCAGGGGGGAAGAGAGGGAACGGTCAGACATAGAAATATGGGGGCACAGCGCTGAAGTGTCAGGCATCCCCTTGCAGAACGCAAGATGATCCTTCGCGAATCGTAGATTCCCCGATGGCCCGGAGGTTCAAAAATGTTCAATCGAGGTCCTCGTATACAAATTCTGCACTGCCATAGTGAAGGGCACGGATCAGATAATTCCCAAAATTGAATTCCGATTGTATAATCGCCATGCCCCCGGGATTCTCTGGGGTGCATTCTTCGACGCCCTCTCCAGTAACTATCCAAATATTCATAGAGGGACAATGAACAACCAAACGATCGCCATTCATAAAGGCACCCAAGGGGATCAGTTTGTGGATTTGGGCGAGTTTTAGGAAGTTCACATCGTCCTCAAGAATAAATAAAGAACCCTCCAAACTGAACAGCCTCAATTGCATTGATGAGTTGAACGAAATTACCCCAAGGTATCCATCGTTGACTGTCGTCGCGTCTTCATCCCACAATCGGAAGAATGATGCCACAAAATCAGCCTCATCCGATACATCGACCATTTCTTTAATTTTTTCAAAAAGATTCATGGATTCAATGAGCCATTGGCGGGTGTAGGAATTGGAGGTCTAAAGGATAAAGTTGGAACGGACGCAAAAGCAAAACGCTGGTAAACAAAATTCCAAGCAAACTCCCGGGCAGGTAAATTGCACGTGCCGCGTTGTGGGCGCGGATGGATGCCTTGGGACTGCTCCGAAGTTATGCGACAGCAGGCGGCTCATGCAAGCTGCTCGGGGCAGCCCAGAGCGCGTGGCTCCCCGGTTTTCAGCCGCACCTGACATGATTCCATCGGACAGCACCCCATTCACCGACTTATTCCGATAAGCCGCGACGGACCACCGTGCCATCCTCACGTTTCCCTTCCGCCCCCTGCCCTCCCAGGATCGCCCGGTCACGCACGCCTTGTTGAACGAATTCGCTAGGCTCAAGCGACTCGCGTCTCGTGGGGCCGGGGTTTTAAGGAGGCGGGTTGCCATGGCTCCGGGGTGGTGGACCTTGCAGGCCTATGAAAAAACATCTGCTTTAAACTCTGTTGTTGATTCCGATCCCGCGGTAGTCCGTTTCATCGGGCATGTCCAGTTGAAAGGGGGGCGGCCGCGCAAGGAGGAGGGGAGCACACGCGCCCCGCGTGGCGTGGAGGGGAGCACACGCGCCCCGCGTGTTGTGGAAGGCGCCCCGCCTTCCACTTGAAACGCTCCGGCGCAGCCGCACTCCAATTGACATCAAGGCCATGATCCTAACGTATACCGGCGAAGCACCTTCCTTCCCCCCGAAAAGAAATCAGCCGCTCCGCGGAGCCTTAAGCTCCCGTCCCGCCCGGATCCCGGGATGCGGCGGCGCGGCATGGCCCCCTCCGGTCATCTTTCGTCAGGAAAACAGGACGGAAGCATTCCCCAGTGGCGGCAAGGCGGGAGGCCGCCCCTGAACCGGAACCTGCGGGAAGGCCGGCCGCGAATCATTCAACAACCGTTAGCCCCCGGGCTGCGCCCGATTCTAACCATGGTTATTGTGCGTTCCGTGGCCGGGCAATCCCAGTGACTTTGCTTCCGCGTCTAGTTTAGGGGATCGAGTCCTGAGTTGCAGCGACGACCCAGCCAGGCGAAAAAAATCAGCCAACAGAATAGACAGCCGAGCCCCGCACCTAAAATTGACGCGATGATGTCCGCCACATCAAACGTGCGGCTTGGCATCCACAATTGTGCAATTTCGTAGGCGATCAGGGCGGAGAGGACAGCTACTACGATGCTAAAGTATTCTTTGAATCGTACTGATTGCGGACGAATGATGATCAAAGCCGGCAACACTGCGGCTGGGAGCAAATTAGGCATAACGCCGACGAGCCAAGGTGAAACGGGGTATGAGTCGAACTCCTGTCTGTCCCGGAGCACTTTCCATACGAACGCGGCGATTCCACCACCGGCATACAGGCTGAAAGCGACAACGGTTCGGCGAAACGAGGGAACTGACTGAGTCATGATTACAATGGCAGATTAAGCTAGGAACGCCGGTTGCCCTGCGTCCCCCTCGCAGATCCCGGCGTGCGGAATTCCCGCACCGGGCTCGTCAGAGTGACGCGCATGCCGAACGACGACTGGGTCTGGTTGGTTGATGGAGGACTTTTCCATTCTCTTCTCCTCATACAGGCACCGGGGGGCGTTGTCGAGCAGACCTTGGCGGCGGAGTTTCGTTGATGCGCGGCGGCGGCAGCTTACAGCTGGCCCAGGCGG
>JBBQWG010000012.1:0-128432 GCA_038210825.1 Verrucomicrobiales bacterium
ATCGGCCCGGGACCAAATCGTGATGAGTCTCCGAAAAGAAGGAGCAAAATGTTGACCGGAGAGCCGGATGCGGGAAATCTGCACGTCCGGTTCGGAGGGAGGGGTGGCGCAAACCAATGCGCCATCCCTACCCCCTATCCAGCGGAAAAGGGCACCCGTTGCCGGGTGCCCTTTTTTGTTATAATTGGGGACAGCGCGGAGCTTACTCCTGGGAGGCCGGGATGGCTTCGGCAGCCGGTGCAGGAGCGGCGTTGGCCTTGTCGGCTTCGGCCAGTTCGCGTTCCTTGTCCTTCAGGACGGCACGGCGGGACATTTTCACGCGGCCTTTGTCATCGATGCCGATGCACTTGGCGGTGACGATGTCGCCGGTCTTGACGACGTCCTCGACTTTGTTGACGCGGAAGTCGGCGAGTTCGCTGACATGGATGAGTCCATCACGGCCGGGGAAGAGTTCCATGAAGGCCCCGAAGGCCGTGGTGCTGACAACGCGGCCGGTGTAGAGGGCTCCGATTTCGGCTTCGGCAAAGAGGTTTTTGATGAGGCGCATGGCGGCGTCGAGACCTTCCTTGCGGATGGCGTAAACGTGCACTGTGCCGTCGTCTTCGATGTCGATCTTGGCACCGGTTTCGGCCTGGATGCCTTTAATGACCTTGCCGCCAGGGCCGATGAGTTCACCGATGCGGTCCTGCGGGATCTTGGTGGACTCGATGCGGGGGGCGTGCTCGCTGATGGCCTTGGGCGCATCGATTACCGAGTTCATGAACTTGATGATTTCGAGGCGGCTGGCGCGGGCTTTATGCACGGCTTCCTCAAGGATGCTGAGGGGGATGCCGGGGAGCTTGAGATCGAGTTGATAGCCGGTGACGCCGAGTTCGGTGCCGCACAATTTGAAATCCATGTCGCCGAAGTGGTCTTCGGAGCCGAGGATGTCCATCATGGTGAGGAAGCGGGTCATGTTGTTATGGTCATCATGCTCGCTGACCAGTCCGACGGAGATCCCGGCGACGGCGCGCTTCAGGGGGACCCCTGCTGCGTAAAGGCTGAGGATGCCGCCGCAGACGGAGGCCATGGAGGTGGAACCGTTGGATTCCATAACTTCGCTGCTGATACGGACGGCGTAGGGGAAGTCTTCGATGGCGGGGATGACGGGTTCGATCGAGCGCTCGGCGAGGGAGCCGTGCCCGATTTCGCGGCGGTTCTGGCCACCGAAACGACCCGTTTCACCGACGGAAAAAGGAGGGAAGTTGTAGTGGAGGATGAAGCGCTTGGAGTCCACGCCGCCGGTGTAGTTATCCATGTTCTGGCCCTCGTCGAGAGGCGCGAGGGTGGCCAAAGCGAGGGCCTGCGTTTCGCCGCGGGCAAAGAGGGCGGAGCCGTGAACGCGCGGAAGCACGCCGATTTCGCCGGTGAGCTGGCGGATCTCGTCAAGACCGCGGCCATCACATCGGGTTTTCTTGTCGAGGATGGAGATACGGAAGGCTTTTTTCTGGAGGTAGTCAAAGGCCTGGCTGATTTCGAAGGAGCCGGCGTCAGGGTATTTGGCAAGGATAGCGGCTTTGACTTCTTCCTTGAGGGCTCCGACGGCGATGCCTTTGGCGACCTTTCCGGGAGCATAGAGGGCAGCTTCGATGCGGCTGCCGGCGACCTCGTAGGCGACTTCGAGGAGTTCCTCGCGGGCGCTGAGCAGTTTGTAGGCACGGACGGGTTTGCCGCAGAGCTGGCGCAGTTGCTTCTGGGCACTGATGAGAGGCTGGATGGCTTCGTGGCCAAAATGGAGAGCCTTGATGAATTCCTCATCAGGCAGTTCGAGGGCCCCGCCTTCGATCATGATGACTTCGGATTCGGAACCCACATAGATCAGGTCGAGGTCGCTGACTTCACGCTGGGAGTTGGTAGGGTTGGCGACGAACTGGCCATCAATGCGTCCCACCCGGACCGCGCCGAAGGGTTTGGCCATGGGGAGGTCGGAAATATAACATGCGGCGGATGCGCCGTTCATGGCGAGGACATCGGAGTCGTTCTCGCCATCCGCTGAGAGGAGGAGGGCCACGATCTGGGTGTCATAGAAATATCCTTTCGGGAAAAGCGGCCGCAGGGGGCGGTCGGTCATGCGGCAGGTGAGAATTTCCTTTTCCGTGGGGCGGCCTTCGCGTTTGAAGTAGCCTCCGGGGAATTTGCCCGCAGCGGCAGCTTTTTCCTTGTATTCAACCGAAAGAGGGAAGAAATCCTGGCCATCCTTGAGGGTGGTGGAGGAAACGGCGGTGACGATGACGACGGTGTCACCCATCTGCACGGTGACGGCACCATCGGCAAGCCGGCCCATTTTGCCGGTTTCGATGATGATAGGAGTGGAGCCGACCTGGCTCGTAGTGGTGTGTATGCTCATGTGTGTTTGTTTTTGTTGCTTCTTGTAAGGAAAATTTGGAGTGGGCGTCGGACCCATGCTCTGACGGGCCACAGCCGGAGCAGAGCGGAGACAGCCGAAGGCAATGGCTCGGATGGGCACGATTGCCGGGGCGCTGGGAGAGTGGGGGGTGAGGAGGGTCGGGGTGCCTGCGATGGAATTACGGTGTCGCTACGCGACACGGATGATTTGGGGGAATTCCCGTGGGCTGAAGCCCACGGCTACCGTCCTTGACCGCTCTGCGGTCGGAGTTTGTGGGTGGCGGCAGAATTTTGTAAGGTGTTGAGGAAGCGGGTTCGCTCCGGACGGCAGGATTTCAGGTCTATCAACTATTTGTTTCATCCGTGCTATCCGTGCCATCTGCGTCATTTGCCTTCGGCTACCTCCGCTCTGCTCCGGTTGTGGCCCCTTCAGTGCCCTTTCCGGAAAACGAGTGATCCCGCCGCGAGTGTTAAGGTCGGGCGGGATCGGAGAGTTTCAGGTCATGGACAAGTCCTTGGTCCTTGGGTGGCAGGGCCGGGATTAGCGGCGGAGGCCGAGGGACTTGATGAGCTTGGTGTAGCGCTCTTCGGCAGTGTTCCGGAGATAATCCAGATGCCGGCGGCGCTCGGCGACGGCGCGGAGCAGACCGCGGCGGGATGAAAAATCCTTTTTGTTGGTGGCGAGGTGGGCCGTGAGGTGCAGGATGCGCTTGGTGAGGGCGGCGGCTTGGTAGTCGGAACTGCCGGTGTCCTTGTCGTGGAGCTGGTAGTCCTTGAGATTGATGTTCTGGTTTACGGTGATGCTGCTCATTGTAATGTAGTTATCCTTAAGTTTCCGGCAGCCGGAGTTGACTCCTACCGCCCCTTCCCGCCCTTCGGGAAGGCGGAGACTTTGTCACATTCCCCCGATGGCGCAACTGGAATTCCAGGAATTCACGGGGGCCAGTTTCCCGATCATTGAGAAAATCAAAAGACACCCGATCATTTTTTTTCTGTATTGGTTGCATTCAAACCGCACTGAATTATAATTACCATAATAATTTAGATTTTCCCTTCCATCTGTGGCATCCATTATTTTCGACATTCGTGCGTTGGCGCTCTCCGGTGATGAAGCACCGCGAAGCGAAAAAGGGGAACCAAGCGGGACGAAAGGCAGTCTGGCGGGGACGTGCGACTTTTTGCCCGAGAGCAGGGGGTTGGAAGTCACCCCGCAGCGGGCCTCCTTGAGGCGTCCCCCCTCTGGAAAATAGCTCTGCCCGCCGACCCGCCGACCGCGTTCCCGGAGCGGAAGTTCACCACGCGGCCGAAGCCTTGGCCAAAGCATCGGCGAAGGCGGGATCGGTGCTGTTGGCGAGAGTGACCGTTTTGCCATCGGGCTGCAGGACGAGTCGGATGATTCTTCGGGGATCATTCACCGTGAACTGGCCGGGCACGGCATCGAATTCGCGCAGCCATGGGATGGAGAATCGTTGCATGAGAATCTGCCGCATCATCGCGAAGAATTCCTTGGCGTCCTTGTCGGTCCGCCAGACGGATTTCCAGAACAGGTGGTCGCCCACTCCTTCTTCGCCGGGCCAGACCATGTAGCGGTCGCCGGCCCAGCCTTCGCTGGCCTGGGTGGCTTCGTCTACTCCGACCCATGCCCGCAGAGTGACATAGGTGCCAATTTCCCCCGCGACATTGGTGAAGTAGGGGGCCTTGTCCGTCAAGGTCGCGGGGGGAAACTTCACCGCGACCGGCTGGAACGGCGGATCCGCGAGATACAATTCCTCGGGATGCAGGATTTCGGAGGAGGAGCGGGGCATGCGGAGGTAGGCGGCGTCCACTGCGGCATTGCCGCCTCTGCCGGCCAGCGCTTCCACAAAGAGGCTGCCTTTATCCTGACTGAATTTCCAGATTTCCGCGAGGTAGGCCGGGGCGCTGTAGTTCGGCGAAGGCGCGGTGGGTGCCCCTGATTGGTTGAAGTTCAGTTTGAGTTGGTCGGCGATGCTGAACCGGATGCGGGCAGCATTGGCATCGCCACTGATCAGGGAGCGGATGGCCAGGGCTTCATCGTCGTTGACCGGGTCCTCCAGATTGCCCGCCCGGTCCCCCGCTTTCCGTTCCGTCAGGGCAAAGGAAAGACCGCTGATGAAGGTCTCCCGGCCATCCGCGCGGGCGAGGGCGGCTTCCTCCCGGAAAAAAAACTGGTTGCTGGCAGCTTCATAAAATCCGCCACTGGTCATCTGGGCCAGACTGATCCGGGCTTCGCGATAGTCGAAGGGGTCGGTGTGGTAGCCCATCGCCAGCGCGGCCCGGGCCCGGTTGGAAGCGGACTCCACCGGCAGATTGGCTTCGATAGTGCGTCGGATTTTGTCCAAAATGGTCTCCAGGGAGGCCGGCACCCAGGCGGGCGGCGGATCGAAAGCCAAACCGCGCTGGCTCTGGAACTGTTGGGCCAAATCCGCCGGGGTGGGTGCAGGTTTGCTGGCTTCCAGCGCTAGTTTCAGGCTTTCGACTTCCTGGGCGAGGGCACTGGCCCGTCCTTCGGCGGCGGTTAGATTCTGCTGGATGGCTCCATTGGCGGCCTGCAGGGTGGCGATGCGGCTTTCGGCACCAGCGTCAGCTCCTGCTTCAGGAAAAGCCTGGGTGACCGATGGCGCTGCTGTTTGCCGCAATTTCGTCTGCCAGGAATGTTCGCGCCATACCAAAATGCCAGCCATGGCGGCAAAGGCCAGGAGATTCAAAAACGAACGAATCGGGGAGGGCATGCTTCGAGGGAAAGGAGTCGGGTCTTGAGCGGGCAGTCCGGTCAAGGAGGGAGGCTCCGGGGGGGGGTCAGGTGCCCGCCGGTTTCTGGCGGAGCCAGGTGCGGCGTGGTGCCGTCTTCACCGGTTGGCCGGCAGCGGAGCGGCTGCGGTTGGCACTGGTGGCTTCCTGGAGGGTCGGGGCTGCAGTTCCTTGCGGAAGGCCCGGTTCAAATTCATCCTCGTTTTTGGTCACCGGCACGATGGGCCGGACATTGCCTGCCACTTCCCGCGGACCCGCCTTGGGATTGTCCGGATTGTAGGAAAAGGCCACCATGCGTTTGGCAAACCTCGGGTCCTGCAGGCTGCCCGGATAGTAGAGTTTCCGGATCAAGCGCCCTTTGGCGTCCCTCATCTCCTCGTAAAGCATTCGTCCGCTTCGCTCATCAAAAAAATTTCTCGTGCTGCCCAGCGCGTTTTTTTTGCCATCGTAGATCATTCCCGTCTGGATACGGCCTTTGGAATCGAGCGTAAATTCTCGCACCACACTCAGAATATCATTTTTGTCGTAAACCTGTTCCCGGATTTTGTCCGACCCGCCCATTTTCTGGGTCTCCGTGCGGGTGCCGTTGTTGTGGCGGAAAATCCGGCTGAGAGCATCCGGGCCCTGCTGCTGGGCAGATCCAGGGCTGGGCAAGGCCCCGACAAGGGCTGCCGCAAGGAGGAGGGAGATTGATTTCACGCGCTCCGCATACCACAACCCCCGCCCCTGGGAAACCCTTTTTGTGATCAGTATTTGTCTGTTTCAAACTCTTGCCGCCCGCACAGATTTCCATTACGACTGCCCCGGTCCGCTCCCGGATCGCGTCCCATTCATCCATCCTTTCCCATCCTTCCATGCTCACAACCATCGCCCAAAACAGTCCCCCGGCCAGCCCCCGTAACAAGCTCTTTGTCATGATGATCCTGGAGTTCTTCATCTGGGGGGCATGGCTGCCACTCATTTGGGGTTACATGGGAACTCCTGTGGCCGATGGCGGCCTCGGCTTTTCCGCCACCCAGCAGGCATGGATCGGCAGCGGTTTTGCCATCGCCTCCATCCTGGGGATTTTCTTCAGCAACCAGTTTGCCGACCGCACCTTCGCGGCGGAGAAATTCATGGCCTTCAGTCATTTTCTGGGCGGTCTGGCCATGCTCGGTCTTTATTGGGCCACGACCTTCCCGGTCTTCTTTGCCTTGATGCTGATCCACTCGATCCTTTATGTGCCGACCATCTCGGTGGCGAACAGCCTTGCCTTTGCCAACATGAAGGACGCGTCCAAGGAATTTGGCTTCGTCCGCATGGGCGGGACCATCGGCTGGATCCTTGCCTCATGGCCGTTGTATTTTATTCTGGATGGAAAGACTGGCTTCGATGCCACCCAGGCCCGCAAGGCCATCTTCCTCGTGGCCGGGATCGCCTCGCTCGTGCTGGCCGGCTACTCGTTGCTGCTGCCGCACACCCCGCCGAAGAAGGGCACCGAGAAAAATGCGTGGATCGCCACTGGCCGCCGCCTCGCAATCCCCTTCATTCTGGTGCTCTTCATTGTGACGTTCATTGATGCCACAATTCATAATGGCTACTTCCTGGTCACTCCCGGATTTCTTGAAAAAAGCGCCGGTTTCGAAAGCAAGTGGATCATGCCCATCATGAGCCTCGGCCAAATCGCGGAGATCCTTGCGATGATGGTGCTGGGCGGGGTCCTGGCAAAATTCGGCTGGAAAAAGACCATGCTGGTCGGCATCGCCGGCCATGCCCTGCGGTTCGCCATCTATGCGTTCTTTCCCCAGAATCAGCCGCTCATTATCCTGGTGCAATTGCTGCACGGCATCTGTTATGCCTTCTTCTTCGCCACGGTTTACATTTTTATCGATGCGGTCTTCCCCAAAGACGTGCGCGCCAGTGCCCAAGGCTGGTTCAACCTGTTGATTCTCGGCCTGGGGGACCTCGCCGGCAAATGGCTCTTCCTGCCCCTTGCTGAGAAACTGACCACGAATGGCGTCACCGATTATAAAACCCTCTTCCTCGTTCCCACCGGCATGGCGATTGGTGCCATGATCCTGCTGGCGCTCTTTTTCCGACCGCCCAGCTTTGCTCCGGAAGGGGAGAATTCCCCTTCAGCTGCACCCCATTGAGGACATAAACCGTATTTTGATAAGCGGGGAATCCGTCTTGCGTTGCTCTTATTCGCGTGAGATGGCCCTCCCACGTCCCCACCCATGAAATCATTCCTTATCTCCTTCCTTTCCATTGCCGCATTCGCCTCCTGCCCCGCGCAGGATGCCCCAAAGCCCGCTGAGACGGCGCCTGCGGCCCCTGCGGCAGCAGCCCCCGCTGCCGGTGGTGAAAAGGTCAAACTCAAGATCGGAACCATTCCGGCAGTGATGAAGTTCGACAAAGCCACGCTCGAAGTGAAGGCCGGCTCCAAGGTCATGCTGCTCTTCACCAACGAGAAATGCCCGCTCCAGCACAATTTCCTGCTGGTGAATCCTGGCAAAATGAATGACATCGGGGCATTGGCGGACAAGATGTTGACCGATCCCACGGCGATGGCCAAGTTCTACATCCCGGAAAGTCCGGACATTCTGGCCCACAGCACCAAGCTGATCGGCATCGGACAAAACGACCTCATCGAATTTACCGCTCCGGCCACCCCGGGTGATTATCCCTTCCTTTGCACCTTCCCCGGCCACTGGCGGTTGATGAATGGCGTGCTCAAGGTCACTCCTTGAACACTCTTCCTCATCCGGTCATCCCCCCACCCGTCACGGGCCGCAGTGCACGCTGCGGCCCGTTTCGCTTTCGCCCCTATCCTCCGACCGCGCTCTGCCCCCATGCCGCATGAATCTGAAAACTGAAAACTGAAATACTGAAAACTTCTCCCTCCTGCCCTGCCCTGCCCCATGTCTGCTGCCCTGCTTCGCCCGGCCACGCTCCAGGATCTGCCGGCTATCAACTGCATCTACAACCACTACGTCCAGACCTCCACCGCCACCTGGCAAACGGAACCGGAAACGGCGGAAGCCCGGCTCGCCTGGTTCAGGGGACGGGATCTGGAAAAACACCCGGTAAAGGTGCTCGAAATGGGCGGGATCATCGCCGCATGGGGCAGCCTTTCGCCGTTTGGCAAACGGGAGGCATTCGCTCCTACTGTGGAGAATTCCATTTATGTGCACCCCGATTTCCAGCGCCGGGGATTCGGGCGCTGGTTGTTAAATGACCAGATTCAAACCGCCTCCGCCGCCGGTCATCACGTTCTGATTGCGGCGATTTCCGCAGAGCAGGAAGCCAGCCTAACTTTGCACCTTGCCCACGGATTCACAGAAGCGGGCCGCCTGCGTGAAGCCGGCTGGAAGTTTGGCCGCTGGCTGGACCTTGTTTACCTCCAGTGTCTGCTCGATACCGCCTCCTTCTCATTGGCTCGGGATACCAACTTGATACGGTGAAGTGGAACGGGAAGGTCCCCGCCCTCTGGCCGCCAGGTGAAGCTGCCAAAGGAACGGGACGGGATTTTGTTATTGCAGGCCGAGGGAACGAAGCAGGCTGGAGGAGATGAGGCCGGTGGGGCGGAGGCCACGGGAGGCTTGATACCGGGCGATGGCTTGACGGGAATAGGGTCCAATCTGTCCATCGATGGGACCACGATAAAATCCGCGTCTGGCCAGCGCCTGCTGCACGGAAGCCCCAAGGGAAACGGTGCGGTAGCTGCTGCCCTGGTATTCCCGGGGAGCCAGCTCCCGGGTGCGGTAATAACGGACTTCCGGACGCTGGTAATAGTATGGGACGCCGGGGGGGCCATAATAATATCCCCGGCCGGCATAACCATTTCCGAAATTCAGGCTGAACGAGGTGCGGGGGCGGGAATGATAGTGGGACCGGGCACGGTCCGGTCTACGGTCCCGGTCCCGGTAGTGGTCACGGTCATAGCTTCTGGCCTTGCTGTATTTGGAGCGGGAGCTTGAAGAACTGCCCTTTTTATCCGGTTTGGCCTGGGCGGGCTCCGGCAGGGCGAGGGCACCCAACACGGTCAAGGCAAGGACCGCCAAGGGCGTTTTCAGGAAGTGGGAGGGGATTTTCATAGGTTTTTCGGGGGGGGGTGGGGGAATCGGAAGCACCCACCCTAGGAAGGGAAAGCGCCCGGATTATTCATTGCAGGAGCAATGCCAGCAGCCGAAAACCGGCGTTATGGGGCGGGGACCGGGGAAAACCGCCGCAAAAGGGGGGCGGTGCGGCAGAATGCCAGCGGGAGATCTATTTCAGTTAGGATTGACTGGCTCTTTCCGGTTTAGATCTGGGACCGGCACAGGGCGCAGAGTTTGTCCGCCAGTTTGCGGGACCAGGGGCGTTCCAGCCATTCGGCATAGGTTACTTCCCGGGCGAGGGCGCGGTCGGCGATATAGTGGTCCAACTCGATGGAGGCCACCTGGGGATCGAACACATTGAGATTGGCTTCATCATTGAGGCGGAAAGACCGGTTGTCAAAATTGGAAGAGCCTACGGAGCACCACACCCCATCAATGATCATGCATTTGCAGTGATACATGGTGGGCTGGTATTCATAGAACCTGACTCCAGCCGCAAGGAGGCGGCCGGAGCGCTCCCGGCAGGCCCGGCGCACCAGCATGGAGTCCTGATGCGGGCCGGGCACTATCACCTCGATCTCCACTCCGCGGGCCCGGGCCTGAAGCAGGGTCTCCACCGTAAGATCGTCCGGCACAAAATAGGCGTTGCCGATGTGAATGGTGCGGGCGGCGGCGGCAATGGAGAGCAGGAACATGAGGCGGGCACTTTCGCTGCCATCCTGGGGCGAGCTTTTGAAAACCTGACAACTGACCGGCCCCCCGGGTTTGAGAGGAGGAAAATAGTCCGGACCATCGAGCACCCGGGCGCGGGCCTTCATCCAGTTGTCATTGAAAGCGGCCTGCAACTGGGCGACGGCAGGACCAGTGAGGCGGTAATGGGTATCCCGCCAGTGGTCCGGCGCATCGGCATCGCCCAGCCATTCGTCGGCAAAACCGGCTCCGCCAATGAAACCGGTGGTTCCGTCCACCACGAGGAGTTTCCGGTGGGTGCGGAAATTAAAGCGGGCCAGATTGGAGAGATGATAGACCGTGACTTCCACCCCGGCTTCTTTCAGATGCTGAACCGTGGGGCCACCGGTTTCATCGCATCCGGCAGCGTCAAGGAGGACATGCACCTTGATGCCTCTCTTTGCGGCGGAAGCCAAAAGGGTGGAAAATTCACGGCTGACCTGCCCTTCTCTCCAAATGTAGGTCTCCAGGGTTATGGAGTGGTTGGCGGCGGCGATGGCCTGCTGCATGGCAGGGTAGATCCGGACGCCATTGCGCAGGACGTCCACGGTATTGCCGGCGAGAACGGGTGGTCCCAGCAACTGGCCAATGGTGCGGACAAACTGAGGATCGGCGACGGCGTAAGTGTGGGGGAGGTGGTGTTTGATCTTCCGCTCGGTGGGCAGAAGATTATTCACCAGAATAAAACCCACCGTCATGACCAACACGGTGATAATCACGGCCAGGGTGATGGACATGGCATAATAGATGACAACATTCAGAACCTGCCAGGGAGGCAAGTTCTCCCCCACGGCGATCTCCGCCCCGGGGAATCGCTTCGGGACGGGAGCCGCAGCGGCGCGGCAAAATTATTCGTTCGCTTTGAGGTTGATTACAGTTTCCGCCAACATGGTGAGCTTTTTGTCTGTCGTGCCTTCTTCATCAAGGGTGGTCTGGAGAATTTTGGCGGCTTGTTTGTGACCCAGAAGCTTGGCATACGTGCGCACGCAGCCGTAACCGGCCATTTCGTAGTGCTCCACCCGCTGGGCGGCGGCAATCAGCCCGGCATCGCGGACTTCCTCATCAGCTTCCTCCTCAATCATTCCCTTGCCCTCCTCGAGCAGACCTTCCATGCCCTTGCATTTGGGTCCCCGGGTGCCCGCTCCAGCCATTTCCAGGACTTCTTCGAGTCGGGTGATGTGGACCTTGGTTTCTTCCAAATGATCCAGGAAAGCCTGTTTCAATTCCGCCGAAGAGGCCGCCTTGGCCATCTGGGGGAGGGCCTTGAGGATTTGTTTTTCTGCACTGTAGAGGTCCTTGAGTTCATGGACGTAGAGATCGTTGAGAGTATTGAGTTTCATGAGGGAGTCGCCGGGGTTGCATCGGCCGCACCCTCCTTTGCAGAATCAATGCCCGGAGCAATTCCCCCGATCATGGGGAGTCCGCCCGAGGGGGGGCCTGTGGCAATCTGTCAGACCGGCAGGACGGACCCGTGCACTTTGCAGCATCGCCGCTCCTGACCGCCACGGGGAGAAACCGGAAGGACGATTCCAGTCATACTGCCATGGGTGCCCCCGGCCTTGGCCTCTCCTAGCCGCTATTTCCGCGATTGGGCCTCGGGGTCTGAGAGTGCCGCCAGCTTGCAGATTGCCAGCCTGCTTCCGGCCGGTCCCGCGCATTTTGCCGCAGTTTTCCCTTCCGCAGAATCCTGCTACCGGGGAAACCCGGCGTGGCATCCGGTCTGCAGGAAAGAACGGGCCGGCCAGCATCAAAGACCGGTTCTTATAACCCAACCCCCACCACCATGCAAAATCAATCTGAAGACCGGGACCTGAATCGTGACCCTCTCACTGGCGAACCGGGATCCCATCCCGTCGGCACTGGCCTTGGGGCCGCAGGAGGAGCCGCCACCGGTGCTGCGATCGGTTCCGTCGCGGGCCCGGTCGGCACGTTAGTCGGCGGAGCCATTGGTGCCGTCGCCGGTGGGCTTGCCGGTAAAGGAGTGGCCGAAGCCATTGATCCCACCGCGGAAGACGAGTATTGGCAGGAGAACTACTCCAATGAGACCTATTACGACCCCGGGACCAGCTATGATGACTATAGCCCGGCCTATCGGACAGGCTACACCGGATACAGCGAGTATCAGGGCCGTTCCTTTGATGAAGCCGAGCCATCCTTGCGCGACGGCTGGGAACGCTCCAAAGGCAATTCCCGCCTGACCTGGGAAAAAGCCAAGCACGCCAGCCGCGCCGCATGGGACCGGGTGGAGCGTGCGATCCCCGGGGATTCCGACGGGGATGGGAAATAATTCCTGCCACCTGCCGGCGCAACCCGCAGCATGCCCCCGCATGCTGCGGGTTTGTCGTTGGGGTTCCCATTTCCACGCCAGTCACCGGAGGGCTCCGCCAATGCCGTGGCCCGACTTCAATGCCAGCCTTGCATACCCGGAGTGGGTTGTGTTTGTTGGATGATAGTCCCGGCCGGCGCGGCTGCTTCCTGAATCCCTTGCCCCCTTCACGCATGACCGACGAAACCCGGCTCCCTGTCTTGGATAGTGACGACTTGCGCCGGATGCTCAGGCGTTCCATTCAGATGTTGGCGGTGGCCTTGGGATTGTGCATTGCGGTCTTCCTGGGGTTAGTCCTTTTTCTGCTCAAGGCCTCGGATCAGGTAACACATTCGGATGAAGTCAGAGTGCTGACCCGGACCATGGAGAAACAGCTCCTCTCCACGCAGACCAGCTTCCGCGGCTTCCGCCTGACGGGAAATCCCCAGTATCTCAGGGACTATAACGACGGGCGGGGTGCCAGTGGGATTCCCTCGCAATTGAAGGCCCTGGAACAATCCGTGAAGGACGATCCTGAGCAATTGGCCATCGTCCGCGAATTGCGCGGGCGGGTGGACATTTGGTTCGGTTTTGTGGCCTCGGAACTGGAGGCCGTCCGTCAGGATCCGGCCCAATTGCAAAACCCGGAATTTCTGAACCGCGGGGTGCCCCTATTCAACGCCATGATGGATTCCCTCGGCACTTTCAGCAACGCGGAAACTACCCATCGGAAGAACCGGGCGGCATGGCGGAAGCGCGTTGTGGTCACAGTCCTGGTTTGTTTTGGGGTTGCGGCGCTGATCGGCGTTCCGGCCCTGACCGCATGGGTGGCCAGACTGATGCGGACCGTCAGTTATTCGTATGAGCACAGTCTGCGGGAGGCTGCGCTGCAGGCAGAGGAATTGCAGGTCACCCTCCGCTCCATTGGAGATGCGGTGGTGGCGACCGACGCCACCGGCAAAGTTGATTTCCTGAATCCGGTGGCGGAGTCCATGCTAGGGTGGCCTCAGGAGGAAGCGCAGGGCCGGCCCTTGCCGGAGGTGTTTGACATTTTCGATGAGCAGACGGGCGCTCCTGCGGAAAATCCGGTGGAACGGGTCCTCCGCGACAACGGGGTGGTGGGTCTGGCCAATCATACGGTGCTGCGGGCACGGAATGGAACCGAGACTCCTATCGAAGATTCGGCCGCTCCGATCCGCGGGAAAGACGGGAAGGTGAAAGGCGTTATTCTGGTGTTTCACGACGTGACGGAGAAACATCAGGCGGCCCGGCAGCTGCAGGAGAGTGAAAGCCGGCTGGCTTTCCTGCATCGCCTGGCCGACGAAATCCGTCAACTGCCGGAGACCGGGTCCATCATCGCGCAGTCCGTGCAACTGTTGGGCGAATTCCTCAAAGTCTCCCGCTGCGCCTATGCCACGATGAATCCCGGCAAGGGAAACTTTCAAATTGTCAGGGACTACACGGACGGCTGTGCCTCCATTGCCGGTGAATATGCGCTGTCAGACTTTGGCAGGCGGGCGGAGGATAAGATGCGGACCGGGCGGACCCTGGTGATCCGGAATCTCGATACCGAACTGGCCGACACCTGGGGTTTGGAAGCTTTCCGCAGCATCGGGGTGCGCGCTATCATCTGTTGTCCGCTCCACAAAAACGGACAATTGCGGGCCATGATGGCAGTGCACCAGTCCCTCCCGCGGGAATGGACGGCCTCCGAGGTATCCCTGGTGGAATCTGTTGTTGAACACTGCTGGACCGTGGCGGAACGGAAGCGGGTGGAATTGGAATTGGTGGAGGCGACGCACCATGCGGAACGGGAGGCGGCCGCCGCAGCGGATGCCGCAGAACGGTTCCGGCTGCTCGGCGATGTGATTTCGCTGCAGGTGTGGACCGCCACGCCGGAGGGGGCGCTGGATTATGTGAATGAGCAGTGTCTGCGGTATTTCGGCACCGATGACGAATCCATGGTGCTGGGGGATGCCTGGAGCCAGTTTGTGCATCCGGATGATCTGGCATTCGCCGTGGAAAGCTGGAGGCACTCCCTTGCCACCGGCGGGCGGTATCATGTGGAATTCCGGCTGAGGGGGGCAGAGCACGGCGATTACCGCTGGTTTCTGGTTAGAGCTGAACCCATGCGCAGCAAAAACGGTGCCATCGCCAAGTGGTTCGGCACCAATACCGCGATCCACAAACTCAAAATGGCCCAGAGCGAAGCCGAACGGGCCAGCCGGGCCAAGGATGAATTCATCGCGGCACTTTCCCATGAACTCCGCACCCCGCTCACGCCCGTGCTGATGACGGCGGCGGCGCTGCGCGACGATGATCGCCTGCCCCCCGATGTCAGGGAGCAGATGGCCATGATGGAGCGCAACATCGCCCTCGAAGCACGGCTGATTGATGACCTGCTGGACCTGACTGCAATCTCCCGGGGCAAACTCAAACTCAGGCCGGAACCCTGCGATGCCCATTCTCTGATCAGTCTGGCGGTGGAGATTGTGCGCAGCGAAGCGCAGTCGCGTGGACTCACCCTAGAGCAGGACTTTGCCGCACCCCACAGTGGCCTGGTCGCAGATCCGGCGCGCTTTCAGCAGGTGATCTGGAATCTGCTCCGCAATGCGGTTAAATTCACGCCTGCAGGGGGGCGCATCACCATTCAGACGCGGGATGAAACCGCTGCCGACGGCAAGCGGTGGTTCTCCGTAGCGGTGACAGATACCGGCATCGGGATCGACCCCGCCGCCCTTGAAAAGATTTTCCTGCCATTTGAGCAATCCGCAGCTGCCGGCGACCACCGTTTTGGCGGCGTGGGTCTGGGCTTGTCGATTGCCCGGGCCATCGTCGGATTGCATGGGGGCCGCATCGAAGCCCGCAGTGCCGGACGCAAGCACGGGTCCACTTTTGTGGTGGAATTTCCTGACGCGATGGAGCCGCCCTCCGGCCTTGCAGAACCCATTCCCGGAGCGCGGCCCCACCCCCGGGAAGGAGATCCTCCCGTCAACCATCCGCTGCGGATTCTGATGGTGGAAGACCACCTGCCAACGTTGGAAGCCCTGAGCACCCTGCTGCGGCGGGCCGGGCATTCCGTGGTCACCGCCAGCACCGTGGCCGGGGGGCTGACGGCGGCCGATGAAGGTTCCTTTGATCTGGTAATTTCCGACCTTGGCCTGCCGGACGGCACCGGCATCCAGTTGATGGAAAAGCTCCGGGACACCCGGCAACTGCGGGGCATTGCACTCAGTGGGTATGGCATGGAAGATGACCTCGCGCGCTGCCGCGAGGCAGGATTTGAGACCCATTTGGTCAAGCCGGTCCGCTTTGCCGATCTGCGCCGTGCCATCGAAAAAATGACCTGACCGGTTTCCCCCGTCCTCCCGGAAACGCACCGGGGCCCGTCAGAGCCTGACACTTTCCCCTAACTCCAAAATGAAAATTACCTCTGTTCTAATGCTGGACCCGGCCGGGGTCCTGCCGCCAGCCCTGACTGATGCTGCCGGGGAAGCTTTTCCGGGAGTAGCCTGCACTGCGGTGCCGGAGTTGGCAACAGCCATGGAGCGCCCGCTTTGCGACGGATTGGAGTTGCTCTGCATTGCGGCGGAACCGGTAGCTGGAGAGGTGCCGCCGGACGGATTATTGGATGGAGACAGCCTGCCCCGCTGGGGCGTGGTGCAGTTTGCAGGTGCAGCCCCGGACCTGACCAAAACGGCGTGGAGCAAGGAAGCGCTCACCGCGGTGTTGAAGGAAGCGGCCACCCGGCACGCCCTGTCGCGCGACAATGCCCGCCTGCGGGGAGAATTGCTAACCATGGCGCGGCGGGTCAGCCACGACTTGCGCACGCCCCTGGGCGGAATCATTGCCACGGTGGACATGCTGGCCGAAACCATCCCCGCCGTCGGCCAATCCGCCTCGCCGGTTTTTGCCGCCATTGACGAAATCACCAAAATCATCACGCGCACCAGTTCCCTGCTCAAAGCCATCGCACAGCCCCTGCCCCGGACTCTCCTGAACATGGGCACCGCCGTAGGGGAAGCCCTGCGCCGCCTTGAACGGCCCCTTTTTGAAAAGCAGGCCACCCTGCACCAGCCGGACGGCTGGCCGGACGTGGCCGGAGTGGCCCCATGGCTCGAACTGATCTGGTGGAATCTGATCCACAATTCCCTGCAATATTCGAGCACCCCGCAAATCATCACCATGGGCTGGGAAAAGGAGGCTCAAGGGCACCGCTTCTGGATCCGCGACTCCGGTCCGGGACTGCCCGGATCCTCCCACCGGCCCGCCTTCCCCTCCTTTCATCTGCTGCACGATCCCAATGCCGGCCACGGTTTGGGCTTGCCCATTGTCAGGCGCCTGACCGAACTGCAGGGGGGAACCTGCGGATACCATCAGAATGCCGGTGAATCCCCCACCTTTTCATTTTTCCTGCCGGAGGATGTCTGAATTCGGAGAGGGTGCAGCCAGTTAGGCGCGGGTAGAGCAAGTTACGCCTCACCACATCAGGGAGCGGCCGCCGCATCCCATGATCTGCCGTGCCATGATCTGCCGTGCCATGATTTGTCAGCCACCCGTGGAATTCCAAACCCTCACGGTTGGAGAGATTTCTTCCAGCCGGCCTCCAGTTCCTCCACCGTCATGCCCGTCCACTCCCGCCACAGACCAGGATGATAGCCGGTGCTGTAGGTGGCGTTGAGGCGCTGGGGCAGTTCCTTCACGTGGTGGCGCACCACCCAGTCAAAAAAGTTCGCCGTGGTGCGGTAGCTGGCATCATACCGAGCCTTGTCAGGATTCCGCACCACCGCGCCGCCGGACTCCGGCTCAAAGAGAAACCACCGGATGTAGTCCGCCACCCCTTCGGTCACCCAACTGGGGACGCGGGCCCGGCGGCCCCGGCCCCAGTCGCTGGCCTGGGCGACATGCACGATTTCGTGGATCACACAGCCCACCGCTTCGCCCTGCTGTTCCGAACGGATGAATTCCGAACTGACGACGATGTTGGTGCCGGCCGCGTAGGCGGGCACCCCGCGGTTTCCTGGCATGATAGTGCCTTCCTCCAGCCGCATTGTCATTTCGGTGGGGGAGGGAAACCCGGGAACCCCGATCAGTTCCACAATCTTTGGATACCACTCTTTCACTTCAGGCATCACTTTTTCCGCAAACCACGCACGGAGGTCCGGCGAGCGGGTGCTATCCACGAGGAAGGTGAACTTGCCATCCTCTGTCTTGAAGGTGTCGATCAACTTTTCCACCTGCACGCGTTTTACCTCAGGCGCGGCCGCATCGATCACATCAAACTCACTGTAAAAGGTTTGGCCAAAACCGGAGGGATCTTGGTTGGCCCGGGTCTCCCATAGCAGGTAGCGGAATTTTCCAAGGCGGCCATCCGCCCCGCGGGAAAGCTCCACCCCATGCTGGCCGGGGCCTTTGGCCGAGGTATCCACCTTCCCCAGCAGTTCCCAGCCGGTGGTTAGGGGGTCAGTGCCGGCTGCCGGTTCGGCTTTGAAGCCGGGTTTGGACCCATCCGCCGCATAAAGCGTGTATTGCTGGGCGGCCCGGCCTGCCCGGTGCCACGAATAGGTCGCTACCTGCCTGATATCAATCGGTTTGCCCAGATCAATCAGCACGCGACCCGTCCCGGAGCCGGGGGCAAAGAAAAAATTCTCCCCCGGCGCATCGTCCTTGTCAGGAATCCGGCCATCATGGAGGACCTTGAGACCTCCCCGGGCATTCCGGTCCGCCTCCCCTGCGATGATCTTGAACACCGCATTGGTCGCCGCATCATCGAGCGCCGGAGGAGGCACCGGATCCAGTTTGAACGAAGCATCGCTGCGCGAATGCCCGGTTCGGACAGTGACTTCCGCCGCAACGGAGAAACTGCAGCAGGCGACCCAGAGGGAAACCGCCGTGATTCGGAACATGGGAGAGACACTCATGGGGCAGAAGGGTTGGGCAGGCTGAATCCTTTCGGGAAGCGCCGGCGGGAAGCGGCACCGGTGGCCGTTCCTGTGTGGGATCCTTATGAGAAATCCGGGATCTGCAACTCATTCCCCTGGGGGTGTTCCTCACACTTCATGAAATTTGGCATAAAGCAGGCCGGCCCCGGCCCATGGATCTCATCCGGTTAGGAGCCCGGCGCGGGGTTCAACTCCGGGAAGAGCACGGCTTCGAGCTGGACGCAGAGGATGTGGAGCAGCACTTGGTGTGCTTCCTGGATGTTCATGGTGGCGGATACAGGAACGACAAGTGGCACATCGGCAAGGCTCACCGCCTTGCCCCCATCGCGCCCGAGAAAAGCGATGGAGTGGACGCCCTGTTCCCGGGCCGCGGCCAAAGCACGGAGCACGTTGGGGGAATTTCCGCTGGTGGTGAAGGCCACGAGGACATCGCCGGCCTTGCCGAGGCCGGACACTTGGCGGGCAAAGACTTCGTCGAAACAATAGTCGTTGGCAGTGGCGGTGAGGAAAGAGGGATCGCCCGACAAATTGAGGGCGGGCAGGGCGCGGCGGTCCTTGTCGAGGCGGCAGAGCAATTCCGTGGTGAGATGGCCGCTTTCGGCCGCACTGCCCCCATTCCCGCAGCACAGGATTTTGCGCCCGGAGGCGAGGGCTTCGATCATCAGCCCGGAGGCTTTGGCAACGGCCTCCTCCATTCCCCGCAGGCTGGTAATTGCCATGAGGCTGCGGTCAATCAGATCGTGGAATGGCAGGGAGGACATTTTTTAACTTAAGGGAGGTGCCCCCCGCCTCACAAACGGAAAAGAGTGCGCCCGGCGGGACCGGACGCACTCCTGGTGTTAGTGGGCGGGGTGTGGGATGGCGGCTTTTCAACCGCTCCATCAGCGGTCGCCGGCAGGAGGACCGCCGGGACCGCGGCGCGCCCCATCGCGGGGAGGACCACCTTCTCCCCGGGGGCCGCCTTCCGGACGGGGGCCACGGGGTTTGCCTTCGCCCTCAGCAGGGGGACGCGGGCCCATGGGAGGACGGAGTTCTTCCCTGCTGATCTTGCCGTCGCCATCCTTGTCGAGCGCTTTCAGGGCGGTGGCAGCGTTGGCGATTTCCTCTGCGGAAAGTTCGCCGTCTTTATTGGCGTCCAGCGCCGCGAAGAGTGGGGGCACCGGACGGCGGCCCCCTTCAGGACCACCAGGACCACCGGGACCGCCGGGAGGACGACCACCGCCTTCCGGCTGGGCATGGAGCAGAACGGCGCTGGCGCCGAGGGCGAGGGAGATCAGGAGTGTTTTCATAACGTGGGCTGTTTTGGGTTATCGTGGTAGGATTGCGGGAAGCAGAAGTTCCCGCACGATGATGACCCTGACAGGCCATTGTGAAGTCCTGATGTCGTGGCCGGCGGAGATTTGTTAAGAGGGTGTAAATCCTGCGGCGGAGGGATCAGTCCCGGCTGCCCGGGGTTATTTTAAGGACCTCTTTTTTCCCGGCTCGCTGGACTTCCATCTCCGTTTCCTGGCCAACCTTCAGCACCCCCATGACAAAGGTATAGTCATAAATGTTCTTGATTTCCTTGCCCGCCAGTTTGGTGATGACATCGCCGGCGAGCACGCCTGCCTTGGCAGCGGGCCCGATGGCGCTGACCCCGCTGAGTTTGACGCCCTCGATGCCGTCCTGGGAATAATCCGGCACCGTGCCGAGATACACCCGGAGGCCGCCGCGGCTGCCTTCGTCCGGGCGCTGCTGTTCCTTGTAGACCGGGACATCCGTACTGGAAGCGAGGCTGCGGGCGATCAGGCCCATGAAGCGGGTGATCTGCTGGGTGCCGGGGTAGTTGATCTTGTCCGGAGTGTCCGTGGGTTTGTGATAGTCCTCGTGCTGGCCGGTGAAGGCATTCAGGATAGGAACGCCGCGCAAATAGAACACCGAGGCATCGGTGGGGAGATAACAATCCTGCTGGGTTTGCAGGACCAGTCCGGTGACGGCATTGCGCTTCTCAATTTCCCCGGCCCACCAGTCGCTGGATCCAAGCCCTTGGAGAATGAGGCTCTTTTTCATCCGGCCGATCATGTCCATGTTGAGGTTGGCTCCCAGGATGAGATTCAGCTTTGCACTCTCGTCCTTAAAAATGGATTTGGCCAGATCACGGCACCACGCATTGGCCCCGAGCAGCCCGATTTCCTCCCCGGACCAACCGGCGAATATGACTTCCCGCTGCAGCTTGAGGCGGCCGGCCTTTTGTTCTCCGGCCAGCCACTGCGCAATCTCCAGCACCGCAGCGACACCCGAGGCATTGTCATCTGCTCCCCGGTGAATGTCCTCGGGCCGGGCGTTGGTCCCGCGGGAAGTGGGGCCGCTGCCGGTGCCGAGATGGTCGATGTGGGCTCCTATCAGAAGCGCTGGCTGATGGGGATTCAGGTTGTCCGCCGTGAGACGGGCGAGGACATTGCGTCCCCGGCGCTTTTCCTGACGGATGTCAAGCGTGGCCCCCATAGCGACGCCAGGGAGATCGAAGCCCTGCACCTGTTTTCCCCCATCCAATTCCTTCTGCAGGGCCGCAAGGTCTTTGTGGGCGGTCTTGAGCAGGGCGGCCGCCATGGGATCCGTGATGGAAATGGCCCCCAGGCCGCTGCCCGCCATGCTGGCATCATAGCTGAGGGGCACGAGCTGTTGTTTGACTTTGGAGGAGGGTCCGCTGACCACGATGATGCCTTTGGCTCCCTTCTGCCGGGCCGTGAGGGCTTTGAACCTCAGGCTGGCAAAGCGGCCGAAACGCACCCTTTCCTCCTGACTGATGTCTTCCGGGAGATAACGGAACAGCATGACCCACTTGTCCTTCACATCGAGATGGAAATAGGAGGAATAGGCTTCGGTTCGTTGGCCATTGCCGTCCACGCCTTCGGGGATCTCCATGCCATAGCCGGCAAAAACGACCGGGGCGGGATCGATGGTCCCGGTGGAAGAAAAGGTCAGGGGAGTCCAGTCCTGCTCCACTTTGACCGGCAGGGCGGGATCCATACCGGTTAGGGAAAGCGCATTCCCCTGCCCGAGGGCCACCCCGGCCGTGAAGTCAAACCCATGGAAATACGTATCTCCATCCCCGGCCGGGGCCAGCCCGAAGGCCTTGAACATAACCGCAGCATATTGGGTGGCCAGCAGTTCGCCTGAAGTGCCCGTCATGCGGCCCTGCAGGGCGTCGGAAGTCAGATATTCAATATGTTGTTTCAGATCATCGGCCCGGATCTCCGGGACCAGATCCTCCAGCTTTGCCAACGGCGCTGCAGCAAGGAGGGAAGCCGGAGCGCCACCCGCTGCCCCGGGGGCCGCCAGGCCAAGGGCCGTTCCGGCAGCCTCATGATTCCAATCTGCCATGAAAATCTGGGAAGCCTTGTCCCCGGTGCGGTTGCTGGTCCACGAGAGCTTTTTCCCATCCGGAGAAAAGACCGGCAGGCCGTCAAAGCCGGGAGTGTGCGTCACCCGCACGGGCTCCCCCTGACCAGTGGCTGCCACCAGATAGAGTTCGAAGTTGTCGAAGCCGTGTTTGTTGGTGGTGAAGATCAGATAGTCCCCGGAAGGATGAAAATAGGGAGCCCACGACATGGCCCCCAGTTTGGTCAGGGGCTGCTGTCCCGTCCCATCGGCGTTCATGCTCCAGACTTCCGCCTTGTCCTCTTCTTCATTGAAGCGCCGCCAGCAGATCTTTTTTCCATCCGCACTGAAAAACGGGCCGCCATCGTAACCACGCACATCTGTCAGGCGCTTCACCCCGGAACCGTCCGCCCGCATGAGATACAGGTCCATCAGCCACGATTTCTGACGGTCAAATTTCTCCTGTTCCTCTTTGGTCAGGGCCTCCGTGTAGGCATGGCGGTTCGAGGCAAAGGCGATCCATTCGCCATCAGGGCTGTAGCTGCCCTCGGCATCGTAGCCGCGGGCCTTGGTGAGATTGACGGCTCCGGTGCCGTCGAGGGACTGCGCATAGATTTCATACTGCTCGTCATAATCCCACGCATACCGCTTCTGTTTTCCCTCCGCCCGGGCCTGCAATTCCGCAGCCTGCAGGGCCCCGGAGGCCTCATCCCCGTGCGTGGAGGCATAGAGGAACCGACGGCCATCCGGATGCAGCCAGGCGCAGGTGGTCTTGCCCACCCCATTGGACAGGCGGGTGGTATCTCCGGTTTCAAAGTCCAGCAGATAAATCTGATAGAACGGATTTCCTGCTTCCCGTTCGCTTTGGAAGATCATGCGTTTTCCATCCGCACTGAAATATCCCTCGCCAGCCCGTTTGCCGGAGAAGGTGATCTGGCGGGTGCCGGAAACAAAAGCGTCCGGTTTCGCCGGTATTTCCTGAGCCTGAAGGGCCGTCTGAAGCAGGAACGCATGAAAAAGAAGAAGGGGGCGGATCATTCTCCCAATACGTCCCGAGGAACCGGGTCCGTCAACCAAAGGCAGGATGCGGGCAGGACGTGTCCCGCAGGCCCTTTCAAACCTCCTCCCGCATTTTGCCGTCCGCCCCGTTCCTGGGAATCAGCAAAATGCCCAGAATCCATTCTTGCCTTTTGCCGCAGTTTTTGGGTCTAATGGAATCCCCTCCATGCGATTCGTCCTCCCCCTGCTCACCCTGACTATCCTCGGTGCCGGTTCCCTCCGCGCCTTTGATTCCAACATCGTCTTCAATGAAATCCAGTATCATCCCCCCACCGGACAGACGGAATGGATCGAACTGCGCAATCTGAACGGCGTGGATGTCAACACGGCCGGGTGGAGGATCACCGGCGGGATCGACTACACTTTCCCCGCCACCGGCACGGGCTCCTTCATCCCCGGAAATGGCTTCCTTCTGATAGCGGCGGATCCCGCTTCCCTGCCAGGATCGGTCGGTCCATTCACGGGCAGCCTGAGCAACAGCGGGGAGACCCTCCGCATCCGGAATCTGAATGGCCGGATCATGGATGAAATCAGTTATGAAGACCGGGGCGCATGGCCCGTTGGTGCGGATGGCAGCGGAGCCACCCTGACCAGACGGGATGAATTCACCGCTGCCGCCGGAGCTTCCGCATGGACCGCCAGCACCCCAATTGGCGGCACCCCCGGCGCGCAAAATTTTCTCACCGGCGGACCCTTGACGCGGGTCCACATTGCCAGCCGGGATACCTGGCGTTACCGCGATGCGGATGAGGCCCCGCCGGCGGATTGGAAGGATCCGGGGTTTGTGGATACTGCCTGGAATTCGGGACCTGCCGTGCTCGGTGCGCAACCGGCCTCCCCGGCCCTGACCGTCACCGCCAACCTCACCGCCCGATACCGCGCCGGAGCCCTCACCGGTCTGACTAACGGCGCCACGGTGGCGGTCTGGCCCGACACCGCCACCGGTGACGGCGTTGCCCAAAACGCCACTGCGGGATCCTCGACGCCTACCTTCCGCGCTGCTGCCACCCCGAACGGCAAGCCGGCGGTGCGGTTCGACGGCAACGACGAATGCCGCACCACCCTGTCTCCCGGCATCACTGCTACCGGAGGTTTTGCTTACTTTATCGTGCTCAAAGGCAATGCCGCGCAGAGCAGCGAGGCCTATATTTTTGACCGGGGCCCGCCCGGAAACCCGCTGGCTTCCCTCAAAAACCAGGGAGGATTCTACGCCCTGCAGAAACGTTATACCGACGGCAGCGGCCTGGGCGGGCCGGTTTCCACTACAGCCATTTCCTCCACCGTCTGGCAATTGGTGGCGATCCGCCGCAACCGTGCGGAAAACCGCTTTGAAATCTGGGTCAACGGAGTGATGCAGGCCACCGAAGCCGATACCGGCGCGGCCCTGACGCCGGACCCTGTCAATATCGGCTCGCACAGCACCACGATCACCCAGGGCTTCAACGGGGACATTGCGGAACTGCTGATTTACAGGGACGGACTGTCGGATGCGGACTTCCAGCAGGTCGGGTCCTATCTGAGCAGCGAGTATGGCCTGGTGGACGTGACGCCGCTCTCGCCCACGGCTCCGGTCAGTTATCTGCGGAAGTCCTTCCACTTTCCGGGCGATCCCTTCCGCACTTCGGTGCGGTTGAATCACACGGTGGCGGACGGGGCGGTTTTTTATCTGAACGGCACGGAAATCCTGCGTCCCAACATGCCTGCCGGGCCGGTGGATCACAGCACGCCAGCTTCCTCGGTCATCGCACCGCCCATGCCCTCCGGCTCCCTGCTGGTGCCCCCGGCGGCCCTGGTGAATGGGACCAACGTGCTGGCCGTTTCCCTGCACAAAGCCCCGGGCAGCAGCAGCACTTCCTTTGATGCCTCCCTTGAAACTGTGGAAGTGCCCGCCGATCCCAACACCCTCAATCCGCTTCAATTCAACGAAATCGCCGGAGCGGGCGATCCCGGATTTTTTGTTGAATTGAAAAACAGCTCCGGAGCGGAATTGAATACGGCGGGCTGGACGCTGCAGACCAGTGCCGGCGGAAGTGTGCCCTTGCCGGCAGGCAACATTCCCGCCGGAGGCCTCTTCACCGTTAGTGGAGCCGCCCTTGGGTTCACCCCGCAGGACGGCATGAAATTTTTCCTCCTGGGTCCGGGAGCCACCACCCTGAGCGATGCCAGGGAAGTCACCAACCGCCTCCGCGGCACCGTCTCCGGCGGCGGCTGGGGCTTCCCGGACAGTGCCACTCCCGGAGGCACCAATGTTGTGGTGGTGCACCATGATATCGTCATCAACGAAATTTTCTACAATGCCCTGAACGACTCGCCGGAGCAGTGGATCGAGTTGTATAACAAAGGTGCGGTCCCGGTGGACCTCACGGGATGGAGGTTCAGCGATGGCATAAACTACGGATTCCCCGTCGGCACCCTCCTGCCCGCTGGCGGATATCTGGTGGTGGCGTGGGATCCCGCCGCCTTTGCCGCCCTCCACCCCGGCGTCACTGCTCTGGGGCCATGGAGCGGGAATCTCTCCCGCAGCGGGGAAACCCTGATTCTGCGGGACGGGTATAACAATACCGCCGACCACCTGACCTACGTTGACGGCGGCCGATGGAGTTCATGGGCGGATGGCGGGGGGAGCAGCCTTGAGCTGATGGATCCGGACTCCGACAATGCCCGGGGCGAATCATGGGCCGCCAGTGACGAGAGCGCCCAAACCCCATGGCAAACCGTTAGTTACAGCGGTCCCGCCACCAACCCCAGCGCAGGAGATCCGGCGACATGGAATGAATTCGTTTTCGGCCTGCTGGCGGCAGGGGAGTTTCTCATCGACGACATCAGCGTGACCGTGGGAGCAGGCGCCACTCAACTCATCCAGAATGGCGGCTTCACCGGCGGAGCGGAGAAGTGGCGCATCATCGGCAACCACGCCGGCACCGTGGTGGACGACCCCTACCTTCCTGGAAGCAAGGTGCTGATGGTCTCCGCCAACGGGGCCACGGAACACATGCACAACCATGCCACCACCACCCTGAAAAACGGCACCTCCTTCCATACCATCTCTGCCTCCAGCACCTATACGATCAGCTTCCGCGCCAAGTGGCTGCGCGGATCCAACCGCCTGCATACACGTCTCTATTGCAACCGCCTCGCCCGCCAGACCCTGCTCACCGTGCCCGTTACCGGCGGCACTCCCGGTGCTGTAAACCGCAGTGCGGTGGCGAATGCGGGACCCACCTTCGACTCCCTTGGCCACGCGCCGGTGGTGCCCGCCGTCAGCGAAAGCGCCGTCGTCAGCATCGCCGTGGCGGATCCTGATGGCATTGCCTCGGTGGAGCTATTCACGGCGGTGAATGGCGCGGCCTTCACCAGCACCGCCATGACGGCCGACGGCACAGGCCGCTATGCCGCCACTGTGCCGGGTCAGGCCAGCTCCGCCCGCGTGCAGTTTTATGTCAGGGCCACCGACACCCTGGGAGCCGCAGCCTTCTTCCCTGCGGACGGACCGGCCTCCCGCGCCATCATCCCATGGCAGGATGGCAAAGCGATTTTCCAGATGCCCAGCGGAGCCCGGCCCCATAACATCCGGATCGTCCTCACCGGAGCGGATGCCAATCACATGTACCGCCTCGAAAATGTTATGAGCAACGGCTCGCTCCCCTGCACCGTGATCTATGACGAGCAGCGGGTTTATTACCGGGCCAGCGCGCGGCTGAAGAGCAGCGAACACGGGCGCTTCAACCCCAGCCGTGTGGGCTACAATGTGCAATTCCCCAGCGATGATCTCTTCCTCGGAGCGCATGCCGCGGTCTCCATAGACCGCTCCGGAGGAACCTCGGCCGGCCAGATGGAAATCCTCATCAAAACCGTCACCAACGCGGCGGGCGGCATCAATGCCCCGGAAGATGACATCGTCCGCGTCATCGCCCCGGTGGCCACCGGCTCGGGTTTCGCCTACAACGGCTCCACCCTGACCGGCCCCGCCATCCTGTCCAAAACCCGCTTCGACGATTCCTACCTGGATGGACAATGGGAGGATGGCGGTTCCGGCCCTATCTTCAAATATGAGCGGATCTATGTGCTGACCCAGACCATCAATCCCATTACCCGCGCCATTGATCCCGTGATCGTGCCGGAAAACCCGAAAATCCCCCAGGACACGACCGGCCCGCCCGGCGTGAACGTCACTTCCCTCGGCACCAACAAGGAAAACTACCGCTGGTATTGGCTGATCGAAAACGCGCGGGGCCGCGATGACTATCAAAAAATCATCGATGTCGCCACCGCCATCGGCCAGCCCGCCGGCTCTGCCGCCTTCAAGACCCAGACCAACCAGTATATTGATGTCAGTGCCCTGCTCCGGGCGCACATCCCCGCTATCCTGTATGGCGTCACGGACAACTACCTGAACTCCGCCGCCCAGCACAATGCCCTCTTTTATTTTCCGCCGGGAGGCAAGGCGGTTCTCTTCCCGTGGGATTTGGATTTTCTCAACCAGAGCAATTCGTCCGCTTCCCTCACCAGTGGTCAGGACCTTGGAAAATTCCTCGCGGATCCCTCCAACAAACGCCTCTACTATGGCCACCTCCTGGATATTCTGAACCGCTCCTTCAATGATGCATTTCTCACCCGCTGGGCCACCCACTACAACCGGTTTGGCACCGCAGACAACCTCACCGCTGCGCTCCCCTACCTGCGGGCGCGGGCCAACTACGCGCGGAATGTGGTGAATGGCACCGGAGGCCAGACCGCCGCCGTGCCGGTGGTCCCCTTTGCCCGCACCAGTGCGGCCACCATGAACGTCGCCACCCCCTTCGCCACCATCCCTGGCAGTGGCTGGATTGACGTGGATTTCATCCGCCTCGCCGGCAGCCCGGAACCGCTCCCTGTGACATGGACCACCCAGAATGCATGGACCCTGCAGCTCCCCGGCCTCAGCGGCACCCAAACCTACACCCTGGAGGCGGTAAGAAAGGACGGCACCCTAGCCGGCACCGCCACCGTGACCGTCACTTCCACCGGCGGCATTGTCCCCGCCGACGCCGGTAATCTCGTGGTTTCCAAAATCCACTACCATCCCACGGACCCCACCACAGCGGAAATCAGCGCGGGTTTAATGTCACCGGACGATTTCGAGTATCTTGAGTTCCAGAACATCAGCACTCAAATGGTGGACCTGACGAATTGCCGTTTCGACAGCGGCCTAACTTACACCTTTGCCGCCAATACACGCATCCCTGCCGGGGGCCGTCTCATTCTGCCCCGGCGCGCGGCGGCTTTTGCCCTGCGGCATCCCGGCGTGCCGGCGGCGCCGGAATATTACCTTCCGGCTGAGCCGGACGGCAATAAACTCAGCAATTCCGGCGAGCAGTTGGCGATCCTCTCCGCTGCCGGTCCTGACGTCAAACGCTTCACTTACCATGACCAGGATCCCTGGCCGTCCTCCGCCGACGGTGGCGGAAACGCCCTCATCCTGATCTCCCCCATGGGCAACCCTGACCACAACCATCCCCTGAGCTGGCGGGCCAGCACTCTGCCCGGTGGATCCCCCGGCAGTGCGGACGGCACCGTCTTTACCGGCGATGCCAATGCCGACAGCGATCAGGATGGGCTGACCGATTTGGCAGAATTTGCCATCGGATCCGGCAGCCCGCCATCGGCCATCTTGTCCGGTCCCCCCTCCGCCGCCGTCTTTGTGTTCACCATCGACCGGGATACGGCGGTACAGGTTTCCACCGGGATCCAAATATCCACCGACCTGAGCGCCTCGGGTCCGGCAGGCTGGACCGGAGCCACCGGAGCCAACCTGGTGAGCCGTACTCCCCTCACTGGAACCGTGGAACGGCTCGTCTTTGCCATCCCTGCGCCCCCCGGTGCCCTGCGGATGTTTGTCCGGGCCCGGTTCTCCAATCCGTAATTTCTGTCCATGCGCTTTCATTTTCCGCTGGCTGGATCGCCCTTCAAAGCCAGGGTGGAGCTTCTGAATATTCCCCGCCCATCCCGCCGCGATTTCCTGCGCTGGTCACTTCCTGTCAGTCTGGGGGGAGCGTTGATGCCTGTCCTGCGGGCACAAACGAACGATCCCGGACTGCGGACAACCTTGGAGCGGGTGTATGTCCAATGGTTCCAGGCGATGGTGCAAAAAGATATCGCGCGTTGGGCCAGGGTGACTTCCCGTTACCGGCAAATGTGTCTGCGGAATCAGGTCGTCTCACTCAAACAACCATGGCCGCGGGCGGTGTTCACCTCATTTTTCCGCCCGCCGGATCTCACCCGTCTCGCCTTCATCGACGCCTCGGCGTCCGGGGCCGCCGCCCGGTTGGTGTATTTTGGCCGCGTGGATTTCGGATTTGTGGATGGCGAAATCACTCCGGAAAACCCCCTGATGCTGCATTTCCTGAATGAAGACGGGACATGGAAATTCAACTCCCTGCAATATGTGAATCTGGGCAACGATGAAGTGCTCAAGCGTGAAATCCGCGCCGGGGGCCGGGCATGGCTGCAGCGGGACGATTTTGTCCTCGATCCCAAACCGCCCGAAATGCCAAAACCGTGCCCGGAACCCTACCAGGTGGCTACCATTTCCGTGCTCGCTGCAGGCTGCCGGGTGGAAATCGAAGTCAATGGCGGGCCGCACCGCGAGACCATAGAGAACACCAGCGCAGACCATGTCATTATCGGCGGGCTGCGCAAAGGGGCCAACAAAATCACCGTCCGCCCGACCCTCCGGCCCATCGGACAACCCGGCCCGCCGAGGCTGGAAATCATTGTCACCGCCCGGACCGGCAATCCGGCCCGTCCCATCGCGCGCCTCCTCACCTGGAAAATTCCCGATGAAACATGGAAGGAATCCTACGATTTAAGTGTCTGGTTAAAAAGCGCCGCTTCCCTGAGCGGTCCGTAGTTTCCCCCCACCCGCTTCAACCGTAACTCCATTAACCCATGAAAACTGATTCCTCCCTCCACCCTGCTGTCCGTTCCGGCCTCGTGGTATTGTGTGCCGCCGTTCTCATGGCTGGTTCCTCCCTGTTCTTCACCAACAAATCCATGGCTTCCGAAAACTCCAATTCTGATCCCGCGAAAACGGCACCCTTCAAGGAAACCATCGAAAAGCTGACTCCGGTCCAAAAGCACGTCACGCAGAACAGTGGCACCGAACGCCCATTCACCAGCGAATACCATGACAGTAAAAAGGAGGGCATCTATGTGGATATCGTGTCCGGCAAACCCCTCTTTTCCTCCCTTGATAAATACGACAGCGGCTGCGGCTGGCCCAGCTTCACCAAACCCATCCAGGACACCGAGATCATCGAGAAAAAGGACCTGACCCACGGCATGGTCCGCACCGAAGTCCGCAGTGCCACCGCCGACTCCCACCTCGGCCACGTCTTTGATGATGGTCCCCGCGATAAAGGCGGTCTGCGCTATTGCATCAACGGCGCGGCCTTGAAGTTCATCCCCAAAGAGGACCTCGAAAAAGCGGGATACGGTCAATATGCCAAATTATTTGCCGCCAAGCCGGAAACCAAACCAGCCCCCGCTCCGGCTGCAGAGCCCAAAAAAGAGGCCCCCAAGCCCCCAGCCAAATAGCGGGGACGGGCAACGGGGGACAAGCCCCCTTGACACCACCCCCAACTCCCCCTAACCTCCGCTTGTGAAACTTTTCACAAAGTCCAAAGCCACGGCCGCCCTCAAGTTCCCCTTCCAGCTTATTGAACAGGAGTTGAAAGAGGTCGAAGCGGAGATCAAAGCGGAAGCCAATGCCTTCGACCCTGCGGTCGAAGGTTATGTCTCCTACATCCTCGGAACCAGCGGGAAACGCATCCGCCCCGCCTTGTCCCTGCTGATTGGAGGTGCCTGCGGGGGGGCCACGACCGACCACAAGAAGCTCGGCATCGTGCTGGAGTTGATCCACCTCGCCACCCTGGTGCATGATGACATCATGGACGGGGCGGCCCTGCGCCGTTCCCAGCCTACCGCCGCTGCCAAATGGGGCAGCGCCCTCAGTGTCCTGCTGGGCGACTGTCTGTTTGCGCATGCTCTGGAATTGGCCGCCAGTTTCGACAGCACCCACATCAGCCGGAAAATCGCCCGGTCCTCCAACGAAGTCTGCACCGGCGAAATCCTGCAAACCCAGCGCCGCTTTGACCTCGCCCTGACGATTCCGGAATATTTCCGCATCATCAGCATGAAGACGGCCGCCCTGTTTGCCTCGGCGGCGGAACTCTCCGCGTGGCTCAGCGGAGCCAGCCCGGAAGTGCAGGAAAACATGCGCCAGTATGGCGACCTCCTCGGCACCGCCTATCAAATCTACGATGACTGCCTCGACCTCACCGGCAGCGAAGCCACCGCCGGAAAAACTCTCGGCACCGACCTCATCAAAGGCAAACTGACCCTGCCCATCCTTTACCTCCTCGAAGAAAGCAGCGAAGAGCAGCGCACCCAACTGCATACCCTCATCCTGCGGCAGGAACCGATTGATCTGAATGTGATTGTCGGCATCGCCGGTTACGCCGGCTGTATCCAGCGCGCCGTGCGCACCGCCAAGGAAATGCTGGAGCAGGCCCGCGAAGCCGTCGCCATCCTCCCGGAAAATGACTACACCACGGCCCTCAATGGGATTACCGATTACCTCGACACGCTCCTGGACGGCTGCAAAGCCCAGGGCAGCCCGCTAAGAGCCGGCTGAAAGGGAACGGCAGTCCGGTCACCCGACCCTTTATTGCGCCCCGCCGCTGCCGCTCATGCCGCGTCCCGGGTTGACCCATAACTGGCCTTTTAAGGCCCGCGCAAATTCCGCCAGGAATCCTCGAAAACGGTCGGTTGGGCGCGATAGCGTGCAACGCCCAACGAAGAACTTCCCACCTGGAACTTTGACCATTGAACTGTGACCATTGACCTTTGAACTTTGAACTTTGAACTTTGACCTTTGAGGGATGGGGCTATGGGGACCGGAAACCGAAAACTCCCCC
Organism: Verrucomicrobiales bacterium; assembly: GCA_038210825.1. Classification (GTDB taxonomy): domain Bacteria; phylum Verrucomicrobiota; class Verrucomicrobiia; order Verrucomicrobiales; family V1-33; genus CAIZWU01. The sequence continues at coordinate 31,586 of JBBQWG010000012.1, forward strand.
ACCAGACCGCTTGCCGGGCGGGCGGGGACTTCCATACTGGGAAGGTGCGTGAATTGAAATCAGATGCCCCGGGCGATGGGGCGGGCCTGCCGGACCGGACTTGGGTAGAGATTGATCTGGGGGCGGTGCGGCACAATGTGCGGGTAGCGCAGGAGTGCTTTGCGGAGGGATCACCTCCGGGGATTCTGGCGGTGGTGAAGGCGGATGGGTATGGGCTGGGGATGTTGGCGGTGGCGCGGGCAATGGCTGCAGAAGTGCGGGGGTTTGCTGTGGCCAATGTGAGGGAAGCAGCAGCACTGCGGGAGGCGGGGATGGAGCAACCGGTGTATCTCTTGGGACCGGCGCTGCCGGAGGAATGGGATGCAGTGGCGGCCGGAGGATTTTGTGCCGCGGTGTCCAGCCTCGAAGAGGTGACGGGATATGGGGCGGCGGCGGCTCGCCGGCAGGTGACGCTGGCGGTGCATGTGGTGGTGGATACGGGAATGGGGCGGATCGGGGTGCTGCCGGAGGAGGCCTCAGCCGTGGTGCGGGCGGTGCAGGCCCATCCCGCGCTACGGCTGGACAGTGTGGCTTCGCACTTTCCCAGTGCGGACGAGGACCCGGTCTACACGCGGGAGCAAACGGAGCAGTTTGAAGCCTTGCTAGGGAAGCTGCAGGGGGAAAACCTTGCGGCGGGTGCCGGCCGGCAACTGGCCAACAGCGCCGGCCTGCTGGCATATCCCCCGCCAGCGGGCCATTGGGCGCGGGCGGGCCTGATGCTGTATGGGGTTTCTCCGCTGCCGGCGGAGCAGGCGCGGCTGCGGCAGGTGGTGACCTGGAAAACCCGGGTGTCCCTCGTCAAAATGCTGCCGGCAGGGCATGGGGTGAGTTATGGCCGGACCTTTATAACCACCCGGCCGACCCGGGTGGCCACCCTGGCAGCGGGCTATGCAGACGGGTTTCCGCGCCAGGCCTCCGGTCACGGAGCTGCGGTGCTGCTGGGCGGACAACGCTGTGCGGTGCTGGGCCGGGTGACCATGGACCAGATCATGGTGGATGCCACAGACCTGACGGAACCTCCCCGGCCGGGCGACGAAGCTGTCCTGGTGGGGGTTCAGGGCAATGTGGAAATCACCGCTCCGGAACTGGCGGCCCAGGGCGGCACCAACGCATGGGATCTCTTCACCGGACTGGGACCGCGGGTGAGGAGGTGTTATGTTGGGGAAGTGGCCGATTGAGCGTTGCCTGGGCCAAGTAGATGAAAAAATCCGGGTCTGCACTCTCCGGCACTCCCACGTGGTCAATCCGGCACCCGATAATAAAAACATCCCGGTGGCTTACGTCGTTGTCCCAGTGGTTGGATGGCACGCCTTGTTGAACGAGTTCGCCAGGCTCAAGCGCTTCGCGTCCCGTGGGGCCGGGGTTTGAAGGAGGCGGGTTGCCATGGCTTCGGGGTGGTGGACCTTGCAGGCCTATGAAAAAAACATCTGCTTTAAATTCTGTTGTTGATTCCTATCCCCCGGCAGTCCGTTTCATCGGGCATGTCCAGTTGAAAGGGGGGCGGCCGCGCAGGGTGGAGGGGAGCACACGCGCCCCGCGTGTTGTGGAAGGCGCCCCGCCTTCCACTTGAAACGCTCCGGCGCAGCCGCACTCCAACTGACACCGCGGCCCCGCTCCTAACGCATAGCGGCAACTCACCTTCCTTCTCCCCTCGAAAAGAAATCAGCCGCTCCGCGGAGCCTTTCAAGTCTCCTGCGGGGCGCGAAAAACGACACGCGGGGCGCGTGTGCTCCCCATTCCCGCATCACGGCCGTGGATGACGACAGCGTCACCTTCCTCTGGACGGACCGGGAGAGCGGCCAGGAGCAGCGCACCACCCTATCAGGGGAAGCGTTCCTGCAGCGGTTTTTGCGACAGGTCCTGGCGCGCGGGTTTACCCGGGTGCGGCACTACGGCTGGCTCAGTCCGGCGGCGTGGGAACTTTACGCCCGGGTGCGCCAACTGCTGCGGGCCGGAGGCGTGGTCCTGCTGCTCCCTGACAAAGCAGCCGTCACCTGTCCCTGCTGCGGCCATGCCATGATGCTTGATTTAAGTGTGATTCGAATAAGTGCGGTATGGAGAACCAAGGCCTGATTCTGTCTCGGCGTAGAAGTGAAGCAAGTCCGCAGAAGCTACTTACCTGGGGAGATCTCCGCGCTGAGAGGGGTGGAAGCGGCCGGACGAGGTCGGCGTCAGGGGGATGGAAGAAAAGCCTGGCTGGCAACGTCACTTGCGTCTCCGTTGCGGCGGCGGCGTCACCGCCGGCAACCGGTTCAATCCTAATTTCTTCCAGACCTGTTTTTCGTGAGGATCCTTCTTGTTATTCCCTGCCTCCGGGAGCGCACGCGCCTGCCTTCGTTTCTGCCGCCGCTGCTGACGGCCCTGCGGCAGGCCGGGGCGGCGGCCGACCTTCTGGTGGTGGATGATGGTTCCGGTCCGGAAGAACAGGCGTGGCTGGAAACGTATGTGGCAGAATTGCGTCAGGAGGAACCGGCCCTGCTGCCCGCGTTGCTGAGGAAGGAGAATACCGGCAAGGGAGGGGCCGTCTATGGTGGTTGGGAGACGGCGGGGAGTGAACACACGCATCTTGGTTTTGTCGATGCAGATGGAGCAGTGCCGCCGGAAGAGACCGCCCGGGTTTGTCTGCTGGCTGCGCGCACGCCCACGCGGGCGGTGTTTGCGGTGCGCACTGGCGAAGATGATACCGTGGTGCAACGGCATCCCGGCCGCGGCGTGGCAGGACAGGTGTTCCGCAGGCTGGTGCAGTTTTTGTTTCGTTTTCCCCTGCCGGAAACCCAGTGTGGCTGCAAGATCGTGCCGGCGGATGCCTGGCGGACCTTTGCCCCGTCCCTGACCGAACGGCGCTTCTGTTTTGACGTGGACCTGACGTGGCATTTGCTGCATCACGGCACCAGCATCCGGGCGGTGCCGGTGAACTGGACAGAAATCCGGGGCGGCCAGCTGCGCGCCGGCAGTGTCCTCGCCATGGTCCTCAGCCTGGTCCGGCTGCGGCGGCAACTCGGCCCGTGGCAGGTGCCGGGGCGGCCAGTGGTTTGACGCTTGGCCATGGTTCTGCGTTTCGGGCAGGAGGCCGCAAGTTCCCGTTGACGGTCAGGCCGGGCACCCTCTGGTTGGCGGCATGTCCGCCGAGCCAGCCGTGCCCGTCCCGGCCACGGTGGCCCGCCGTGGTTTCTGGTTCCGTCGCCGCGCCATGATCTGGCCCACCTGGCGCTTCTGGCTTTGCGCATTTCTCACCCTGGTCACTCTCGGCCTGACCGCCGGACGTCAATTGCACAGCTGGTTGGCCGTCACCGATCCGGTTCCGGACGCCCGCTATTTGATTGTGGAAGGCTGGGTGCCGGACGACGTCCTGAACGCCACGGTCGTCATCGCGGACGACAGCAATGCCACGCGCGTCTTCACCACCGGCATTCCGGTGGAGCGGGGTTCCTATCTGGTGCCATGGAAAACGCATGCCGAGGTGGCCGCGCAGACCTTGGCCAGGCTGGGAATGGATCCGCAACGGATTTGCCCGGTGCCCTGTGCGGAGGTGAAAACGGAACGCACCCGCGCCATGGCCATGGCCCTGAAGGCAGTCCTCGACGCGGAGCCCGTCCCTGACACCGGGCGCCGCATCAACCTCGTCACCCGCGGGACCCACGCCCGGCGCTCCCGAGCCATCTTCCAGGACGTGCTCGGCCCCGCATGGCAGGTCGGTGTGTTCAGCATTGCCCCTGTCAGCTATGATCCCGCCCGGTGGTACCGCCAAAGCGAAGGGGCCAAAGGGGTGATCAATGAACTGGCCGCACTCACCCTCATGGCCATGGGCGGCAACTGAACGGAAGCTCCTTCCACAACCCGGACCGTCCTCCCGGAACCGCCTGCCCTTCCCTTCCCTCCCTGCTCTGCTTCCTTCCACCATGACCCGATTCCGTCCCTGCATTGACCTCCACGAGGGCCGGGTGAAACAAATTGTTGGAGGCAGCCTGACCGATCACGGCGGCGGGCTCATAACCAATTTCGAAAGCGAACATCCTGCGGAATTCTATGCGCAGTTGTACCGCCGCGACCAGCTCACGGGGGGACATGTTATCATGCTGGGTCCAGGCAATGAAGACGCTGCCTGCCGGGCGCTCGCCGCCTGGCCGGGCGGTTTGCAGGCCGGGGGTGGCGTCCATGCCGGCAATGCCGCAGCCTGGCTGGAAGCCGGCGCTTCGCATGTCATCGTCACCTCATGGCTCTTTTCCCCGGAAGGCCATTTCCTGCCAGGGCGGCTCGAGGAACTCAAGGCGGCCACCGGACGCAGCCGCCTGGTGATCGATCTCAGTTGCCGGCGCACCCCTGAGGGAGGCTGGACGGTGTGTATGAACCGCTGGCAGACTTTTACTGACCTCACCCTGACCCCGGAGCACCTGCGCCAGCTTGCCGGTTCCTGCAGCGAATTCCTCGTTCATGCCGCCGATGTGGAAGGCAAATGCGGCGGCATGGACGAAGCCCTGCTGCCATTCCTGGCCGAACACAGTCCCATCCCCGTCACCTACGCCGGTGGGGCCCGCTCCCTCGCGGACCTCGCACTGGCCGACCGTCTCACGTCCGGCCGGGTGGATGTCACCATCGGGAGCGCACTCGACATTTTCGGAGGCAACGGAGTTTTTTATGCCGCCTGTGTGGCCTGGAACCGGCGCGACCCTTCAGTTTCAAGCGATTAAGCTTTGGCGCAGGCTAGCAATTAACCGGATTCTCATGCTGGAGCACCTTCATTATCAGGGTTTTCCAGCACGGGAAAGATTTAATTTCAATTTGACAAGCTCTTCGGACCCGGTAGTCTCCGCGCCCCGGCTCCGACCTTCTGCCGCCCGGGCCTTCCCTTCCAGCCATGAAAACATTCTCCGCCAAGAACGAAGAACAACAACGGAAATGGTTCATCATTGATGCCAACAAGCGCGTCATTGGTGCCGTCGCCGTCGAAGCCGCCAACCTCCTCCGCGGCAAAAACAAAGTCACCTATACTCCCCACATCGACAACGGCGACCACGTCGTGATCATCAATGCGGAGAAAGCCGTCTTCACCGGCAAGAAGGAGACCAACAAGGAATACACCCGCTTCTCCGGCTTTGTCGGGGGCCACCACAGCGACAGCCCGAAGACCCTCCGCGCGCGGCGTCCCGAACAAATGCTCACGCTGGCCATCCGCGGCATGATTCCCCACAACCGTCTCGGCCGCCAGATCCTGACCAAACTGCGCATCTACCGCGGCAGCGAACATCCGCATGTCGCCCAGGAGCCGGTCGCCTACAATTTCTAATCCCTCCCCAAACTCTAGCTTTTTACGATTATGGCCGAAACCACCTACGCCGCCACCGGCAGAAGGAAAACCGCCATCGCCCGCGCCCGTCTGGTCGCCGGTGAAGGCCGCATCACCGTCAACGACCGCGCGTTCGAAGATTACTTCGTGACTCCGGCCCAGCAGTTGGCGGTGCTCTCCCCGCTGCAAACCACCGGGAACACCACCAAATTCGACATCGTGCTCCACGCCACCGGCGGCGGACTCAATGGCCAGGCCGGTGCCGCCCGCCTCGCCATCGCCCGCGCCCTTCTCGGAGTCAGCACCGAGATGCGCCCCGCCCTCAAGGCCGGTCTCCACCTCCGCCGCGATGCCCGCGCCAAGGAACGCAAAAAGTCCGGCCAGCCCGGTGCCCGCAAGCGCTTCCAGTTCAGCAAGCGCTAACCGCTCCGCAGGTTCTCCTGCTTTTCCGAAAACGGCACCTGCTTCCGCAGGTGCCGTTTTTTATGCCTCTGGGCTGGGCTGAATTCAGGCCACAGGGCGGGAGTTCATTCCGGGAATTGAATACTTTCCCGCCAGTCACTTTGTGCTAAAATCCCAGCCTATGGCCACCCTCATGGACTTCCAGAATCAAGCCGCCGCTCTCCCCGTCGAAGACCGTGCCGCTCTGGCCGACTGGCTGCTCGGAACCCTGCCGCAACCCGACTACGATGTCTCTGACGATGAAGTTTCGTTACGCGTCCAGGAGATCCAGTCAGGTCTCGCCCAAACCATGAGTCTGGAAGAGTTAAGAGCAGCCGTCATGGCCGGACGTGCCTCATGAATCCAAGATTTCACCTCTTGGTCCAACGGGATATTTCCCAGGCGCTGCGTTATTACGACAACATTAGTCACCAGTTGGGAAATCGCTTTTGGCAGGCATTCGAAGACACCTGCGCCCGCATCGCCACCCACCCCAGACACTTCCATTTCGCCCCCTGCGGGCGGAGACGGGCCAACTTCTCCCGCTTTCCTTGGCATCTGCTTTTTATCGAAGAAGGGATGGCATTTATATTATCGTTGCACGTCACCATCGCCGGCATCCACGGTTTGGGGTGAACCGTCGTTGAGGTTTTCCCGATGTCCCTCTGCGCCTATATCGCGGCGCTCTGCGCGCTTGCCTGGGGGCCCCTCCGCGCTGATGAGCGCCCCATGTCCCTCCGCCGGGATCCCCTGCCCGGCCCTGAAATTCCCCCACGTTCATGACCCGTTTTTTCCACTACCTGCAAGAATTCACGCTTCGTTCCGGTGAAACCCTGCCGGGCTTCACGCTCGCCTACGAGATCCACGGCACCCTGAATGCCGACGCTTCCAACGCGATCCTGCTTTTCCATGCCCTCTCCGGCAGCCAGCACGCGGCCGGTTTCAACGACCAGGTGGACGGAACGGAAGGCCGCTGGACCGAAGATCTCTATGATGGCTGGTGGAGCGACTTTATCGGCATCGGCAAAGCTCTCGACACCGGCAAATACTGCGTGATCTGCGCCAACTACCTCGGTGGATGTTATGGTTCCACGGGCCCCGCTTCGGAAAATCCCGCCACCAGCCAGCCCTGGGGCAGTGCCTTTCCCCATGTCAGTGTGTCCGACCTCGTGGCCTCACAGATGCTGCTGCTGGACCACCTGGGCGTCCGCACTCTGCATGCCGTGGTCGGCCCCAGTGTGGGGGGCCTGTGTGCGCTCGCGGTGGCCACGCAATACCCGGAGCGCGTCCGCCTCGTGGTGCCCATCGCCAGCGGCGGGCCCACCACGGTGCTGAACCGCCTGTTCCTTTTCGAACAGATCCTTGCTATTGAAAATGACCCTAACTTCAATGCGGGCGACTATTACCGCAGTTCGCCGCCCACCTACGGCCTGGCTTTGGCCCGCATGATCAGCCACAAGAGTTTTGTCCACCTCGATGAAATCGAATCCCGCGCCCGCGGCGAAGTGAAACAACCCGGCCAGGGCCTCGCATGGTATCGCCTGCGCGACAGCATCGAAAGCTACATGCTCCACCAGGGCAAAAAGTTCGTCACCCGCTTTGACGCCAATACCTACCTCCGGATCTGCGAGGCCTGGAGCGCCTTTGATCCGGTGGCCGAAGCCGGAGCCGCCTCCTGGGAAACCCTGCTCGAACCCTGCCGCCGCCATGGGCTGCATTTTCTGGTGTTCAGCATCGACAGCGATTTCTGCTTCTATCCGGAAGAACAAAGCGCCCTCGTCCGCCACCTCCGCGACGCCGCCTGCAATGTCATGCACATCACCGTCCACAGCCTCAAGGGCCACGATTCCTTCCTGCTGGAGCCCCTGCTCTACACCCCCCACCTCGCCTACGCCCTCGAAGCCGCCAAGCCGGCACCAGCCTGATTCCGATTTCCGCAAATTGGAAATCCTAACTTTTAAAATTGGAAGCCGGTGCCCTGCAAATTGTAAATCCTGACTTTGCAATTTGTAAATTCGACGGAGAATTCAATCCATGATTGAGTCATCGGGCAAATCCTCTCCACCCGTCACGACGCCTGCGGCCATGGAGAAGAATTCAAAAAGTTGCTGAATCCCGCCCACGGCCGATGAAGCCTGAATTCTCCATTTTTCCTATCATCAGACCGCCGACGGAAAGAAAAAATGACCTCTGTGAAAACACACAGCCAGGATGGCCGTGCTCCTGTCATTGGACCGCATCGGCCGGAAACGGATTCCGTTCGGAAAATCCCTTTTGATGGAAATAAGGATAGGCGAGGGGCGTGTCGCTGGCGGCTTCCAGTTTGGCGACTTGTTCTTTGGTGAGGTTCCAGCCGATGGCTCCGAGGTTCTGGCGGAGTTGTTCTTCGTTGCGGGCGCCGATCACCAGGGTGGCCACAGTGGGCCGCTGCAGCAGCCAGTTCAGGGCGATCTGCGGCACGGTTTTGCCGGTTTCGGCAGCAACTTCGTCCAAGGCATCCACGACCTTGTAGAGATATTCATCATCCACGGGGGGACCGACATCGATGGCGGTCTGGCTTTGCAGACGGCTGTTGGGCGGGATAGGCTGGCTGCGGCGGATCTTGCCGGTAAGCCGCGCCCAGCCGAGCGGGCTCCAGACGACCGCACCGACTTTCTGATCGGCGGCGAGGGGCATGAGTTCCCATTCATAGCTCCGGCCCACGAGGGAATAATACGCCTGATGGGCGACATACCGCGCCCAGCCGTAGCGTTCGGAGACGGCGAGGGATTTCATGAGATGCCAGCCGGAGAAATTCGAGCAGCCAATGTAGCGGATTTTGCCGGCGCGGACAAAGTGGTCGAGGGTGCTCAGGGTTTCCTCCACCGGCGTCAGGGCGTCGAAGCCATGGAGTTGAAAGAGGTCGATGTAGTCGGTCCCAAGGCGCTTCAGGGCGGCGTCGATGGACCGCGTCAGGTGATGCCGGGAGGACCCGACATCGTTAGGTCCTTCGCCGGAACGGAAGGTGGCTTTGGTGGAAATGAGCACCTTGTCGCGCCGGCCGGCGATGGCTTTGCCCAGAATGGTTTCCGCATTGCCGGCGGAGTAGATGTCCGCGCTGTCGAACATATTGAGACCGGCTTCCAGGCAGATGTCCACGAGACGGGTGGCTTCCTCCACGCCGCTGGTGCCGAAGGCGGTAAAGAGTTCTCCGGTGCCGCCGAAGGTGCCGGTGCCGAGGGTAAGGACGGGGACTTTGAGGCCGGAGGCGCCGAGTTGACGGTATTCCATGGGAGTTTTCAGTTTTTCAGTTTTTCAGTTTTCAGTTTCGGAAATTCTTGGCAGGGGCGGGGCGCGGTTTTCAGCGTGAATTCATGCGGGAATGACAAGGGGCGGGGAAACCGGGGCCGGGGAGGTTTTTCCGGCCAATCCAGCACCCTTCCGCAGGATGTCCTTGAACACCTGCGCTGCAATTTCAAAGGACCGCAAGCGGGCGGCGTGGTCGAAAATTTGGGCGGTGACGATGATTTCATCCGCCACGGTTTCCGTCAGGATGGATTCCAGCCCGTCACGGAGTTTGTGAGGTCCGCCCACTACAGAGTATTGGGTCATTCTGCTGACATAAGCCGCTTCGCCCGCATTCCACAGTGAATCCATGCTCTCCACCGGCGGCGGCATCAATTGGGGCCGTCCGCGGATGAGATTTAAAAACATCTGCTGCAGGGTGGTGAAGAGCCGTTCCGCTTCCCTGTTACTGTCCGCGGCAATGACATTCACTCCTACCATGACATGCGGATACTGCAGGGCCGCTGAGGGTTGAAACCCTGACCGGTATAGCCGGAGGGCCTCAAGCAGGGAATCCGGCGCAAAGTGGGAGGCGAAGGCAAACGGCAGCCCCAGGTGCGCGGCCAATTGGGCGCTGAAGGTGCTCGAACCCAGCAGGTAGAGCGGAACCTTCAGCCCCTGCCCCGGCACGGCGACCACCGCCTGCGGGGAGGTCGCTTCCCCGAGGTAGCCCTGCAGTTCCAACACATCCTGCGGAAAGGTATCGCCACTGCTGCCCAAATTCCGCCGCAGGGCCCGGGCCGTGGTCTGGTCCCCACCGGGAGCCCGGCCCAGGCCCAGATCAATCCGGCCCGGATAGAGCGATTCCAGCGTCCCGAACTGCTCCGCGATGACCAGCGGCGCATGATTTGGCAGCATGATACCCCCGGAACCCACACGGATGGTGGAAGTCCCGCCGGCAATATACCCGATAACCACGGACGTAGCCGCGCTGGCGATGCCCGGGATATTATGGTGTTCCGCCACCCAGTAGCGGTGATATCCCCAGTCCTCGGCATGCCGGGCCAGATCCAGGGAATGGCGGAAAGCCCCCGCGGCGGTGCCGCCCTGCAGGATGGGGGCGAGGTCAAGGACGGAGAAAAGAGGATTGGGGCGGCGCGTCATGGGGGTAAGGCAAAAGCGGAGGCCGGATGCTGGTCTGCCTGTGAAACCACGCCATCCTCAAAACGGTCTGGTTTCGACCCTGACTCTCAATGCAAGGCAACCCAGCAGATTCCGGGCATCCGCCGCCACCGCAGACCGTCTGCGGAGATATTTCCCTAAACTTAAAAAGAAAAAAGGATTGGCCATCGTTTCATGGTGCGGTTATGCCCGCTCCGCCATGAGAAAAGTCACCTGGATCATTTTCTGGATTTTGTTTATCCTGCATCACGATGGGTGGTGGTGGAACGACGGCACCATCGTTCTCGGGTTCCTGCCCATCAGCCTGGCGTGGCATACGGGATTTTCGATTGCCGCAGCATTGCTCTGGCTTTTCGCGATCCGTCACGCCTGGCCGCAGGAAATCGAAGCATGGGCTGACGCCCCGGCTTCTTCCACGTCCACGTCCACGTCACCCTCCCCCCACTCCTAGCCGTTCTTCCTCTCCATGCAGCAAATCACCTTCTGGATCATTATTGGCTACTTCGGCCTCCTGATCGCCCTCGGCCTGATCAGCCGCCGCTTTTCCACCGGCACCAGTTCCGACTTTTTTGTCGTCAGCCGGAATGTCGGTCCGGTCCTGCTGCTGCTTTCCATTTTCGGAACCACCATGACGGGATTTGCCCTGGTGGGGTCCACCGGGAAAGCTTATTCCAGCGGCATCGGCGTCTATGGACTCATGGCCTCGTGGTCGGGGCTGGTGCACAGTGCGGTATTTTTCCTCATCGGTATCCGGCTGTGGGCGGTCGGGAAAAAATACGGCTATCTGACCCAGTGCGAGTATTTCCGGGAACGCTACGAATCCCCCCGTCTGGCCTATCTGCTATTCCCCATTCTGGTGCTGCTGGTGATTCCCTATCTGCTGGTCGGGGTCATCTCGGCCGGCAAATTTCTCCAGGGTGCCACCGCCGGGCTGTTTCCGGGAGTGTTCCCTGTGGCGGACATTATCCTGCCGGACGGGGGGACCCGGCCTCATCCCCTGAATGGCAGCATCCCCGCGCAATGGGGCGGACTGGTAATTTGCCTTGTGGTGTTGTTCTACGTATTCCTCGGAGGCCTGAGGGGCGCAGTGTGGGCCAATGCGTTCCAGACTGTGGTTTTCATGGCCAGCGGAGTGGTGGCCTTCTATCTGATCAGCGAACGCCTCGGCGGACTGGCCGCCGCCACCCGGATGGTCGCGGACAGCGAATTTGCCCGACCCCGGCTCGCCCGCGAGGGCAACATCGGGCATCTGCAATTTTTCACCTACTGCATGATACCGCTTTCAGTCGGCATGTTTCCCCATCTCTTCCAACACTGGCTTACGGCCCGCTCCGCCAAAAGTTTCCGCCTTACCGTAGTCGCCCATCCTCTTTTCATCATGATTGTCTGGGTGCCCTGCATTCTCATCGGGATGTGGGCTGCGGGTTATCTCGGGCCTTTGGGTCCCGGACAGAACCCCAACATGGTGCTCGGCCGGATGGTGAACGAATTGGTCCACTCGCCGGTGCTGTCCGGACTGGTCGCTGCCGGGGTGCTGGCGGCGATCATGTCCAGCCTTGATTCCCAGTTCGTCTGTCTCGGCACCATGTTCACCAGCGATATCGTGCTGCGACTATCCAAACGTTCCTTCACCGATGCCCAGAAGATCCTGATCGGCCGTGCCTTCATTCTGCTGATCGTTGCGGTCACCTACGCTCTGGCCATGTGGCTCAAGGACAGCGCCCACGTCTTCGATTTGGGCGTTTGGTGTTTCACCGGCTTTTCGGCCCTGTTCCCTATCGTATTTGGAGCCGTTTATTGGCGGCGCTCCACCAGTGCCGGGGCGATTGCTGCCGTGATCGTCACCGCTGTCGCATGGTGCATTCTCTTTTACCGGGACATGATCGCCGCCAAACCACCCGGGGCGGACGAATTGCTGATTTTCGGCATGATGCCCGTGGCCATCATCACCGCGCTGTCCGCCATCACGTTTGTCATGGTATCGCTCCGCACTCAGCCGCCATCCGCCGCAACCGTGCAGCGGTTTTTCCCTGAAAAGTAAATGGGCTGCCATATGCCAGCGAACCCGCCAAAGCTCCGGCACACCCGGATCCAAGTTAATCAATTGGATTTCCCGGCCCTCCGTTCGATGCCCTGACAAGACCGCCTGTAGATCCCATGAAACGTCTCCTGCTGCTCCCCCTTGTTTTGTTGCTGACCCATTGCGGCACCGGCGGCCAGTCAGTTGCCGGCGGTGCTCTGCCCCCACCGCCGCGCTCCTCCGGCGGGCTGCTGGAAATCATCAATGTCTCCGCCTACGATCCCAAAGAGCGGCAGCGGGACGGCCGCAGCTACTCGGAGCACGATGTCTCCGCCCTGCGTGCCAACGGGGCCCTCGGCCTGATCGCGCGGGCGGGCAAAGGCGGCAACCTCGACACCAAATGCGCCAACTTCCTCGCGGCCGCGGACCGCGTGGGAATGCTGCCGGGGATTTACTATCGCCTCCAGAATCACGTCGATGCCGTGGCCCAGGCCGATCAATTCGTGAACCGTGCCCAAGCTCTCGCCCGCAGCCGGTCGTGGAATGCCCCGGCCCTCCTCCTGTGTGGCGACTACGATGCCAAGTCCCGGATGTCGGATATCCTGCGCTTCATGGACCGGGTGGAAAGCCGCACCGGCGTGGTACCGGTAGCCTATCTGGAAAACAGCCAGCATCTCAAACTGCTGCTGGGCAATGCCGATGCCGCCACCAAAGCCAGACTGCGCCGTGCTCCCTACTGGCTGGCGCTCTATGCCCATGACAGCGGCGCGGGCCCGGTATTCCCTGCCCCGGGGCATCCGAAAGGACTTCTTGATCAATACCGCGTCTGGCCGGATTGGACCCTCTGGCAATACGGTGGGGTCGATTGGGAAGGTGGCCGCTCGCGGCCCAAGGTCTATTCCCACGGCCGATACCGCTTCAGCCGCTACTTCGGCAATCTCGACCGGCCGATTGAACGCAATGTGTTCAAAGGCTCCCCCGCCGCGCTCCAGTCCTTCTGGCAGCAGCACGGATTGAGACTCCGCTGAGTATTCGCTGCCGGGTCCGCGCTTTCCTCTCCAGACGTCTACCAAATACAGAGCATCCGGATCGGCACCGGAAATGCCGCCCACATTTCGTGTCTGTTACGTGTGGTCACCGAATTCGAGGAATCCACGGACCCAGGCCCACCGGTGATTTTGCATCAGGGGAACTTCGTGATGATCCCGGCGCGACCGGTTGGTCTAGTCACCAGACAAGCCGGGCAGGACAGAATAAGTGAGGAGAGATTTCCCGGGGGAGAGATAGTGAGGAGAGATTACCCGATAAATTGGTCTCGGAACTTCTGACCGCCGCGAATGGCATGACCGGGAATTTGCACCCGGCTCTTCCTGCCTTTTCATCCGGGCCGCCCGACAGGCAATTCCCTGGCAAAGAAGACCGACATGGCTCCCCAGAGGGCGTCGCCGCCGGTGATGAAGACGCGGCCATGGGTGCCTCCGGGAATGACCATCAGTTGCCGGACCCGGGAACCGGCCGCTGCGGCAAGCTGATGAACATGACTCACGGGAATCAGGCCATCGTCGGAACCATGGGCCAGAAACAGTGGACAAGTCAGGCGGCCGGCGGCCTCCCCCGGACGGATGCTCCATGGATCAAATCCCGCCCGCCACTGCGTGCCAGTCCGCAGCAAGGGCAACAGGGGCAACCCCAGCCGGGAATAGCGCTCGCCCGCTTGCCGGGTGATCACTCCCCGGAAATCCGCAAACGTCGAAACCGTTGCCACTGCCTTGACCTCCGGCAACTCCGGCTGGGCCTGCAGGGCCACCGCTCCGCCCATGGAATACCCCATCAGTCCCAAGGGTCCCAACCCGGCCTTGCCCGCGAGCTGCCGGGCTCCTTCGATGACCCGCCGCAGGTCGTCCGTTTCCCGGGAACCAAACGTGGCATAGGTCCCGCCGCTGTCGCCATGCCCACGACTGTCAAACATGACACAGCGGAATCCTGCGGCACAAAACCGCTCGGCAAATGGCAGCATGTGTTCCTTCCGGGCATTAAATCCATGCAGCAGGACCACCGTTCCCCGCCCTCCTGGCAGCCCACTCTTCATCCCCGCCTTGGTCAAAGCCGCCGTCACCGGCAATCCTTTCACGGTTGTCCCCGCTGCCGGTCCGGGTTCCGCCATCAGGGCTTGCAGGGTCAATCCATCCGACGTTATCACGGCAAACGCCTTTAGCCGCAGGCCCGCTTTTTCAGGCTGCCGCAGGATCTCCTGCATCCACGGCTCCGCTCCATACTGCCGCGGCACCACCATCCGGTTCACGCTGTGATCCGTGATCCAGCCCAGCCCGCCGGTCAGCGTCAGCAGACCGCTGATCCCCATCAGGGGAAACGGGCGGCGATACCAGCGGCGCGGAACACTCATGGTCCGGAATTAGGCCTTTCCTGCCAGGAACACAAGACCGGGGATTCTGTTTCGTCCGCTGCAATCCCCAGAAGAACCGCCGACGTGAAGCAGCGTTCCTGCGCAAGCAACGGAGCGGCGATCTCTCCCAGCGCCACCCGCGATGCGTGGCGTCGACTCTGGCACTAAACGAAGTTCCCGAAGCCGTTTGAGGGCCGATCCCGCAAGCCAGGCGATGGCAAACAATTCGATGATGCGGTGGAGCCTGACTCCTCCGAGGGGAAAGGCCAAAAAGTCCTGGAAATGGTGGAAGGAAGAGGCTCTGAGCAACACAAAAGTAACCAAAAATACGCTGCCCACCAACATCCAGCCCTGCTCCCGCCAATGGTGGCGGTTCATCCAATACGAGAGGAACAACGCAGTCAGGGCCACCACCGCCAGCAAACCCAGGAAGATCATTTGAAGCGCGCGCCTATTTTCAAAAATGCCCTGCTCATAGGCGAATGACCGGCCCCATGCCAACAACAGCCCCTGCAGATCCATTTCTCTGTTAATCCCAAGAACCACCAAAACCAGCGCGAGGATCGCCCATGACCTCCGTTGCGGGCCTCCGGTTCCCCGGCCCAACCGGACCGCTACCCACGCACACAAGCCCGCAGTGATAAAATAGCCCATGACGGCCAACCATCCGATCAACGACGGATCTCCGATGCCAGGCTTCCAATTCATGAACGGCGCTATCGTCGCCAATACCCGGGTCCCATGCAAGAGTTACGCCGGAGGATTCCGGGAATCAATTCTTGGACAACACTGCTGCGGTGCTATATGACTAAACCTCCCGGCCAAAACCATGAAACTGCCCTTGCTCCTTCTGGCCTTATTTGCTTCCACTGCCACTGCTGCGCCACCCGGAAAGACGGGCGTCAGCATCGTTGGCGCGGATTTCCACATCAACGGCCAGCCAACCTATAAGGGGCGTTCGTGGAAGGAACACCGGGTCGAGGGACTGCTTATGAACTCGCGGATGGTCCAAGGGGTGTTCGATGATTTGAATCCGGAAACCGCGCCGCGTTGGGCGTATCCCGACACGGGGAAATGGGACGCGGAACGCAATGTCAGCGAATTCATCGCCGCGATGCCGGAGTGGAGAAAACACGGGCTGCTCGCGGTGACGGTGAATTTTCAAGGTGGCTCGCCCGAGGGCTACTCGAAAACGCAACCGTGGGAGACGGGGGCGTTTTTGGCGGATGGCGGGTTGCGGCCTGAATTTGCCGGGCGCATGGGGCGCATTCTCGATGCGGCGGATGCAAACGGAATGGTAGTTATCCTCGGCTATTTTTACTTTGGTCAGGACCAGCGGTTGCGCGACGAGGCCGCAGTGTTGAAGGCGACGGACGAAGCCACCAAGTGGGTGCTGGAAGGCGGCTGGCGCAATGTGCTCATCGAAGTGAATAACGAATGCAACGTCGCAGCCTACGATCACGAAATCCTCAAGCCCGCGCGCGTGCATGAGCTGATCGAACGCGTCCGCCGGACCGAACACGAGGGACGGCGTCTGCTGGTGGGCACCAGCTACGGTGGGGGCGCGGTTCCCCGCGAAAATGTGGTGCGCGCATCCGACTTCCTGCTGCTCCACGGCAACGGCGTAAAGGACCCCGCACGCATCACGGCGATGATCCAATGGACCCGCGCCGTGCCCGGCTACCGCACCATGCCTTTGGTATTCAACGAGGACGACCACGAGAACTTCGACCAGCCGGAGAACAACTTCGCCGCCGCCGTGACGGGCCATGCCTCGTGGGGTTGGTTCGACTACCGCCGCAAAGGCGAATCCATGGAGGACGGTTACCAGTCGCCGCCTGTCAATTGGGGCGTCTCCTCGCCCCGGAAACATCAGTTTTTCACCTTCCTCGCTGAAATAACCGGCAGCCCCAAACCCAAGCCACCGGAATTTCCCAAACGCACCGCCACGGCCACGCCGCCGCCGCCAGTTATTGGAGAAGATGTGATCTTCGTGGAAAAGGACGGCCTGCTGGCCATGGAAGCTGAGCACTTTTTCGAGCAGACGAAAAGCGACGTCAGAGCATGGCACCTTACCTCTGCGAAATCCCAGCCAGGCGTGACTCCCGATGCTGATCCGCCGCATCTGGAGGGAGCCAGCTGTGGCAGTTATATCGAAGCCCTGCCCGACACGCGGAGGAATCACGAAGAGGAGCTGATCAAAGGCGAAAACTTTTCCGACACTCCCGGGGTGATGGCGGTGTTGAGTTATCACATCCGCATCCCGCAGCCGGGGCGCTACCGTGTGTGGCTGCGGGCCTACTCCACCGGCACGGAAGACAACGGAGTGCATGTGGGCCTCAATGACGAATGGCCCGCTTCCGGCCAGCGGTGGCAAACGGTGGAGAAAAACCGGTGGCACTGGGACAGCAAACAACGCACGCCGGAAAACCACACCGGCGAAGAGGGCAAACTCTATCTCGATATTCCCACGGCTGGTGACCACCGCCTGCACCTCAGCCTGCGCGAGGACGGCTTCGAGGCTGATAAAATCATCCTCGCCCGCGACCCTACCTGGAAGCCGGAAGGCATGGGACCGGTGCCGGTCCGGAAAAAGAGGGAATTGCCAGGCAAACCTTGAATCAGAGGTCAGAATTCAGAATTCAGAGGTCAGAATTCAGAGGCCAGAGGCCAGAGGTCGGAGGTCGGAGGTCGGAGGTCGGAGGTCGGAGGTCGGGAGTCGGAGTCGGGAGTCTGGATTGTCCTGGCTTTCTTGTTCCTCAACCGAACCGGATGGCTCACAAGGAGAGGCGATCTCTGAATCGCCTCGCGGCGGCCCGGCACCTTGGAGGCCCACTAGCCTGGTCATGGTTTAAAAGCCTATCCCTCATCCCCTGGACCAAGGCCGCCCCTGGGCGATTCAGAGATCGCCCCTCCTTGTTGTGGAAACCTACGGACCCTTCCAGCCTTTTGCCGCGCAGGGAGGGTGGGAAATTCCGGACACCTGGAGCCTGCGTCGCGCGTCGTCCTGGCGGCAGAATCGATGGTGGGCTTGGTTTTCCGGTATCGGCCATGGCCGCCGCAAAGCGTTTTTCCGTTTTAGAACCTGCCGAAAGCCGGATCCCGTTGCGCCTATAATTGCCAAATCCTGACCGCAGAGCGGTCGCGGATGTTAGCCGTGGGCTTTAGCCCACGGAGGCAATCCGTTAGAGAATGCCTGCCGCAGAGCGGCAACGGAGGGAGGACAACCGGTGGCCCGCTGGAATCCGGCGTCGCTCTGCGACGCACCGGGATGGGGGGCGGTTTCCGTGGGCTGAAGCCCACGGCTAACATCCGTGACCGCTCTGCGGTCGAGAGTTCGGTGAGAGTCACCCTTGATAGCTAATACCGGGAAGATGGCAGACCTAGCCCGTCTAACCCGACTCCCGGCCGTCCCCCCTCAGCCCCCGGCCCTCCAATCCAGCCCTGCCTTATCCCCGTCCGAAATCACCTCCTCCAACCGCACCATGCCGCTCTGCCAGACAAATTATGGTCTCTGAGGCTGCACGTATACCTCAAAGGTTCGGAACCGGAAATAGAACGTGCCATCCCAAAGGGAAATTCCCTCTGGCCCCCCAAATTGCGGAGGATCGGCCCCTAACAAGTAGGAATAATACCATTGGCCCATTGGCAACCTCAGCCAAAACTGGTGGCAGCCACTTTCCGACGATTTCCTGATGCCGCTTCCCCACGGGCCCTCGACTTCATAACTGAGTCCGGGAAGCACGGTCAGCGTCATGAGCATGGCCAAGGTCAACGCGGCGATCCACAAGGTGCGTTTGAGGGTCTTCTGCTTCATCCCTGGCGCAGACTTTCCGTGTTGCTGAGTGCGACCGCAAGATCTCCGCTGGTTCCTTTGGATACCAGCGGCGTCAATTTGACGACATGTTGCATCGGCTTTTCTGGATTGTGCCAGTCCCATCCGCACTGCCAGTCATTTCGGCAGCTACCCGCCTCACCGGCCGGCGACGGCTTCGGCGGGGTCGGCTTCGGTGGTGAGGGCCTGGGAGGCGGAGAGGCCGAAGCGGGCGGGGTCATACATCATTTCGATGCGGGAGGCGGGAACGGTGACGGTTCCTTCGGCGACCACGCGGGCGAGGTAGTGGATTTGATAGTTCCCCCTGCCGCTGAAGTAGTCGCGGAAGAAGAGGACGCGGTCGCGGCGCATCTCGGTGTAGTCGGAAAACCATGACGGGGTGGTGGCGGCGGCGGCCTGGGCGGAGGCCATGGAGGTGAAGTTGGGATTGACGGCCTCGAAGGTGGCGGGGAGGGGGTCGTCAATGGCGAGATATTCGGCATCGGCGGGGAGGTCGAGTTTGAGGGAGACCTGCACGAGATCGCCGGTGCGGAGGGCGGCATCCGGGACGGGGGAGCCATCGGGCCCTAGCTTTTGGAAAGAGCGGGTGATGCCGAAGCCGGAATGGCGGGCGGCCTGAGGGCCGGGTTTCGCGCGGGAGCTGATTTCGATCTTGGCAAAGAGGAGCTGGCCGGGGGGCAGCGTGGCGCTAAGGGCGGGGAGTTGGCCACCGGCTTTGAAATCCAGGGTGACGGTCTGGGAGGCGGGGGTGGCAGGGAGGGCGACTTCCCGGGCTTTGCCATCCATGGTTAGGATGGCGGGCTGACCTCCCTGCCATGCGGGAGCGGTGGCGGCTTCGCGGGCGAGGGCCATGAGGACCCAGGCATTGGAGAAGGTATTGCGCCAGTCGCCCCGGGGGCTGCGGGCGGCGAGGAGGCGGCCCATTTCGGCCCCGGCGGCAGGGTCCTTGAGTTTGAGGAAGGCCATGGTGCGCATGGCCGTGGCGCTTTCGGCCCCCCACCACCAGTCGGTATCGTTAGGGCGGGTGAGGGTGAGGAGGGTGCGGGCCATGTCGGGCGGGCCTTCGGCTTCGGCGATGGCGAGGGCGAGGAGGGCGCGGGCGCTGGGGGCGAGTTCCTGGCGTTTGGCGTAGAGGGCCTCGTGATAGCCGGGCTCGGCCTTGCCGGCGAGGGCGAGGGCGTAGGCGGCATAGGCACGCTCTGTGCGGCGCCAGCCATCGCCTTCCCCGTCCCCGCGGAGGGATTCGGAGAGAAATTTGGTCAGGGCATCGAGACGGCCTGCGGGGACGTTGGCTCCGGCCCGGGCGGCCATGATGAGACCCACGGAACCATGGGCGGAGGCCCAGAGGGTGGGTGAGTCGCCGCCGGGCCAATAGGCGAAGCCCCCGCCGGGAGTCTGCATGGAAAGCAGCCGGTCCGCGCCTTTCTGGATGACATCGGCGATTTCCCCGTCAGGCCGGTTCAGGCCGGGGAGGACTTGTTTAAGATCCCGGAGGGTGAGCCATGGGAGGAGCGATGACATGGTTTGCTCCACGCAGCCGTAAGGATAGCGCAGGAGCCGCATCACGGCTTCGGCCCCTTCGATGACGCGGGAGTTGGAAAGGGTGATCTCCACTTTGCCGTGGGTGCCTTCCAGCAATTCGGGCCTGACCTTGGCGAGGAGGTTGCTGCCATTGCCCCCGCTGGTCAGGGTAACGAACTGGATGTCGCGGAGCAGCGGTTCGGCGAAGCCCACATTGAACTTGGACTCAACGGCATCGGCGAGCAGCGGGCTGGCGGCGCACGAGGCTTTCCAATGCAGGACAACCGGACCGTCCGCGATGAATTTGACCGGGAAGGATACTGCCTTCGACTGCTGGCTGCCCACGGTGATGCTGCGGGTCAGGCTGCGGTCCGCCAAAGGTTTGCGGCTGGCAGGGTCAAGCAGGGTGATCCGTTCATCGGCGAGCAACTGGACGTCGATATTGCCGGTTTCCGTGGTAGTGTTATGCAGGACCGCCTTGAGGGTGACTTCATCGCCCACGTTGGCGAAGCGCGGCAGGGCGGGCTCCAGCATGAGCGGCTGATTGACCTTGAAGCGGCTCTCACCATGGCCAAAGCGGGCCGTGCCTTCATTGGCCACGGCGGCGAGGCGGAATTCCGTCAGGTTGTCCGGGGCCGGGAAGCTGACCTTGACCACCCCGTCCTCCCCGGTGCGGAGCATGCCATGCCAGTAAGCAGTGGGTTTGAAGTCCTTGCGCATGGCCTTGCCGCTGCCTTCCATGTCCCCGCCACCACCGATGACAAACCCCTTGTTGGCAAATTCACGGCGTTCGGGATCCTCGGCGAGGAGGCGTTGCAGGGAGACGCCGGTGCGCACGCCCAGCGGACTATCATAATGGAAGATGGCCGAGGGGTCGGGCACTTCCCATGGCATCAGGCTGAGGATGCCTTCATCCACGGCCCACAGGGCCACCTCCGCGTCGGGCACGGGTTTGCCGTTTGAATCCCGGACTGTCGCAGAAACTTCCACCAGGCCGCCCGGGCGGACTTCCGGCAGGGCCGGAGTCAGTTCCACGGCCAATTGATTGATCCGGCTGGCCACGCGGATGCCGGCATAACCCACCCGGTAATCCGGTTGTTTGTGTTCCCGGGGATCGGCGGCCCCACCGCGGACCTGGAGGACCGAGACAAAAGCGTTGGGAGCCCATGACTCGTCCACCTTGAGATCGATGCTGCCGCCGGCTTCGACCTGCATCAGAGTCGAATAGAGCACCCGCTCCCGTTCCACGGTAACGAGGGCGGAGCCGGAAAAGGGGGATTTGACGACCACCTTGGCGATTTCACCGGGCAGGTATTCATCCTTGTCAGGGAGCAGTTCGATTTTGACGCCGTCATCCTGTTCCCATGCTAACTCGCGCGGGGCATACACATCAATGCTGACCACCGTGCGCACCAGCCGGCCGGCCGGATCGTTAGTGGTGAAGGTGAGGTTGTGGGTGCCGGCCACTTTGGGCTGGAAGCTCCATGTCTCCTCTTTGCCCGGTTCCGGGGAAATGGTCAGATCTTCCTCCGCAACGCGTGCGAAGGCCAGTTCGTTGCGGACATCGGTGCCGCCGCCGGCGGTCTGCACCCGCACCGCATTCCATGTCAGGTGTTCGACCAGCACTTTGGCGGAGACCGGTTCCTTGCGGCGTTTGCCGTCCTGATTCACCGCGACGAGGGAGAGTGGCACCACCGTGCCTGAAGTGACCGCATTGGCAGGACGGCGCACGCCGATGTAAAAGTCCGAGGTGTGTTCGGTGCGTTGCCATTCCTCGGCGATGGTCTGCTGGTTGAGATCGGTGATTTCCGCGCTGACGGAAACCAGTTTGGGTCCGGGCAGGCCGAAGGAGGCCGGGACTTTGGCCTCAATGAAGGCTTCGCCCTTGTCATTGAGTTTGGTGATTCCCTGACCGGTCAGCAGCGGATTCAGGGCTGCCTCCTCATTCATCGACTGATATTGTGAGCCGTCGTAGACATAGTAGGACTTCGCGTGGCAGAAACGATAGTCGTCAAAGCCATCCGGCCGGAAATTGGCTTGGGAGAGGCGTGAGGTCCACGAGAGCTGGGCGGCGCCGAGGGCCTTGCCCATCAGATAGGAGGCATGGAGCGGCACTTTGAGGGATTCCGTCCCAGGCACGACTGCGGCATCGTCAAAAACAATGCGGAAAGCATTCGGCTGATATTCCTGCACGAGGATCATGTGCTCAAAATTCTGGGAGCCCGCAGCCCGCCCATCGCCATCGCCATCGCCGTCTTCCTCTCCGGTTTCCTCCTCCACCAACACAGCATCACCGGCGGCCTCGGCAGCAGTCCCTCCTGCGGCCACGGGGGTGGCGGGTTTGGGAAATTCCATGCGCAGCCGGAACCATCCGAGGCCCACTGCGGGCAGGCGCAGGGCATCGGAGAACGAGCCATTTTCCGTGAAGACCACGGGACGGGTGAAGACGGGGCGGTTCTGCGGGTCCAGCAGGGTCAGGGTGGCTTTGCGTTCCTCCGGAAACGTCAGGGTGACCGCCTGATGCATCCGGGTGATGGCTTTGAAGAACACCGTTTCGCCGGGTTGATAGACCGGGCGTTCCGTGAAGATCATCATCTCCCGGGAGGCCCGGGTGGCGGAGCGGTCATCGACGGGCAGATCGTAGGCCCAGCGGTTCATTTCCATGGCCCCGCCATCGACCCGGACGCCCCGCAGGTCTTCGCCTGACCGGGCGATCAGCCAGCGGATTTTGCCATAAGGCAGTTTGGCCATGCCATCCGCACCGGTCTGCACCCGGTCCACCACTTCATTGTCTGCGGAATAGGTTGTCAGGCTGACATCCGGCAAGGCCGTACCGGAGGTATGGGAGAAGGCATAGACCATGGCTTCGTTGCCGGCATACTTCCAGGCGAGCCCGATGTCAGAGAGCTGGACCACTGCCTGGGCTCCGAGAACGGATTCGGACTGGACAGCCTCCTTGGCACGGCCCTCGACATTGACAAAGTAGATCCCCGGCCGGCGCTTCCCGTCGAACACTTCGTCCCACGTAAACCCAAAGCGCTCACTCTGGTCCAAGGGAACCTTGGTGGGCATAGTCTTTTCCCACACGGTTTTGCCCGGCACCATGGCCATGGGCAACCGGGTATGGCCGCCGCTGTAGGGATGGCTCTCATCCTGCTCGTAGGTCGCATAACCATTGAGAAGCAGCACTGCCGTCTCCGGGTCGGCCCGTTTGATCTTGACGGTGGCTCCATTCAGATTGGCGGTGACAAAGGAAAAATCCCCTTTGCCGCCTATCCACTGGGCATGGTCAAAGGCTGGCAGGGAAATGTGAGGAGCGTGCGCGTTGAAGGATACTCTTTTATAGTGGAAGCTTTCCAGTTTGGTGCCGTCTGCGGCGGGCACTCCTTCCCTCACCGTGACGTCGTAGACGAGGCCCTGCTCGAATTTTCCGGTAATGGTGAGCGACTGGCCTGCGGGTTCCCATGCCAGGGCGTCCGGCCGCGGAACGATTTTCACCAGATCGGCCCATTGTCCGGGCTTCAATTCAGCCAGTTTTTTGGTAAAGCCGAGACGCAGTTGCCGTGGTCCATCAAGGACCGGCTCGGCTACCACGCTGTTGACCTCCAGAGGGGAAATACTGCCATAGAGGATGGACACCGGTTCCGTGGTCCTCGCTGCGCCCGTGGCATTGGCCAGGCCCGGTTCCATGTGGAAGCGCCATTCATGGCCGAGAGGGAGGGGATTGACGGGCTTGAGGCGGACAGCGGAAACGGCGGGCTCGTCCGGACTGGACGCACCTTCGCCCTGCACTTGCTGGGCCCAGGTGCCCGTGACCGCAGGGTTCCGGCCCAGCTCACCCACGAGGGGGGTGCGGCAGGTCACGGCCATGGTTTGCCCTGCCTTGGTCATAAACTTCCCGAGCTTCGCCACCGCCGCCGGATTCACGGCGTCGTTGAAAAAGAGCGTGATTTCGGGTTGGCGGGTAGGTGCCGACGCCGGTGAAAAATACCGGGGGGCATGCTCGCGCAACTGCAAGGCTTGTCCGGCGGCGGATACTGCCGGTGCTTCCACTGGCAGACCGGCTGCGTTGCGCAGGCCTTTTTGAAGGGCCAGCTCCCATTCACCGCCAAGGGGAACCACCCCCTCCGGCTCGAAGGTGCCGCTGCGCGAGCTTTGCCAACGGAAACGGCCTGGCCATGACGGACGGATATCAAGGATGGTGGCCGCATCCACGGTCTCACCGACCTGGGCGGCGACGATCATGGGGGAAGGAAAGCGGACTTCCACCGTTTGCAGCCCCCCCAGCGGGTCTTGGGGAACCACGATTTCGGCGGCTTCGGCTTTGGAAGCCGGGGCCGCCTTCACCCCTGTGGCATTGGGACCGGCCGGTCCTGCGGAGGCTCCTGGTTTGCCAGGAGGGGCGGCGGCGGCAGTGGCCCATAACATGGCGCAGGCGCTGCCTGCCAAAAGAAGACCCGGGAAGGATGGCGCTTTCATAACATCATATCAGATGAGGGGAGATCATATCATGAACCTGCAAAAAGAGCATGGGGAATTCCTGGGAATTTCATCCCCCTGCGGGCACCGGCTCCCCGTCGGCGGCGCAGGAAAATGCCTGGCACTCCAGCCGCACCTGCACGAACACTGGAGGGCCTATGATGTCCCTGTCCACCCTGCGTATTTTCCTTTCCCTTGCGGCCATGGCGGTCATTGACGCAGCCGGCCAGACCAGCGCGGCCCAGCCGGCACCCGGCAGCGCCCCCACTCCGCTGGAACAGACCGCAGCGGTTCCCAGTCCGCTGCCCGCCCTGCCAGAACCACCGGATTCCCATGTGCTGGATGAATCCGGCATGCTGTCTGCGTCAACCCACCGGGCCCTGTCGGACCGCCTCAAAGCTGCCAAAGCCCTGACGGGTCTCCACCTCTACCTTTGTGTCCATACTTATCTTTGGGGCGAAACCGCCGACCAGCGTTCCAGCCGCACCCACTCCGCCTGGCTGGGAGGTCAGGAGGCCGGGGTAGTGGTCGTGCACGACCGCAGCACCGGCCGCCTCAGCTTTGCGGGATCGCAGGATCCGCGCCTTCCGGATGCCGATGGCCTGAGGGCGCTTTACCGGCTGGCAGATGCCGCTGCCAAACGCCTGCCCCCGGAAGCGACCGCATCCGACCGCCTCGTGGCCACCCTGTCCAGTTTGGCTGATGGTCTTGAATCCTGGCAGAAAAATGGCCAGCTTCCTGCCCCGCCAGCGGCCGCTGTCCCGGATTCTCCGCCCCCCGCCGCTGCGGCGGTTCCAGTTCAAATCCGGCCGCCCTGGACGCGGCCTGCCGGATTTGTGGTGGATGAAGCCGGCGTTTTTGCCGCAGAAGGGGGCACGGCCGCCTTGGAGCAGTGGCTGGAATCGTGGCACCAGGAGACGGGGCTGCGCCTTTATGTGGTCACCGTGACCTTTCCTCCTCCCAACCTCCCGGTTCCCCTTGCAGACAAACTGGCCAGCGAGTGGCTGGGTCAGGACATGGGCGGCATTATCGTTTACGACCGCAGCCGGCCGGACACTCTGGGTTTCGGCGGCACCGCGCATCCTGAGCTTTGGTTGTCCTCGGTCCAATTGCAGCAGCACCATGTGGCGGCTTTGGCTGCGGGCAAAGCCGTCGGCCCCAAACCAGCCGACTGGCTGAAGGGAGCGGCCAGCTATCTGACTCAAGTTTATTCCACGGAAGGACTTCCCGTATTGCGGGAAGGGCAACAGTGGTTGCCCCCGGACAAGCGGCGGGTGCTCCCATGGGTGCTCGGCGGAGTCATTGCCTGCGCCGCCCTGCTGTATCTTTTCCAACGCTGGCAGGAACGGGCCGACCGGCGGAATGCCACGGTCTTTCTGTTCCCGGAAGTATTTGTGCCGGAACGCCTGGGGGCTCCCCACGGGGGAGGGATTGCTGCGGAATCCGCGCCGCCGCCGGCAGGCCGGCCTAACGCAGGCGCTCCCACCCGGTGACCCGGTTTCGGGAAAAGCGCACCACGGCGGCGGTGACCGGAACATAGTCCGGCCCCATATCCCAACCGAGCCAGCCCGGATCATAATACCCCCCGCCGTGACGTCCCCGGTAGACCGGGCCGTGGCCAACCGACCACGAGGAACGATAGATGGGCTGCAAAGTTGTGTAGCGCCAGACTTCGAAAGGGATTCCCTTGTCACTGCCCCTCAGCACGCGGTCCGGCCGGCCGAGGGCGAGATACACGGCATCCGGCGACATGCCTTCGACCACCCGCCCTTCCATGACCGCCTGTCGGTGAGCGGTGCTGAGAGGCTCGAATAACTGCGGGGCCTGGGCCACCCGGCTGCCCGGGGTAGAGGCGGCACAGGCAGACAACCAAAAGGCGACCGAAGCGAGAAGACAGGATGACAATCTTTTCATGGGGTTCCAAGTTAGAAGAAAAATGGGGTGCGGAGTGCCGGCAAGGCTTGATTCTCCCGGAAGTGCCGTGCTGGTAGCGTAACCGGTCCCACGGCTTCGTCATCCGTTTTCGGGACTCCCGCCGGGGAAATGGCAGGGCCCTCGGGGAATTCCCTGAACGAAACCCGGTCCGGTTTCCGTCCTCTTCCCGCATCCTTTGCTTCCCGCATCCCATGAAACGCTTCCTGCCCGTCCTTTGCGGATTGTTGCTCACCCTGACTATGGTCCCCTCCGTGGCTTCCAGTCCCCCCGCCTCCCTGCCTTTGTGGCCGGACGGTGCCCCAGGCTCGGAGGCGCGCTCCCAGGAACCGGAAAAAGTCGATGCCCCCAACCCGGGAGTTTGCAATGTCACCAACGTCCACCAGCCCTCTCTAACTCCTTATCTACCGTCTCCGGAAAAAAGCCACGGGTGCCGCCATCCTGATTGCTCCAGGCGGCGGGCATCAGAAGTTATGCCTCGGCCATGAAGGTTATTCCCTTGGTGAATGGCTAGCGGAACATGGCATTGCCGCCTTCGTGCTGAAATACCGTCTGGCCCGCGAGCCGGGATCCTCCTACACCGTGGACGACCACGCCATGGCCGATACCCGCCGTGCCCTGCGGCTGATCCGTCAGCGAGCCGGGGAGTGGAAAATCCAGCCCGGCCGCGTCGGAGTCATGGGCTTCTCGGCGGGCGGGGAACTGGCGGCCCTTGCCGCCATGCAGTCCGATGCCGGCCTGGCCACAGCCCCGGACCCGGTGGAACGCCAAAGTTGCCGTCCCGATTTCCAGGTGCTGATCTATCCTGGCAGTTCCAAACGGTTCACCGTGGCGGCGGGCATGCCCCCGGCCTTCATCGCCTGCGGAGCCGACGACCGCCCTGACATCTCCGAAGGCATGGCTGCCCTCTATCTGAAATACAAGGAAGCCAAAGTCCCGGCCGAACTCCATATCTACGCCAAAACCGGCCACGGGTTCGGATTTCGTCCTGACAATGCCACTCCCGCCGGGGCATGGCCGGAGCGGCTCGTGGAATGGCTGGAGCACCTTGGGTTCCTGTCCTGATCTCCGCCCGTCCAGGCTGTTTCTGCGGGGCTATAACCATCCCGTCATGCCCGGTGCGAGGCTTTGACAGAACCGGGACCCAGCCGGAGGCTGCCGGATCCGGAGCTGCCTGCCCTGACCGTTTCCGGTTCCCGCCATGAAAAACGACCTTCCTCCCGGTGACGGCCTCGTCCCCCTGCGCGCTCCGGATGAACCGGGGGTGCTTCAGGCCGGAGTGAACCCTGCCGATCACAGTGTGACCATTGATTTTGACCCTGGCCTGATCAGTGAGGAAGGCGTCCGGAAAGTGGCGGAGAAACTGGCACCGGCAGGCCATCAACAATACTGCAAGGCGCTGCTGCACCTGGGTGGGCGGGCTTCCGGAGCGGCCGAACAAAAACTGGAACGCAAGGCCCAGATGATCCCCGGGGTGCGCCGGGCCCGCGCCACCTTCCTCGGAGGCGTCATGACCGTTTCCTTTGACGATGCACAGTTATCCGAAGCGGAAGTCATCCAGCAGGTCCGGCAGACCGGGGCGGCCGTCAAACCTTACGCCCCGGAACCGGAACACCCCCCTGACACCTGGGCGGGCTGGATCCGCCATTGGACCAGCGGCGACCGGCTGGAAGCGGTCTGCACCGGCCTGACGCTGGTTTTCATGGTCATTGGATGGCTGACCGACCGCGCCGGATCACCCATCCACAATGTATTTTACGCTTTGGCCTATCTGTCAGGAGGCTATTTCGGGGTGCAGGCCGGCCTGCAGTCCCTGCGGCATTGGACCATCGACGTGGATCTCCTGATGATCCTGGCCGCGCTGGGGGCCGCCGTGGTGGGGGCCCCCTTTGAAGGAGCCATGCTGCTGTTTCTGTTCTCCCTCTCCAATGTGCTGCAGGCCTACGCCATCGACCGCACCCGGAAGGCTATCAAATCACTCATGAAACTGCGCCCTGACAAGGCTCTGGTGCGCCGCGGTGGCGCAACGCAACTGATGCCGGTAGGTGAACTCATCGTGGGGGACATCCTGGTGGTCCGACCGGGGGAAAGCATCGCCCTTGATGCCGAAATCGTGGAAGGTTCCAGCGCCATTGATCAGGCCTCCCTGACCGGCGAATCGATTCCGGTTTCCAAATCCACAGGTGATCCGGTGTTTGCCGGGACCATCAACCAGACCGGGGGATTGGAAATCCGGGTGACGCGCCTGGCCAAGGACTCCACGATCGAAAAACTGGTGCGCCTCGTGGAGGAAGCCCAGACCGAAAAAGCGGAGACTCAGCGGTTCCTTGACCGGGCCGAGCAATTTTATGCGGTGGGAGTCATTTTATTTACGATTGGGTTGATCCTCGTGCCAATTCTGTTTTGGCAGGTGCCGTTCCAGCCGGCCTTCTACCGGGCCATGACGGTGATGGTGGTGGCTTCGCCCTGCGCCCTGATCATCAGCACGCCTGCCTCCATCCTCTCTGCCATCGGAGGCGCAGCGCGGCGCGGGGTCCTGTTCAAGGGCGGGGTTCATCTGGAACGGGCCGCGACCATCAAGGTGGTGACTTTTGACAAGACCGGCACCCTCACGGAAGGCAAACCCCGCGTGACCGATGTTATTGCCGGAGGCCGGCGCTATCCGATGGATGGCCCGCCCGATCCTGCCGCGCTGGAGTTGTTGCGGCTCACTGCCCCGGTGGAACGGAAATCCGAGCACCCCCTGGCCATGGCCATTGTCACCGCAGCCAAGGCCGCCGGACTTGAACCCGAAGAATGTGCCGCTTTTCAGTCGGTCTCCGGCAAAGGAGCCAGCGGCCGGGTGGGCAGCCGCCGCATCGCCGTGGGCAACGCCCGTTTCTTCACCGCCACCGGCACGGTCATTCCTGACGAATTCACCGCCAGTCTGGCGGGCTTGCAGGACGAAGGGAAGACCTGCGTCATCGTCGGGGAACTCGATGAAGCCACCGGCCTCGCCACCCTGCTCGGGGCCATCGCGATTGCCGATGTCCTGCGCCCGGAAGCCGCCGCTGTGGTCCGCCAGCTCCGCGCAGACGGCATCCAGCGCATCGTCATGCTGACCGGTGACAATGGCCGGGTGGCGCGGGCCATTGCCCACCAGGCCGGGATTGATGAATTCCATGCCGACCTCCTCCCGGCCGATAAAGTCCGGGTGATCAAGGAATTGAAAAGCATCGGACCGGTGGCCATGGTCGGCGACGGAGTGAATGACGCGCCGGCCCTGGCCACGGCCACGATTGGCGTGGCCATGGGAGCTGCCGGCACCGATGTCGCCATGGAAACTGCCGATGTGGTGCTGATGAGCGACAATCTGGACAACATTGTCTTCGCCCTCTCCCTTGCCCGCAGGGCCCGTCGGGTTATCTATCAGAACCTCGCCTTCTCCCTCACCGTGATTCTGATCCTCGTCATTGCTGCGCTGGGCTTCTCCCTCGCGTTGCCCCTCGGGGTGATCGGACACGAAGGCAGCACGGTTCTCGTTTGCCTGAATGGGCTGCGCATGCTGGCCTTCCGCACCAAGCCCTCCCTCGCCATCTGATCCAAAAAGGAGGGACCTTCCGGGTCCGTGGGATTCAGGATGCCCGGCGCACAATTTCCGGGCGGAGGATCTGGCGGCGGTAATCCAGCGGACTGCGTCCGGTGATGCGCAGGAAGCTGCGGTTGAATTGGGACAGGGATTGATAGCCTACTTCGAAGGCAACTTCGGAGACCCGGGCATCGGCCTTGAGCAGGAGCTGGCGGGCCGCTTCGATGCGGCTGCGGTTGATATAATCCGTCAGGGTCATTCCCGTCGAACTCCGGAAGAGGCGCGAGAAGTGATGCTGGCTGAGGCCGGCGTGCTGGGCCACTTCCTCAAGGGTCATGCGGTCGCCGAGGTTGTCCCGCACATAATGCCGGGCCCGGCGCACCGCATCAGGCTCCTGGGGAGTGGCCTTCAGCAGTAGACTGGCGGCGGTATCACCCAACTGCCGGGCGAAAACCCGAAGCAGGGTGACCACACTCTCGTAGCGTTCCTGGGTGACCTCGGGTGTGGCTTCCCACAAGTGCCTCAGCCGCTCAATTTCCTCAATCCCCGCGCCGGCGCGGCGCAGCATTTTTTCGATGGAACCAAACCCCTGTTCCCGGATCCCCGGGGTGAATACCTGCCCGGTCCACAGATAGGCAACGAGGGTTTCGCCCACCATCACCGGGAGGGCCGACACGCTCATATGGGCAAAACAATGGCCACTTGCCCCCTCCAGGCCGCAATTCTTTTTGACCGCCTGCCGGCTGGCGTCACAGGCCCCGCAGTTGAAGGGACTGGCCGCCATTTCCTTGCAGAATTCACTCTGGTCCTCCCGTTCTTTCGCAGACGGCATGTGATCGGTGTCTGCCAGACGCAGCATCATCGCCAAACCGGTCGCTTTCCGGAAGGCCTGTTGGTATTGCCGATAGAGCGGAGTGCCCTGAAGGGCGTCCACGAGACGCCGGATGGAGGCAGCACCGAGGGAATTCATGGAGGAAGGTGGAATCTTTTGGATATACAGACCATAAGCAAGCCCGGAACCAATGCCCTGCCAAGCGGGAAGCGCAAGATCCGCGCAGCATTGCGCACTAAATGCGAAGCGCCCCGGAATCCGCCCCGCATAGTGGCTAACATCGGCCCCCACTCCGCGACTTCCCTTCTGAATCCTCCTGAATGAACGTGCTCAGCGTCACCCTCCTCGTCAGTCTCTGCCTGACGGGGATATTTGTGGCCGCCTTCCTGTTTGAGCACCTCCGCCGCCGCGAAACCGGCCCGGAGCAGGATTCCCTTCTGCCTTTGGACGACACCGGAATCACCCGACGTCCTGCTGATCCCAAACATGAACGCAACCGCTCAAAAGACCACCATTGAATTTGATGACCGCACCGTGCGGCATTTTATCATCGCCTCCGTTGTCTGGGGGTTTGTCGGGATGCTGGTCGGCCTCATTGCCGCTACTCAGCTCAGCTTCTGGCAGACCAATGGTCTGAAGTTCATCGAGACCATCACTTTTGGTGCGGTCAAGATCCAGGCAGATGCCATCAGTTGGCTCAGTTTTGGCCGGCTCCGCCCCTTGCATACCAATGCGGTCATCTTTGCCTTCGTGGGGAACATGATCTTTGCCGGGGTGTATTACTCGACACAGCGGCTCTGCAAAACCCGCACCGCCTCCGATCTGCTTTCCAAAATCCACTTCTGGGGCTGGCAGCTCATCATCGTGGCCGCCGCCATCACCCTGCCGTTGGGACTGACCCGTGGCAAGGAATACGCCGAATTGATCTGGCCGATCAATATCGCAGTGGCTCTGATCTGGGTGGTCTTCGGCTGGAATTTCTTTTGGACCCTGAAACGCCGCAACGAGCCCAGCCTCTACGTGGCCCTCTGGTTCTACATCGCCACCATCATCACGGTGGCCATGCTATACATCGTCAACCACCTCTCCATCCCGACCAGTTGGGTGCACAGCTATCCAATCTTCGGCGGAGTGCAGGACGGGCTTGTGCAGTGGTGGTATGGCCACAATGCCGTGGCCTTCTTCCTGACCACTCCCATCCTCGGGATCATGTATTATTTCCTGCCCAAGGCAGCAGGCCGGCCCGTTTACAGCTATCGTCTCTCCATTATCCACTTCTGGTCCCTCGTCTTCATCTACATCTGGGCCGGCCCTCACCATCTGCTCAATACTTCCCTGCCCCGCTGGCTTCAGATGCTGGGCATGCTCTTTTCCCTCATGCTCTGGGCTCCCAGCTGGGGAGGGATGCTCAATGGCCTCCTCACCCTGCGGGGCGCATGGGACAAGCTGCGCACCGACCCGGTGATCAAGTTCTACGTGGCCGCCATCACCTTCTATGGCATGGCCACCTTTGAGGGCCCGCTCCTCTCCATCCGGGCCGTCAATGCCCTCTCGCACTATACGGACTGGACCATCGCCCACGTGCATGCCGGCACTTTGGGCTGGAATGGTTTCATGGCCGCCGGGATGTTCTACTGGATGGTTCCCCGGCTCTGGGGCACCAAACTCCACAGCACCGCCCTCGCCAACATGCACTTCTGGATCGGCCTCACCGGGATCCTGCTCTATGTGGCTTCCCTCTGGGCCGCGGGCATCACTCAGGGCCTCATGCTCAATGCCCTCAACCCTGGCGGCACCCTGCCCAAATATGAGTTCGTGGAAACCCTCGAACGCATCAAACCCCTCATGCTGGCCCGAACCTTCGGCGGGGCCCTTTATCTGATCGGTTATGTGATCATGATGGTGAATCTCTGGAAAACGGTGCGCTCCGGTTCTCCGGCGGTGGAATCCCGCGAAGTTTACATCGAACCCGTCCCGGCTTCCCGGAAGATGGGCATGAAGGAAACCTTCTTCAACGAACCCATCCTCTACTTCACCCTCGGTTTCGTGCTCTGCTGCATGTGGTTCTTCCTCCCTAACTACGCCAATCTGGGAGCGCTCGCCGGCGGGATCGTGATCATCATCAAAGGTGTCACCGTCTTCAAATCCGGCCACCACCGCTGGTCGGCGTGGTATGAAAAGCTGCTTGAGAATGCCCTGCCCTTCTCGCTGCTCGCGTTCATCGCGGTCGCCATCGGCGGTCTGATCCAGATCATCCCCACCACCCTCGTGAACCGGGCAGATTCCGTCCATGGCCGCCTCCAGACCATGTATACCCCTCTGGAGCTGGCGGGCCGCGATCTGTATGTCGCGGAAGGCTGCTACAACTGCCACTCCCAGATGATCCGGATGCTGGTGCCCGATGTGCTCCGCTACGGACGGCCTGGCGTGACCGATGACTACAGCCATCTCGGCGAATCCCTCTACGACCATCCCTATCAATGGGGCTCCAAGCGCACCGGCCCCGACCTGGCCCGCGAAGGCACCAAGCGTGATGCCCTCTGGCATGTCCTGCACATGATGGACCCGCGCTCCACCTCCCCCGGTTCCAACATGCCCGCATATCCCGGACTGTTTGAAACCAAAACCGACATTGATTCCCTGCCCAAACGGATCGCGGCCCAACGCAAAATCGGCGTGCCATGGCCCGCCCTGACGGCAGACGAAATCAAGGACAAGGCCCGCGCCCAAGCCATCGAAATCAGCCGCGTCCTCAGCAGCCAGGGCCGCAATGTCGCACCTGACCGCGCCATCATCGCCATGGTCGCCTATCTGAAGAAGCTGGGCACCTATGACGAGATTGGCCTGCCCGCTCCGCTGCCGCCGTCCGCGCCCGAAGCCCCGCTTCTCAGGCCCGGCCTGCCTGACACCTACCGTCCGGCAGCGGTGGGCACGCTCAACCCCTGACCGCCTCCTGAAATGTTGCGCCATCTTCCGGTCCATGAACTCCAGACTATTCTCGTCATTGGGGCCTTCGTCCTCACCCTGACGGTCTTTCTCTTCTTCTTCGTGCGTGCCCTGCGCATGAAGAAGAAGGACGCCGATCATCTGAGCCGGCTGCCTCTGGAGGACGATTCCAAACCCGATTCCCGTCATGAGTGATCCCTACGAACCCTCCAATCCTGTCCGGAATCCGTCCGGCGACGAACCCGTCCTGCGCCCCCATGTCTTCGATGGCATCCAGGAATATGACCAGAAACTGCCTAACTGGTGGTTGATGACCTTTTATTTCGCCATCCTGTGGTTTGTCCTCTACTGGACGCTTTACTATCAGGCCGGATTTTTCTCCAGCGACCACGACCGGGTTACCGGGCAACTTCAGGCCATCCAGCAGACCAAAAACAAGGAACTGGAGGCCATGCTCGCCACGCTTGACGACAAACTGCTCTGGACCTGGAGCAAGGATGAGAGCGTCAAGGCCGAAGGCCTCGCCATCTACACCCGGGTGTGCTCGGCCTGCCATGCGGCCGACCTCTCCGCCAAACTGGGCGGCGCTCCCCTGCCGGGTCTTCCGCTCCACGATGCCGAATGGAAATACGGCAACCACCCCATGGATGTCTTCCGCATCGTAAGCAAAGGATCTCCTGACAAAGCAGCCCCCGTCCAAATGCCGCCATGGGAATCCGTGCTTTCCCCTTCGGATATCGCCAAAGTATCCGCCTACGTGATGAGTTTCCATCAGCCCTCCGCCCCGTAGCAGGGCCCGCTCCGGCCTTGATCGACTATCCTTTTATCAAACCCGGCCCCTCCTGATTCCCCACCCCCCGTGCTCCCTGCCACCAAAAAACCGAACCTCGTCTCCGTCACCACTATCAATAGTGACGGATCGCGGTTCTTTCCCCATCCCTCCGATGTCAAAGGCCGTTTCACCATCGCCCGGCGGCTCGCCGGGGTCCTGCTCATTGCCATCTACGTCCTCCTCCCCTGGATCCCCATCAACGGACACCCGGCGGTGCTGCTCGACGTCACGCATGGAAGATTCCACCTCTTTGGCTTCACCTTCCTCGTGCAGGATGTGTGGCTCCTGTTCTTCCTCATCTCGGGCGTCGGGTTCGGACTCTTCTACATAACTTCCCTGCTGGGCCGGATCTGGTGCGGCTGGGCTTGCCCCTATACCGTTTTCCTTGACCATGTCTTCCGCCGCATCGAGCGTTGGATTGAGGGTGATGCCCCGGCCCGGCGGCAGTTGGACGCCGCCCCGTGGGGACCGGTCAAGTTCGCCAAACGCGGCCTCAAACACTTCTTGTTTCTGACCTGCGCCCTCGGCATCGCCCATGTCGGCCTGAGCTACTTTATTCCCCTGCCCCAACTCTACGCCTGGATGAGGGAATCCCCGGCCAACCACCTGACGGTCTTTACCGGTGTCATGGTCTACGCCGGCCTGCTGTATTTCTGTTTTGCATGGTTCCGCGAACAATTCTGCATCGTGCTCTGTCCTTATGGCCGGCTGCAGTCCGCCCTCATTGATGACGATTCCATGGTGATCGGTTATGACTACGGCCGGGGCGAACCCCGCGGAAAAGTCACTGAATCCGGCCATGGTGACTGCATCGACTGCCGCCGTTGTGTGCAGGTATGCCCCACCAGCATCGACATCCGCAATGGGCTGCAGATGGAGTGCATCGGCTGTGCCGCCTGCATTGATGCCTGCGATGACATCATGGACAAGGTCAAGCGTCCCCGCGGCCTGATCCGTTATGATTCCCACAAGGGTCTGAGCGGCCAAAAGCGCACCATCATCCGGCCCCGCATCATCCTCTACACCGCCCTGATGCTGCTCGGGGCCACGGTCCTGACCTGGGGACTGACCCAGGTCCATGGCTTTGAAATGAGCCTCGTCCGCCTGCGCGGCATGCCCTACCTTGCAGACCCCGGACACATCCGCAATCAGTTCACCCTCCGCCTCCTCTCCAAGGACGATGAACCGACCACCTTCACCGTTTCCACGGAAAATGCCCCGCCCGGCCTCACCCTGTCAGGCCTCCATGACACCCTCACAGTTCCCGCCAGTGGGGAACTCCAGCAGACCCTGATGCTCTCACTCGAGCGCCCCCAATACGCCGGCCCTTTCAAATTCATCATCAAGGCCACGCCCTCCGGCGGAGGCCAGCCCCTGACCCGGGAAGTGGAGTTCCTTGGACCGGATTTGTGAGAGTTGATCCAAAGACCAAAGACCAAAGACTAAAGACTAAAGGCCAGAGTCCGAAGACGGAAGATTCTCCCGGAATTTGTTATCCCGCTGAACTCTGAAAACTGAAAACTGAAAACTTTCCCCAATGAACCTCATCCGCCGCAAACCATGGATCCCGGTGCTGCTTTTTTACCTCTCCTTCATGGGGCTGTGGGTGTGGTTTGCCTGGTTCGCCATCCAACACAGCCCGGAAGCCATCCCCATGCCCCCCCGCTAATCCCAACACCCTCCCCAAAGTCCCCTATTCACCTTCGGTCTTTGGTCTTTAGCCTTTAGTCTTTTTTCCGCTCATGGACCCTATCCACACCGCCACCGGAGCCTTTGTTGCCGGCATGGCCACCAGCCTGCACTGTGCTGGCATGTGTGGACCCATTTCCTGCAGTCTGATGTCACTGAAACAGCAGGATGCAGACCCCCAGACGGCTGCCGTGCTCTATCATCTTGGGCGGCTGCTGTCTTATGCCGGCCTTGGAGCCTTGGCCGGCGCGTTGGGACGCTGGCCGCTCATGGAATTGACCCGGTCTCCGGTGATGGTTCTGCCGTGGCTGCTGGCCGCAGTGCTGCTGGCCATGGCCTGTGGTCTGTCCTTCAGGCTGCCGCAGCCCCGGTTCTTTAAAATGTGGTCGGCCCGCACCCGGCTGCGGTTGTGCCGGATTCCGGCCAAACAGGGAGCCTTCACGCTGGGAGCGGTGACTCCGCTGCTGCCCTGCGGCCCGCTCTATCTGATGCTGGCCATTGCCCTTGCCAGTGGTTCTGCGCTCCGTGGAGTCGAGTTCATGCTGGCCTTTGCCCTCGGCACAGTGCCCCTGCTCTGGCTGGCCCAGCACCAGTTCCGGGTCTGGCAGCACCGGCTCAGCCCACTGAATATGGCCCGCGTCCGCCGCGGCGTGGCTCTCGTTGGGGCCGTCCTGGTCATCTCCCGCCTCTGGGCCCAGCCTTCTCCCCCTTCTGACCAAACGGCTCCCGCCGTCCTCTGCCATGGCTCTTAACATTGTGCCAGCGTCCCAGCAGGCTCCGGCGGGTGAAATCACCTGCCGGCACTGCCACACCCTTTTCCATCCCCGCGATGCCGAAGATGCCTTCTGCTGCGGGGGCTGTGCCTTCGTCCATCACCTGATCAATGATTCCGGGCTGGGCGATTTTTATACCCTCAAAGGCAACAAGACGACCCCACCGGTCAAAAACACCGCTCTCCACCATCATGATTATTCATGGATGATTCCCCGCATCGCTGCGGCCGAAAGTGCAGCGGAAGAGGGGGCTGCCGCCACCCTCGATTGTGCCGTTCAGGGCATTTCCTGTGTGGGCTGTGTTTGGTTATTGGAACGGCTCTTTCAACGTCAACCCGGAGCCCTCCGCGCCCGGGTCCGGGCCAGCCCGGGGCGCCTCCGCATGGAATGGACGCCGGGCCAATGCCAGCCTGCGGCCTTTGCCGAAGCGGCGCGGCAGTTTGGTTATCTTCTGGGCCCCGCCGAAAATGCCCCCGCCCCCAGCCAGGCCCAGAGCAGCCGCATGGGTCTGTGCGGGGCCTTTGCCATGAATGCCATGGCTTTCAGTCTGCCGCGGTATCTCGGCATGGAGGACAGCTTTGCCCTCGCCCCGGTCTTCCTCATGGCCGCCGCCACCTGTGCGACCCTGTCCGTGCTGACCGGGGGCAGCTATTTCATCTCGCGGGCATGGCACAGCCTGCGGGCGGGCGTGCTCCACATGGACCTGCCCATCGCGGCCGGGATCCTTGCGGCCTACTTCGGCTCCCTCATCGGCTGGCTCCTGCAGTTCCATGAGCTTATCTATTTCGATTTCGTCGCCGTATTTACTTTCCTGATGCTGGCGGGCCGGCGCCTGCAGCTTTCCGCCGTGGAACGCAACCGCGGCCGCCTGCTAGGCACCTCCCTGCTTACCGGCACTGTGCCCGGTCCTGACGGCAAACCCCTGCTTTTGGAATCCCTCACCGGTGGCACACCCTATCATCTGCCACCCGGACAGGTGCTTCCGGTGGCCAGCCGGCTCCTGACCGGCGAAGCGACCGTGAGCCTCGAATCCATCAGCGGCGAAGCCGATCCCCGCCACATACCCGCCGGAGGCCGCCTCCCCGCAGGTGCCCTGAACATCGGCCGCCAGCCCCTGGCTCTCACGGCCTGCGAAACCTGGGAGCAATCGCTCTACCGCCGGCTCCGGGATTCCCGCGAGACGGAGGCCCGGCATCCATGGCTCGACCGGATTCTGCGGATTTATATCCTAACGGTGATGATCCTTGCGCTGGGCGGAGGACTCGCCTGGTGGCTGTCCACCGGTTCCATGGCCCACGGGCTGCAGGTAATGATTTCCCTGCTGGTGGTTTCCTGTCCCTGCGCCCTCGGGGTGGCTCTTCCCCTTGCCGACGATTTGGCCGCCGGAGCCATGGAGCGCATCGGCGTGTTCATCCGCCGCCCGGTCTTCTGGCCCCGACTGCTGAAAGTCCGCCATCTGCTCTTTGACAAAACCGGGACCCTAACCCTCGAGTCCCCCACCCTCGCCAATCCCGAAGTCCTCACCTCCATGGACCCGGATGCCCTTGCCGTGCTCCGCCGTCTTGTGCACGACAGCCTTCACCCGGTCAGCCGCAGCCTCACCGAAGCCCTCGCAAGGGAGCCCGGGGCTCCCGCCCGGGTGTTTCTGTCAGGAAAAAATGTTAACCTGAAAGCCCAGGACAACTCCCTGCCATCTTCACCCGAAATCCACGAGATCGCAGGCTGCGGGCTGCGCACCACCGATGCCGACGGCACCTCATGGTCTTTGGGCCATCCTTCATGGGATGGCCTAACCGATGACCGCACCACCCTCCCGGCGGCCCCCTGGTCGAATCACCCTGCGGATGCCGTCCTGCGCCGCGATGGGGAACTGGTGGCTTCGTTCCGTTTCAAGGATACCATCCGGCCGGAAACCCGCGATACCCTGACCAGCCTGCAGCGTCAGGGATATTCACTGCACATCCTCAGCGGCGACCGCCCGGAAAAGGTCCTGCACCTCGCGGAAAAAGCCGGGATTCCGCCCGAAAATGCGCAGGGCAACCTCAGTCCCGTGCAAAAAGCGGAGGCCGTCCGCGCCATGGATCACCATGACACCCTCTACCTCGGCGATGGGGCCAACGACAGCCTCGCTTTCGATGCCGCCTCCTGTACCGGCACCCCGGTCATCGACAAAGGCGTGCTGGAGAACCGGGCCGACTTTTATTTCCTGGGCCGCAGTCTCGGATTTGCGGAAAAGCTCTTCCAGACGGCCCGGCAACGACAACGCGCCGTCCACCGCACTGCCGCTTTTGCCCTGATTTACAATGCCACTGCGGGGGGGCTCTGCCTTGCGGGCCTGATGAATCCCCTGCTCGCCGCCATCCTCATGCCGCTGAGTTCGCTCGTCACCCTCGGCATCGTCGCTCTGCACTTCCGGCAGCAGGGACAATGGAGGTCCTGAGCACCCGGAAATCCCGGGTCCAATCCACCCCCGCCCGGGCGCTTGTGAAAAATTTCACAAAATCGCCTTGCCGCTCCGGTCCCTCCGCCTGATAGATCCGCAGACTGATTCTGTGTCCCGATCCATGACCCTTCCACCCGAGCTACTGGCCAAAATCGACGAAGTGATCACCCACTACCCCGTCTCGGCCCGGAGTGCGGTGCTGCCGGTGCTGCACTTGTTGCAGCACCACTTTGGTTACATCGAACCCGAGGCCGTCCATTGGGTCGCTGCCAAGCTGGGCTTGGAGCCGGTGCAGGTGCTGGAAGTGGTCACTTTTTATCCTGGCTTCCGCCAGTCGGCTCCCGGCAAATATCACATCCGGGTTTGCCGCACCCTGTCCTGCGCCATGGCGGGGAGTTATGATCTGATGGAAAACCTCTGTCAGGCCACCGGCATCGACCGCTCCCACACCGACCACCATCACCCCGTCGCCGTCAGCCCGGATGGGAATTTCAGCATCGAGTTTGCGGAATGCCTTGCCTCCTGCGGGTCAGGCCCGGTCTGTATGGTGAACGACGACTTCCATGAAGCCGTCACCCCTGACAAAGTCACCGGCCTGCTGTCGGGCTACCGCTAACTAGGAAGAGGCGGTCCCTGGACCGTCGCGTTTCCGGATTGCCGGCTTCCGCCGCCATAGCGGGCAGCAGGTCCGTCCCATCTAGCTGACGGGCCACGGATTTCAGGATGGAACAGAGGAAATGATCCCCCCGGTGACAAACGCCGCGATCACATTATCCGGCCAGAAACCTCACATCTTTCACCACCGTTTTGCCGAAACGGGCCTGCAACCTCTGCAAAATTTCCCGTTTCAGATTCCGTTCCAGATCATAACGCACCGCCGCCTGCAGCACCGCGACCTGCAACACTCCTTTCCGCAAGGCGGTGGGCTTGGACTGGCCCGCCAGAAAATCCCCGACCATGGTGGCCCATTCCCGGATCATGGTTTCCTCGGCAAGGCGGTCCTCAAGCCCCGCCCGTTTCAGGACCCTGGCGACCACATCCGCCACGTTCCGTTCGAACCGGCTCAAGTCCGGAGCTTCATAAATTCCACGCCACTCCGCCCGCAACCGGCGGTGCCTGAGTTCCTGCGGCGTTTCCTGGGACCGGCTCCGGGGTTCTGCCATGAGGTTGCTTTAGGGCCATCGGCCGGCCGGTGCAAAAGAAAACCGCACCCCGGGTGGATTGCCGGGGTGCGGCTGAAAATTTTCAGGCTGGACCGTCCCCTGCCACTCCTTGTTTTGCAGGAAAGGCCAGGACCAAGGCCGGGAGAATCAGCGGACTACTCGTCGCCATCGCTGCCAATCGCTTCCACCGGACAGCCCTGCATGGCTTCCTCACAGGCTGCAATCTCTTCGGCGGTTTCAGGCTGTTTGAATACGTAGGAATAGCCCGCATCATCCTGACGGGTGAAATTGGCCGGGGCGGTTTCGCGGCAGAGATCGCAATCAATGCATTGATCGTCCACGTAAAACTTTCCGGAAGTGTTTTCGGTATTCTTGTTGTCGCGGTCAGCCATTTTAAGTATTGGGGGATGGGAAAACGGAAAGTAGGAGAGACTCCCGGGCTTGCAATCCGTTTTTTCACCCTGCCTCCGCAAACTTTCGCGGTTGGAATGCGGGCTTAACCCCCTCAGCCTAATCCTGCCACGACCCCGCCTTGACGCTTTTCCTCCTTGCAGTATTGGCACCTTCCCCCTCCTTCTTTTCCGGCATGGCCAACCCTCCCCGCAAATCCTCCTCCCGGCGCTCCCAGGACCCCTCCAAACCTATGGATGACCTGTTCGCCGGGAAACTTGATCCGGCTGCCACTCCGGCTGCCCCCGACGATTGGACACTTGAGGAACCCGCTCCTTCCCCCCGGTCCCGGGGGGGCGCGCTGCCCGTCCAACCTATTCCCAACACCGCGCCAGTCGAATTCGAATCCAATCCGGCCATGCCAGCCCCCTCCCCGGATGAGGAATTCCTTCCGGACGCCCTTCCTCCACCTGCTCCTGAAGCGGCGGAATCGATCAGCCAAGCCCTCCCGGCCCCCCCACCTGAGCGCGCTCCCGTCCCGGCGGCCCCGGATGACCCCTTTGAGATCGATGAGGAATTACCCATCCTCCCCCCCCGCCCTGCAGAGCCCCCGGCAGAGCCAGGGCCATCCGGTGCCGGCCAGGCTAACTCCGAGGAGCCGGAAGAATTCTCTGCCCGCGATGAAGACGGCGCAGCTCCGCAGGAGTCCGCCGCGCCCACCGCTCCCGCCCGGCGCGACGTGGTAGGTCTGGCTTCTGCGGCAATAGTCATGCTGTCCCTGTTGGGCGTGTTTTCCGCCATCCTATACATGAACCGGCCCGCCGCCGAAGGCAGTGGCTCCCAAACGGCCCCGCTCCTTCCCCTTGCTGGACAACTGGTCACCCTGCCGGAAGTCACCTCCGGGTGGCGCAGCCGTCAGCCGGGTGATCTGGTCAGCATGGTGGACGTGTCTTTGCCTTCACCCTCCCGGCAGCAACCCGCGTTTGTCCCGGAAGTCCGCTTCAGCGTCGACCCTGCGGCCACCAAGGCCGGATTCCTGCGGTTTATTTTTCTGGATCCTGACGGAAAAATCAGCGGCGATGTCCGGGTGGTCAAAGTCAACGGCAACGCCATCGATCCCATGGCCAGCGGGGCCTCGGTCACCGCTTCCGGAACCACTGCGGTGTATGGTTCCCTTGGATTCATGGACCGGGCTGGTTTTGTTTCATATGCCAGCAGTATCTCGCCCCGATGGTCGGTGGAGGTCAGCGAAAGCATCGACTACAACGCCAAGGAAGCCGGCTGGACCAAGCTCCAGACATTTGACATCCGCAACACCACGGCTCCCTGAATAAACCTGTCCTGCATCCGGATTTGCCGCTCCGGTTGCTGGCAACCTGCCTCTAATATCCTGAACGGCTGACCCCGTTTATCGTTTTCCGGACTGATCCGCCTCCTATTTCCTGCCTTTCCATGTCTGCTCCCGCTGCTCCCACTCCGCTCCCTTCCCCCGCGCCTCCCGTCATCCCTACCGAGGGCTGGCATGTCATCCACCTTTTCTATCATTTGGAGCGTTCCTCATGGGATGTGCTTTCCCATGAGGAACGCAACCGCGCCAAAAAGCGCCTGTCCCAGGCCATCCAGGAAATCCGGGCCACTGACAAAACCCAATTGCTCACCTTCAGCGTGGTCTCCCCCAAGGCCGACCTCGCCTTCATGCTGCTGACCCCGGATCTGCAAAACGCCGATGCCTTTGCCAAACGGCTCACCAATGCCCTCGGTCCCGACCTGCTCAGCCCGGTCTACAGTTACCTCTCCATGACGGAGTGGACCGATTATTTCACCACCGAAGAGGAATACACCGCCCGCATGGTCAAAGAGAAAGCCTTGACACCCGGCTCCCCGGAGATGGAAGCGGAGTTGGTCACCTACCGCGCCCATATGGCCAAATACCATCAGGACCGCCTTTATCCGAACCTGCCGGACTGGCCCGTGATGTGTTTTTATCCCATGAGCAAACGCCGGGGCGAAGTCAACAACTGGTATGGCCAGGACCACGCCACGCGCAAAACCCTCATGGCCGGCCATGCCGTCACCGGCCGCAAATACTCCGGCAAGGTCCGCCAGCTCATCACCGGCTCCACCGGACTGGATGAACATGAATGGGGCGTCACCCTGTTTGCCCATAACACCTACGACATCAAATCGATCGTCCATGAAATGCGCTTCGATGAAGTCACCACCCGCTTCGGCGAATTCGGGGATTTCCTCATCAGCCTCCAACTGCCCGTGGACGAACTCTTCCGCCGCGTCGGAATTTGATAGAAAAAGGTCAAAGGGTTCAGGGTTCAGGCTTCAGACGTTCCCTCCTGAACCCTGAAACCTGAATCCTGAACCCTTTCCTCCCATGCTCCGCATCGCCGACCGCACCTTCACCTCCCGGCTCCTCGCCGGCACTGGCAAGTATCCCTCCCCGGAAGCCATGCGAGATGGACTCGCCGCCTCCGGCACCGAAATCGTCACCGTCGCCCTGCGCCGCGCGGATTTGTCAGGAAAGGCCGATCCCTTCGCCAACATTCTCGATTTCATCGACCCCCAAAAATACCTCCTCCTGCCCAATACCAGCGGGGCCAATACGGCGGAGGAAGCCGTGCGGCTCGCCCGGCTGGCAGTCACCGCCGGCCTGCCCAACTGGGTCAAACTGGAGATCCATCCGGACCCGCGCTACCTGCTGCCGGATCCCATCGAGACGTTCAAGGCTGCCGAAATTCTGGTGAAGGAAGGCTTTGTGGTTTTGCCTTACATCAATGCGGATCCCGTCCTCGCCAAGCGGCTGCAGGATGTCGGCACGGCCACCGTGATGCCGCTGGGAGCGCCTATCGGCTCC
Source organism: Verrucomicrobiales bacterium (assembly GCA_038210825.1). Taxonomy (GTDB): domain Bacteria; phylum Verrucomicrobiota; class Verrucomicrobiia; order Verrucomicrobiales; family V1-33; genus CAIZWU01. Next base: position 75,489 of record JBBQWG010000012.1, read on the forward strand.
AACCGCGGCCTGGAAACCCGCCGTCAGATTGAAATCATCATTGAACAGGCCACTGTGCCTGTGGTGGTGGATGCCGGTCTTGGCGCCCCCAGCCATGCCGCCGCCGCCATGGAGATGGGAGCAGATGCCGTGCTGGTGAACACGGCCCTGGCCATCAGCTCCGATCCGGTGCGGATCGCCCACGCTTTCCGTCAGGCGGTGGAAGCCGGACGCACCGCATGGGAACTGGGCCTGCCGGCTCCCCGCACCGAAGCCAGTGCCACCAGTCCCCTCACCGGCTTTCTCTTCCCGGGATGAAATGCCTGACTGCCTGACTACCTAACTGCCCCGTTGGTCCAGCAGCCAGGCGATCAGATCATGGAAGTCTGCCTCCGGAATGGATTGTCCATAGGCTGCAGGCATCAGGGACAGGGCGGTTTCCTCGTTGGTTTTGATCTCCGCCTTGGGCACCCGGTGCTCCTGCCCGGCCGCATCCACCACCATCAGCACCTGTCCGGCTTCCCCGCGTTCCAGTCCGGCCAGCACACTGCCATCCTGACGGGTAATCACATGGAGCCGGAAATGGGCATCCACATTCCGGCCCGGATCCAGAATGTCCTCCGCCAGCCGTGCGGCCCCGCGGTTCCCGATCCCGTCCAGTTGCGGGCCCGTCAGCGCGCCGGTGCCCGCAATGGCGTGGCAAACGGCACAATGGGTGGCAAAAACGGCCGCCCCTCGCGACTTGTCAGGCCGGGCCGCGCCAAACGCCGCGAGCCGGGCCGCGATCAACTGGTCCACTGCCGCCTGCTGCTCCGGGGTAACCATGGAAGGGGGTGCCGGAGGCGGAGCCGGCAGGAAAACCGCAAGGCGGTCGCGCAGCAGGGGAGGCGCGGCATACTTCAGCAGCGCGGCCAGTTTGGCCAGCCTGCCGGTTAGGTCTGCTTCCGCCCCATAGGCCCCGGTCTGCAGGAGCGGCGGATCAAACCCCCCCAGCGCCAGCCACGCATAAGCGTCCCCGTCATGGCCATCCACCACTTCCAGGCGGATCGGGCGTCCTGACAAATCGCCCAGATCCCACACCACCTCCCGTGCCACATCACTCCGGGGTGGAAGCGCCTGCCGCCATTCCTTGCCATCCGCTGCATCCACCAGCCGCACCCGGTTCAGGCCGGAGGCTTTCTCCCCTGGCGTTCCGTCGTGCCCGCACAGTTGGAAGGAAAGCCGCGCCGGAGCCGCAAAGGGTCTGGAACGCAGGATGCCGGTGGCCTGTTCCGCCCGGGCCTGACCGGACGCCAAACTGGACAGCACCGACACCTTCCCCCCGTCTGCTTTTGTCCTGGTTTCGATTCCCCATGGAGAAGGGGTAGCCGCCGGCATCGGCAAATTGGTCCATGCCGGGTCCTTGCCATCCGGCAGTGCCGCCAACAATTTTCCGGCCACCTGATTGCCCAGGGCCAGCATCGCAGCAGCCGGCAATTCCCCGCGCTGCTGGATCCCGTCCACCAGCGCCAGCAGCAGATCCGCCTGCAGACGGGCATCGCCCGCAAATTTGTCCCTGACAAATCCCGCCAACTCCTCCTGAGGCAGCACCCGGGCCAACCATGTCAGGGCCGCGCCGGGATCCGGCATTCCCGCCGGGTCCTGCTGCATCCTGCCAAAAACATAGCGGGCGGTCTCGGCAGATTCCACCGACCGGGCAATCAGGAGAACCTGCGCTTCCCCTTCCCGCTGCAAACCCTGTTGTTCCAGCAGTGCCACCGCCCCTGGCAGCCGCAGGTGTTCCCGGATCACGATCTTCAGCAGATGCTGCAGTGAGGCATCCTCCTGCGGCGTGTTCTCCAACAATACGAGCAGCCGCGGCAGCCAGTCCACCCCCACCGGCCGGCGCAGGGCTTCCACCGCCACCCGGCGCTCCTGGGGATCGGCGGACTTCAACCACGCCTCCACCCGCGCCAGCATCGCCTCCGGCAACTTTCCCGCCCGGGCCGCAAAGCGCAGTTCCGCCACCGGTCCCGCCGGAACCGCCGGGGCTTTCGCTCCCTGCTTTTTCGATACCCGCCAGATCCGCCCGCGTTCCTTGTCGCGTCCCGGATGGGTCAGGGGAACTTCGTAGTGGCCGATCACTTTGTTATAAAAATCCGCCACATAAAGCGCCCCGTCCGGCCCCATCTGCAGATCCACCGGCCGGAACCACGGGTCCCCACTGATGATAAAATCAGTTTCCTTGTGCGCCGTAGGCGTGCTGCCCGCAAAGGAGATCCGGTCGAGGTTCACCCGGCTGGTGACCACATTGCCGATCAGAGTGTGGTCATCCCATTCCGGACCCCAGATGCCGCGGTCCAGATAAACAATACCGCAAATGCCGGTGCTGTCATGGGTATGCCGGATCATCACCGGTCCAAACCCGAGCCCGTCATGCGGTTTTCCAAAACTCGGATAGACCGCTCCTGGAATCAATTGATAGACCGGTGCGCTGTGGCAGTCCGCGCTGTAGAGGTGCCCCCACCGGTCCCATGTCAGGCCGAAAGGGTTCACCTGGCCGGCCGTAAACAATTCCACCCGGCTGCCATCCGGCAGGAACCGGTAAACATTGCCCGAATTCAGCATCAGTTCCGTGCCCGGATCGCCAGGCTGCGCTCCCTTCAGATTTTCCGGCCGCACTTTAAAATGACTGGTATTGCTGAAGCCGTGGGTGCCGTAGACCCAGCCGTCCGTCCCCAGACGGAAGCTGCTGCAGTTGCCATGCACATCCTTCTCCCAGCCGAGGGGGCCAAACAGCACGGTGCGTTTGTCGCACACGCCGTCGCCATTGGTGTCCTCCAAATACCAGATGTTGGGGATGCTCCACGCGATGCAGCCTTTGCCGTATGGCAGCACTCCCATGGGAATATTCAACCCATCGGCAAAGATGGTTTTTTTGTCAGCGCGGCCGTCCCCGTTGGTGTCCTCCAGAATAAAAATCCCATCGCGGCTGTCCTTGACCCGGCTGCCTTCGGCATCGGCCCAGCGCTCCCGCACCGCCCCATACGGATATTCATAACTGCTCGTCACCCAGAGCCGTCCCTGGCCATCAAACGCAAGGTTGATCGGCTTGTTGATCATCGGTTCCGCCGCAAACAACTGTATTTCAAACCCGTCGGGCACCTTCAACTGCTGCTGTTCCTCTTCCGGCGTCAAGGGACCGGATTCCCTCACGAGAGAAGTATCCAATGCCCGGGCCGGGCCTTCCAGACTGCCCCACAGGGCCAGACACAATAAAGCAGCAAATTGGTTCATACAGATAGGTCCGGCCATGCGCGCCAGCCTTGCCGGAACGCCTGGCCGGACTCCCTCTTATCATCCGCAGGGCCCGGAAAAAAGAAGCGCAAAATAACTTGCCCCCCGGCTCCAGGAAGGTTAATACATGTGCAGGATTTCACTCGCCGGGTTATTTTGGCCCGTGCGGAGATGCCTCGGACGCCGGGTTTGCTGAATGATCGATCCGGCTGGAGATGCATCTGAAGTCCTGACCCCGGAATCCGCAGTTTCCTGTCATTCCGTTTTCCCGCCGCACCTGTTCCGTCCGCCCCGCCCGTGCCTCCGCACCGGTGCCGGACTTTTTCCTCCCGGCCAATCCTGGCCACCCCATTGCATTTTTTCATCCCGAATTCCACCCGCGCTCCGCTTCATGGCTGGTCACAATAAATGGTCCAAAGTCAAACGCCTCAAGGCAGTCGTTGACGCCAAAAAGGGCAAAGTCTTCAGCAAATTCGCCCGCGAAATCGTGATGGCGGTCAAACACGGCGGCAAGGATCCCGACAGCAATCCACGCCTCCGCACCGCCCTGCTGGGCGCCCGCAGCGCCAACATGCCCAATGACAACATCGACCGCGCCATCAAAAAAGGCTCCGGTGAACTCGAAGGGGCCAGCCTTGATGAAATTACCTACGAGGCCTACGCCCCCGGCGGCGTGGCCATGCTGGTGGAATGTGTCACCGATAACAAAAACCGCGCCTCGGCAGACGTCCGGATCACCTGCAACAAAAACGGGGGCACCATGGGCAGCGCCGGCAGTGTCGCCCATCTTTTCCAGCGCATCGGCAGCATCAAGGTGCCCGCCAGTGCCCTTACCGCCGATTCCCTGACGGACCTCGCCATCGAAGCCGGGGCGGATGATGTCCAGTCTGATGAAGAAGAACACACCCTCATCACCAGTGTCAGCCAACTCTATGCCGTCGCCGGGGTGCTCAAGGACCGGGGCATCCCCACCACCGCCATCAAACTCGACTACCAGCCGGCCACCACCATCACCCTGACCGATTTGGACACCGCCCGCGCCGTCCTAAATCTCTACGACCTGCTCGACGAACTCGATGACACCCAGAACGTTTTTGCCAATTTCGAAATCTCCGATGAGCTGATGGACCAGCTCGATTCCTGACCTTTTTATCTCTCCCCTTTCCGCGTCCGGCAGCTTTCCATGGCTGCCGCCCGCCCCATCCGGCATGAAAAAAATCACTCCCTCCTCCGAAGTTTACGATCCCGCTGTTCCTGCCAAAAAAGCAGCCAGGAAAACCGCCGCCCCTAAAGCTGCCCCACCCGTGGACGACACTCCGGCGGAGATTTCCAAACCCGCCCGCAAGGCGGCCGCCAAAAAAGCCCCTGCCAAGGTTGACGACACTCCCGCCGGGGCAGTCAAGCCTGCCCGCAAAACCGCTGCGAAAAAAGCCGCCGGAAAAGCGGACGAACCAGCGCCCGAGTCCGCCCCTCCTGCCCGCAAAACCGCGGCCAAACAGGGCGATGATGCTCCCCCGGCACCAGCCCCGCCTGCCCGGAAATCCCCTGCCAAAAAAGCGGCTTCCCGAAAAACGCCAATGGAACAGCCGGAACTTCCCATCGTCCCGCCTGGGGACGGCTTTGCAGGGGAATCCTCCCCCCCCCGGAAAACCCCCGCTAAAAAGGCCGCCGCCAAAAAAAGCGGCAAAACAGCACCCTCCGCAGAACCCGCTGCCGGTGACTCTGTCAGGGAGGAGGCCCCCACCTCCCCCGGCCATCCCTCCGCGCCTCCTCCGGGCCACGATTATCATCCTGACCAAAACCGGTTTTCCGGTCCCGCCGCCCGTTCTGACGACCGGTCCCGTCCTGCGCCTTCCGATCCCTCCGCCGAACCTCCCGGCTACCGGCCCTCGCCCTACCCTCCCCGTCAGCCCCGGCCCTATCCGCCCCGCGATGCCGCCGATGCCCCCCCTTCCCAGGCAGCATCCTATCCTCCCCAGGGTCCGCCTCCCTATCCAACTCAGGGACCTGGTCCGCAGCAAATGGAACTGGGTCCCGATGGCCAACCCCGCCGCCTCACCAAATGGGAACGCTGGAAACTGCGGAAGGAAAAATTCAAACAACAGAAACAACAACGGTATCTGGAACGCACCGGCCGCCTGCCCCAGCAACCCGGCCCTAACGGAGAACCTCCCCCCATGGAAGGCGAAACCGGCGAGCGCCGTGAGCCCCGTCCCGATCCGCGGGGCGAACCCCGCCCATGGGAACCCCGGCCCCCGCGGCCGGAAGTTCCCCTCGGTCCGCCTGAGGATTGTGAGGGCCTGCTGGAAATGACGGACAAGGGTTTTGCCTTTCTCCGTCCAAAGGACCGCGGGTTTGTCCCTTCCCCCACCGATCCCTTTGTCTCCGCCGAACTCGTCCGCCAGCACGCCCTGCGTGAGGGCGTCTGGGTCGAAGCCATCATGCAGCGTGGCGGCCGGGGGCCCCAGGTTATGCAGCTCAAAAAAGTGAACGGTCTGGAACCCAGCGCCTACCGCACCCTGCCCCTCTTTGAGGAACTCACCGCGATCAATCCCAACAAACGCTACATCCTCGAAACCGAAGCCAAGCGCCACACCACGCGCCTCATCGACTTTATTTCACCCATCGGCCGGGGCCAGCGCGGCCTCATCGTGGCTCCGCCCCGCGCCGGCAAGACCACCTTCCTCCAGCACATCGCGGAAGCCGTGCTTCACAACTACGAAGACGTCAAAGTCATCGTCCTCCTCGTGGATGAACGCCCCGAGGAAGTCACGGAAATCGCGCGGGCCCTGCCAGGAGCCGAGGTCATGGCCAGCAGCAACGACCAGGACCCCCGCAACCACATCCGCATGGCCAACCTCGCCGTGGAACGCGCCAAACGTCTCGTCGAAGCCGGCCAGCATGTTTTCATGCTGCTCGACTCCATCACCCGGCTGGCCCGCGGCTTCAACAATGCCATGCGCGGCGGTGGCAGCGGCAAGGCCATGTCCGGCGGTCTCGACAGCCGTGCCCTCGAAGCCCCCCGCCGCCTCTTCGCCGCCGCCCGCAATACCCGCGAAGCCGGCTCCCTCACCATCATGGCCACCGCCCTCGTGGAAACCAATAACAAGGGCGACGACCTCATCTTCCAGGAATTCAAGGGCACCGGCAACATGGAACTGGTGCTCGACCGCAAAATCTCCCAGGCCTACGTCTATCCTGCAGTCGACATCTTCAAGAGCGGCACCCGCCGGGAGGAACTTCTCCTCCCCGCCCACCAGCTCGAAAAGGTCCACCTCATCCGCCGCGGCCTCTCCGGCCACCGTCCCCAGGAAGCCGTGGAGCGCCTCCTCCAAGTCATGGGCAAATACAATAACAACAACCAGATGCTCATCGAAATCAAAGCCCGCGGGGAGTGAATGCGCGGAAAAACCAGGGCACTATCCAAGATATTGGGACTTCTTGTTCGTATGCTGTCGCCCGGTTGAAGATTGAAATGATCGCGTGCGCGGAATTTCTACAAAAATACCGGCTGCAAGGAGCCGACTATCCCATCGAGTTCATGGATGGCCTCAGACACCAAGGGCTGAGGTTGTCGCGCCATGACGGCCCAAGCTTCGATCTGGAGTGGGTGGGCAACCATGGCTTCAGAATGAAACATGAATCCAAAAGGCGGTTTGGCTTGTTCGGCATCAAAGATAGTTACATCTACGTCGAATGGGACATTCATGCGGACAAAATGGTGGTAAACGACAACGTGGCAAGGCCGTGAATGAGACCACCCTGTGCGGCCGGAAAAGCCTACGCCCGGGCTGAAGGCCCAGCCCAACCCAGCATGGGGCGACGATTCAGGATAACGGGTCCCCCTTCGGGCGAAGGGCTGAAAGCCTGCCCCATCCTCTGAAACCCTGACAAATTCGGGAGGTCCTCAACCCCCTCTCCCCGCCGCACCGCCAGCCATGATGCAGCTTGAAACCCTCCGTCCCCGTGTGCCAGGATCGGGGCATGACCGGAACCCACCTGCGCCTGATCCATCTGCTGCAACGCGGCCGCCATGCCGAGTTGGAGACGGCCGCCCGGGAACTTTTGGGAAAGGATATGGAGGACTCGGTGTCCTGGATCTACCTTGGGCAGGCGCTGATGGGGCAACAGAAGCTGGCCGCGGCGGAAGATGCCGCCCGCAAGGCCATCAGCACCAGCCCCGATTCCGACGGCGGACATTATCTGCTGGCTCTGGTGCTGCTGGAACGGAACCAGCCGAAGGAAGCCCTCATGGCCGCCCGCGAGGCGATCCGACAGGACCCTGAGGACAGCCTGAACTACGCGCTCGCCGCCCGCGCCCTCAACCAGCTTAGCCGTTATGAAGAGGCCGTGGAAATCGCCACTGCGGGTCTATCCGAAAACGGCGGCTGCGACAGTTGTCTCTTCCAACTCAGTCAGGCCAATTCCTTCCTCGGCCGTCACGATGAAGCCGACGCCGTCACCCGCACCCTGCTGGAGGACGATCCCGAAGACTCCTCCAACCATTGTGCGCGCGGCTATCATTTCCTCCTCGCCGGCAATCCCTCCGCCGCGCGCCAACATTTCCTGGAGGCCCTGCGTCTCCAGCCGAACAGCGGCGATGCACGCTACGGTCTGGCCCAATCCCTCACCAACCGGAATCCGCTCTTCCGCCTTGTCCTCAAGTTCACGGTGCTTTGCGACCGTTGGGGCTGGAAAGCACTCGTCGGCGGCGTGGTGGGATTCATGGTGCTGCTGGAACTTCCGAAGCTCACCAAAGACATCCCCGGAGCTGCCCTGCCTGTCTCAATCCTGCTCGCCGCCGGCGCCTTCTTCATGGTCCTCGTGGTGTGCCACCGCACCTTTTCCACGCTCCTGCTGCTGGCCCACCGGGAGACCCGCACCGTCGTCAGCAAAGATGAGAGGAAAGCCACCCTCTGGTGCCTACCCCTCCTCGTGATGATCCTCTATGCTTTTGTAACTTGGTTTTACATGGGCAGCCGGACCGGCTCCCTCACCCGTTTCCCTGGTCAGCTTTTTACATGGTCACTGCTGACCTGCCTGGTCTGGGAAACATTCGATGCCACAAAAGCATGGGTGCGCCGTCGTCTGGCGTGGCTCACCCTCATCGCCGCTGCCGCCATCACGGCCACCACCGTGATCTCGACCATCCGGGCACAACAGTTCGGCCGTCAACTGGCCGCTGCCATCCTGCGCCCCGCTGCTCCCGACAAGGAAATCCTGAAAACGGAATTGAAGCAGCTCCTCGCTCCCCAGCTCAAACTCAACCAGCGAATCCGTCTCGTGGAATTGGCCGTGCTGCTCCTGTGCGCCTTTTCGGACAATATCCGCCAGTTCCTCGAACGCCGCGCGCCCGATCCCTGAGCTATCCAGCAGAACCGCGGTTTCCCTCGGATCCGGTTCAAAGGCGGCAGACAGTTTGAACCCGCGGCTCCGCCTGCGGTGCGAAAGTTGGAGTCCCGCCTTCAGGCGGCAGCAGACCAAGGGATCAGGCTATTCCCAGGGCTGCGGCAGCCGCCTGAAGGCGGGACTCCAACGCCTTAACACCGGCTACCATCACCTCCTTTCTGGCGGATTGCACCCTGCCTGTGGCGGTTTGCCATACCCTAACGCTCCTCACGTCACGGCCATCGGAGGAATCCCCCGTGGCAGCCTTTCTGCAACCATCCTGCTAAGCCGGGGCCTCCGGGCCCTGGCCAGAATTTCCCCCGCCCGCCCGTTGCCTCTGGATATGAAACGAAAACGCAAATCACCCCCGGTGCCATCTCCGGCTCCGGACCCCGCAGGCCCCACCCCCAAGCCGCTGCACGACCGCGCCGCAGCACTCGCGGACGGCTTGAGGAGCCTGCACCGCGAAGGCGACATCCGCGACCGGGAATACGCCCGTCAAATGCAGGAAATCACCCGGGAAGGGACCGATTCCTAACTCGCCATCCCTCCCCCCGCCGGCACGGGTCGCCCATTCTGTTTGGAAGGGGTTGCGGTCTCTGCTGGTCCAGCTTCCGTTGGCACGTTTCCGGGTCGCACCACCGCTGCCGCTCACGGCCTGCGTGGATGCATCGCCGCGCAGCTGCACGCAGTATATGGCCATCGGCTGCCCTTTGAACCTGCTGCAGTCATAAAATATCCCCCTGGATTCACACTTTCCCTTCAAAGGGAGTCCCGCCAGAGGGTGATCCCCGGCCTAAACCGGATCTTTGCCAAAACCAAAATGCCTCTTGCAATTGCCGGAGCCTGGTGCTCCGTTCCCGCCCCCCGCGAGCCATCCCTCAGCTTGCCGTCGGTCTCTGTGGTGGAAGACGCTCCCGTTTTCCACCGGCTCGCCAGAGGTAACCCGGCAATTCCCAACTACGACATGTCCATCAGACTCGCCCGCTTCGAAATGCCCAGTCGTCTTGCCAAAGACGAAGCCACCGCCACCGACACCTACAGCAAGTTTATCGCAGAGCCATTCGAAGGCGGCTACGGTTACACCATCGGCAATGGCCTCCGCCGCGTCCTGCTCTCTTCCCTCGAAGGTGCCGCCATCACCTCCATCAAAATCAAGGGAGCCCAGCACGAATTCGGCAGCCTCCCCGGCGTGGTTGAAGATGTCACTGACATCGTCCTCAATCTCAAGAAAATCAAGTTTTCCCACTCCGACCTCAAGGAGCCCAAGCTCCTCACCGTCCAGGTCGACCGCGATGGCATTGTCACCGCCGGGGACATCCGCGAAGATGCCCAATACAGCGTCATCAACAAGGATCAGCACATCTGCACCCTCGACCGCAAAGTGAAGTTTGACGCGGAAATGGAAGTCCGCGTCGGCCGCGGCTTCTCCTCCGGCGATGAAAACAAGCGCGCCGAAATGCCCATCGGCGTCATCCCTATCGACTCTATCTTCTCCCCCGTCACCCGGGTCCGCTATGCGGTGGAAAACACCCGCGTCGGCCAGAAGACCGATTACGACAAGCTCATCATCGAAATCTGGACGGACGGCCGCATCACCCCTCATGATGCCCTCACCCAGGCGAGCGCCATCCTGCGCAAGCACCTCGATGTTTTCGTCGCCTATGACGACAGCCAGATTGAATTCGAAGCCGCTCCGGAAGCCCAGTCCGAGGAGAACAGCGAACTGCGCAAGCTCCTCAACATGAGCGTCAACGAGATCGAACTAAGCGTGCGCGCCGCGAACTGCCTCAACAACGCCAATATCACCAGCGTCGGCCAGCTCGCCCTCAAGTCCGAAGCCGAGATGCTCAAATACCGCAACTTCGGCAAAAAGTCCCTCAACGAAATCAAGGACAAGCTCCAGGAACTCGGCCTTGGCCTTGGCATGAAGTTCGAAGGCAACCTCATGGAACCCTTCATGGGCGGCCGGGGCAGCACTGCCTTCAGCTATTACAAGGATGATGACGACACCAAGGGCGGCCTGACGGATCTCATCGCCCAAAACATCGACGAAGACGATTAATCATCCGCCTTCCCCTTCCCTGACCCTTCAAATCCAAACCTAATCAGTCATGAGACACGGCCGTAAAACCATCAAACTCCAGCGTCGTCAGGATCACCGCGACTCGCTGCTGTCCAACCTTGTCTGCTCCCTCATCGAGCACAAGCAAATCAAAACCACCGTCGCCAAGGCCAAAGCCGTGCGTCCCTTCGCGGACCGCATGGTCACACTCGGCAAGCGCGGTGACCTCCACGCCCGCCGCACCGCTATCCGCTACCTTCACAGCAAGGATTCCGTCAAGGAACTCTTCGAAAAGGTGGCCCCGGCGGCGAGCCACCGGCAGGGCGGCTACACCCGCATCATCAAACTCGGCCAACGGCCCACCGACTCCGCCCCCATGGCCTTCATCGAGTGGGTGGACAGCGTCACCGTCGAGCCCGCCACCCCGGCGGCCGCTCCTGAAACCGTGACCATGTCCAGTGGCGAGCCCGCCGCAGAAAAGCCCACCCGGACTGCCAAGGCCAAAGCCAAAGCCGTCGATGCCGAGCCGGCTGCCGAATAAGTCGGCCACCTCAATCCCTCCCGCAAAAGCGGCCACGAAAGTGGCCGCTTTTTTTGTGTCAGGGCGGTCAAAGGATCGCAATCGTCATATGAAAACTAAAAACCGCACATTAACGACGGCCCGGTCTTTGAAGAACCCTGGCGTAGTATTGTCTCCGGCTTTTTTATAGGAATTGGCTGCCTCTCGACACGGTTCCCGAAGTGCGCTAAAATCAACTTATGACAACCCTCGAACACATTCGACAAGAAATCAAAGCTTTACCGCCGGCGGAGCAGTTTTCGTTGTGGCGTGATCTCGGCCATGACCTACAAATCATCCCACCGCATGACGATTCCAGTGTGGAAGCCGTCTGGGACGAGGAGATAGCAAGCCGCCTGCAGGACATCCAATCCGGAAAAGTGGACATGGTATCCAGCGAGGAATTCGAGCAGCGCACCCGTTCACTATTTGCGGAGCTTGGAATAGAGCGGAATCCCCGCACCATCCAGAGCGCATGAATTTGCCGCCGACGCATCCCGCCGTCTGGGACGAATTCAGTGATGCCATCCGCTTTTACGCCAGCGAAGCCGGGTCTGGCATCGCCTTGGATTTCGAAGCCTGTGTTTGCCGATTCCTAACCGTCACGGACAAACACCAAAAAGCCGAAATCGGCCGCTCCGGCTACCGCCTTCACCCGACGCGTGGGGGCACTATGGTTTCTAAAGGACACCCACTCTCACGACTTCGCCTCGCGAGCAACCTCTTCCCTGATGGGCGACGGACACCTCCGGACGACTTCGGCTTTGCCGGAATCATCACAAATTACCGGCTATCCGATCCGGAACTCCGTTGGAGTTCCCATACGCCGGTGGAATGCGTCCTGGGGTAGGCCTAAGGCGGCGGCCAACCCCAGGCTGACATCCCTAACCCCATTTGGGGTTGGTGGGAGGACCGGGCTGACAGGGGCGGAGCGGGGGGCTCAGGCGGGCCGGCGTTGATGAGGCGCATTGAGCGATTGGGCAGGCCGCCGGGTCGGCCCGTCGGCTCCCATTGTTTCCAGAAGGAACCCGCCGTGCCATCTGCCGTGGTCATCGGAGGACGGCGGGGAAGCGGGCTTGCGGGGATAGCGGATTGCCGCTATCCGGTGCGCATCGCCATGAAATCACTTCCCTGTTTATTGACCATCGCCACCGCAGTGGGTGCCTTATTCCTGACTGAGGCGGCCCTGGCCCAGGCTCCCGCACCGGGTCATTTTGGCAATGTGGCCAAGCACCTCGAAACGGGTGGGGTCTTTTATTCCATCATGGATATTGACGGTGACCTGCAACAGTGGGCCACTGCAGGAGACGCCCTGCTGGAATTGGTCAAGGAGCAGGCAGGGGGAGCCCTGCCCTCCGGATTGTCCGCGACGGGCCTGCTCAAGGCCTTGGGACTGGAGCAGGTCAAGGCGCTGGGGATGAGTTCCAAAAGAACTGACCACGGACTTTTCCATAACCGCGCTCTGATTTTTCTGCCGGAAGGACGGCGCGGCATATTCAAGCTGTTTGGGGGCGCGGCCAGCCCCCTGCAGTCGCCCGCATTTGCCCCGGAAGGATCGGATTTGGTGCTGGAATCGGAAGTCACCCCCAGTGCCCTGCTGGAAATCGTGGAGGCGGTGCTGCGCCACAGCGGCAACGAAGCCATGCTGCAGCAATACGAGGCGCTGCTGAAATTCCCCGTGCCGGGACTGGAGATGATGGCGAAGGATTTTATCGCCCGCCTTGATACGCGCATTCTGGTGGCGGGACGCCTCGAAAAGAACCAGACCTTCACGCCTCCAGGCAGCCCCATGACCCTGCCGGCCTTCCGGCTGGTGGTCGGCTTTGACCAGTTGGGATTTCTGATGGCCCCGCTGAAAGAATATGCCAAACAGGCAGGCGGTATCACGCTGGAGACAGGCGAAGGCTTCGAATTGCTCAAGCCCGCCCATCCGCTGCCGGAGGAATACAAAAACTTTGCCCCGGTGGTCTATCATGATCTGAAATCCGGCAGACTCCTCCTCGGCAGCCATGTGGAAGCCATTCGCGACTGCCTTGGCAGTGGAGCCAAGGTCAGCAGCGATGCCGCTTTTGTTGGCGCCACCGCCGGCTTGCCCATGGATGCTAACGAATTTTCCTATGTCACCCCCGCCGTGTTTGAGGCGGTGCGCCAACTGATGCAGGGGGCCATGAAACACCGGCCCGCCCTGCCCGGCGGACCACCCGATGAAGTGGTGCGGCAAATTCTTTCCATCGTGGAAAAATTCTCGCCGCCGCCTGCGGTGCCCATAGCCGGGATCCGGGCCAACCTGCCGGATGGCATGCTCTTCCGCGGCAATCAGACCACCAGTTTCAAATCCCTCCTCGCCCTCCCCGTGGTCATCACCACCGCCATCGCCGCCGGAACCTCCTTCGGTTCCTATCAATCGATACGGAAGAATCTGGAAGCCGCTCCGGCCGGGGCCCCGGAGGATCAGAAGCCCCCAGCAGTGCCCAAGGCCGCTGACAAGGCGGAACCCGCCGAGGCCGACGCCGGGGATGCCGGAGCCATCCGCAACAACCTGCAGCAAATCGCCTTCGCGGCCCAAACCTGGTTTCTCGACCGCACCGAAGGCAACGAGGTAAGTTATGAACAACTGGTCGCGGCTGAATTGCTGTTCCGTATTGAGCCGGTCGACGGAGAATCCTACAAAGGCCTGAAATTCAAACGCGGCGGCGGCACCGCCACCGTGAAACTTCCCAATGGAGCCGAAGTCTCGCGCCGCTACGGTCCAGTAACGGATTAATCCCCTGGACTGGCTAATCCACGTTGCTGACCCATGCCCGACTTGCCCCGCGCTCCCGAACTGCCGGACATCCGCCTTGCCGGTTTTCTGAATTCCGGGCTCGGGCTCGGAGAAACCGCCCGGCGGATGGTCCGCTGCCTGGAATCTGCCGGGGTGCCGGTGCAAACCCATGCATGGGAAAAAACCGACGTGGCTACGGTGCCATTTGCCACCAGCGGCCCGCCCGCAGCACTAGCAAACGGAAATCCGGGGATCAGCATTCTATGTATTAACGGGGATCAAATCCCCAGCTTCCTGAATCATGCCGGCCCCGCTTTTACTGCGGGCACGTATGTGATTTGCGTCTGGTTCTGGGAATTGCCGGAACTGCCCGCCGGCATGGATGAGGCCTTCCGGCAGGTGGATGAAGTCTGGGCCGCGACTCCATTCATCAAGGAGGCCCTCGCCAAAAGCAGCGGAGAGGTGCCGGTGCATTCTTTCATTCATCCGGCCATCGCGCCGGCCGGCAGCACCGCCGAGGCCCGCGCCCGCTTCCCCTTCGACGGGCGTTTTGTTTTCCTGCTGGCCTTTGACTATCAAAGCTGCGCGAAACGCAAAAACCCCGGTGGAGTTTGTGAGGCTTTTGCCATGGCCTTCCCGGTGCCAGCCCCCGGTGGCCCCCTTTGTCTCATCAAGTCGATGAATGCCGGCCTGCATCCCGTGGATCACGTTCTGTTGAAACGCCGCTGGGCCCACCGTCCTGACATTGTATTCATGGACGATTTCCTCAGCCCCGCCGACCGCGACCTGCTTTGCTGGCGGGCGGATGCCTGCGTCTCCCTGCACCGCTCGGAAGGCCTCAGCCTCACCCTGCTGGAGGGCATGACCCTTGGCAAACCCTGCATCGCCACCGCATGGTCCGGAAACATGGCCTTCATGAGCGACCGCACCGCGTGGCTCATCCCCTCGCAACCGGTGCCGGTGGGCCGGGGATCCCTGCACTACGATGCCACCCAGATTTGGGCCGAGCCTGACGTCCCGTCTGCGGCTGCCGCGATGCGGGAGGTGGCCGCAGGCGGACCGGACGTGGCCGCACGGGCCGCCGCTGGACAGGACTACCTGCGCACGCACCATGATCCCCTCATGGCGGGGGCGTCCATGCGCCGGCTGCTCGAAAAGGCCGCAGGCAACACCCCACGCAAAAAACCCCTCCTGCCTGGCCGCCGGTCCGTGGCCGATGCCCTCAAGTCCCTGCGGGAATTTGAACAAAAGCTGCGGACCGCCCCCAAGGCCTCCGGTTGGCAGCTCCCGTCCTCGGTGTCGGGCACCCGGCAGGATCTGATCCACCTGACCCAGTTGCAGCGCCACGCCCTGACTCAAAGTCTGGCGGCCCTGAAGCACCTCGACCAGCAAACCAAGGCCCGGCACCAATATTTGCTCCGGGAAAACCAGCGCCTCGCAGACCAATTGGCAGGGCTGGCCGCGTCCCTGCCCCCGGTCCCTGGTCCATGACGGATTTTCACCGGAACCGGGCATCCTGACAAAACCATGGCCCGGTGTCATTTTGCCCGGGCTGGAGTCCGGAAATCAGTTGCAACCTCCCCCTCCATCCCACAGAGACTCCTTGGCCGTCCCGGGCTTGGTTTTCCTTCCTCCCAGCGGCTACCCCATTATCCCATCCGCGTTCCCCACGGCCCTTGCGCCTCCCTGCTGCCTCCCGCGCCCATGTCTGCTCCTTCCGTCCTCCAGCCACCCGCTTCCCTCCTGTCGACTCAAGGGGTGCATCTGGTAGGCGATTTTGTGAGCAAATGCGGACTCAGCCAGTCCGCCCGCGATATTGTCGAAGTGATCCGCCATCTCGGAATCCCGGCCGAGATCCTTGATTTGCCGATTTTCCCGGAGCGTGAAGCCGAAAAACGGGAACAACTGAAGCGCCCCCTTTCCTTCCCCAAGCCCGCCTCCCGGCTCAGTCTTTTCAGCTTTAATGCCGACTTTGTGCCGGCCATCGCCCATTCCCTGCCCCGCCATTGTTTTGAAGACCGGTATATCATCGGCACGTGGTTCTGGGAGACCGAAAACTTTCCTCCCCATCATGCCGCCGGCCTCGACTATGTGGATGAAATCTGGGTGGCCAGCCAACACATTCAGCACGCCCTGCAGAAAATCTCCCCGGTGCCCGTCAAGCTTTACACCCACCTGATCCATCCCCCCCGCCTTGTGGAGGGATCGGCTCTGCCCACCATTCTTGACAATGACCGGTTTGTCTTTCTGTTCTGTTATGACTTCCGCAGCATGGCAGAACGCAAGAACCCGGCCGGCACCTGCGAAGCCTTCATCAAGGCCTTTCCAGAGGTCCTGCCGGGCGGCCCTCTCTGCATCCTGAAAAGCGTGGCTGCCCATCCCGGGCACACGATGGAGTTTCTCGACCTGCAGCGCCGTTTCCGCAATCGCCCGGACATCATTTTCATCGACGGCTATCTGCCCGCCCCGGAACGTGACGCCCTGATGAACCGGGCGGATTGTTATGTTTCCCTGCACCGCGCGGAAGGCCTCGGCCTGACCCTGCTGGAAAGCATGAGCCTCGGCAAACCCTGCATCGGAACTGCTTATTCCGGCAACATGGACTTCATGACCCCGGAGAACTCGTGGCTGATTCCCTGCCGCATGGTGCGGGTCGGGCCCCGCCACTGGCCTTTTGATGCCGACACTCTCTGGGCGGACCCGGACCTCGACGCCGCCGCCGCCGCCATGCGCGAAGCATGGAGCCATCCCGAAGTGCGCCGGGAAAAGGGCCATCAGGCCTGGCTCACGGCCACCACCCGCCATCACATGGACAACGTGGCCGCTGGAATCCGGAGCCTGCTGGAAGAAGCCATGGCAAGGCCTGCCCGGCCCAAGCCGGGATTGGATGCGGTCAGGATGGGAAGCACGGAAAAGTCCAGCCGGACCCTTGCATACGAATCCCTGCGCAAGGCGAAAGGGATTCACAAGGAAGCCCGCAGCGATGCCAAATCACTCAAGGGGCTGCGGGTGCCGGCCGGCCTGAAGCCACTGCTGCAAAAGATCCTCGAAGTCCAGAAACTCAACCAGCAAACCCAGCAGCTGATCCTCCATGAACTGGGCTCCCTCAAACAGCACAACCGCGGCTTTGATACCCATGCCTTCGACCGGCTCCTGACAGACCAGGAGCGCAGTGCCCGGATCCTGTATGATCTGGTTCCAGGTCTCTGGAATCCCGGGGAATCCGACCCGCCTCCTTCCCAACCCTGACTTTTTCTATCATGAACTTGTTCCGCCTGCTCAAGGGCCTAGACCAAATTGTCAAAGAATGGCCCAAACTGAAGTCCAACGTGAAAAGCCTGCAGCAACATTCCAAGACTACGGAAAAAGCCATCAAACAGAAAGGACTGCGGCTGGTCCCCTTCCCCAACCGCTGGGGCGGCTACTGCATCCCCGCTGCGGTGCCGGATGCCCAGACCAAAAGCTCCCTCTGCAAGCAGGCCGATTTTCTACAGGAACACCACCTGAAGTGGTGCAAGGTCCTGAAGGAGGAACCGGAATTCCACCGCAAGCAGTGGGAGTTTGTCTACATCCTCGAGTCTCTCCAGCAGCGCGGCATGATCGGTCCCGGCAAACGGGGGCTGGGTTTTGCGGTGGGCACCGAATCCGTTCCCGCAGTGCTGTGTTCCCAGGGATGCGTAGTGGTGGCCACGGATATCCATCCGGAAATTGGCACGGAAAAAGGTTGGACCAACCGCAATCAACTGTGTTTCGGGCTCGACGATCTCAATCAGCGCGGAATCTGTCCGCAGGAGGAATTCCGCCAGCGCTGTTCCTACCGCCCGGTGGATATGAATCACATCCCCGGTGACCTGCGCGATTTTGACTTCAACTGGTCGTCCTGTTCCTTTGAGCATTTGGGCTCCATTGAAAAAGGCCTGACCTTCCTCAAGAATCAACTGGCCACTCTCAAACCCGGCGGCTGGGCCGTGCACACCACCGAATACAATATCAGTTCCAATGACGATACCCTCGAGGACGAGAACTGTGTGATTTTCCGCCAGCGGGACATTGACAAAGTCGTCAGGGAACTCCGCGCCGAAGGCCACTTTGTGGAGGAACTCGACTATTCCCTTGGCTGGCTGCCCTACGACTACAAAGTGGACACCGAACCCTACAACCTGGCTCCTCACCTGAGGCTGCAACTGACAAAATACATCTGCACCTCGATCGGCCTGATCATCCGGAAAAAACTCTGACCCGTTCCCATGGCCGGACCTGCGCAGCCGGCTGCATTTCCCCCTCTGTCTTCTGCCAACTGTCCCAACACCTCCCCATGCCTCTCCCTGCTGTTCCAGTTTTTCTGCCTGTGCAAAGCTCCCGGGAGATCAATGCCCATGAACAGGAAAGAATCGCCCTGACCACCGCCTGCCATGACTGCGCCCCTCTACCAAAAGTCCCCGGAGCCGGCCGGGTGGACCAGGCCGGGCCATGGCCGGTGCAGACCATGCATAACGGAATCAAGGTGGCCGCCGACGGCTACTGTGGCCCATGGATGACCGAAATCATTGCCACCCTGCAAGGGCACCACGAACCCCAGGAGGAAAAGGTCTTTGCCCGGGTCATGGACGCGCTGGGAACCGCCGGATGCATGGTCGAACTGGGGTCCTACTGGGCCTACTACTCACTGTGGTTCAAAAGCCGGTTCCCTGCCGCCTCGGTCCTCCTCGTCGAACCGGATCCCCACTATCTGGAAATCGGACAGTATAACTTTGCCCTGAACGGCTTCGCCGGCGAATTCATTCCCGCCGCCGTGGCCCGGCAGGCTTCCCTGCCTGTCCCTTTTACCTGTGAGAGTGACGGCAGAGTGCGCGCCGTGCCCTGCGTTTCGGTGGACGGCATCACTGCCGGCACCGGCAGGGTGGACCTTCTTCTGGCCGATATCCAGGGCGCGGAACTCCCCATGCTGGAAGGCATGACGCGGCTGCTGGACGAAGGCCGGCTGCGCGTCCTTTTCCTCTCCACGCATGGCCATGCTATCTCAGGGGATCATCAAACCCACCAAAAATGCCTCGACTGGCTCAAGGCCAAAGGAGCGCATATCATTGCGGAACACAGTGTCGCCGAGTCATACTCGGGCGACGGGCTGATCGTGGCCTCGTTTGATCCTGCCCTCCGCATTGAAGTGGAGATCAGCCACCGGCCCATCGCGCCCGGCACAGGGGACGCCAATTCCGGAGAATCCGGTCCCGCCGCCGGCCAAGCGACCCGGGCAGAAGAGGTCCGGTTTGTCAGTTATGCCCAGAACGGAGAGGATGTCCTGCTCTGGCGGGCCCTTGGTTCTATCCAAAATGGCTTCTACATTGACGTTGGGGCCTATGATCCGCTCAAAGACTCGGTCACCCAGGCCTTTTATGAACGCGGCTGGAACGGGATCAATGTGGAACCTGTTCCGTCCAATGCCGCCTCTTTTGTCAAGTCCCGGCCGCGCGACCTGAACCTGATGGTGGCGGCGTCCAACGAAAACGGATCCCGCCAGTTTTATGAAGTGGAAGGGAGCGGACTTTCCTCCTTCGATGGCAAGGACCTCAACCTCCACCGGCAGGCCGGCTGGACGGTCCGGGAACACACCGTGCCCACCTGCACCCTTGCAGAAATTTGCCGCCGCCATGCCGCTCCCGATATTCATTTTTTGAAGATCGATGCAGAGGAAAGCGAACGACAGGTTCTGGAAGGGGCGGATTTGAGTAATTTCCGGCCTTGGGTCATCCTTGTGGAATCGGTTCTTCCTAACAGTTCTCAAGCCAGTCATATGGCATGGGAATCCATCCTCCTTGAGGCTGGTTATGAGTTTCTTTTCTTTGACGGCCTGAACCGCTATTATGCCAGCAGGGAAAAGGCCGAAGCGATGCGTCCCCACTTCAACCGTCCTGCCAATCCGCTGGACCACTATGTGACTTACCGGGAAAAGTGCCTGGAGGACAAATCGGCCAGCCTGCTTCTGACCCCACCTAAAACCGGGGGACCGTCCAAGGCCGAGACCCAACTCCGGCAGCAGATCACGGAACTCAAGACCGCCGTCAAACAGTTGGATACAAAGCTGCGATACCATGCCGTCAATCCAGCCCGGGCCCTCAAACTTTGGTGGAACCGCCCACGGTCGTGAAAGCACAGGCAAGATTTCCTTTTCCCCCCGGAGGAATCGGTGCTATGGGCTCACCTTTCCATGGATACCGCCACCCCGCCCGTCCCATTTTCCGAACAGATCGCCAAGGCTTCGGTCCTCATTGAGGCCATGCCCTATCTGCAGCGGTTCCGCGGGCAGACCTTTCTGATCAAGTTCGGGGGCAGCGCCATGGATGATCCCTCCCTCGTGGCGATGCTGCTCCGGGATGTCGTCTTCATGGAACTCGCCGGGATCAATCCCGTGATTGTGCACGGCGGTGGCAAGGCTATTTCCAAGGCCATGGCTGAAGCCGGACTCACGGCGCGTTTTGTCGGCGGCCTGCGGGTCACCGATGAGCAAACCATTTCCATTGTGGAGCACACGCTGCAAAATGAAATCAACCGGGACCTCGTGGACGCCATCAACCAATTCGGAGGCCGGGCGGTCGGCTTGCCAGGAAAAAGTGTTTTCATGGGGCACAAGAACGCGCCGGTGAAAGGAGATGACGGCCATCCGGTCGATCTCGGATTTGTCGGCACGGTACATGGCTTCAATGTCGGCGAAGTCCTCGCGGCGGTGCACCGCGAACAGGTGCCGGTGATTTCCCCGCTGGCCAGGGAGGAAGGCACCGGGCATGCTCTCAATGTCAATGCGGACATCGCAGCGGCCTCCCTCGCGGGCAAATTGCGCGCCGCCAAATTCGTTTACATCAGCGATGTCCGCGGCGTGATGCACGACCCGGGAGATCCGGAGTCCCTGATTCCCTCCCTCACGGCTTCTGCCGCGGAAAAACTGATCAACGACCGGGTCATCACCGGCGGCATGATTCCCAAAGTAAAGTCCGCCCTTCAGGCCCTAGCCGATGGCGTGGAAAAAGTCCATATGATCGACGGCCGCATCCCCCACTCCCTCCTCCTCGAAATCTTCACCGACAAAGGCATCGGCACCGAAATTGCGGCCGCTTAGCGTGGCAGGGTTGAAGGGTTCAGGGTTCAGGTTTCAAAAAGAACCGCCTGCCGGACCCTGAAAATGAGACCGCCTGCAAGACCCTGAAATCTGATAGCTGAAAACTGAAAACTTCCCCATGAATTTCCCTATCCTCCAGCAAGCTCCTGCCGTTTCCGCCGAGGAACTGCTGGCCCGCTATACCGTGCCGAACTACGGCCGGCTCGCGCTGGTGCCGGAGCGCGGCGAAGGGGTGTGGCTTTGGGATGAAACAGGCCGGCAGTATCTGGACTTCGGCGGCGGAGTGGCGGTAACCTCCCTTGGCCATTGTCCCCCGGCCATAACCAAAGCTCTCGCGGAACAGGGCAGCAAACTGATTCACTGCTCCAATTGGTATCAAATCCGGGAGCAGGGGGAACTGGGTCAGTTCATCACCGGAACCGTGATGGGCTCCCCTGGCAAATCCCTCTTCTGCAACAGCGGGGCGGAAGCCAACGAAGCCCTCATCAAGCTGGCCCGGAAATTCGGCCACGCCACGCCGCTGCCCGACGGCACCGCCCGCACCCATCTCATCACCTTCACCAACAGCTTTCACGGCCGCACCTATGCGGGCATCTCCGCCACCGGCCAGGAAAAGGTCAAGACCGGCTTCGCCCCGCTGCTGCCCGGATTCACCCACCTGCCCTACAACGACCTCCCCGCCGTCGAGGCCGCCCTGACCGGTGAAACCGTCGCCTTCCTGCTCGAAGTGGTGCAGGGCGAAGGCGGCGTCCACGTCGCCACCCCGGAGTTCCTGCGCGGCCTTGCGAAAATCTGTCAGGACCGCAACATTCTGCTGCTCTTCGACGAAGTTCAGGCCGGTTTGGGCCGGCTGGGCCACTGGTGCGGATGGAAACCCATTGCACCTGAAATCATTCCCGATGGTGTTAGTTGGGCCAAGGGCATTGCCGGCGGCTTCCCGATGGGAGCCGCCTGGATCCGGAAACGCCCGATAACCCCGGAGCCCACCGCCATGGATCTTTGCGATGTGCTGGGACCTGGCAGTCATGGCACCACCTATGGCGGATCACCCCTGGCCTGTGCCGTTTCCCTGGCCGTGCTGCGGGAAATCCGGGACCGCAACCTCTGCGAAAACGCGGCCTCCATTGGAGCAGAGATCACGGCCGCAGTGGCGTCATGGCAACATCCGCTGATCAAAACCATCCGCGGCATGGGCCTGCTGATCGGCTTCGAACTCGATCAGGCGGTCATGCTCTCGCGCACTCCCTACACCGAAGCCGACGGCCTGGCCTCCATATATCTGGTGAAGGCCCTGATGGCCGAGGGGCTCCTAACCGTCGCTGCCGGGCCGCTCGTCGTCCGCTGGCTTCCTCCGCTCAATGTCACCCGCGAGGACGTCAAAACCGCCCTCGGCATCTTCCGCCGCGTTTTGGATAACCAACTGGCCGCGTGACTGACGCGTCACTGCCGCAGTTTCCTGTGCTTCGTGCTCTGCTGTTCACCCCCTCTTCCTCCCCATGAATCATCTTCTCTCCCTCGAAACCATGACGGCGGACGACATGCGCCGCGTGCTCGACCTTGCGGTGCATCTCAAGGCTACCCGGCAAGACCAGACCTTCCAGCCGTTGGCCGGACAATCCTGGGCCATGATTTTCATGAAGGCCTCCACCCGCACCAGGGTCAGCTTTGAAGTCGGGGTGCAGGAGCTGGGCGGCCGGGTGCTCTACCTGAATCCCAACGACACCCAGCTCGGACGCAAGGAACCCCTCAAGGACACCGCCCGGGTGCTCGGACGCATGGTCCATGGGGCCATCATCCGCACTTATGCCCAGCAGGACCTCGTGGAGTTTGCGGAGTATGCCAAAATCCCGACCATCAATGCCCTGACTGATGACGAACACCCCTGCCAGGTGCTGGCGGATTTGCTGACCATGATCGAGGTGAGCGGCGGTTATGCCGGAAAAAAAGTGGTCTTCATGGGAGACGGCGACAACAACATGTCCAAATCCTGGATGTGGGCCGCCGAAAAGCTGGGCTTTGAGTTCACGATCTGTGCCCCGGCCGCCTATCAACCATCCGCCGCGTTCCTGTCCCAATTCAAATCCGGACGCATCACCATCGAACCCGACCCTGCCAAGGCCGCCGCCGGAGCCCACGTGCTCTACACTGATGTCTGGATCAGCATGGGCATGGAAGAGGAAACCAAAAAACGCCTGACCGATCTGGCCCCGTGGCAAATCAATTCCGCGCTCGTCGCCATGGCCGCCCCAGGAGCGGTCGTCATGCACTGTCTCCCCGCCTACCGCGGCCAGGAAATCAGCGAAGAATGCCTCGAAGCCCACGCCGGCACCATCTTCCAGGAGGCGGAAAACCGCCTCCACGCCCAAAAAGCCGTGCTGGCCCTCATCGCCGCAGGCGGAGCGGCCTGAATCCCCGCCCGGCCCGCAGGCGGTAAAATCCGTGCAAGGCGGTCACATCGGTGCAATCGATGCCCCGTCGGCCCGTATCTACCAGCGCGGACGGCCCGCTTCCGGCCGGGCCGCGCTACTTTTTCCTTCCCCCCACTTATTTGCATGATTCTCCAACTTGGTTCGCGCATCGCCGGCACCGTCGACCCCCGTTTGCTGGCGAGGATGGCATGGAATTTTGGATTCAAGGGCGCGCGCTCGGTGATGTTGTTCAAACAGCGCCTCAAGAAAGGGATCGTCTTTCCGCCCTTCCTTTATCTGAGCATCATCAACAGCTGCAACCTGCGTTGTCAGGGCTGCTGGGTGGATGTGGAGTCACCCCGCAACCTGATAGAACTCGACGAACTGAACCGCCTCGTCAATGACGCCCGGGAACACGGAAACAGCTTCTTCGGCGTGCTGGGGGGAGAACCCTTTCTCCACCCCGGCCTGTTCGATTTCCTCGCCCAGCACCCTGATTGTTATTTCCAGATCTTCACCAATGGGCAGATGATTACGGAAAAGGTGGCCAAAAAGCTCCGCCAACTGGGCAACTGCACCCCTTTGGTCAGCATCGAAGGCACCGGTGAGGTGAGCGACCTGCGCCGCGGCAGCAAGGATGTCCTGGGCCGCACCCTGCGCGGCCTGCGCAACTGCCTCGACCAAAAACTCCTCACCGGAGTAGCCACCAGCCTCTGCCAGACCAACATCGATGACCTCCTCACGGAAAAGTGGCTGCACCGCCTGATCGACTGGGGCGTCCATTACACATGGTATCACACTTACCGTCCGGTAGGTCCCAAGATCTCCGCCGAACTGGCTCTGCGCCCTGACCAATTGGTGAGGGTGCGCAAATTTGTGGTGGAACAGCGGGCCAAGACCCCCATCGCCATCGTGGATGCCTACTACGATGACCAGGGCCAGGCGCTCTGCCCCATGGCCACTGGCATCAGCCATCACATCAGCCCGCGCGGCCACGTGGAGCCCTGTCCCATCATCCAGTTTGCCACGGAAAATGTGCACGACTCCCGCGGCATCTACGACGTCCTGACCAGTTCCCCTTTTCTCAAGGACTTCCGCGAAGTCAGCGCCCGGCACACCCGGGGCTGCATCGTCCTCGAGCGGCCGGACCTCGTCAAAGAGCTGGCCCTGAAATACGGTGCCACCGATACCACCATGCGCGGCACTGCCATGGCGGAACTTGACAGCATGACCCCCCGCACCAGCCAGCATGTGCCCGGTCAGGAAATTCCGGAAAAACACTGGATGTATCGCCTCGCCAAGAAGTATTTCTTCAACGACTTCGGCGTTTATGCTCCCCGTCAGGGATAAAATGCCGGAGACTGTC
Source organism: Verrucomicrobiales bacterium (assembly GCA_038210825.1). Taxonomy (GTDB): domain Bacteria; phylum Verrucomicrobiota; class Verrucomicrobiia; order Verrucomicrobiales; family V1-33; genus CAIZWU01. The sequence goes on from JBBQWG010000012.1 coordinate 100,405, forward strand.
TCCGCGCCTTTTACCTGCCATGAAATTCCACCCGCTGACCGCTGTCGTTTTGTTGGGGCTGCCCGCCTCGTTTGCCGCCGGATGGTGGCTCAAACCAGTGGAAGCCGGATCCGGATCCGGCCAAGGGCCTTCCATCCGCACCGTGGCCGGCCCGCCGGGGAGCGGCCTTGGCACTAGCGCAACCTCTGCCACGGCCCTGCGGATGGAGTCGCCCCGGGTGGAGATCAAACCCCTGACCAGTCTGCAGGAAATCATCGATGCCCTCGGGGCCGACCTCAATACCCGCGATGACAAACTCGTCATGATCGCGATGATGGAACTGGTGCCGCGGCTGATGCTGACAGACATTGGCACCGTCCAGGAAATGTTGGGGGATTTGGAAAAAAGCGATGTGCTTGGAGGAGACATGGCGACAGTGGTCTCCATGGGCCTGATCATGCGATGGATGGTGGAACAGCCGGAATCAGCCTTGGGCTACAGCCTTGATCATCCCACCATGTTCGAAGCAGGGGATGAGCTGAACGGACTCGGCCTGATGTTCCTTGCCAAAACGAGGCCTCAGGCTGCCCAAGCCATGGCCAACCGGATGCCTGAATCCGACCGGAACGATTGGCAGGAAATCCTCTTCATGATGCAGGCCGTAGCAGACCCTGGCAAAATCTTGCGGAATCCTGACCCGACGCAACCCTTGCGTGACCGGCAAAAACTGGAACTCGCCGCGCGCTGGATGCAGGCTGATCCCGCCTCGGCCAAAGCATGGCTGGACGGTTTGCCGGCGGACCAGCGGGAACCCGAACTGGTGGCGGGCATGGCCGCCGTCCGCATGAAACAGGATCCGGTCTCGACTCTGGCCTGGATCTCCAGCCTGCCCGAGGGGCCGGAAAAAGCCGCCAGCCGTAACCAGATCCTCAGCCAGGCCCTGACCGGAGTGAAGGACCAGGCTGCCTTTGAACTCAAGCTGGGACAGTATCCATCCGAATGGCACGACGCCATCAGGCTGAAGTGGTTGAACCAAAACCGGAACAACGAAGGAGCTGATCCTGGGGCTGAATTGAAAACCTTGATGGACCGGAATCCCGCACTCGGGGAGGACGGGTCCGCCATGGAATTGGCCCGGCGGCTGGCTGATGAGCAAGGACGCCAGGGGAAATTCACGGAAGGCGCGGACTGGGTCCAGTCCCTTCCTCCGGGCCAGGCCCAGGTCAGGGCCATGTCCAGCCTTGTCAGCCATTGGACCGCGAAAGATCCCGAAGCGGCGTCAGGCTGGGTCAAACAACTGCCGGCGGGTCCGGCGCGGGATGGGGCTGCGCAAGCTCTGATCAAACAAATCCAGCAGGATGACCCGGTATCCGCCCTGGCGTGGGCGCAGTCGCTTTCCACGGAGTCCGCCCGGAAGGCGACCGCCACGGGGGTTTTCCAAGCCTGGTTCGGCAAGAAACCCCTGGAGGCGGCGGCCGCCATCCAAAACCTGTCCCCGGAGATACAGCAGCGAATTTTTGTCAAATAACGAATTTTCCACCCAACACGGATGGGTTGTTATTTCTCGGGCACCTCAAGGATGTCACCGTGCTGCAGCAGTTTGGCACCGCCCCCGGTCTGCAGATCGAGGATCTCGCGGGTGCTCTGGCCATTCACCTGCCGGTGGAGCAGGCACACTGCGGGGTTTCCGGCAGGATTGGCACCCCCGGATTTAGCGAGCGCATCGGCCACCGATTTGCCCGGCGCCAATTCGTAAGTTCCCGCCTGCAGGGTCGCTCCCATCACACTGCAGAAAACCGGACCAGCCGCCCCGGGGGGCTTTTCATGGAGCCGGTAGACATAGATGCGGTCGAGGGCCACAAAACCAACATGGGGCCAGAAGCGGAACTCGAACGGACGCGTTTCCGGCACCGCCAGCGGCACACTAACCTCAGCCCACTGACCGGCCGGGGTCTCGGTGACATGAGGTCTTCTTCCGCTGAAAGTGACCGCCTTATAACAAACATCAAGGAAGCAGGTATCCAGGACCGGCAGGGGCCCTTCAAATTTTAAACGCCAGGTGACCAGATAACGTCCCCTTTCGAGAGGGGTGAATGGCCCCCAGAGCATTATGCTGGACGGATTGGCACTCACAAGGGCTTCTGCGGCATAGGCTCCTTCCATCTTCTCCGGATTGCCGGAATGCCGCTTCATCGGTTCCCGGGCAGCATCAAATGTCCTTAACAGTTCCACATGGGCCACATTGGCCAGCAGCCCCGGCTTCCCCGCCAGCGTGGATCGCAATACGGCCAGTCCCTCGGCCGCACCCGCCGTGTTCACAAAGGAAGTTGCCAGATGCAGGTCCTGCGCGGCGGCCTGCAACTGGCGCTCCCAACTCCCCATTTGTCGCTGCATACGCCTGATCTCCACTTTCAGGGCCTTTAGCGGGCTGCCCGCTCTCACCCCCCGCAGCATTGGTCCATCCGTGGGTCCTCTTTGTCCGGAGGGTCCCGCAGGCCTGCCATCCGTTGCAGCCCCTTGACCCATCAAGAGAAAAAAAGTGGCCAGCGCGGGCCAGGAGGAAAGTATCGGGGGATGACGGAGCAAAGACATGGCGAAGCGGGGCTGAATCACGGGCGGGCTGCATTACACTAACGCCTTCCCTTACAGAATGGAAGAAAGAAAATCAGAACCGGTGTTTAAACCACGGTGGATTTTTGCACGGCGGTGATTCTTCTGCCTCGCCAGCACGCAACGAACGGGAACCGCCGGGCCGACCCGGTGGCCTGTCCAAACGCCCAAGCTCCTCAAAACGCCGGAATGCCGGCCCGCGTGTGTCCCCCGCGCCGCTCCTGTCAGCCCGGTCCCCGCGCCCACCCCAAAGGGGTTGCGGATGTCAGCCTGGGGTTGGCCGCCGTGCGCGGCCTACCCCAGGATCCATTCCACCGGAGCATGGGAACTCTAACGGAGTTCCGCACCGGATGCCGGAAGCGCCGGCATCCGGTTTTATATCCCTGGATTCAAAAATGTAACCACGGATGGACTCGGATTTACACGGATCATTAAGGAGTTATGCCTATTAGGTCGCTCACCCGCCGGGTGAAAGCAGAATATTTCCCAAGTCGCTTCCAATCCGTGTCCATCCTGTCCATCCGTGGTTCCTTTTCCTTTTTCGGATAACCAAACAAACCCTTCGCACGTTTCCGGAACCGCGTTGCGGTTCGTGCCGGGGGGATGCGGTTCCCAGGGTAGCCCGTGCCGGGCAACCCTGGGCTGACATCCGCTGTCCCGTTGGGACAGGAATCGTTGCCGGATGGACTAACAGGGGCGACGTGGGAGCGGGCGGCGGACGCGGTGGCGGACGCTGCGGTGGCCTCCCGTTCCTTGTCCCCCTGCTTTCGCCCATTGATTCCAACGGCTTCTGGTTCAATCCTCCGCTTCACTGTAGAAATCAGCCGTGTGTTTAAACTGTTTCCGTAGCCTGACGCGCAGCGTCGTTCGACTTTCCAATGTCGAATCCCGCGGCCACTGCAGATCCGACTTTGGAAAGTCGGGCTACGTTCTCACACCGCCCGCAAGGCTGAGGCGATGGGCAGCCGTGCCGCCCGGATTGCCGGAAACAAGCCACCGATCAACCCCAGCACCGCAGCCGTCAGCACGGCCACCAGCAGCAGCGCCGGAGTCACGGCGAAGGCGAAAGTCACCTGACTGAAAGTCTGGAAGTTCATGGTTTCGGCCCGGTATCCATCAAAGGCCAGCCACGCCAGGCCAGCCCCGACTACGCCACCGGCCAGTGCCAGAATCAGCGATTCCACCAGCACGGACACAATCACAGGAGTGGCCCCAAATCCCATGGCCCGCAGCGTGGCAATTTCCCGGGTGCGCGCGGACACAGCGCTATACATCGTATTCAACGCGCCAAACAAGGCACCGAGCGCCATCATCACGGCGATGAAGACGCCAATCCCGGTGATGAAACCCGAAGTCATCGTGCTTTGCTCGGCATAATGATCGGACAGGCGGGTCACTTTGACTTTGAGTTGGGGATTGCTGGTCAGGGCATCCTTGAAATCATCGAAGGCCGCGGCGGATTCCAGCCTGACATAAACGGACTGGAATCCTTCCGGGCGGTTGTAAGCCGGCTGCAGCACGGCGGCGTCGGTCCAGATCTCCGACTCCGCGATCCCGCCACCGGCCGTAAAAATTCCCACCACGTCCCAGGTGTTCTGACCGATTTTCAGCCGGCTGCCCACTTCCAGACCGGAAAAGGCCCGCGCCGCCCCGGACCCTACCATGACCTCATTTTTCCCGGATTCGAAGCGCCTGCCCTCCACCACTTCAATATCACCCCTAACCGTAAAAGCCGAGGCTCCCACGCCCCGCAGCGGCACGTTGGCGCTGGTGTTGGTGGACCGTTTTGGCAGGTCGATGATGACAAACAACTCTGCGGAAGAGGCTGGCCCGTCCGGCGTCCGCAGCACCCCCGGCGCATCGGCAATCAGCCGCACTTCCTCCCGGCTCAATCCGCTGGTCATCTCGCTGTCCGCTCCGGTCCGCAGCACAATCGCGGCATCCGGGGAACCGGAGACCGTCATCGCGGCGCGGAAGCCTGACGCTACCGCCAGCACCCCGGTGAGCACCGCCACCACCCCGGCGATTCCTACAGCCGCAGCTACCGCCGAACCCAGCCGCGCCGGGATACTCCGCAGATTGAAGGCCGCGATGGAAAAAATCTGTGTCAGGAAATTCATGGCATGCGCAGACTGGACTTCCTACCTTCCCCTGATCGTTGGCCGGTGCAAGTCCCTGCACCCTCAAGTTTGAAGTCCTTTTTCTAGGCCCCGACGAGGAAGTCGATGTCCGGTTTCGCATCGCCCTCCATCAGGATGGGGAAAAACATCATAGGGCGCAGTCCTCCCGGTCTTCGGAGATCAGTTCCGTGATATCGCGGTCGCCGGGCCTTGGCCGGAATGCTCCAGAGTCCTGGAGACGGGCATACCCGGGCACGAGCCTGCGGTTGGCCCAAGGGGAACCGGGCGGGCACTGGTCCTTTGCTGGCTCCAATTCCTTCTCCAAAGAAGTGAGGACAATTTGCTTAAGGGTCTGTCCGCGTTCGATGGCGCGGATTTTGGCCTTTTTGTAGAGTGCTTCCGGGATGTCGATGGTCATCTTCATGAGAAAACGATATGGAAACACGGATTTCCATCAATCCGTCCTTTGCCTTCGTTGCGAGCGTGCCGTTTTGCTCCATAGGCTACGGCTAGCGGCTGTTGCCCGCTTCGATCCGGTCGATCACTTTCCGGGTTTGTTCGGGAGACAGATTCCAAGTGGCGAGGAGCTGTCGGGTTTCGGCCTGGTTTTGAAACCAGGCGCTGCGGGTGGCAGCGGCGAGGGCGTTGAGGCGGGCGGACTCGTCTCGGATGGTGGCGGCGAGTTCGAGGGCGGGACCGGTTTTACCGGTGAGGCCCTGGATTTGGACGATTTCCTGGAGAGCGCGGTCGCGGCCGCTTTCCGGCGGCAGGCCGGAGGCCCAGCGGGCCGCGGAATCGAGATCGGTTTTGGCCCAGTTGGCGGCGAGATTGGCGGCGGCGGTGCTGCGGGCGGTTCCCTCGGGCAGGGCCTCGACCCAGGCGGCACCGGCCATGGGATCAGTGCTGGCGAGGCTGACGGCGACTTCGGAATGCGGCAGGACATCCTTGATGGTGCCCGTTAGGCTGAGGAGCAGGGTTTGGGCTTTTTCGAGGTCACCGGACTGGAGAGCCTGACGGGTCTGTTTGACCAGAAGCTCGTCGCGCATGGAGCCACCCAGGCTGGCCAGCAGTTCGCCGCGCTCCTCCTCGGGAACCAGTTCCAGCGCACTGTCAAGCAGGTAACTCCTTCCGGCCTGGACATCTCCGGTTTTGCTGATGATGGCCAGAGCCTGTTTCCGTTCCTCCGTGCTCAGATTGGGCATCTGGCTGCGCAGGTTGCTTTCAAAAACGGCCCGCCCGCGCTGCGGCAGGTTTTGGTAAAAGCTGTCGAGCCCTCCGGGAAGTCCCTTCACGCCCAGTTGATTGAGAAGGTGACCGGCGCAGTCCGCCTGAAGATCGGCGGGCAGGTTTTGATAGAAGGAAAGCGCCTCGTCCGCGTTCTCCAGTTTGCCGAGCCGCTGCCTGTAGATGCTGCTGATGGTAGTCTGCTGGAGATCATCGCCTAGCGGATTCGAGTTCAGCCATGCTTCGGCAGCTTCGAAATCCCTCGCTGCCCAGCCGTTGAAAAGTTCTCCGACTTCCGTGCTGCCGTAGTTGTTGGAAAAAGCGGACTGGTTTTCCGCAAGCAGCGCGGCTCCGGCGGCGGGATCCTTGTCCATTACCTTCCGGAGAATGTCCGCCACCACGTTTTTCGGCCGGTGCCCCATTTCATGCTCAACGTGTTTGAAATGCCGCCCGGCCCACTCCAGCGCGGCTTTGGGGTCATGGTCGGCCATGACTTTGGCTACCGCGCCGAGGAGAAGGTTTCGGTCCTTGCCTTCGGGGATTTTGAGGCATTCAGCCTGGGCTTTGGGCAGATCCTGAGCGGCCAAGAGGGCGGCGAGTATGGGCTTGCCATCCGCCTGGGCGCGGGCCGGGAGTTTTCCGAGAAAATCCTGCGTGGCTTCCCAGCCATCCCGGGCAAACAATGGCTCCAGCACCGGGCCGAGGCCGTCGAATTGGCCGATAGCCCGGTCATTCAGGAGTTGGGCCACTGCGGCCGGATCGGTCAGGATCATTTCGGCAGCGGTTTTGAGATACAAGTCGTTCCATGCGCCAATGTGCGGGGGAGCCCCTTGCGGCGGTGGTTCGAGCAGGGCGTGCAGTCTCTCCGCAGCGGAAAACCGGAGGAACCGCGCAGTGGCCAACTCCTTGCGCAGGGAGTCGGAATAAGTCAGGGTGCGCAGTTCCTGACAGACTGCGGAGGGTGAGAGCTTTTCCAGCCTGGCCGAATAAGCCAGAGCGCCCGTCGTAGTGACGAGTTCCTCCGTGGGGTTGGATCCGGGAGGTTGTGATTTTTCCAAAACTGCCGGTTTGCTCTTCGCGACGGTGACAGGAGGCGGCTGGCTGGCAGCCGGCCGGGAAAAATGGCCAAAGCCCACGCCAGCGGTGGCGGCTCCGGCACAGACAAAAAGGGAGGAAAGGCGCATGGACGGACGGGCAGGAGGAAGTTCAGTTAGGGGCCGGGTTTCGAGACTTTCAAATGACCCAGCAGCTGCTGCCTGACGGGTTCCGCAAGACTGCTGGAATGGATGGCAGCGGCGGCTCCAACCGGATCCTGTTTTTGCCATGCCTCGGCCACGCGCTGCAGGCGTCGGCCTTGGGAGGCGGGATCAGCCGAGGCGGCGGCCCAGTGGGCGGCAGCTTCGGGATCGGGCTGCGGGGCATTGATCAGGTAATCGACCAAACCGCTGATGCCGGTGTCGCGCGCCTTGCCGGAGGGAATTTCCTTCAGCCAGGCAGAGGCCTGCTCCACATTCTGTTTTGCCAGGCTGGTCAGGGCATCGCGGAGATTCACCTCTGCCCGCATTTCCTCTGGAAGACCGGCGTAAAGCTGAGGCAGGGCGTGCGGTTTTTGCTTTCCGAGCGCGTCGGTGAGGGATTGCAGACGTTCTGCCTGCGTTTCCGGCGGCAGCAGGGAAAAGTTTTGGCTGGCCACTTCGGCATTCTTCCGGGTCAGCTCCTGAAAGGCGGCGGAAAGTGCCGGTGCTCCGCCCGCGTTGGCAGCCCATTGCAAGGCCTCCGCTCCGCCCGACTCATCCGGCGCGGCTACCGCCCATTCGGCAGCGGCATAACCGATGAGTTCCTGCCGCACCGTTCCCTGCGGCAGGCTGAGAACAAAAGCCCGGCCTTCCGCTCCCTTCTGCGCGGACAGGGGTCCCCCCACCAACGGGAGCATTTCTGAAAGCCCCTTGCTGGAAGGCTGCGCCGCAAGCCACAAAGCGGCGGCGCGGGGATCGCTGGCCACCCATTCCCTGTAAATGGTCCGTCCAAGACTGCCGTTATTCGTTGAGTCGTTGTCGTCCACAAACCGCCTCTGCATGTTGCGGGGAAGCACCCCGCCGGAGCTGAGGAGGTAATCCATCGCGGCCTTGGGATCGGTTTTCGCCGCCGCACTAACGATCTCCTTCAGCGCCGTCATGTCGCTGTTACGACGGAAGCTTGAAGTGGAAGAGCCCTGTGTTTTCACCTCGACAATTCCAACCATCGTCCGGCCCAGATCCGGAATTTGGTTGTCGCGGAGCATCGCCAGGGCCTTGGCGGGATCAGTTTTGCTAAGCTCCTTCGCCGCGAGCGTGATGGCCTGCACTTCGGACAGGCCCTCCAAATTGGCCTTTGCCCAGTCCGCAGCCTCCTGCGGCGATTTCTGTTCAGCCAGGGCCCTGACATAATCCAGCTCCAGCATTGCCCGCTGGTAAGTCTGCGGCAGGACGTCGATTTTCGCGCGGCTGCCTGCGAGATCCTTGGCGCCGATCAGGTCTTTGATGGCTTGGGCTTCCGGCGTCAGGCTATGTAAATCCGTGCGGTTATGGGCTTGGGCGGACCGGGTTTCCTCCTCCGGTTTTGCGGCCCAGAGGGTAGCTTCCGGCAACCCGGCGTTGGCGGCGGCCCAACTTTCCCGGCGTGACTTTTCCACGTTGCCCCGCAGCTGGCGGAGCAGCTGACTAAGAATATTCTGCGGCTCCTCCGTAAGTTTCAACAAGGCCATTTCCGGATTCAGCTTCAGCAGGGTTTTGTAAACATCGAGTGACGGAATCCGCATGTTCATTCCGGGGAAAGACCGCTCATTCCAGCCTTCGAGCGAGGCCGCTGACAAACGACGGGCAAACACCACCGCCGCCTCCGGATTCACTTCCGCCCATCGCCCGGCGAGCGCGGTCCATAAACCCGGAAACCGCGACAACAGCTGCTCCTTCTCCAAAGCCGCCGCCATTTCCGCAACCTCCTCCGCTGTCGCCTCCGCCAACCACCGCAGCAGTAATCCCAGACGCTCCTCCTCCGCCGCGTGCAAAACTTCGTCTTTCGTCGGCCGTGGACCGGCGGGCAAAGCCGCTTCCGGCGTCGTCGCTTCCGGCGGAATTCCTGCCGCGCCCGCCAACTGATCTCCCGGCACGGCCTCAGCCGCGTTTACCCCTCCCGGAGGCGGCGACAGTGGCGGATGCGCTTGCGGCCACAGCCAGCGTCCAGCACCAAAACCCGCAAAACCCAAAGCCGTTGCCAGTAATACAATGCGTTTCATGAAAAAAAGTATGCCGGACTGAAGCCTGACAGTTTCGGCTGCGCCGGTCAAAGTTAAAAAAGGTCCAGGGATCAATGGAACCGCATCCTTCCTGACAGGCAATATGACTTTGGTCCTTGCGAACCTGAACACCGGCAGGCATTCAAGTCAGGGAGGTCTCCGGCAGCAGCGGTTTGCCACTGCCAAAGGCCACGATATTTTCCACGGTAACCCGGGCGATTTCAGACAGGGCTTCATGGGTTAGGAAAGCCTGATGCGCGGTGATGAGCACGTTGGGGAAGGTGAGCAGACGCGCCAATTCATCATCCTGGAGAATCTGGCCGGAAAGGTCCTCAAAAAATACGCCTTCCTCCTCTTCGTAAACATCCAGCGCCACGCCGCCCAACCGGCCTGATTTCAAGGCCTCGATGAGGGCGGTGGTATCGATCAAAGCACCGCGGCTGACATTGACCAGGATAGTGCCGGGCTTGACCAGGGCCAACGTCTCACGGCGGATGATGTGGCGGGTCTCCGGGGTAAGGGGAGTATGGAGCGAGATCACTTCACACCGGCTTGCCAGGGTCCGGGCATCCGTGTATTCCACCCCGTGTTCGATGGCCCATTCGGGTGAAGGATAGGGATCATGGGCCAGCACCTTCATGCCAAAGCCCCGCAGGATCTGTGCGGTTATGCGTCCGATTTTTCCCGTCCCGATGATGCCGGCGGTCTTGCCATGCAGATCAAAGCCCACCAGGCCCTGGAGGGAAAAGTTGAGATCATGCACCCGGTTGTTGGCGCGGGGGATCTTGCGGTTCAGGGCCAGCAGCAGGGCCACCGCGTGTTCGGCCACCGCATACGGCGAGTAGGCCGGAACCCGGGAGACAGCAAGGCCCAGCTCCTTCGCAGCGGCGAGGTCCGTGCTGTTGAAGCCCGCGCAGCGCAAGGCGATATGCTTGACGCCAAGCGCCGCGAGGGCTTCCAGACAGGGCCGGTCCACCCGGTCGTTAACAAAGGTGCAGACTGCCTGAGCCCCCTGGGCAGTCGCCGCCGTCTCCGCCGACAGCCGCCATTCCAGAAAGCGCAGTTCAATATCACGGTCCTCAGCCGCCCGCTGGAGGGCATCCCGGTCGTAAGGTTTGGTGTCGAAAACGGAGGCTTGGATCATATCAAGAAATGGAAGGTTGGGCTCGACTGGACTGGGCACAGCCAGTGAAGCAGCTTTCCCCCGGCTTGCATGGTCTAAATGTCCCATGGCGCAGGGATTCCCCGCTCCGCCCATGCTGGCTTGGGATCGGAGGAGGCGGCGGAGACGCGGCGGAAAGGTGGATTTAGTTGGACAAATCACCGGACAAGTCAAAGGCTGGATTTACCCGGCTTCCCGATGAGGTCCATGGCCCTGTGTTTCCTGTCCACAACTGTCCGCCCACCGGAATGATTCCCTCTTCAGCCGTCTCCCCTGTGCTCCCGATACGCCTCTCCAGTCCCTCGGGCCTCAGCTTGGAATGTCTGGCCAACGGCTCCATCAGGCGCATGGACCATGGGGACATCATGCTCAATCTGTTTTTGGGCAACGAAATGGACGGCAGCCTGGCAAACCTTCATCTGCGCCGCCTTGGCTCCACGGTGGAGTCAATTCCCCTGCTGGGGCCCTGCAGCCCGGCATCATGGCAAAACGACGAACGGGGTTTGTATTACCGGGGAAGCTGGAGGGAAATCATTTTCCGCGTGCGTCTGGTGCTGGCGGAATCCGCGCCGGCCTGGTTCTGGCATGTTGAACTGGAAAACACCGGCGATGCTCCCGTGACCTGTGATTTGATCCATACCCAGGACATCGGGCTCGCCCATTATGGATCCGCCCGGCTCAACGAATTTTATGTCAGCCAGTATGTGGACCACACGCCTCTGCTGCATCCCCAACACGGGAAGGCGGTGGCTTCCCGGCAAAATCTAGCCATGGGCGGACGTTGCCCGTGGATGGTGATTGGTTCGCTGGGGCGCGGCATTTCCTATGCGACCGATGCGCTCCAGTTTCATGGATTCGTGACCCGGGCCGGCGGCACGGCTCCGGCCCTGGTGTCCGGACTTCCCGGCATCCGCCTTCAGCATGAGCACTCCATGGTCGCTATCCAGAACGAACCCATGACGCTGCCCGCCGGCGGCCGGGTCCAGGGTGGATTCTTCGGCTGGTTTGAGCCTGACAAACCGGACGCCACCAGCGCCTTGGATGCGGCCACAATCGATGCCGCCCATGCCCTGCCTGAGGCCAAACCACCGGCGTGGCCCGGAACCGCACCGGAAGCCCCGCCCGTGCCTGGCTTGTTTTCCAGCTCGCCCAGGCTGGCTGCCTGTCCGCTGCATGAGCCCGCCATCGCCCGGCTTTTTGGAGGAACGCGCCGCCATGCCGAGCGCTCTTCCGGCGAACTCCTCTCCTTCTTCAGGGACTGCGGCAGCCATGTCGTGCTTCGGGCCAAGGAACTGATGGTGCTGCGTCCGCACGGCCACCTTCTGCGTTCAGGTGGCTCTCTGACCCCTGACGAATCTTCCCTGACATCCACCGCATGGATGAATGGAGTGTTCCATTCCATGGTCACGCAGGGACATGTCAGCATCAACCGGTTCCTCTCCACCTGCCATTCCTACCTCGGTCTTTTCCGCAGTCACGGGCAGCGGGTCTTTGCCGAAATCGACGGAGTCTGGCAATTGTTGGATGTGCCCTCGGCTTTTGAAATGGCCCCGGATTCCTGCCGGTGGATCTATCAATACCACAGTGGCCTCATCGAAGTGGTGTCCTGCGCCCCCGTGGACCGGCACGAACTCAGTTTGTCCCTCACCGTGAGGGAAGGTCCGCCGGTGAGATTCCTGATCTCCTGTCATATTTCCCTCAACGGAGACGACGGCAGCCAGTCCATCCCTGCCCTTTGGGAGACCCGGGCCGATGGCATTTTCGTCCGGGCCATTCCCGGGAGCGATGTCCGCCGGCGCTTTCCCGGGGGAGGCTTCCTCATGACTCCGGCTGGCGGAACGACCGTGGAACGGGTGGGCGGGGACGAACTGTTATTCGCGGATGGAATCTCCCGGAGGCAGCCATTTGTTTGTTTCCTGACGGCACCCGGGATGGCCGCAGGTATGGTGATCGAAGGGGCCCTCGTGGAATGTCAGGGGGACCCGGCCGCCGGCGCGGGCTTTTGGGAGGCCATCGCAGCGGACCTTCACATCGAAGCCCCGGCCTCAAGTCCGTTGGCGGCCGCTGCCAGCCGGACGGCGGAAATCTTCCCGTGGTTCGTTCACAATGCGCTGGTGCATTTCCTCTCCCCGCGCGGGCTGGAACAATACTCCGGCGGCGGCTGGGGCACCCGGGATGTTTGTCAGGGTCCGGTGGAGTTGTTGTTGGCCCTGGGCCGTTTTGAACCCATCCGCGATTTGCTCTGCCGCGTCTTCCGCCAGCAGAATCCGGACGGGGACTGGCCGCAGTGGTTCATGTTTTTCGACCGCGAACGCGGCATCCGCCCCGGCGACTCCCACGGGGATATTGTCTATTGGCCCATCCTGGCGCTGGCCCAGTATCTCATCGCCACCGGAGACGCAGGTCTGCTGGAAGAGGCCTTGCCCTTTTTTGATCCGGCCGGGGATGAGGCCGCTGAAAAAGCCACGGTGTGGCAGCATGTCGAACGCGCGCTCGGCCTGACCCGCCGGCGCGTCATCGAAGGAACCCGGCTCGCTGCCTTCGGTCATGGAGACTGGAATGATTCCCTGCAACCGGCCAAACCGGACATGCGGGAGCGGCTGTGCAGCTCATGGACCGTCACTCTCAACTATCAAACCCTGACCACTCTGGCTACGGCCCTGGAATGTCTCGGCGATGCCGCCCGCGCTACTGACCTGCAGGCAACCGCAGCCGGCATTTTGGACGAATTCCAGCGTCTCTTGATCGTGGACGAAGTCATCGCGGGCCTGGCCTATTTCCATGAGGGTGGAAAGACCGACTATCTGCTCCATCCCCGCGACGGCATCACCGGCCTGTCCTACAGTGTGTTGCCGATGATTCATGCCATCATCAACGGCATGTTCACTCCGGCTCAGGCGGAGTCGCATCTGGCATTGATCCGCCGGCAGCTGCTGGGTCCTGACGGAGCGAGATTGTTTGACCAGCCCATGGCCTACCGCGGCGGCCCGCAGACGTGGTTCCAGCGGGCCGAGAGCGCCAGCTTCTTCGGCCGGGAAATCGGCATCATGTATATGCATGCCCACCTCCGCTACTGCGAGGCCCTCTCGTATTTCGGGGCCGCCGTTGAGTTCTTCGATGCCCTGTGCCGCGTCAATCCCATCGCCATGGGCGAACTGGTGCCTTCCGCCGCCCTGCGCCAGGCAAACTGTTATTATTCCAGTTCGGATGCGGCGTTTGCGGACCGCTACGAGGCCTTTCAGGAATATGGCAGGGTGAACCGCGGTGAAGTGGCGTTGGAGGGCGGCTGGCGGGTTTATTCCAGTGGGGCCGGCATCAGCGTGCGGCTGATCATCCAGTGTTTCCTTGGCATCCGGCTGGAAAAGTCCTTTCTGGTGCTGGATCCGGTCATCCCTCCGGCCCTTGATGGCCTGACCGCAACGCTGCGCATTGCCGGCGGCCTGAGGCGGATCACCTATCATATCAAGAGCCGGGGCTGTGGCACGGCCGCGGTGGAATTGAACGGCGCTCCCCTGTCATTTGAAAGGGAGCCCAATCCCTACCGTTCCGGTGCCGTCCGCGTGCCCATGGACGGGATTACTTCGCTCCTAACTGGCACCGACGACCGGCTGGTGATCTATTTGGAATAACAGGACCGGTCCCGGATGCTTATGAACCCCCACCCCTTTTTTGCCCTCTTCGACAATTTTGACACCTGGCAGGTTTTTGGGTCCGGCAAGGCCAGGGGAACTCTTGCCAGGATTATGGGACCTGATGGCCAGCCCGGCCTCCGCCTCGACTACGATTTCAACGGTGGAGGAGGATTTGTCGTGATCCGCCAGGTCCTGCGCTTCGCCCTGCCGGAAACGTTTGAAATCAGCTTTTGCATGCGGGGAGCCGGACCTCCCAATCATTTTGAATTCAAAGTGGCGGATCCTGGCGGCAGCAATGTCTGGCGGAACCTGTGCCGGGACTTTGAGCTGCCCGCAGCATGGTCCGACTACCATTTCAATGAGCGCAGCCTGCCGTTTGCATGGGGACCGGCCGGAGGAGGCGCGGCTGCGGTGATCGAGGCCGTCGAATTTGTGATCGCGGCCGGTCCCGGGGGCAAAGGGATGCTCGAATTGTCAGTGCCCTCCTTCAAGGATCAGACATTGCGCTCCCCCCGCTGTATCCACGCTTCCAGCGAGCTGGCCGGATATCCCGCCGCTTCCGTTTTCGGCGAAGGCTCCCTAACCGCATGGAAAGCAGCTCCCGGCGATGAGCAGCCGTGGTGGCGGATGGATTTCGGGCGGAGCCTGCGCTTCGGCGGCCTTGTGGTCCAGTGGCCGGAACCCTTGCCCCCGCGCTCCTTTGCCGTGGAAATTTCGGATGACGGGACCACATGGAAAACCGTCTATGAGGCAGCCGCTTCGGTGGGCATGAAGTCCCACATTCCCACCCCCGGTGCGGAAGCCAAACACTTGCGCCTCTCTTTTTCCCGCCCCGCCGGTGCCGCGCTGCTTTGCCTCAGTATCCGGCCCGATGCCTACTCACGCACTCCAAATGATTTCATTCACCAGGTCGCGTCGGAATTTCCCCGGGGCTGGATGCCGCGCTACTGGCTGCGCGAACAATCCTATTGGACTCCCGTCGGCAGTCCGGATGGCAAGCGCCGCGCCCTCATCAATGAGGAAGGACTGGTCGAGGTGGACGAAGCAGGATTTTCGCTGGAGCCGTTCGTCATCAGCACCGGCCAGCGCGTCACATGGGCAAATGTCCAAACGACCACCCGGCTCGCCGAAGGAGGCCTTCCCGTGCCTTCCGTTCACTGGAAGTCCGATGAACTCGAATTGGATATCCTGCCATGGGTCGACGGGGCAGCCGATGGTCTGACGCTTCATGTGACCTACCGCTTGAAGTATCGCCAGCCAGGTCCGGACGCGCGTTTGATCATCGCGGTTCGCCCTTTCCAGGTGAATCCTCCGTGGCAGGCGTTCCGCAATCTCGGAGGTATCAGCCCGATCCACCACATTTCCTGCAAGGCGGACCGCATCCACGCGGAAGGCCGCCACATGGACGTCGCGCCCCCGGCGGACCACCACGGCACTGCCGCCTTCGAGGAAGGTGGCATTCTCTGGATTCTGGCCAGCGGCTTGCTGCCCACCCGCGCCTCCGTGGAAGACAAAACCGGTTATTCGTCCGCGGTCATGGCATGGAATCTTCCCCCGGAACACACGTCGTTGGAGGTCACGATATCAATGCCCTACTTTGAAAAGGGAGGATCCCCCGGCAAGGAAGCCCGGAGCGAAGCGCTCGCCGGCTGGCACCGCACCCTCCATCAGGTGGATTGGCGGGTCCCCCCCTGCGCGGCTGCTGCCTTTGATTGTTTCCGCACCGCCGCCGGGCATATTCTCATCAACCGCGACGGTCCGGCCATCCAACCAGGCCCCCGGCGTTATACCCGGTCGTGGGTCCGCGATTGTGTGATCATGGGAGCCGCCCTTGCCAAGGCCGGCCTGCCCCATGCCCTGCGCGAATTCCTGACATGGTATGCGCCCTTCCAGCGCGATGACGGCTTCATCCCCTGCGTGGTGGACCGCGATGGCATCGACTGGCTGGTCGAACACGACAGCCATGGGCAGTTCCTCTGGGGCGTCCGGGAAGTGATGCGGGAATGCGGAGATCCTGCCTTCCTTGAGAGGATGCTGCCTTATGTCACCAAAGCAGCGGACTTCCTCATCACCCTGCGCCGCGAACGCATGACTCCGGAATACCGGCAGGGTGAGTTGTCAGCCTGCTACGGGCTTCTCCCGGAATCGGCTAGTCATGAGGGTTACCTCGCCCATCCGGTGCATTCCTACTGGGACGATTTCTGGGGCGTGCGCGGTCTGGAAGCGGCGTCGGATCTGGCCGCCACCGCCGGCCTTGCGGAAGCCTCCGCCCGGTGGAGAACCGAGGCCGGCGACTTCCAGAAGGACCTGCTGACATCCATCAACAAGGTGATCTCCGACAAACAACTCGCTTACATTCCAGGTTCGGTGGAGTGGGCGGACTTCGATCCCACCGCCACGTCCAACGCCATTGCCCAACTTGACTTTGCCGACGTCCTGCCGGCTGGCCCCTTGCACGCCATGCTGGACACCTATCTCGAGGGCTTCCGCCGCAAGCACCGCGGCGAAATGGCATGGACCAACTACACCGCTTACGAAATCCGCATCATCGGAGCCCTGGTGCGTCTGGGTAAACGGAATGAGGCCAACGAACTGCTCAGGTTTTTCCTGTCCGACCGGCGCCCCGTCCCATGGAACCAGTGGCCCGAAATCACCTGGCGGAACCCGCTTTCCCCGGGCCATCTGGGCGATGTGCCGCACACTTGGATTGCGGCGGAATACCTGCTTGCCCTTGCCTCCATGGTGGCCAGTGAACGCGAGGCCAACGATTCCCTGGTGCTCGCCTCCGGCATGCCGTGGGAATGGATCGCCAGCGGGGACGGCTTCGCCGTGAAGGGCCTTCCCACCCGATACGGCCTGCTGGATTTCCGCATCAAAGCCGACGGCGACCACGCTATCGAAGTGGCGGTCGGAGGCACCCTCACCCTTCCCCCTGGCGGCCTGACGATAGCCCCCCCCCTGCCCGGGAGCCGGTGGATTCATCCAGGAGTTACTGTGATTGCGGTAAAATCCCTGCCATTTCACCGCATCCTCCAACTTGAAGCCGGTCCCCCATAGCAACTGGGAAATTGGTGAAGAAGGTAGTTCAGGGCAATTGAACCGCTTTGGCATTCCGCAGGCCCCTGAGGACCCGCGAAGCAGCGCGTTCGGCCCCAGCCAACAGTTCCTCACGTCTGATGCCAAGGCAGGGTAGTGGGTGGTGGGTGGTTGCGCTGTGAAAAGTCCGGGTCCCGGGCATCGCCTTCAGGGGCCAAGTTTGACGAGGGCGTCGTAGGTGGCGTATTTATAAAGATCCCCGAGTGTGGGATAGTTGAAACAGGCGCGGTTGAATAGGTCCGCTCCGGCATCGGCCAGCATGGCGATCAGGCCGATGTGGGCCACCTCGGTGGCCTGCTCACCCAAAATATGGACACCCACGAGACGCAAATCGTCACGGCGGAAGAGCAGCTTCAGAAAGCCGGTTTCATCACCTATGATCTGTCCCCGGGGCAAATCGGCATAACGGCAATGACCCCTGACATAATCAATGCCATTTTCCTTTAGTGCCTCTTCGGTTTCCCCGACCATGCTGGCTTCAGGGATGGTATATATTCCGGTGGGCAGGAGGGGGGCGAGATCCTTTTTGAAGCTGGAATCAAAGGCATGGCCGGCTGCCACTCGGGCCTGCTCGATGCCGGTGGCGGCAAGTGCGGGAGGTCCAATGACATCCCCGGCGGCGTAAATATGGGGAACTTCGCTTTGATAGTGGGCGTTGACCGGCACAAGACCACGCTTGCCGGGAGTGATCCCTGCTGCGGCGAGATTCAGGTCCTTGGTATTGCTCTGCCGGCCGGCGCAGACGAGGACCCCATCGCAAGTCAGGGTGGCCCCGCTGCTGAGCGTCAGGGTGACCACTGCAGGGTCAGAGGCGTCGCAGGCAGTGACGCGTTCCTTCCAGTGGAACTGCACGCCATTGGACGCCATGGCTCCGGCTATGCCGCAGGAGATTTCCCGGTCCAGAAAAGGCATCAGAGTATCGCGCCCATCCACCAGATGCGTCTCGATCCCCAGCGCCGCAAAAGTGCCGGCGTATTCGCTCCCAATGACGCCCCCACCGATGACAACGAGCTTTTTCGGCATCGCAGTGAGTTCCAGAATTTCGTCCGAATCATGGACACGGTCGTCGGCGAAGCAAAATTCCGGCGGGCGCAAGGGGGAGGAACCCGTAGCGATCAGGATTTTGTGGCCATGCAAAACCATTTCCGCCCCATCGGATCCTATCACCTTAACAGTATGGGGACCGGTGAAGCTGGCATGTCCGGAAAAACGCTCCACCTTCCTGAAGTCCAGCCGCGCCGCCAGGCGGGAGCGCCCGATACTGGTGACATTGTTCGAGTGCCGCATAAAGTCCCCGATGGTGGCCTCCTTCCTGAGGGAAAGGTCCACGCCATAGAGCCGCCGCGACCGCCAGCCACTGAGCACGAGTGCCGTTTCGCGGAGCGTCTTGCTGGGGATGGTGCCGGTATTGATTCCCGCGCCTCGCAGGTCCTTAGCCTTTTCCACAAGGGCGACCCGCTTGCCGAGAAAGCCCGCACCGGCGGCGCCGCTGGTGCCGGCAGGGCCGCCGCCGAGAACAATCAGATCAAAGGTTTCAGGCATGGTTTTTTGGGTGAACGGAGATTGTCAGGGGGAGAAGAACAATCGGGAGACGTCGTTCAAAGGCCGCCATAGACTGCAGGACCTCGAACCCGGATGCTCTGGGCATGTGAAGGTGCGGGAGCAGGCAAGTGGGGAATAGGCCACGGGCGGCTTTGATGAAATCCTCCCCGGTCTCAAAGAGCACCACTTCATACCCGTGCGTCCCCAGCAGGCGTTTCAAGGCAGATATCATCCTGGGCTCATCGTCCAGAACCGTGACCACTGTTTTGCCGTTATTCATCAGGTGCTTTCATCAGGTGGGATCAGCCCCCCTGTCCATTATACCTTGGTATAGGCGGAGTCCGGGGGGAGAAAGTCAAGGAGAGTCTCCGGCCCCCAAGCCACTCCCCTGCCCCTTCCCTTCCAGAATGCACTATCATGGCATTTCGTCCCGGGCGGCCAGAGTTTGGGGGGGATGCATCGGCTTTGATTTGGTCTGATTTACTTTGATCAGGTTTGATCCGGTTTGATCAGGAAGGAGGCGGGGATTCTGCCGGGCGGCGGTTGCTCATGTATCTTTCAGGGCCGTCAGCCAACAAATTGACATTTGGGAAACAGTGGCGTGTAGTCCTGTTTTAGAGTGAAGAGGTGGGCTCTCGACAAACCGTCCCCGTAGGACTAGAGTCCATGAATCATGACCCAGGTAGCCGTGCAACTTCCCGACGAACTCAACCGGTTTGTGCAGCAGTCCATCGCTTCCGGGGCCTACCACAGCATGGATGATTTCTTCGTGAGCGTGCTGGCCAACCTGAAAGAGCAGGCGGAGTCGGAACTTTCCGAAGCTGAGGAAAGCCGGCTTGCCTCACTCCGGGCCGAAATCCAACTCGGGGTGGATCAGCTTGATAGTGCGGAATCAGTGTTGGACCTCGACTGGGAGGCCTTTCTGGCGGAACGGCACCGCAACTTTGAATCCTGCCCCAACGCCGGCTGATATATGGCGGGTGTTACCTACTCCAAAGCGTCCCTTGCCGATTTGGCCGATATTTGGGATTATGTGGCGCAGGACAGCGTTTTTCAGGCAGATCGGCTGCTTCGCCGCTTTCAGGCAAAATTGGATTACCTCGCAGGATCGAATATGATAGGCCGCCCGCGGCCGGAGCTGGCGGCCGGCTGCCGCAGCTACCCTGTCGGAAAGTTCTGCATTTATTACCGGCCAACGCCCGCAGGGATTGAACTGATCCGGCTGCTCCATTCCGCCCGGGACATCAGGCGGATCAAATTTGGTCGATAATTTGGCAGCAGCCTTCGAACGTAACTTCACCTCAGTCCAGCCATAGGCTTCGGGAGACGGGTCCGCCATGGTTGTTACAAGAGCAGTCAGGGGCGGATTTCCATGGAGAAAAACTCATTTCGGGAGGAGGGCCTTATGGCTTCCTCTCACAGATCCCTGAGATAGACCGGGATGGATGCTTCAAGATAATCTCCATGCCAGCGTTGTGTTTCCAAGCGGGCTAAAAGCAGCTTGCCTGCATCCATCAACCGGGCCGCCGCTTCGTTTTTAGCGCGTGGGATGTAGCCGAGGTGGTGCCCGGCTTCCGTGTGAATGCGAATGGCCAGGGTGTCGTGCGGATTGTCAGGCTCGCGTTGCAGCGGCAGGAAGGTCCCGGATGTCAGGCTGGCTTCCAGGCCAGCCAAATCGCGATGGCTCGTTCCAGCGATGGGACATTCGATCAGCATGATTTCCCGCGCGAATGGCATCAACGCCCCATCCTGGCCGAACGAGCCATGGATGAGGGCGACCAGAGCAGGATCAATTGGGACCAGGGCCGGGGCCATAGGATGATACGGCGATGAGTTGTTGGAATTGTTGTTTGAGCGCGGCGAGTTTGACTTCCAGCGGCGGCAGCGCGGCTTCGATGGCCTCCCGGCGTTGGGCAATCCAAGCGTCGTCCGCCAGGTGTTCCTTGAAGGTAAATGGAGGATGGCTGACCAAGGAAGCCAATTTCTCCGTCAGAGCCTTGGCGTGAGAGCACAATGCAGCGAGTTCCGTCTCCAATTCGCCGGGCGCGGGCATCGCAGCAGCGGCGGGAGACGGGACTGTAGCGGCAATAGCTTGGAGGGTTTCCAGATCGTCTGCATGATAGGCCGCCTGCACCTGCTCCCATCGGGCCAGCAAATTTTTATCAGGCGTGGGGAAGAGGTCCGGGTGCAGTGTTTTAACCAGTTGCCGGTAGAGGTTTTTCACAGCATCCCGGTGCCCGGGATCCACTGGAGCTGCCTTTTCAATCCAGGAACGGGCTTGTTTAAAGGCCTCCGCGGCTTCGGCTATTTTTAGCCGCCAGAGTTGGAATTCGTGCTCAAGCTCCGCGTCGATGACCGCGAGGACGGGCACTTTGCCTGCCTGCCCGGCCGCGAGACATTTTTCCAGCCGCCGCCGCGCGCGGGCCACAGCCGTATTCAGTTCCAGCTGCCGCAATTCCCAAGCCCCGAGCTTTTCCTGGTAGAGCGCGAGCAGCCAGGGCCTTTCCCTGTTGTTCTGATCCTCCCATTCCCCGAGAAGATGGGCCAGAGCGAGACGGGCGTCTTCCACCGCTTTGCGCAGAGCAGCGGTTTCGGGCGGCAACTGGATGGCTTCAGTTTTGTCAGGTTCCATTACTTACTTTGGTAATTTTTGACGTAACGTTCTACGCTCCATCCACATTTCGGCAGTGAGCCTCGATCCGGTCTGCGATCATGCCAAGTTCCCTGTCGCTGATGCTCCCCGCCTTTTCCATCGTGGGCAGGTTGCTGACGAGTTCCTTGCCGCTCAAAACACGGACATTCCCTTTGCCTGCGCGGATCACTTTCCAGCCGGGGATGACGATCAAGGCATGGACGGTGATCCGTTCTGAAGAAGAACCGGTAAGCCAGACCGACAGGGTAACGGCATTCTTTAAAGCTTGTTTGACCGCATCCCGGCTCTCGAAACCTCCTGCAAACTGCAGGGATTCCCCCGAGAAGCGGACCTCATGGCTCCGGCCATTTTCAACCAGTTGATCGTTAGGCTTCCGGCGCGCTTTGGTTTCGATTGCAAAAATTCCCGAGGATCCGACAGCGATGTGATCGATATTGAAATTGGTCTTCTCCCCACCGGGCTTCCAGTCCACTACAAAGTCATGGAAGATCCTGAAGCCTTTGGACCGTAGGGAATCCAACTCCGCAGCCACGTATCTTTCCCCATCGTAACCAAGCTGATATTTTCTGAGATCTTTCCGAAGCGAGAAAAGCTTCCTCCAACGAAAAAACGCTACCGGATAGCAGACGACTGCCACCGCGCTCCAGGCCAGCCAGCTTGGGGGTGAATTCCTCGCTTGGGGCAGGAATAACACCAGGCTTGGGATGACGAAACAGATGGAAAGAATCATTCCCTCTTCCAGCATCCCGTCCCTGATCTCAGAAATTTTCAGCCTGAGGCTTTCGCCGGCGGGCCGGAGCAGTTTTTCGCCGAAGGGGGATCGGCTTTTCTTCTTTTCGGCTTGAAGCGTCCGCTCAATACCCCACCACGTTGCCAGCATAGGAATGGCCAACAATAGGGTTCCGAGAAAATAGCGTGAAAACATGTCGTTGGCGGGAGGGTTTTAATTGAAATTGCCATATCAAATGAATCCACAACTCAGGTGGCGGATTTTCTGTTTCCTAGCACCATGCTTACTCGTTTCTCATCCAAAACGCTTCGGGTCGAGAGGCGATGAAGTGCAGCTCTGATTTTTTCAACTACTGTGCGCTCATTTTCTGTGCCGCCAAATCTTCCCAAGAATTCACGGATTAAGTGAGTGACTTCAATTTGGTGCTCTTTGATTAGCCAAAAGTAGTAGTCTTCCTCATTGAAATGAGCCATGAATTTTATGTCAGCTGGGTTCCAACTGTCACTGCCCGCCAGTTTGACTAGAATCTCCGAAAGCGAGAAAGCCTTGGTGATATTAGGATGGTTGATAAGCGCCGACTTAATTTCCGCCACCAACTCAGGATGTTTGGATGCGGCAAGATGCGGCAATTCGATCGACCCCGACGCAGACATTTTTTCAATAAATAATTCCTTGGATTTGGCCAGAACATGCTCGAAATTTGCCGCCGGCTCTATCATACGAACCAGCTTAATCAAATCGGCTACCGACCAAATGGAAATCTGCTCATGATGTTCGTTCAGAAAAGACGTAGCGTTTGCAACAAGAATTGAAGTGGTGGTCGTGAAATCCCGGTAAAAGCTAAATTCGAGGTCGCTTAGTTTTTCAGCAATAGCTCTATTGGTCGCAGTCGAGTTTTCCGATTGAAAGGTTTTTGTCGCCTCGTCCTCGTTAAAGCTGCCGTCCGATAAATACTTAGCAATGAATTCGTCGAGAGAGCAGGGAAAATAAGCGAATTTGGCTAAAAAGCGCTCGTAATCTAGTTGCGGCCCTTCTTTGTCAAAATTCTTGATGTAGTAATCCGTGGAGGCAACCTGATTCACATCGACTTCTTTTCCATAGCAATAAGTGTATGATCGTTAAAATTACGCAGGATTGGACTACTTTTTCAGTGATGTTATCAAATCGTGACGCCATGAATTGCTCAAAGAAACTCAATACTCTTCGCACATGTCTCATCACACGGATATTATTGAATTCGCATTTTTCAAAAATAAGCCTGATAGAGTTCGGAGGGTCAGATTCGCCCCATGCATGGCGGGCATTTTCCTCGCAATTTGGTTGGAAGCTTATTTCTACATCAAGAACCTTCTCCCGGTGAGTCTTTAGGAGCGAGTTGGTTTCGGCGTCCGCCTCTTCAGCATTGTATATTAAGAGGATTTTACAATTCCGATCTTCCTTTAGTGAAGAAACCACGCCCATGAGCGCGCTCGCGCTCAAGGCCGGATCTTTCCGTTCAAAGTCATCAATACAAATCAGAAATTTTTCGACAAAGTGACTTTCCAGCCATTCATTGAGGAAAGCGGTGGACTTTAACCATGGAAGTTCTGTCTCTTCCAAGACTTTATTGAGCTTGACAGCATTTTTTGATACAAAATGCTTTGCTCGCTCTTGAGGTCCGGTTTTAAGCGTATCTGAACAGACTGAAATCTGCCGTCGTAGTTCCTGCCCGGAACTTAGACCAAAAAGTGACACATACGAATAACCGTCAAACTTTTCGAGCAATTTAGGATTTTCGTTTTTGAACTTGTTCCAAAAGAACGTTTTTCCAGATCCCCATGGACCGTTGAGGGAAGCTATATGCGTTGTGTCGGAAATCAGAAAATCCTGGAGTGCTTTTTCAACTTCTTTCATTTTACAGCTGCGTAGATGGAGTTCACATTTGCCCAAGGGCGCGGAGGGTTTCGAGGATTTCGGTGATTTGTTGGGTGCGTTTGGGGGTCTTTTTGCCGAAGAGGGTGGAGAGGGTTTCGGGGTCGGGGCCGTGGGCGGGGAGGAGTTTTTGGAGGGTGGTGACCTGGGCGGTTAGTGTTTCTGGCCAGAGGAGTTTTTCGGTGGGGGCGGCGGGTTTGGGGGAAGTCGTGGAGGGGAGGTTGATCTCTTCCTGTTCGTTGGCGGTGGGATTCGGCTGGGCGGCGGCGGGGGACTGGTAGTCGGGGCGGAGCCAGCGGATGAGGCCGCGCTTTTCCTCGGCGGCGCGTTCGTGGTTGAGGGCGACGAGGCGGGTGAGGAGGGTTTGCTCGAGGGATTCGGATTCCGGATGGGTGGGGTGGAGGCGGTCGGCGAGGGGGATGGGGGCGATGAGATCGGTCCAGCCGTAGGCTTCGAGGACGGCGGCGTCGAGATCGTCGTGGATCTGCTTGAGGAGGGAGAGAAGGCCCTGGTCGTGGATGGCTTTGGACTTGGCGTCAAGCGCGGTGCCGGCGCGCAGGAGGTCGAGCACGTTGTAGAGGCCGGTGAGGGTGAGCGCGGGGTGCAGGGCCTGCTGGCGCTTGCGATGGGCGTCGAGGCGCTCGCCGAGGTCGCGGATTTTTTGCTTCAGGGGGCCTTCGGGGAGGTCTGGGAAGGGGAACGGTTCGAAGCAGCGGGATTTGTTGTAGCGTGGATCGTTCCCCATTCCAAGGCGACCACCTGCCGCAAGTGCCCAGACGACATGAATTCCGGAGGAAAGAATTCCTAGCCATGCCGCATCATCCGATGCGATGGCAATCAGCATGTTGTCCGGCAGAATTTCCTGCTCAAGAAAAGTGAAGAAGCAATGTTTGCTAGTTTCGACGGTTGCAATGTATCGAGGCAGTCCTGCCAAGGCGGGCCTGAGCTCCCTTCGGGGTTCCCCGAAGATCCACCAAAAGCGCCGATAAGTTTCTCGGTTATTCTGATCTCGCTCCGGTTTTACATGAGTCAGGACGTGCTGCCAAACCGAAGGAAAGACCTGCTGAATCTCGCCCGGTGTTAGCCCAATCAAATCGATGACCTTCACTCCTCGTGGCCTCGTCGCGAGATCCCGGCCGTTCCGGTAACCTCGAATGATTTTGGAGGTATCTTCCGACGCCGTAAGGCATAACTTGGTTGCATCTTCCTCGCTGACGATAAATCCGGCACCGTGAAGTTTCACTCCAGGACAGCTTACTTTTGAGTTGGATTGGAGTGATCCGCAGGAAGAGATATCGGCACCTACTTTCAGATTAGCAGCGATGAACCCTGACTGCGTGGATAGAGTCACTTCATTCTCGCCGTCATCGTGGGCGATTTCAGTTTCCACGTCCCCCAGAATGCCCAACCCCTTACCCGGGTCCGCTACCGTCAACGAAATGCGAACGGCGGCTCCATCCGATGAATCCACCCAAGGGTGATCCGGGATGGCATAGCTGAGGTGCAGCGCCTTCTTTTCGTCGGCGAGGAACGGCTCGATGACGCGGCGGTTGAAGGTTTGGTGGATGGAGTTGGTGGTGATGAAACCGAAACGCTTGATCTTGCCATCGCGGAGGAGTTCGGCGGCTTTTTGCCACCAGAACATGACGAAGTCGGCGGACTCGGGGACGCTGCCTTTCCAGGCGGAGCGGAGAGTTTCCGTATAACCATCGCCGAGGGCGTCCCTCATGCGGGAGGCTCCGATGAAGGGCGGATTGCCGACTACAACTTCGGCTTCCGGCCAAGTGGCGCGGCGGGGGTTGGTGTAGTCGAGGACGGCGCGGCGGGCGGATTCGTCAGGGACGGGTTTGCCGGTGACGGGGTGGGGTTTGGTGGTGTGGCCGTCCCAGATGGTGATATCCTCGCCGGTGTGAGGGTTTTTCCGGGCGATGGTGGCGTCGTAGGCGAGGACGGCGTCCTGGTGGAGGATGGTGGCTTCCTTGGGGATCAGGGGGCGTTCGTTGGTATCGGCCTTGCCGGTGGTGCGGCGTTGCCACTGGAAGAAGCCGATCCAGAGGACGAGCTGGGCGATGGCGACGGCGCGGCGGTTGATTTCGAGGCCGAGGAACTGACGGGGGCCGACCTTGAAGGAAGCCATTTCAAAAGCGGGGTCGCCGCCGAGATCTTCCATGGCTTCGAGGACTTCGGCTTCGAGCCGCTTCATGAGTTCGAGGGCGACGTAGAGGAAGTTCCCGCAGCCGCAGGCGGGATCGAGGACGCGGAGGGTGCAGAGGCGGCGGTGAAAATCGCGCACGGCGGCGAGGGCCTTATCGTCTTCGGCTTTGGCGGTCTTGAGGAGGGCGGTCCGTTTTTTGTTGAGAGGATCGGCCTTGGCCTTGTCCATAGCCTGGATGTGCTGTTGGGCTTCGGCGGCGAGAAGGGTGGCGGCGGTTTCGGCCTTTAATGCTTTTTCGTGGGAGAGGGAGGCGGCGGCTTTGACAGCGTCCCACTCGGCGCGGAGGGGATCGATGAGGGCGGGGCGGATGAGGCGATCCACGTAGGAGCGCGGGGTGTAGTGGGCCCCGAGCTTATGGCGCTCCCGGGGATCGAGGGCGCGCTCGACGAGGGTGCCGAAGATGGCAGGCTCGACGGCGGCCCAATCGGATTTGGCGGCGTGGATGAGGAGGGCGACCTGATCCGGGCGGAGCGGGAGCGCGGTGGTGTCTTCAAAGAGGCCGCCATTGAAGTGGGGGATGGCACCCATGAGGACAGTGGAGAAGGGAGTGCCGCTGGCCATGTCCTTCCAGAGGGTCTGGAGCATGATGGGGAAGCCGTCAGGATGGTCTTTTACTTTCTCGAGGAGCTGGAGGAAAGAATTGCCAGGGAGGAGGCCGATGTCCTCGGCGAACATGGTGAAGAGGCAGCGCTGAAGGAAGCCGGCGGTGACTTTGGCATCGTGCCCATCCTGGTCGAGGGACTTGGCGAGTTCCGCGAGGGCTTTGGACACCTGACGGGTGACGGCGGCGGCGTGTTTGGCAGGGTCGAGGGAATGGGGATCGGTCCAGACGCGGCGGAGGCGGTCGCGGATTTCCGGGCGGTGGAGATCCGTCAGGGTGATGCGGTGGGAGACGGGATCGGGGAAGCGCTCGTATTGGCCGCCGGTACCGGAGAACTCGGCATAGAGGTCGATGGTATGGCCGACATCGCAGACGATCAGAAAGGGCGGGCGTCCCTCGGCGGCAGGGAGGGCGGTAATGTATTTCCGGGCCTGGTTGTAAGCGCGGGTGAGGACCTTGTCGAAGGCGGCGGTGCCGCGTTTGCCGTGGCCGGACTTTTGGGCAGCGGGGGAGGAAGTGCCAGTGGATGCGCTGGTGGGGATGAAATCGAGCAGGGTGCCGGCTTCCGTGGCTTTGAGGAAGGTGCCTTGTTTGGTTTCGAGGACAAAGCAGCCGGCTTTGTAGAGGTCGAGGTAGCCGGTGGCGGTGGAGCCGTCGGCATCCTTGTGGGTGACGGCGCGCTCGAAGACGTAACGGTTTTTGGTGTTGTCAGGCCCGGCGGGTTCCGGGGTCGGGACGTCGAGGATTTGGGTGCAGAGTTCGGTGAGGAAGAGGGCGTAGTTGGCTTTCTCGGAGCCGCCGGATTTTTCCCAACGGGCGATGAAGGAGGCGATGGCTTCAGGGGACGGGTCCGGCATGGATGCCATCATAGCAGAAAAGCGCGGCAGGCAATGGGGAAGTATGAGGGTGCAGGGGAAGGGAGGCGATTCGTTCTTTTTAATGGAGGGGTTAGGGGATGACCGGTGGTGGGAAATCGGCGCTGACCGGGCATATATGGGACGCGCTTCCAGCGCTGGCGAATGGGGCGCAATGGGAACCTGGGGTTGAAACCCTGACTTTTACACATAAGTCAGTTCGAGTGCGGGTGAAGGCGGGTGAAAGCTTGCCACGCTTCGCCGTAGGCTATCACTTTCTGCATTCCGCACCAAAGAACCTGCAGCCCCGGGGCGGGATCGTGCTTGCGGTTCAGGTAGCCGCCCAGGCTCGCCACTTTGAGGATGAAATCTCCCAGTCGCGGTTCCTCGTATTTCCCTGCTCCCGGGTCCATCACCCTCAGCGT
>JBBQWG010000013.1:0-122048 GCA_038210825.1 Verrucomicrobiales bacterium
ATCGGCCCGGGACCAAATCGTGATGAGTCTCCGAAAAGAAGGAGCAAAATGTTGACCGGAGAGCCGGATGCGGGAAATCTGCACGTCCGGTTCGGAGGGAGGGGTGGCGCAAACCAATGCGCCATCCCTACCCCCTATCCACACCCCTGGCAATCCGTGCTTCCTATCCGAAAACCCCCTTCAGCTTCCCGGATTTCGGGGCAGCGGTTATGCCGGGCCTTTCAGTGGGGTGGTCCGCGGAAACCGGTGCAGTCACCGGGGGGGGTCAATTTTGGGGAGTGCGGTAGCCCTCTGCCCCTTTGGGATAATGCCGGAGGCATGGGGCGCGGAGCCGCCACGGCCATGGAGAGGGTCCGTCTCCTACCCGCGCGTCAGTGCGGCACCGAAAGCGGCGGAAGGCCGCCGCACTTGTAAGGTTGGCCGACATCCCGCCCCTGCGCTACAGTCGCCGTCAGGCGAAAAAATTGGCCGCCCGCCGGAATAAACCGCCGCCGCACTTTAAGCTCACCAAAGCCGTTAGCCCTCATGCGCAATCTCTGCGCCCCCGTTTTCGCCATCCTCCGCTCCGGCAAACCCTTCGACCCAAATTACGCCCGCACCATGGCCGTCCACGCCACCGCCAAGTAATAATGAATTTTAGTTCGACTAAACCTCACTATCTCCATACTTCTGCCTCAGCCCATGTCCATCCACCCCATGCTCACCCCCACCGACATCCAGGCCATCGGAGATGAAATCGCCATCCGCTGGAGTGACGGCAGCGAAAACTATTACCCCATGGAACGTCTCCGCGCCTGGTCCCCCAGTGCCGAGACAGCGGGCGAACGCGATCTGCTGGGCCACAAAATCGGCGGCGACGACCGCACCGAATTCCCTGGCGTCCGCGCCACCGCATGGCAGATCGTCGGAGGTTATGCCATCGCCTTCGCCTTCAGCGACGGCCACAAAACCGGTCTTTACGGCTACGACTATCTCAAAGCCATCGGCAAAAAACTCGGTCAGGACTAACTTTTTCCAGCGGCCCGGATCAATGGCCACGCTGGGAGCGCCGCGTCCCGCCGGCCCCGGAGCATCAGTTTTTCATTTCTCCGGCAGTCACCAGAGGGATGGAGCATGAGCCAAGGCAATCGCAGCCGCCGGGACGGACGGCGCTCCCAGCCCGCTCCGTTGCATTCCCCACCATGCCCGCCTTTTTTTCGATTCCATGAATGAACGGCGCGCCATCTGCATGCAGGGGCTTCTGTCCTGATCGTCTCCCTTGGTCTTAGAGGTAACTCATCGCGAGGCAGGGCAGTACGGTCCATTGGGCCAGGGTGCTGAAGCAGTCGCGGCGGTCTTCGTCGAAACCGAGGACGAAGCTGGCATTCACCTGGCCACGCCCCGATTTTGGATGCGGGGATTTTGATTTACCGGATTGCCAAGCCCCGCCTCCGGTCTCTTGCTTGCCGTGTGATGAATTCCTCCTCTCCGGACTGGACTGCGGTGCGCGCCCAGTTTCCGATGCTCCGCCAAGTGCAGGAAGACGGGCACCCCCTGCTATATTTCGACAGCGCCGCCAGCTCGCAGAAGCCGCAGGCGGTGATCGACGCCCTGACCCGCTACTATGAACACGACAATGCCAACGTGCACCGCGGGCTTTATGAACTCAGTGCCCGGGCCACGATGCAGTATGAGGATTCCCGCCGCAGGGTGGCGCACTTCATCGCAGCAGGGGAATCCGAAGTGATTTTTACCCGGGGGACCACTGAGTCCATCAATCTCGTGGCTCATGCCTGGAGCGGGAAAAATCTCCGTCCCGGCGATGTCATCCTCCTGACCGAATTGGAGCACCATAGCAATCTGGTGCCATGGCAACTCGCGGCGGAGCGGCATGGGGCCACCCTGCGCTTCGTACCGGTGTTGGGGGAAGACGGATCGCTGGATGAAGCCGCCGTGCCGGAGCTCCTCTCGGACGAGGTTAAACTCTTCGCCTTTCCTCACATTTCAAATTCCCTGGGCACCATCACGCCGGCGCCGGAATGGTGCGCTCTTGCCCGGCAGCGCGGCATTGCCACGCTGGTGGATGCCGCGCAGAGTGTGGGGCACATCCCGGTGGACGTAAAGTCGCTCGGTTGTGATTTCCTGGCATTTTCCGGCCATAAAATCTGCGGCCCTACCGGTATCGGAGTCCTTTATGGCCGGGCGGAAATCCTGGCAAGTCTGCCGCCCTGGCATGGCGGCGGCGAGATGATCGAAAGCGTGCATTACGGGCACAGCACCTACCGCGAAGCGCCGGCGCGTTTTGAAGCAGGCACTCCCCCGATTGCCGGAGCCATCGGTCTCGCCGCCGCCTGCAATTATTTGTCAGCGCTCGGCATGGAAGCCATCGCCACCCGTGATGACATCCTGACCACCCGCCTCGTGGACACGCTGAACCGGATTGACGGCGTGCGTGCCATCGGGCCGTCGGGAAAACGGGGGGCGCTCAGCAGCTTCGTGATGGACGGCGTCCACCCACACGACCTTGTCACCTTCGCCAGCGGCCGGGGTCTCGCCCTGCGGGGCGGCCACCACTGCACCCAGCCGCTGATGCGCAAATTGAAACTCCCCGGCACCGCGCGTGCCAGCCTCTATTTTTACAACACCGAGGAGGAAATCGACCGCCTCGGCGAAATCCTCACCGACACCCGCCGCTACTTTGCATGAACCCTCTCGACGAACTCTATCAACAGGTCATCCTCGAACACGCGCGCCGTCCACAAAACCACGGCCCGCAGCCCGTGCCCCCGGCATACCGCGCGGAAGGCGTCAATCCCTCCTGTGGCGACGAGATCGCAGTCTGGGTCACCTTTGCCCCGGATGGCACGATCCAAAAAGTCAGTTTCGATGGGCAGGGCTGTGCCATCAGTCAAAGTGCCGCCAGCGTGATGACCCTGAAAGCGGCGGGCCTGAACCCGGATGCCGCCCGCGGGTTGATCACGGATTTTCATGACATTGTCACCGGCAGCACGGAGGTCGATTTCGACCATTTTGGTGAAATGGCCGCCTTCTCGGGCGTGCGGCAATTCCCCCAGCGGGTGAAATGCGCCATGCTGGGCTGGCGCGCCCTCGAACAGGCGCTTTTGCAGAGAAATCCTGCTGCCTGAAAATCAGCCCAAAAACGCGGCCGGAGCCACGTTTAGGAACTTACCATGATAAAAGCCATCTTCTTCGCCGCCCTGATCGGATTCGCCGCCACTTGTCCGGCTCAGGACAAAGCCATCGGAATTGGAGCCAAGCCCGTGGACGGGGCCGAGGTGTTGCTCGATGGCTCGCGGGCGATGCTGGATGCGAAGTGGAAATACTGGGAGGGCCCTGGATTCAAATCGTCCATGCCCATCAAGTGGAAGGTGGTGGAGGATCCGGTGGATAACGGCAAGGGCACCGTGATCCAAACCGATGACCGGGTGGCGGATGGCGGGAAGTATGGGACTGCGGATATTGTCACCAAACAGGAATTCCGCGATTTCCGGCTCCACGTTGAGTTCAACGTCGCCAAACCGAAAGGGAACAGCGGGGTGTATCTGCAGAATCGTTATGAAATTCAAATCCTTGACGGCGACAAGGGAGATCACGGCATGGGGGCCGTGATCAATGATGCCGCCGCGCCCTTTGATGCCTACAACGGCACCGGGAAATGGAACGCCTACGACATCACCTTCCGCGCAGCCCGGTTCAAGGACGGCAAACTGACGGAACAACCGCTGGTGACGGTTTATTTCAACGGGAAGAAGATCCACACCAATCAGACGATCCGTCAGGTTTATGGCGGACCGAAATCCGGGCTTGATGGCGGGAACGACGGCGGCAAAGGCATCACGGATACTCCCGGCGGTCTCAAGCTCCAGTGTGAGGGACACGACGTCCGCTACCGGAATATCTGGATCAAGCCGCTGGACCTCACCGAGGCCAATACGGACTTCTAGCAAACCTGACGGACGGACAGGCCGCCACCGGGACCGCTCATTCCGGAGCTGCGGGGTTTTCCCTGATTGCCTGGATAATCACGCGGTCGGACCCAGACTCGGCATGAAAAACCCTATCCTGCTTCTGCTGGGTCTGCTCTGGATGGCCGGCCCTGGCTCCCTGCCCGCCGGCCCGCCCAATTTTGTCATCGTTCTGGTGGATGACATGGGGGTGATGGACACCTCCGTGCCATTCCTTACGGATGAGGCAGGAATGGCAAAACGGTATCCCCTCAATGACTTTTACCGCACCCCAAACATGGAGCGCCTTGCAGCCCGGGGGATCCGATTCAGCCAGTTCTGCGCCATGAGCGTTTGTTCGCCCTCGCGCACCTCCCTGCTCACCGGCCGGAATGCCGCCCGCCATCACACCACCAACTGGATCAATCCTGACCAAAACAATGCAGGGCCCCAGGGACCACCGGAGTGGAACTGGAGCGGCCTGAAACCGGGCGATGTCACCCTGCCCGGCCTGCTGCGGACTGCCGGTTACCGCACCATTCATGTGGGCAAGGGGCACTTTGGTCCCCGGGGCTCTGACGGCGAAGATCCGACCCGGATTGGTTTTGACATCAACGTGGGAGGATCCTCCATCGGCCAGCCCGGCAGCTATTACGGGAAGGATGACTACGGAGCCAAAGCCGGTCGTGCCACCCATGCTGTTCCTGGCCTCGCAAAGTATCATGGCTCCGACACCTTCCTCACAGAGGCTCTCACCCTCGAAGCCAAGGCCCATGTCAGCGAATCCGTCAAAGCGGGGAAACCTTTCTTTCTGCACTTTGCCCACTACGCCGTGCACTCTCCCTTCCAGGCCGATCCGCGCTTTGTGGCCCATTACAAGGATTCCGGAAAACCGCCCCAGGCTCAAGCCTATGCCAGCCTCATTGAAGGCATGGACCATTCCCTCGGGGATCTCATGGACCATCTTGATTCTCTCGGCGTCGCAGGCAATACCCTGATTTTTTTCCTGGGGGACAATGGCACCGATGCCCCGCTGGGCGGGCCCCATGCCACGGCCTGCGCTGCTCCCCTGCGCGGTAAGAAGGGCTCCCATTATGAAGGAGGCATGCGGGTTCCCTTTATCGCGGCGTGGGCCAGGGCTGACGCCGCGAACCCAGCCCAGAAGCGTCTCCCCATCCCGTCCGGAGGGGTCCAGTCCCAACTGGCAGCCATTTACGATTTGTTCCCTACCCTGCTCAACGCCGCAGAGGCAGTGGTGCCGGCAGGGCACCAAACCGATGGCATGCCGTTGGACGTCCTTTTGTCAGGGAAACCCGACCCGTCCCGCAGCACCGCGTTTCTGATGCACTACCCGCATGGCCCGCACCGCAGTGAATATTTCACCAGTTTCCGGGACGGGGACTGGAAAGTCATCTATCATTACCTGCCCGAAAAGGACTCCGCCGGATTGCCCTATCAACTATTCAATTTGAAAATGGATCCTTTTGAGCAGCACGACCTCGCGGGCACTGACCCCGCCAATCTCCGCCGGATGATGCAGCTCCTTGCGGCCGGACTGGATGCCCACGGAGCCCAATACCCCGTGGACAAAACCTCCCGGCAGCCCTTGAAGCCGGTGGTGCCCTGACAAGGAAGAGTGATCGCCCCAAGCCAAACATTTTCCCCGGCATACTCAAAAAATGGCAGGGCAATTCAGAGATCGCCCCTCCCTGGTTCAGGAGAACCGCATTACTTTTGCCAGGAAGCGTTGCGTAAACTCTTCCCGGGGGGATCCAAACACTTCTGCCGGCGGTCCACTCTCCAGAATCTTTCCGGCGGCAATCAAGGCTACCTGATCCGCCACCGCCCGGGCGAATCCCATTTCGTGGGTGCTCAGAATAATGTGCTGGCCGGCCGCCGCCAGTTCCTGAATGAGTTCCAGGACCTCGGCGGTCATCTCGGGATCGAGTGCGGAGGTCGGTTCATCCAATAACAGAATCTCCGGTCCGGGGGCAATGGCACGGGCGAGCCCGGCCCGCTGCTGCTGGCCTCCGGACATCTGGGCGGGAAGCTTGTCGGCATGGGCCAGGAGGCCAAACCGGTCGAGACAGCGCCGGGCCGTTACGACCGCTTCCGCAGGGTGCTGACCATGGACTTTTTCCAGCGGCAGGGTGATGTTCCGCAGGGCGGTGAGGTGCGGGAAGAGGTTGAATTGCTGGAAGAGGAAGCCGTTCCGTTTCCGCCATTCCAGGAGCCTGGCGGGATCGTGGCCGAGCGGGGTATCGTTGATGCGCAGGGAGCCGGAGGTGGCTTCGTCGAGGCCGCCGCAGAGGCGGAGGAAGGTGCTTTTCCCGCCGCCGGAGGGGCCAATCAGAACGAGGACGCCGGCTTCTACGGACAGGGTCAGGCCATCAAGGGCATTCAGGGTGCCGTAGGTGCGGATGAGGGAATCGGCTTGCAGCTTCATGTCAGGAAAGATCAGCCGGCGGTAGCAGCCTTGAACCGCCTCTCCAGCCAGTGGGCGAAGGCCGCGATCGGCAGGGTCAATAACAAATACCCCGCCGCCAGCGGCAGAAAGGCCTCCACCCCCAGATAGGTCGCGGCATAAAAAGCCCGTGCCTGATAGGTGAATTCATTGACGCCGATCACCATCAGCAGGGAGGAATCCTTCACCAGGGACACAAACTGACCCGCCAGCGCCGGCAACACCCGCCGCAGGGCCTGGGGAAAAACCACATAACGCAGCACCTGACGGCGGTCGAAGCCCACCGCCCGCGCCGAATCCAGCTGCGCCTGCGGAATGCTCTCCAACCCGCCCCGCAGAATTTCGGTCAGGTAGGCCCCCGTGAAGACGGAGAGCAGGAGAATGCCGGCAAACAGCTTGCCTCCCAGATTGACACTTTCCAAGGCAACCGAGATGGTCCGGTTGTTCAGCACCACATAAAATCCGATCAGCACAAGGCTGAGCAACGGCATGCCGCGCACAACTTCGACAAATCCCTGGGTGAACCAACGCACCGACTTGAGCGCAGACCGCTGACCAGCCACCAGCACCGCTGCCACCAGACAGGAACCGATCAAGGATCCTGCCGAAACCAGCAGGGTCACCCACCAGCCCAGCAGGAGGGATTCCCGGTATTTCCACAGCGCCGCACTGCTGCGTTCAAGCTCCAGCCCGGAAAAGATGATCCAGAATCCCTGACAAACCAAAGCCGTCAGCAGCAGCGCAGCCGCAAACTCCAAGGCCGCACGAGGCGACCAAAGCCGCCACACGGCAGTGAACACCAGAGCAAGCGTCACCAAGGCTGCGAGAGCGGACAGGATGACAATAACGAAAGGCGTCATAGGCGAAAAGGCGGGCACGAAAGCAAACCGCCGACCAATTACGCCTCAGGATCACCAACGCAACCACCGGAAACCGCTTCCTGCGGGCCCAGGCACCCGATCGGAGCCCTGACGTAAATTCCAAATTGGAGTTGCTAATGATAGCGGGAAACCGAAGAATCGCCTCATGAAGCCCGCTACCTCAGCCCTGCTCATCCTCTGTGCTGCCGTGGCAGGCGCGGGGGTCCGGCGGGCAATGCCCGGGCCGGCCCTTCCGGAAATGACCGGGGCAAAAGCTTTGCCGGGATCGCCAAAAAAGCTTTCCCCGAAAGCGGCGGCATTGCCCCCTGCAACTCTGCAGGAGGTGCTGGCGGCCGGAAAGACACTCCGTCTGCGGGTGGCGGCTGCTTATTTGGCGGGGGCGGATGCGGCGGGCTGCGCCACGCTGGCCGCCGCATGGATGGGGCCGCCCGTGCTGGAGGATTTGCCCGCGTGGCAATTGCTGATGCTGCGCTGGGTGAATGATGACGGCCTGGCTGCCTTGGCGGCCGCCACGGCAGCGGAAAATGCCGCATCGAAGGGTGCGCTCAAAGGACTGCGACTGGCGGCCTTGACGGCATGGGGCGCGGTGAACCACCCCGCCGCCCTGTCCGCCGCCGGGGGGAAGGATGATATCCGCGCGGTGCTCGCGGGGTTGATCCATGGCGATACCGCCCTTGCCTTGCAATTGGATGCGGAACTTTTGCCAGGCGACGGCTTGCCGCTGCCGTTCATCGCCCGCGTGCTGGCTTCCCGGGATCCTGCGGCCGCCATGCGATGGATGGACGAGGCCGCGCCTCCGGCCGGGGATGGCCCGTATTCAAAAAAGGCGCCCCAGCGCCGTTGCGGGATCGCTCAGGAAATCGCCAAACAGATGGCCCTGACCGATCCCGCAGCCGCGATCCTTTGGGTGACCGGGGCGCGTTTGCAAAACGACGATGGCCTGGGGGACATCTGGCGCGCCGTGCTGGGGCCGGTGATGGAGTCGGATCCGGCCCGTGCCGCCGGCCTGGCCGGAAAACTTCCCGCCAGCCGCGATGCCGCTGACCTGCTGAGCAATTGCTACCAAAAATGGGCGCTGTCCGATCCGGCGGCGGCGGCGGCCTCCGCCCGTTTGCTTCCCTCCGGCCGGGGCCGGGCCTTTGCGCTCAGTGCCGCCGCCATCCAACTGGCCGGGACCGATCTGCCGGCGGCGAAGGCGTTATTGGAAGAAATCGGCTGGGAAAATGCCTCCCTAATCGGGCAAATTGAGACCCGGGAGGTGGGTCCGGCCGCCACCGGGATGGTGGTGCATTCGGATACCGGTCCGGCCTTTGCCTTCCGGGCGGTCCTGCTGGGGGTTGCCGGAGAATCGCCAGCGGATGCTTTGGCGATGCTGAAAGGATTGTCAGCCAGTTCCGGATCCTGGGGAGCAGACCGGGAAACGGCAGACATTGTCATTAAACAGGCCGCCACCAAGGACCCGGCGGGCACGGCGCTGGCTATGGCCGGGGAGGTGGAAAATACCACCCTGCATAAAGCTTTCGGCACCACGGCTGCGGTCTGGATGGAGCAGGATCCCGCCGCCGCCCTCGCCTGGGTGGAAAGCCTGCCTCCAGGAGCAGCCCGGGAGAGCGCCCTGCAACAGGGCAGCGCCGCCCTCGGCAAAACCGAGCCCGCCGCCGCCTTGGACTGGGTGGCGCGGCTCGCTCCCGATAAGTTGACGGAAACCTTTCAGGCCGTCTTCGCCGACAATCCGCAGGCCGCTGCCGCCTCCCTTGAAATGACCTTGGCCCGCCTCCCGGCGAAGGAGGCCGGGCCATTGATCGAAGGGGTGGCGAGGAATTTTGGCGCTCTGAAACCGCAGGAAGGCATCGTCTGGCTTAACAACCTGCCGGACGAGGTGGACGCTGGCCCGGTAGCGCGGACGTTCGTCAACGGCTGGGCGGGGCGGGACCGCGTGGCCGCCAGCACTTGGGCGGCGAAGGTGGAGCCCGGACCGTTGCGGGATCACATTTCCTCGGGACTGGTGGCCGGGTTTTTGGGAGGCAACCCCGACTATCCGTCAGCCATGGCATGGGCCAGTTCCATCACGGATGACGCTCAACGCCGGGAATTCCTGCAACAAGTCCTCGGACCCTGGCGGAAAGTCGCCCCCGGACAGGCCAATGCCGCGCTGGAAGGCACTTCTCTGAGCGCGGCGGAAAAATCCAGTTACGCCCCCAGCGCCAAATGAAACTTCCCGCAACTTTATTTTTCGGAGCAGGAGCCGCTCTGGCCGGTTGGTGGGCAGGAGGCATGGGACAGCCACCGCCTTCCGTTCCCGGATGGGTGGACGCGGCCATGATCGTAGAGGAAGAGGCCCGGGCAGCGCACCAACCCACGGCGTCGGAACGGTTCCAAGCATTCGCCCTGGGTTTGCAATCCCCGCCCCGGACAAGTGATTTCAAGAAACACGAGGCGGTGCTCCCACTTCTTGCAGACCTCATCAAGGCCCAGTGGCAACGGGCCGATCCCGCCGCCTGTCTCGCATGGCAGGTCGGTCAGGGTATCCCGCCCGGCGGAGGGGAATCCCTCGCCCTGCTCAAGGAACTGGCGAACACGGATCCGGAAGCCGCCATAAAAACCGCGCTGGGCATGGGAACACAGGGTTGGTATGCCGCCGGGCAGATTTGCCTGCACTGCGCCCTCACAGATCCGGAGAAAGCCCAGGCGCTGTGGGACGCCCTGCCCCCAGCGGCCAAAGAACGCAACCATTTGGAACTCACCATGGCCACGGTCACGGCAAAAACTGCCGCCGACCTCACCGCTTTGCTCACCGGCAAGGACTGGGGTTCGAAAATTCACCAATTGGATGGTGCCTGCGCCGCCATCTGGCCTGAAAAGGCCGCCTTGCTCAAGGAAGCGGCGACAAAATTGCCCCCCGGCCAAGTGCGCACCAGGATGATGGCGGGGGTTTTGAAAGAAATGGCCAAAACCGACCCGGAAGCCGCCCTTCAATGGTGTGAAACCCATGAACCCACCGATGCGGCCCGCGCGGTCGTGGCCCTCCACATGGCAGAGCAGCAGCCGGTCAAAGCGTGGGAGCTGGCGCAAACCCTGTCAGGAAGAGAGGTCGCCGGAGTGCGGGGAGCTGCCGCCAAGGCCCTATCCCTCACCGATCCCGCCGCGGCTTTGGAGATCGCTCTGGGAGCCGAACCCGACAAGCAGCGTTGGGGGAACGGACGGAGCAACCTCCTCGCCACCTTGATGGCAAGCCAGCCCGGAGAGAGCGCTGCCGCCCGGGCCGCCCGATTCGAAACCATGGCCAGTCAATGCGAGGAGCGTGGCATCGAAGCCATCGAACTTGCCACCGCCGCACGCCTGTCCCTGGATGAGACGGGCCTCGCCTCATGGTTGGACCGTCAGGGAAACGCCAAAGCGGAAATCACCGCCGTTCTCGCCGGACAAATCGAAGAGGAATCGCCGCGCCAGGCGGTGGCCTGGGCTTCCGAAACCCTGACCCATGCTTCGGACAACAAGGACGCCTTGGCCTCTTTGGGGAAGGCATTTGCCAACTGGGCCGGGGATGAGCCCGAAAGTGCCGCGGCCGCCGCGCTGGCGTTGCCCGAAGGGAAAGCCCGCGAGGCGGCCGTGGCCAATACGGGAGTGAATTGGTATTTCGCGGACGCTCCGGCTGCCACCGCCTGGCTCACCGCCCAACCACCCGGTACCGGGCGCGACAACGCCGTCCTCTCCCTCGCTGATGAAATGGGTGCCCGCGATCCCGCAGCGGCCGCGCATCTGATTGCCACTCTCAGCACCGACGAGGCCCTGACGCAATTTTCCAAAACGAAAACCCTAACTCCTGCATTGAAAGCAGCACTGCGATCAACCCTTCCGGGCAACTCCGCCTGGAGCGCGGCGCAACGCGACGCATTATCCTTAAACCCGTGATGGATTTGAACTAACCGTTGGACCGGAACAGGACGGTTTTTCAGGATCAGCGGCGGTGTTCCCGCTGACTTGTCAGGGCGATGTGGCTAAATGTCCCGGTGTCCGTGTCGTAGATCCCGAACGAAGGTTCGCCGAAGCGGCCCATGATTTCCCCGGGATTCGCCCAGAGGGTGCGGCCCTTTTGGTGCACGTAAGTTTGATGGTCATGGCCAGTGAACACCGCATCGTAGGCTTGGCTTTCGGCAAGTCTCAGGCCCAGCTCCGGATAGTGCTGCAATGCGATCTTCCGGCTGTCCACCTCAAGCTCTGCCAAGGGGGCATGCAGGGTGACGTGGGGAAATTTTCCCGCCACCCGGCAGAGCAGGAAGGCATCGCCATCGTTGTTGCCGAAGACCGCATCGACCGGACCACCGAACCCTTCCGCAAGGGCCGCCAGAGTGAACGGCGCGCAAAAATCCCCGAGAAAAAACAAGCGCTCCGCTCCAGCCGCCCTGACCAGATCCAGCGCCGTGGCAAGGTTTTCCAGATGGTCGTGGCAGTCACTCAATACGGCGATTTTCATTACCTCAGGCTGCGCTCTTTTTGAGATGGAAACAAGGAGATCAGGGGAGAAAATCCCACCTGACGATTTCTTCCAGAACCAAAATGGGATCATCATCGGGCGGGGTTTCCCAGCGCAGGCGGACGAGGGCGCGACGGCGTTGGTCCCATGGCAGGGAGTGTATGACCGCTGCCCTGGCCCCTTCACTGACTTTGACCAGTTGAACCAAAGCGGTGCTTCCCGGTGCTGCGACCCGGACCGACGGATGCGCCCCGGAAACCTGGCCAAAGGAATGCGCCCTCCCGATCATCAGCCGGAAATCGCCCGCCGGACTGCCAGGCTTGGCGGCAAAGGTGGTGAACCGCTGGGTCATTTCCTGTTCATAGGTTTCCCAATCCAACAAAAATCGGCCCTGGCGGTCCTGAACGACGAGGTGCAGCAAAAACTCCGGCGGGCCGGCCACCCGCGCCGGCACCAACAGAAGACCTGGTTCCAGCGCCACCGGCACCCCAAATTCAAGTCCCCCCTCCGGCAGGCGGTTGGATTGATAGGCTGCGGCCATGAGCGGTTTGACCCTGGCCGGGTCAATAACAAAGGCCGCTTTTTCCTCCGCCCCGGGAGCTGCCCGGAATGCCTGCAGCATCGTGAGGACACGGGAACCAACTGCACTCTGTGGCCCATGGTGCAGAACCGACGGGGGGGTGGCCGGGGAGGTGGCTGTGGATGGACGCCAGGCAAAAAACCACCAACCAGTTCCTCCCAGCGCGAGGCTCAAGCAGCTATAGCCCAACCGCGCCAGCCACCGGTCCAGCACCGGAGCCCGGGGTAGGCGCAGCCGGCTTTTGTCCCGCCGGCGCGCACAGGGAAAAAGTGGGAAGGCCGCCGGGTGTTCGCTATTTGCCGGATCCATCCGGGCCCGGTCAGGTTTGGGCAGGAGAGGAAAGGCCCGCCGGACCGTCGCTTGCGGTTCCGGAGGAGCCGGTCGTTTGGCAGGGTTTCCCTTCCAGGCGGAAGTGGGACGGGATGCCGGGCGGATCCGCTCCCACGGTTCCTCGGGGGGGCCGCCGGACGAAGCCATGGTTAGAAAACGTTGAGTCCCGCCATGACCCCGCGGAGTTCATGGATCTTGTCCGGACCCATGGAAATCATCGGCAGGCGCAGTCCTCCGCCCATGTGGCCGGCAATCGCCATGGCCGCTTTGATCGGGACCGGATTGCTGTCCAGTTTCATGAGGGTGCTCAATAGCGGATAGTAGCGCAAATGGATCGCCCGGGCGGCCGGCAGGTCGTTGGCCAGCGCGGCTTGCACCATGTCGCTCATCTGGCGGGGAATCAAATTGGAAGCCACGCTGATCACCCCGGCAGCTCCCACCGCCATGAAGGGAAGTGTCAGGGAATCGTCGCCGCTCAAAATGGTGAAATGGCCGGGCAATCCGGCCGCCATCAACTGATTCACCCGTTCCACACTGCCGCCGGCTTCCTTGAGACAAACCACATTGGGACACGCCCCCGCCAGCCGCGCCGTGACGTCCACCGGGATGTCGATCCCGCACCGGCCGGGCACGCTGTAGAGAATGATTTTGCACCGGGTGCTGTCCGCCACCGCCTTGAAATGCTGGAAAAGTCCTTCGGCGGAGGGTTTGTTATAATAGGGTGCGACCTGGAGCACCGCTTCGCAACCGGCGGCCTCCGCCGCCGCGGTCAGTTCGATGGCCTCATCGGTGCTGTTGGCTCCGGTGCCTCCGATCACCGGCCCACGCCCCCTGGCGGCGTCCACCGCCAGCCGGATCACATGTTTGTGCTCGTCGTAGGAAAGCGTGGGCGATTCTCCTGTAGTGCCCACGGGAACGATGCCGGTGACGCCATTGTCGAACTGGAAGTCCACCAGCTTGCGGAAGGCGGCCTCATCGACGGATCCGTCGGCCAGGAAGGGAGTAACTAGAGCTGTGAAGGTGCCGCGATACATGCTAAGTTTTCAGTTGGAAGTTTTCAGTTTTCAGAGGCCCGCCGCGTTAGAGCTGCAGGGTGCCCTGGAAGACGATTTCGGCGGGGCCGGTGAGGGTGACATTTTTGAAGTTGTCGCCGTCGCGGGTGAAATTGATTTCGAGGGTGTCCCCACTTTTCACGTCTACCGAAATGGGAGCCGGATGGCCGGTGCGGAGATGATGGAGGATGGCGCAGGCCACGGTGCCGGTCCCGCAGGCAAGGGTTTCATCTTCGACTCCGCGCTCGTAGGTTCGGATGGCAATGTGGCTGGTGCCGATCCGATGGACGAAGTTGGCATTGCTGCCCTTGGGAGCAAAGTGTTCGTGATTCCGCAAAACCGCGCCCCATTCCCGGACGGGCACTTCCGCAATGTCCCCGACAAACACCACGGCGTGCGGCACCCCCGTATTGATAAAGTGCACGTTCAGTGATTCCCCCACCACCTGCAATGGGATATCCTGTTCCAGACCAAACGGTTCGCTCATTTGAATCTGCACCTGGTCACCATGGAAGGTCGCTCCGATAATGCCGGCAGGCGTTTCGAAGCTGACTTTGTCCATGGCGAAGCCGTTCAGGAAATTGGCAAACCGGCCAAAGCACCGCGCGCCATTGCCGCACATTTCCGCTTCGCCGCCGTCCGCATTGTAATAACGCATCCGGTAGTCGGCCCCCTGCTGTGCCGGTTCCACTGCGAGCAAACCATCCGCGCCCACCCCGCGGTGACGGTCGCACAGGCGGGCAATCTGCTCCCGCGACAGGGCATAGGTGTTTTGGCGGTTGTCGATGACCACAAAGTCATTGCCCGCGCCGTTCATTTTCCAGAATTGAATCTCCATCGGTGTCAGGCTGGCGGATTAAACGGACTTCACGGCGTCAACAAGCGGTTTCACAAAGGCCGCCAGTTCTGCCTGGGCCGACGGCGTGCCGCCGTGGGTCTGGATGACTTTGACAATCGCACTGCCCACTACCACCCCGTCGGCAGCCAAAGCCACCTCTTTCGCCTGGTCCGGAGTGGAGATGCCAAAGCCCACGCAGACCGGCACCGTGGTCCCCGAAGCCTTGATGACCTGCACCTGGCTCGCGATGTTGGTGGCCAAGGTCGTCTGGGCACCGGTTACCCCCTCCCGGGAGATGTAGTAAATAAAACCCTGCGCCGCTGCCGCAAGGGTGTGGATGCGCGCCTCCGGGGTCGTAGGGGCAATCAGACAAATCCGCTGCAGGCCAAGGCCGGCCTGCAGTTCCTCATTCAGCACCGCTTCATCCGGCGGCAGATCCAGCAGCAGGACCCCGTCTGCCCCGGCAGCCGCAGCATCGGCATGGAATTTTTCAAAACCATAGGCATACACGGGATTCAGATAGGTAAACAACACCA
The DNA here is from genome assembly GCA_038210825.1 of Verrucomicrobiales bacterium. Classification (GTDB taxonomy): domain Bacteria; phylum Verrucomicrobiota; class Verrucomicrobiia; order Verrucomicrobiales; family V1-33; genus CAIZWU01. Next base: position 15,100 of record JBBQWG010000013.1, read on the forward strand.
GGGGAATCGCCGTGACCTCACGGATCCTCCGGATCAGGTCGAGCACGCCTTTCATGTCCGCCCCGGCTTCCAGCGCCCGCCCGGCCGCCATCTGGTTCACAATGCCATCCGCCAGGGGATCCGAAAAGGGCAGTCCCAGCTCGATCACATCCACTCCGCAGGCCTCCAGCGTCCTGACATTCTCCAGCGTCTCGTCCAACGATGGATCACCGGCACAGATGTATGCCACAAACGCCTTGCGGCCCGACTGCCGCAGCGCGGCAAAAGTAGTGTCCAAACGGGAAGCCATAAAAAATTCCGCCCCGTGGCGGATGACACTCCTACCGCTCCCCACCGGCAGGGCAAGCGCTGGGTGGATGATCCCGGCTTGGCAGCGAAACCAACCTTGGCCCTATTATCCGGGCCGGAGCAGCTTCTTTTTCCGGGCGACGGCCTGACGGCTTACTCCGAGCAGATTGGCGACGTGGCGGATGCCCCGGTTCCAGTCGTCGTCCGTGAGGTCCAGCCAGCGCTGTGCATCACGGGAAATGGGCTGGCGGGTGGGTTTGGGCAGGGGCTTGGCATGGGCACGGGACCATTTGCGCACCCGCGGATCCTTGAGCATCCAGTCGCAAATACTCAGCCCTTCGGCTTCGCGGAGCGCCTTGATGACCTGAGCCAACTCCACCGGCACCGTTATGCTGAGCAGGACCCGGGGGGATGAAATAGAGGTGTGTTTCAAAGGGTGAGGAAAGGCCAGCAGATGCGTCACCGGAACCGGAGCCGTCTTGCCTTGCCTGATCTTTAGTGGCAAACCGGCATTTTACAAACCGGCATTTTACCAGGTGAATTACAAAACCCCAGTGTGCCCGGACAGTTTGCTCCTCACCGGAACTTATGGTAAAGTCCCGCCGGCATCCTTGTGTTGGTAGTTGCACGCCGCGCCAGAGGCGGTCCGCCTCCCCTGTCCTGCCTGACGTCCTAGCGTTTTCCGTCGGCCGCTTTTTTCACTTCTTCCGCCGTGACGTAGCCGTCGCCGTTCAGATCGAGCCGCTGATGGAGCGGGGTAAAGGCGGGGCGGGCTTCCTCTTTCGAAATCCGGTTGTCCCCGTCCTTGTCGAGACGGCGGCCGAGGACGCCGAGGGCCTTGGGGGTGAGGGAAAGCGGGGTTTCCGCATGGGCCGTTACCGGCGTGCCGGCGGCCGGGGCCCTGACATATTCGAGATAACCGATCATCATTTCCTCCTCGGTCTGGTCGCCCCAACGGACGGTTTTCGTGGGATCCGGGTTGTTGGGATTCTCCGGGCTGTTGTCGAACCAGCCGGTGGCTTCGATGCGGCTGCCGGTCATGGCGATGACGGGTTCGGCAGTGCGGTATTGGAGTTGCCAGTTGAAGTCATAGGCCGGGACGCTGAGCAGCTCACGGCGTTTCCCGGCGGGGTCCACCATGTCATAACGGAAAGCTTTGCCCCGCATATGCATGTGCGGCATGAAGGAGAGGATCCATGAATCGAAGGGAACCGGGAGGGTGCCTTTGACCTCGTGGTTGGGCGCACCGGGCGGGATGCTGAAGCGGTGTTGTTTGGCGGCGGCGACCCGGACTTCGTGGCGAGGAGTTTCCCGGCTGAATTTCAGGCCCAGCCGGGTGCGGTCTTCGGTCGCGGTGCCGTTGGGGGTGTAATGAAGCTGGAAAGTCAGGCGGGCTCCGGCCGGGAGTTTTTTGGCATAACCGTCAGGGTAAATGGTGGCACTGCTGCCGGGCACGTAGGCGGCAAAAAAGTCATCGCCATCCACCACGCGGCGTTGCCCCGGTGCCGAAGCAAAGACCAGTACGTGGTGCACCTGGGCCAAGGCGGTGGGACGGACTTCGAAACTGGTGACCCAACGGTCTTCCGGGAAGCTGGTGGTCACTTCACGGTATTGGTATTTCATCCGGCCCGTTGGCTGCACTGCGACCGGCGTGGGCAGTTCCACGATCGCGTCGGGCGTGCCCATGGCCCACTCCTGCGGCCATGTCAGCGGCACCGGAGCGTCCGCAGGATCGCCCACCGCACGGTCCCCGGCCAGCCAGGTGAGCAGGGCGGTGCGGTCGGCTTCGGAAAGCGACCGGTCATTTGCCCAGGTGATGGCGTGATCTCCGGTTTGGGGCGCGGCAAACCACGGTGGCATGATGCCCTTGGTGACCACTTTTTTGATCATGGCGGCGTGGCCGGTGACGTCCTCCATTTTCAGCATTTCAAATGGACCGGTCCCACCGGGACGGTGGCATTCCTGGCAATTCCGCTGAATCACCCGCGAGATCTCCCGGTGCCATGTCAGGGTTGAGGCCACCGGGGCGGCGGCAGGGGTGATTTCGAGAGCGCACCCCGGGGCGGTGGTGGCAGCGAGCCGGGGGGCCCGGCCCTGGGTGACCGCGCGCAGCGCGTCGGTCAGGTATGACCGGGTGGGAGCGTCTTTTTGATAGCCGATCCCATACTGGTCATCGACGGCTCCGCGGTAATGCAGCGTGCGGGCACGGTCGAGGAGGAAGACCTCCGTGGTGCTTTCTGCGCCCAACGCCCGGAGCAGGTCCTGCCTGGAATCCGGCGTGCAGATCCCGTCCCACCCGTGTTGTTTGGCAAGGGCCGCCAGCGCTTCGGGCGGATCGGATTCGATTGCCCCCGTAAAAACAAAACGCATCCCTTTGGCTTTCCACTCGTCCTCCAGAACCGCCAGGGTGGGCGCGAACTTCTGGCTGAGCGGACAGGAGGGGCTGGTGACTGCGATCACGGTAAATTCGCTGTCCTTCAGCAAAGCCGAGAGCTTCCGGGAGGAACCGGAAAGGTCCGTGAATGCTGCCTCAGGGATCATCCGGCCGATGCCGGCACCGGCAGCGGCACGGGGTTGCGGGGCTTCGGCTGCATCCAGCTTGCCGCTGGGGAAGACGCTCAAGGCACAGGCACAAGCAAAAAGAACGGGCAGTTTCATGGAGGGGAGGCGGGACCACCCAGCCAGACAGGGGATGGGGTGGGGAAGGTTACACCACATTTTGGGAAAAAGCCGCAGGATGTCATCGGAAAAAGCGGGCGCTTCCCCGCGTAATGGGCAGCGTCGCTGCGCCCTATCCATCCCGTCCTGCCTCCCAACTGATATGAAAATGATTCCGTTTGTCCTTTTTCTGGCTGCGGCCGGCAGCCTTGTGGCCCGCGACCTCCTTCCCCGGCCCAAAGACGCTTATTTCCAGCCCTATGCGGCACTGAAACCGGTGGCGACTCCGGGACTTTATCTGAAGGAAGGCGACCGTCTGGCGATTTGCGGCGATTCCATCACGGAGCAGAAGATGTATAGCCGCCTCATCGAAACCTACCTCACAGCCTGTGTGCCGCATCTGAAAGTCACCTGCCGGCAGTATGGCTGGAGCGGGGAAAAGGCCCAGGGATTCGCCGGACGGATGAAAAACGATGTGCTGCGCTTCCAGCCCACCATCGCCACCACCTGTTATGGCATGAACGATCACCGCTATGTGCCCTACACGGAGGAAATCGGCGCAGAATATGTCAAATTCCAGAAGGAAATTGTGCGCCAGTTCAAGGAAGCCGGGGTGCGGGTGGTGGTAGGGTCGCCCGGCACGATCGGGCTGATGCCCGCATGGGTCAAATCCGCGACCGGCACCAAGGAAGACCTCAATCAGAGCCTGCTCAAGCTCCGGAACCACAACGTCGAACTCGCGGAGGAAATGGGAGAGCGTTTCGCGGACGTTTATTGGCCGATGCTGACCGCCGGCTTTGCGGCCCAGCACAACTATGGGCAGGACTACATGCTGATGGGCAAGGATGGGGTCCATCCCGGATGGGCCGGCCAGACGGTGATGGCCTATGCCTTCCTCAAGGCCTTGGGCCTCGACGGCGACATCGGCACCCTGACATGGGACGCCGCAGCCAACACGGCGACGGCATCAGCAGGTCATGAAGTGGCCGGTGCCGCCGATGGCGGCATCAAATTCAAGAGCACCCGTTATCCCTTTTGCGTGCCGGAAGGGGATGTCAGGAGGGACGACTCCATCGCCTCTGCCATGAGTCTGATTCCGTTTCATGAGTCTTTGAACCGCTTCACTCTGGTGGTGAAAAACGCTACCGCCCCCCGTTATGAAGTGACTTGGGGCCCTACCCCGAAAACTTTCAGCCAGGCCGAACTGATCAAAGGAATCAATCTCGCGGCTGAATTCCGGGAGAATCCTTTTTCCGCTCCATTTGAAAAAGTCTCCAAAGCGGTCTTTGCCAAGCAGGATTACGAAACCCGGCAAATCAAGACACTCTTCCACGGCCCCGAGGGGGCTGCGGATATGGACTTAACAGCAACTCTTACGGAAAAAGTGCGCGCTCCTCTGGCCGAATCCGTCGCCAAATCCATGGGGCCGGTGGAGCACGTCGTGAAGGTGAAGGCCTTGCCGTAAGCCAGTGGTGCCGGCTTGCTGAAACCTCCGTCAGACTTTACACTAAGTGACGTGATCCGCACCAGTCTGACCAATTTAATCATGCTTAACCTCGCCGCCGTGCTGGGCGGGTTGACGCTGCTGTGGGCCTTCCGCGTGTGGAGCGAGCGGCGGCGCGAGCGGGCCCGGACCAAACATCAGGTGGTCTGCGCGGTTTGCGGCCATGTCTTTGAGGATGCGGCGCGGGCCGACACGGTGGTCACCTGCCCAGCCTGCGGCCGTCTCGTGGAACGCCAGGCCGTGTTGGATTTGTGAGCCATGCGGTGCCGCGTATGCGGTGCCGCTCGTGTGGTGTGGCGGCGGCCCTGCCTTTTCGGTTGGTTTTACGGCGGGGCAGTGGCTTTGCTTCCTCATGCTGCTCCATCCGGTTTCTGATTACATCGACGTCGTGCACACTCCCTTTCCGAGGATATTCGATGGCATCGGAGAAGTATGGGAGGTTCTGCCACGGATCGCTCCTTTCCTCAAGGAATGGCTGGAACCCTCTGTGGAGGGGGATATCCGGGGCGAAGTTCATATCGAAGGCCCCGTCTTCATCGGCCCGGGGGCGCAAATCATGCATGGCGCACTGATCATGGGGCCGGTTTACATCGGAGCCGGAACCTTTGTCGGGCCGGGATGTTATCTCCGGCCCAACACCATCATCGGGGAGAACGCCATCATCGGAAACAGCTGTGAATTGAAAAACTGCATCGTGGCCGACAGCGCGGAAATCCCGCATTGGAATTACGTGGGCGATTCCGTCGTGGGCCACAAAGCCCACCTTGGAGCCGGGGTGATCCTCTCCAACTGGCGCCATGATCATGGCAGCATCCCGGTGCTCGATCCCCGGGCGGAAGGAGGAAAAATCCTGACAGGATTGCCAAAATTCGGGGCCGTGATCGGAGACCACGCAGATCTCGGCTCGCACGTCGTGCTGAATCCGGGCAGCCTGATTGGCCGGCGCAGTGTGCTTTACGGCGGCGTCGTCTGGCGCGGGGTGCTGCCGCCGGACCGCATTGTGAAGTTGCGCCAGGACTTCGAAATCACCGAGCGCAGGAACGGATAGGGCCAGACCCGGCTCTTTTGCCGCCCCCGCCGGAGGCACGAGCCTTATTTTCCGGTCCCGGGGGCAAAATCTACCGGTTTCAAGCCCTTTTTGGCGCCATTAAAGCCATATTTTGTGGGAGTGAAAGGAGCCGGCAGGTTGACGGAAGCCTTCTCTGGAACATTCAGACTGAGCGCCCAATAGACTCCATTCACCACGAGGCGGCGCAGATCCCCGCTGACAAAATCGGTCGCCGAGCCCATGGTGGTGGTGAAGACCTTGTTCGTGGTGCCGCTTTCCTGCCGGTGTTCCCGCACCCACGCGATGGGCATCATGGGGGTGTTCACGTCCTGCTCCCCTTGGTCACTGGCCCGCTTTTTCGGGTAGGCGGCGGGAGGATCTCCAGCGGCCATGCCCTTGAGCACTTGGCCGCGCAGCAGGATGGTGGCATCGGCCGGCGGATAGGCTTCATAGACATCGGTATCGCCAAACACATCCGTCACGCCACGCAGCAAGGGATGGGCTGCATGAGCCGGCTCAATCACCCCGCGGGTGGCTTCCACCTTGTGTTGTCCCCAATGGCTCACCCAGTCCTCGCCGACTACCTCTTTGCCGAACCGGTTATAGGCCTTCCATTTGGAATTCTCCGGAAACTTGAAGGCGTGGGTGCTGGTGCGCAGGGCGATGATGGGTTTGCCGGATTTGAAGGCTTTGTCAAAGTGGGCCATGGCCCCGTCCTCCCACTGACGCCACCGGACGAAGAGCACGATGGCGTCGGCCGAATCCAGCGCCGCAGCCCCGCTGAGGGTGGTGTTCACGTTCGGGTCCACCGTGCCATCCGGGCCGGTGGCGAAGCAGACCGTGGTTTTAAACCCGTGCTGATCACTGAGAATTTTTGCGAGGAGGGGCAGGCACTCTTCACTGCGGTATTCCTCGTCCCCGCTCAGGAAAACCACGTGTTTCCCCTGGCCCGGACCGTCCTTGCCCGGAAAAACCAAGGCACCGTCCTGGGCCGGGGCCGTAGAAAGCAGGAGGGCAGCAGCGGCAGTCCGGAAAGTAAGGAGTAGTTTCATGGGAAAAGTGGGAGGTGGGACGAGGTGGGAGAGGAAGGCTCAGGGAAGAACGCCCCGGTCCTGCCCGGCATTTCATCCAACGGGTGCCGCCGGAACTGCGCAAAGTCTTATGTTGCATTTCCTTCTTGTCATCTGGACAAGCGCCGGACGGCATGGTTGTCTCCGTTCCTTCCGCATGAGCCAGCCTGCCCTTCCCAAAAAATATCTCACCGCCACCGACGCCAAGCACATCTCCCTGCCATGGTGCCAGGTGGAGGAGTTTGTCTCCGTGGAAAATGCCGCCAGCGAGGACCTGTTCCTCTGCCGGGCCACCTTTCCGCCTGACGAAGCCCACCTCTTTCACTATCATCCCGGCCGCGAGGAAATCATCTACGTGCTCGAAGGCGTGGCCGAACAATGGGTTGGTGAGGAAAAAAAACGGCTCGGTCCCGGCGAAATGGCCCTCATTCCCGCAGGCCTGCCGCACATGACCCTCAATCCGGGCCCCGGCACCCTCAAGTTTCTCGCCATTCTCAACAACGCCCGCGGCTCCGAACCGATGGTGGTTGATTGTTTTAACGAGGAACCCTGGGTCAGCCACTTCACCCCGATCGACTATCCACCGGTTTGATTTTCCCGTTTTGAACCCAAGATCACGAAGCGCTGGAAAGGATGCCCTAAACCGCCCCCTTCCCGGGCTCTTCCTGTCCTTCGTGGCCTTCTGTTCCAATCCTCCTTCCCTCCTTACTTAACTACCAACAAGAAATACCACTATGCCCAATCCCTGGACCGGAAAAGGAAACCCTTACACCCGCGAAGAAGTCATCGAACGCCTGCGCGCCGTCACCGCCAAAGGAGATGCCATCATCGCCGCCGGAGCCGGCACCGGCATCAGCGCCAAGTTCATTGAAAAGGGCGGCGCGGACCTGATCATCATCTACAATTCCGGCCGCTTCCGCATGATGGGCCACGGTTCCACTGCCGGCATGATGGCCTATGGCGATGCCAATGCCATCGCCATGGAAATCGGCGAATACGAGGTGCTCCCCGTGGTGGAAGAGGTCCCCGTTATCTGCGGCGTCCATGCCACCGACCCCCGCCGCCGCATGTGGCATTGGCTGGGCAAGGTCAAGGAAATGGGCTTCTCCGGCGTCAACAACTTCCCTACCCACACGATCATCGACGGCCACTTCCGCGGCGTGCTCGAGGAAACCGGCATGAGCGTGGTCAAGGAGTATGAAATGGTGGCCCTCGCCCGCCGCATGGATCTCTTCAGCGTGGTCTATGTCGGCAGCCCCCAGGAAGCCATCGAGATGGCCAAGGCCGGAGCCGATGCCATCATCGCCCATGTCGGCACCACCATCGGCGGCAGCATCGGCGTGACCAACGCCCTCGTGCCATGGGATGAAACCATCAAGCGCACCCAGGACATCATCGACGCCGCCAACACCGTGCGGAAGGACATCTTTTTCCTCTGCCATGGCGGCCCTATCAATACCCCGGATGACGCCAAACGCGTCATGGCCAACACCGACGCCGTCGGTTTCGTCGGAGCCAGCAGCCTCGAACGCATGGGCGTGGAAGCCTCCCTGACCAATTTGACCCGGGAATTCAAATCCCTCAAGGCTCCCGCCGCCGTCAAGTTTATGAAAGGCTAGGCCGGCGCGCCATCCTGCGGGTTTCCTTCATCAAGGCAACCGCAGGTCAATCCACCGTCACGCGGGAAGCCCTGATGACCGGCAGGGCTTCCGGCTTTTCCACCGCCTCCAGCAGAGTCTTCCGTATTTTCCGGGGAGCCGCTTCAGCGATGGTTCTTCAAAGCAGACCAGCGCCTTCAGGCACAGCAAGAGATTGTAATGGTGCCCGAGTTCCTCATGCCAGTCATAACGTCCATTGGGCAAAACCCCGGCGGCCCCGGGAATGCGCAGGCTTGATTCCCCGGGAAACTTGGTATCGACCGGGAAACTTGGTATTGACCGCAGAGCGGTCGCGGAAGGTAGACGTGGACTTCAGTCCACGGCCAACAAATACAGCGGGACGCGTCGCAGAGCGACGACGGAATCAGCGGCGGGAACAACCTTCCGCCAGAGCCCATCCTTTGCCGGCTCCGCGGCAATGGGCGGTCGTTTGGACTGTCCGTGGACGGAATTCGAATGGCGCGCGCTTTAAGGAGAACGGACATCTGTCCGACGGTTGATAATGAACAGGTCAACAGAATGTTGACCCTCCTCAAGCAGCCATCTGCAAGCTCTGACTATGCACTGTTGGAGTAAAGCCCACCGCGCCTTTCCGTGACCGCTCAGCGGGCGGATTCAGCGTTTCCGGGGGCGCGGTAAACCGACACGATCCGGCAGCCTTCCACATGCGGATCTTCCGCATAATTTATAGTTAGATGCTCCTTGATGGCCTTGACCACCGCCCGCTCCCTGACAAGACCATTCGATGAAAGTTCCTCATTGATCATTGTTACTTCGTTTCCCCAATTGGTCAGGAGTGAAATATCATGGAATCCGTCGATCAAATCGAATCCCAGAAAATCCGGATGTGTTTCATCGTGCGCGTCAAGGTGCAGGCCCACGATTATCCCCCGCCCAATTTCCTCCAGTTTTTTCCGGGCGAACGTGAAGTCGGTGATGAGATGAAACATCCCGGCATCCCCCTTCACATGCGTCCAGTCCCCGTCTGATTCCGGACAACAAAACAGTTTGGGCCTGAGAATGCCGTCCACGGAATCAAAGGACTCAAATGAAATGCCCCGCCATGCGCAGTAGCCAGACCAACTATCACCATCATCGGTCGAAAATGGCTCCACAATGGTATAGGACATTTCCTTCATGAAATGATTGACTTGTGCCCTCCAGCCTCACCTTGCCGTCTTGCTGCCGGGTGGCTTGGCAGGCATGCCAACAGGATCGAGACCGGCCAAGCCGAATACCTTCCTGACGAGACTCTGCGTCGTTTCCAATCCCCGCTTGCCCGTATCGTAATCCGGGGACCACAAGCTGACTTCCTTGCCTTGATAGAGAATCCGCACCGTCGCTCCATCCAGGCCGCGCACCTTGTCGCGGCGTGCCTTGTTCCAATCCGTCTGTTTCAGTTCCTTCTGCAGTTCTGCAAAGGATGCCGGAGAAAGCCGGAGGGTCGTTTCCTTCCGCGTTCCGTCTTTGGATTCCGTCTGCAGGATCAATTGCGGTGCAGCATCAACCGTAACGACGACGCGGTGATTGGGAATTCTCATGCCCTGCTCATAGCGGACCGTGACCACGTGATCCGAACCACCCGCCATGGGGGCAGCAAGCAAAGCCAGAAGTGTGAATATCATTCTCATATCAGGGAGTTTTGTTTTTGCTTTTGCTTTTGAGCAAATTCGCCAAGTCTGGACGGTTGTTTGTCAGCGCAAACTCTCTGGCGTCCACCCCCATGGAATTTCTCCAGCCCGGGTCCGCCCCCTTGCGCAGGAGAAAAACCACCAGTTCACGGTTTCCGGATTCCACGGCCCACATCAGCACGGACCCTGAACGGTTGTGCGCGTTGACATCCGCCCCCCGGTCCAGGAGAAGGCGGCACATTTCAATATTCCCTTTATCGGCAGCCGCCATCAGCGCCGTCAGTCCGTGAAAGCCACAGGCCTTCACATCATAGCCTTTGTTGATCAAAGACCTGGTGGCTTCAGCATTCCCGGCCCGCGCCGAAGCAATCAAAGTATCCGCCCGGTCACCCCGGATCAATACACAGGAAGAAGTGAGGATGGAGACTGCCAGCGCGGCGGTGAAAACAGCCTGTGAGTTCATAGCCGCATAACATACTGTCCGGTCGGGGCACGGCAAGCGGAGCCCGGCAGCACCTTCTGTTCATAGCCTCCGGTCGGAACCGGCGAACGTCAGGGCAGCTTTTTCTCCAGCGCGGCGACCCGCTGGAGCAACCCGCCGATTTTCCGGATGTGAACCCATTGCTTGCGCACTTCGGCTGCCGGGGCGGCGGGGAAGCCCATGTAGTGACCTTTTTCGAGGATTGATTTCGTGACTCCGGCCCGGCCACCGATCACCAACTGCGGTCCAATCTCCAAATGCCCCGCCAAACCCGCCTGGGCCGCAATGACCGTATAATCCCCCACATGAGTGCTGCCCGCGATTCCGACCTGGGCAATAATGATGCAGTGACGGCCGATGGTGACGTTATGCCCGATCTGGACCTGATTGTCGATCTTGGCACCCTCACGGATCCAGGTCCGGCCGAACCGGGCCCGGTCAATGGTGGAATTGGCTCCGATTTCCACATCGTCATCAATCTGGACGATTCCGACCTGGTCGATTTTACGGTGCCGGCCGTCGACAAATTCATAACCAAAGCCATCCGCCCCGAGGACCACCCCGCTGTGAAGGGAGATCCGGTCACCCAGCACGGTGTGATGGTAGAGGGTCACCCGGGGGTGCAGCAGGCAATTCTTGCCGATCGTCACGGCATCACCCAAAACGCATCCGGCTCCGATTTCAGTGCCCTCCCCGATTTCCACGGAGGCCCCGATGATGGCCCCCGGGCCAATACAAACGCGGGCCGGATCCAATCGGGTAGCGGGATCGATTACCGCCGAAGGGTGAATCCCCGGCTGAAAAATCCGGGGAGGCGGCAGGAAGCGTTTCACCACATCGGCAAAGGAGACCGAGGGATTTTCGACCTTCACGAGGGCAACCCCGGGGATGATTTCCGAAAAACTCTGCGGCACCAGCACGGCGGAGGCTTTGGTGGCGCGCAGGTCCGGGAGATAACGTTCGTTGCCAAGAAAGCTGAAATCGCCTTTCCGGGCGTCCCTCAAGGCGGCAAATCCTGTCAACACCATCCCGGACCCGGAGGCGTCTACTTGACCGCCGGCGAGAGTGGCCAATTGATCGAGGGTAATCTCCACGGAGGCACCTGAAAAAGGCTTGGGTCAGCGGCCAAAGGCAGCGGAGCCTCCGGAAAATCTGTCCCGGTCAAATCATTTGGCGGCCGGGGCCGGAGCCGCCGCAGGTGCCGCGGATTCGGCCGGGGCATTCTTGTTCAGCTCACCGATGACATCGGTGCTGAAATCCACGGCATCTTTGCTGTGGAGGAGGAAAGGCACCCCACTCGGGGACATGCCGCTTTTATCGAAAACCAGATCGTAGTTGTCCCGCTTGGCCTTTTCCTCGACGCGGCTCTTGATGTCTTCGAGCAGGCCTTTGCGCATCCGCATCACCTGCTCCTGAAGCTGGGTTTCGCGGCGGCGGCGGAATTCCTCCATATCGCGCTCCAAGGCCCGGGCTTCGGCGATGATTTCCTGGGCTTCCTTCTGCTTCTGTGCCTTCAACTCCTCATTGACGAGTTTGTCCTTAAGCACTTTTTCAATCTCATTCCACTTGGTGATGAGGTCGCGGTATTTGGCGCTGCGCTCGTCCAATTCCTTTTTGGCTTTGGATTTGTCCTCATTCACCTTCTTTTCCGCATCCTTGGTTTTGAAATACTCCTGGAAGACGCGTTTCATGTCCACGATGCCGATTTTCATCTCCTGGGCGGAGGCAGGGGTAGCGGTGGAAAACGCAGCAGCTGCGAAAGCCGCGAGGAACAAGGAACGGGAGATCATAAAAGAGGGTCGAGCTGGGATAAGAAGGGCCGGAGAAAACACGGACTGCCGACAGAAGCAGCCGCCCGCCGGGAGCGCAAGGTAAAATGCGCCACCGCCCGGGGACCCGACTTAAACAAAAAAATGTTTGTTGCGGCCCCCGGTCTCCCTTAGGTAAATACCCTGTTTCAGCCATTTTCCCATTCCATCATGTCCGAAGAGAATATTACACCTACCGACCTTTCCCCCGCCCAGCGCAATCTTTTCGAAAAGGCTGCGGCCTCGGTGAAGATGCAGAATGCCAGCTATGCGGTCCAGCTGCTCCTGCCTATCATCAAGGAACTCCCGGGCTTCCTCGAAGGCCGCAAAACCCTCCGGACCGCTGCGGCCCTCGCCCATTCCGGCAAGAAAAAGCTGATCGACACCTCCGGCATCGCGGTGATGAAGCTGAAATCGAAGGCCGCCACCGACCCGGTGGGCGTCCTCTATGACCTTGAGGAAATCCTCGCGACCGACCCCTTCAACGCCTCGGCCAACGAAATGATTTTCACCGCCGCCAATGCCGCCAAAATGCCGCAGACCGCCGCCTTTGGCCTTGAAATGGTGATCAAGGGCCAGCCGAACAACATCAAGGTGATGCACCGCCTCGCGGAGCATTACATGAACATCAATGATCCGGAAAAAGCCATCGCCACCTTCAATGCCATCCTGAAAGTGGACAACTCGGACGGGGAAGCGCGCCGCGGGGTGACCAATGCCAACGCCCGCCTCTCCATGAACAAACAGAAGTGGGAAGGCGGCGACGGCGGCAATTTCCGCGACCTCCTCAAGAACAAGGACAAAGCCAAACAGCTCGAAGACCTCAACCGCATCGGGGCCACCAAGGAGCAAATGATGGAACAGTTGGCCTATTTGGGGGCCGAATACGAAGCCGACCCCAACAACGTGGACACCTCCCGCCGCATCGGAGAACTCTACGAACGTCTCGATGACTACGCCAGCGCCCTGTCCTATTTCCAATGGGCTCTGCAGCTCAGCAATGGGGACGCCTCCCTCGAAAACAAGGTTCATAAGATTTCGGACAGACTGGACGAAGCCACCATCGCCCAGCTTCAGGCCACCATTGATGCAGACCCGACGGCGGACAGTGCCGAGGCCGCCCGCGAGCAGCTCAAGGAACTCCAGCAGGTCCGAATCGAGAAGCTGGTGGCCGGGTCCCGCGACCGGGTGGAACGCAACCCCACTGACCCCCAGCTCCGGTATGAACTGGGCATCCACCTCTTCAACGCCGGCAACCCCACCGAGGCCATTCCGGAATTGCAGCGCGCCAAAAACAACCCCGCGATCCGCACCAAAGCCATGCTGGCCCTGGCCCGTTGTTACGAAGCCAAGAACATGTTCGACTTGGGTGTCCGCCAACTCCAGGAAGCGGCCGGCGAAATTCCTACCCTCGATGCCACCAAGAAAGAGGTGCTTTATGTCCTCGGCAATATTCTCGAGAAGATGGGCCGCAAGGAAGAATTCCTCGAGGCCTTCAAACAGATTTATGAATCCGACTACAGCTACAAGGACGTCGCCGTCCGCGTGGAAAGCTCTTACTGAATCCAGTGACCCCATCCGGTCCAAACCGGATTTGCCATTCCCGAAAAACCCGGCCCGCCACGGCCGGGTTTTTTATGGCTGCCTTGATTCCATGCCCGTCCGGCTGAAAGGAACGCCTATCCGCATCCTCATGATAGCCTGCGTCCCGCATTTCCGTCTTCCTCCCGCCGTGCGTTTTCTCCTGCTGCTGCTTCTCACCCTGCCCCTGCACGCTGCCGGACCGCCGGAGGAAAAACGCATCGTGTTTCTCGGCGACAGCATCACCCAGGCGGGTGGTTATGTTGAAATCATTGAAGCCGCGCTGGTGGCCCGGCATCCGGACCGGGCCTATCAAATCATTCCGCTCGGGCTCAGCAGCGAAACCGTCTCCGGACTCAGCGAGGAGGGCCACGCCGGCGGTGAGTTTCCCCGGCCGGACCTGCATGAACGCCTTGGCCGGATCCTCACCAAAACCAAACCGCAGCTCATCCTCGCCTGCTACGGCATGAATGACGGCATTTACCATCCACCCAGCCCCGGACGCACCAAAGCTTTTCAGGACGGCATGCAGAAACTCCATCGCGATGCCCTCGCGGCCGGAGCCCGCATCATCCACCTCACCCCGCCCATTTTTGATCCCCTTCCTATCCAAGACAAGGTGCTAGGTGACGGGCTGGAAAAATATCCCCAGCCATGGCACGGCTACAATCAGGTGCTCGGGGCCTACAGCTCATGGCTCCTCGACCAGCGTGCAGACGGCTGGGAAGTCCTCGATCTGCACGGCCCCATGAACGCCGCCTTGACGGGGAAACGGCGGACCGATCCTGCTTTCACTTTCGCCAAGGACGGCGTGCATCCGGGGGCGGAAGGCCACCGCCTCATGGCCCAGCCGGTGCTTGAAGCATGGGGACTGGAGGCGCATCCCGACGGCACCCCGGTGCATGCGCAGGGTGCCGCCATCCTGAAAGCAATCCAACAGAAACAGGCACTGCTCAAACCGGCATGGCTGAGCGAAACCGGTCATCTCCGCCCTGGCATAGCGGCGGGCCTTCCTCTCGCCGAAGCCGAAGCCAAAGCTGCGGTCTTCGAGGCCGAAGCGCGACGCCTCGCCGCTGCCGTCAGCCCGGATGCGGTGCCGGCAGATCCTCCCGCTCCCCGCAAAATCAGCGCACAGAGGGGGAAAATGCCTGCTTACTGAATCAACCGTTGCCCCGCCGGGTGACTGATTTGTGACACATTCCCGGTAAGTTCAACCGCTTGGGCGGTGTATCGGAAAATCATGTTTCACATCCCGACGTCCGCCGGTCTCAATCGCCGATCCTTTCTCCACACCGGCTCCCTTGCTGCCGCTGCCCTCTGGTCAGGACGCGCTCTTGGCATCGCCCAGGAATTGGCCCCTCTGCCCGCCTATCCCTTCCAACTGGGGGTGGCCTCCGGCGATCCTTCCCCGGATGGCATGGCTCTCTGGACCCGCCTTGCTCCCAAACCACTGGAAACGGGAGGCGGCATGCCCCCGGTGGCTCTGAAGGTGGAGTGGACTGTTGCGGAAGACGAAGCCATGGGCAAGGTCGTGGCCCGGGGCACCGCCAATGCGGTCCCACAATGGGCCCACAGCGTCCATGTCGAAGTGTCAGGACTCCAGCCCGGCCGGTGGTATTGGTATCAGTTCAAGGCCGCCGGAGAAGTCAGCCCCAAAGGCCGCACCCGCACTCTGCCGGCCGCCGGCACCACCCCGGACAAACTCCGCTTTGCCTTTGCCAGCTGCCAGCACTTCGAAACCGGTCATTACACCGCCTTCGAACACATGGCCAAGGAGGACCTCGACCTCGTCTTCCACCTCGGC
Organism: Verrucomicrobiales bacterium; assembly: GCA_038210825.1. Lineage (GTDB taxonomy): Bacteria > Verrucomicrobiota > Verrucomicrobiia > Verrucomicrobiales > V1-33 > CAIZWU01. Next base: position 30,631 of record JBBQWG010000013.1, read on the forward strand.
GACTACATCTACGAATACCGGGGCATCGATAACCGCGTGCGCAAACACCTCGGCAACGAGATCACCACCCTCGACGACTACCGCACCCGCCACGCACAATACAAAACCGATCCCGCGCTCCAGGCCATGCATGCCGCCGCCCCATGGGTGGTCACCTGGGATGACCATGAGTTTGACAACAATTACGCTGACGGCATCTCGGAGGAAAAGGACATTGATCCCACCGCCTTTCTCGCCCGCCGCGCCGCCGCCTATCAAGCTTACTACGAACACATGCCCCTGCGCCGCAGCTCCCTGCCCAAGGGGCCTGACATGCTGCTATACCGCTCTATCGCCTTTGGCAATCTGGCCCAGTTCCAGGTCCTCGATACCCGCCAATACCGCACCGACCAACCCTGCGGTGACGGCAACAAACCCCAGTGCCCCGAAGCCCTTGCCCCTGAAGGCACCCTTCTCGGTCATGAACAGCGCGACTGGCTCTTCCGCAATCTCAAGGCCTCGCCCGCACGGTGGAATGCCCTTGCCCAACAGGTCATGATTGCCCGGGTGGACCGGCTGCCCGCAGAAAAAGTAGGCTACAGCATGGACCAGTGGCCCGGCTACGAATACGAACGCCGCCAACTGCTCAAGTTCCTCCACGAAAACAAAACCGCCAACCCCGTGGCCTTCGCCGGAGATATCCACACCAACTGGGCCAACGAATTGATTGCCGATTTTGATGACCTTGACTCCCGGAGTGTCGCCACCGAATTCGTCGGCACCTCCATCTCCTCCAGCGGCGACGGACGTGCCGAACCCAAAGGCCTCAGCGAATTGTTGTCAGAAAACCCCTTCGTCAAATTCCACAACGCCGAGCGCGGTTACGTGTGCTGCGAGGTCACTCCCAAAACCTGGCGCACCGACTTCCGCACCGTGGAATACGTCAGCCGTCCGGGTGCCCCCCTGCAGACCCGCGCCTCCTTCATCGTAGAGGACGGGCGGCCGGTTTTGAACAAGGTCTGAGCAATCAACGGGGAAGGCCTCATTGTTAGATCGGGCAGGCCTGCGGCATCAACAATTTTGATCGAACTTCCTTACGAACCGCACCCGCCGCACCCTCCCCCACCTCCACAGCCGCTCCCTCCGTCGTCGCCACTGCTGCTGCCCCCACTGGAACATCCGCTGCCTCCACTGTCCGCACCACCCGTCTGGCCCATTTGGCGTTCCATGTCGCGGGTGACCCCGCGGAATCCTGGCAAATCCGCCAGAGCCTCCGGTCCGAAAAGGGCAAGGCTCATGGAAACGCCTGTGACTATTTGCGCATCCCGCAGTGATTGCCCTTTGGCCAGCCTTGCCCGGGCAGGATAGCTGCCGCGAAGGCGGTCCAGCACTTTCTGCCCGTGGACGGTCAGTCTCCGGGCCGAGGACATCATCGTAACCATCGCGAATATTGTCACAACGAGAAGTCCTGTCAAAAACAGGACCGGTTTGTCCCGCGCCAGACCAATCAGCACCTTCAGGATGCCCAGAACCATGAGGAACAACATCGGCCGGACGGCTTTCCACGCCGCGTCCCTCCGCTCGCTATCGGTGGGCCGCAGCCCAAGCACCGCCAGCCTTGCTTGCAGCGGTGCGAAATGCACCTCGAGGGATTTTGTGATGAGTTTCACAGCCAATCCCTTTTTCCCGGCCTGATCCAGCAAATGCCACAACCGCTGTTCCGCCGAGTTCAATGACCCGGGCACGGCCCCCTCCACCCGGATCAGACGCGGGCCTGTCCACCCCGATTTCCACACGGCCAATCCCATCAGGATCAAGCGCGATACCGCCATTTGCGCCACGCGGATTCCACCTCCTGACAAAAATGCCACTGTGTAGGGATCCTCCGGAACCACCGGCCCGCCTGGCACTTCATGCCGCTTCCGGAGCGACCGCATCCGTGCCCATGACCAGAGCATCGCCGCGGAAAGGGCCAGGCAATAAAACATCAAAAACGATGGCCCGGACCAATCCAGCAACGGGACCTCCGCCGGGCCGATACAAATGGCTGATGGTATCATATTGTTGTTAGGAGTTCGGTTTAAAACGGGCTTTCCACCACCGCCGATGGGTCCATGGCGGACGCGGCAGCAGCCAATAGCGGGCGGTATCCACCCAGCGGCCCGCTCCGGCATGCGCAAAACGGGAGCCCGGGTCCGGCCAGATGGCAGGAGGGGGCTCTTCTCCAAAGAGGCGCTGGTAGCTCTCCAGCGTCGCCCCATACCAATCCTTGAACTTCGCCTGCTCAGCGGGTCCTCCCCCGGTGGGCTCATGGTGCAGTTCCCGGCCCAGCACCCCGCCACACAGCTCCTGCCAATAACTCTTCGTATAAACCAGATGGAGATGCCAGGCCTGATCGACCGCTTCCGGGGGCGTCACCGGATGGCCCGCTTCCATTGCCAGCAGGAGAAATCGTTTATACTCCCTCACCACGCGTGCGGCAAAGGCGTGGGTCCATGCCTGCTCCCGGGCCAGACGGCTGGTGAATGGCAGGGCCGCCCCCTCTTCATCAAGGGAAAAAGCTTCGATCCTCTGACGGAGTGGAGCGTTGCCGGTCGGGTTCAAGCACCAGACTCCTTAACCTGTTTTTAGACTATTCCAGTAGAAATTTGAAGCGGTTTGTAATCACGAGGCCCCGTCGAACCGGTTTCTTCCCAAGCCTTCCCACCTTACCGATTGCCTTCCCGGGTTATTCATTTTCGTCATCCTGGGAATAACCAGAGCTAAACCTGGATTCCGGCGCGTTCCCCAAATTGACAATATCCCGGCAAGCAGCCATTTTGTCCCCATGCACTCCGCCACCTTCCTTCTGACCTTGCTCTGCGCCGGTGCCGCCCTCACGCCGCAGGCTTCTGCGCAGGCCCCCACCGTCGGTTTCGCCGGTCTCCAGATGGTCACCAAAAGCTATGGGGAGGGCCATGATGCCATCCGCCCCTTCCAGAGCTTTGATGATGGTGTTAAACTGGCCTTTCTCCTGCAATTGCCCGCCGGCGGATTGATCAGCGTTGACGAAAAAGCCAGTAGCATCAGCAGCTTCGCCGACGACAAGGGCACGCCCCTCTATCAAAAAGGCGAATTCAAGAATGGCTTCGGTTCGTTCCCTTCGGTGAGCAAGGACGGCAAAGCAGCCAGCTTCACCATCGAAGGCACCGTGCCCCCGGCGGCGGCGGCCACTAAAATCACTGCCAAAGGAACCGTGGCCGTCCAGACCGCCTCCAAAAAGGAAACAGTGAAAGGCGGGGCACTCAAAGCCGGAGCCACCCTGACGGCCGGCAAACAGAAAATCACCGCCAAAGAAGTCGAAAAATCCGGCAACGACACCCGGGTGAGCCTGTCCTCGGACCAAAGTTTTGACAGCTTGGTGGAGGTGCGCTGGCTGGATGCCGCCGGCAAGGCGCTCGAAGCCGAGAGCAATGGCAGCAGCAGCTTCGGGTTTGGAGGCAAGACCACCTATTCGCGGGACTGGACGGTCAACGGCTCTCCTGCCAGCGTGGAATTCGTGCTCTGGACGGATTTAAAAACGGTTCAGGTGCCTTTCTCGGCCACGGTTTCCGTTGGTGCCACTCCGTGAATGCCCCCTGGCAATTTTCCCCGTTCCATGAAAATCATCCTCCTCGCGGTCCTGATGGCAGGAGCCAGCGGCTTTTCCCATGCCCAGGCTCCCGGAGTGCCGATTGAAGACAGGACGAGCCAAACCGGCCATGAAGCCGTCCTCGCCAAGGCTGGCGTCCTCAGGGAAGAAGGCAAACTGATGCCATCGGCCCGCCTGATGGAACTGGTGAAATCGCCGGTGCCGGAGGATCTAACGCTGCCTGCAGTGAAGACTGATCCGTTGGCACGCCCGGCCATCTATGAACTGGCCCGCCGCAGCAGGGTGCGGGTCGGCTGGTATTATCTCTGCACCAGTTGTCAGAACTGGCACACCCATTTTGCCGGAGGTTACCCCCTGACCCAGGACGGGGTGATTGCCACCTGTGAACACGTGGTCCAGCCACCCGCCAAAATGAAGGAAGGTTTTTTGATCGTGCTGGATGCGGAAGGGAATGTCCACCCTGTCACCAGTGTCATCGCAGCCAGTGCCACCCGGGATATCTGTCTGCTGAGGGCGGCAGGCGGCACTTTCCACCCGCTGCCCTTGAACGATCAGGTGCGACCGGGCGACGCCGCCTATTGCCTCAGTGATCCTCTCGGCAACGATGGTTATTTCAGTGAGGGCATGGTGAACCGTTTCTACCGCAAGCCGGGAGGTAAAGCCAGTCCCGAGGAAGCCTTGCGGGTGAATGTCAGCACCGACTGGGCTCCGGGTTCCAGCGGCTCGCCCATTCTGGACCAATGCGGCAACGTCATCGGCCACGTCTCCACCATCAGTGCCATGACCGCCAACCGTCAGGAGGGCCGGGAGAAGGAACCAGCGCCGGAAAACAAACCCACACGGTCTGCCCCGCCGGGAACCCAGATTGTGCTCCATGAGGCCAGCCCCAGCCGCAGCGTCCGGCAACTCGCGGAGCAGGCCGCCCAAACCGCCCGGGCACAAAACCCTGACCAATCCTCCGGAACCGATGCCGGGACCACAGAGCCTGACGGACCCGCTCCTGCCCCCGGGTCACCGGCATCCGGGGATCCGGATCAGTCCTGAGCCGGCGCCGGTTTTTCCTCCAATCGGGGAATTGCCAGCCCGCCCTCCAAGTGTTATGGACGGTCCATGAACGGCCCAGTTTGTGTTTTCCTTCTTTCTGCTGCAATGCTGGTATTTCCCGTCCGGGCAAAGGAGACAGCCCCGGCGGCACCCGCTCCCACGGAAGCCAAGCAGGTGGTCCTTCCCACGGAGCTGCGCACGTGGACCTCCTCCGATGGGAAAACCATGAAGGCGAAGTTGCTCGCCGTGAATTTGGAGCGGAAAACGGTCAAACTCGAAATGGAGACTGGGAAAGTCCTCGATGGCGTGGCCTTCTCCCGGTTCTCCTCAGCCGATCAGGCAGTCTTCGCCTCGAGCCAGAAACCCGCCCCGCCGGAGAAGTCCGGTATTACCAGCGTGAAAACGGAGGATGCGGCCATGAATGAGGCCATGGAAAAAGCGCGGAAGACGTTTCCCGCCGCATGGACTGAAATCGAAAAAGACGGTGCCAGAGTCATTCCCGCTCTTGGCATGGTTCTCGTCAAAGCCCAATTTTCCGATCATCCGGAACAGGGCTCCAAGGCAGGGGACATCGAGCACATGTGGGTAGAAGACTTCACTTTCGACGGCAAGGAAATCACCGGCACCCTGATAAGCCGGCCGGGTGAGTTGAAGTCGGTCAAGGAGGGCGACGTGGTCACATTTCCACTGAGCCGACTGTCAGACTGGAGCTATGCCGGGGACGGTAAAGTCAAAGGAGCCTTTACCGTCAAACTGCTGCACTCCCGCATGTCGGCAGAAGAGAAACAGCGCCACAATGAGGCCACGGGCATCGACTGGGATACCCAGTAGCCAGCCTGCCCGCGCTCAGGGGGCTGGCCGCAGACCGAGCCGGCCGGACCACCGGAGCCGGTTCATCGACACATAGTGGACGGCGCTTTTGGCATGCCGGTGCCAGGCGGGACGAGCAAAGCGCAGGGCCCATGACCGGTAGTCCCGCAGTGCCCAATAAACCTGGACGAATCCTGCGCAATTCCATATAAAATTAACGGGATTTTCCGGGGCCGTTTCCTGTATATCCGGAAGGAACTTAACTAATGTTACCGCCTGTGGCGCAGGCTTCCAGCCTGTGCGCCAGCGCCCTTCCAGCCCGCTAGTTCCTAACTTCCCTCCCCGCGAAATGAAAATAATCTCCCGTATCCTGCACCGCCTCTGCGGCGGACTTCTGCCCCTTCTTCTTCTCACCTCAGGCACCGGGCCTGGCATGGCGGAGACACCCACGCTCAAGGACGCCTACAAGGAGCACTTCCTCTTCGGCACCGCTATCAACCGGTCTTTCGGCACCGGTCAAGGCTTCCGCCGGACGCCGGATCAGGTCGCCCAGGACATTGAACTGGTAAAAACCCAGTTCAACCAGATCACAGCGGAGAACGACATGAAGTGGGCCCTGATCCATCCCCGGCCGGGCGAAGACGGCTATGATTTCGGACCTGCGGATGCCTTTGTGGAGTTTGGGGTGAAGAACAACATGGTCATCGCAGGGCATGTCCTTGTCTGGCACGATCAAACGCCGCACTGGGTCTTCCGGGCCGGCGATGCCCCACCCCCGGCTTCCACCGACACGCCCCCACCTGCAGCTGCTCCTGCACCTGCCAATTCTGAGCCTGCTGCGCCTGTTCCTGCTCCTGTTCCAGCCGCACCTGCTGGTGCCCCGGTGGCGGATGCCCCGCCCACAGCTCCCGGAGCCCCGAATGCCGCCAACCCGGAGCGACGGAACCGCGGAGGCTTCGGTCCGGGGCGGGGCCGCCAATTTACGGGTCCCAAGGCCTCACGAGAGGAACTGCTCGGCCGGATGCGCAGTCACATCCACACCGTGGTCGGGCGCTACAAAGGAAAAATCAAAACCTGGGACGTGGTGAATGAGGCCCTGGCCGATGGCGGTCCTGACGATTTGCGGAAGTCCCTCTGGCTCGAAATCATCGGTCCAGATTTCATCGCCAAAGCCTTCGAATACGCGCACGAGGCGGATCCTGACGCGATTCTGCGTTACAACGATTACGGTCTCGAGAACCCGGAGAAACGCCGCAAACTCATTTCCCTCGTCAAGTCGCTGCAGGAGAAAAAAGTCCCTATCCACGCCATCGGCACCCAGGCCCATGTCAACCTAAGCACTACCTTCGAAATCATGGATCAGGCCCTGACGGAAATGGCGGCCCTTGGGCTGCCGATCCATGTCACCGAACTGGACGTCAACACTGCGGAAGGCGGACAACGCGGCACCGGCGCGGACATCGCAGGAAACGCGTCCAGCACGGAAGGGGGTCTCGTCAGCGAGGCCGACCGTAAGCAGGCCGAAGTCTACGCGGCGTTGTTCCGGGCCTTTCTGAAACACGGCAAATCCGTGGAGATGGTAACCTTGTGGGGATCCAACGACGCCCTGTCCTGGCGTCGTCAGGGAAGGCCGCTGCTGTTTGACGGTGAAAACAAACCCAAACCCGCCTTTGATGCCGTCAGCCGAGCCGCCACGGGCAATTCGAACTAACCAGCTGCCGGTTCCCCGCCCGGAATTTTGGGAATGAAACTCCGTTATATCATGGATCGCCGGTGCTTATTGATGTTGCTGCTGCTGTCCCCGCTGCCGCCAGTTTGCCTGGCACAGGAAGCAGGGCGATTTGAAAAGGAAGTGCTGGCGGCTGGGTGCAGCGATCCCCTGCAATTGGACATCGCCAAGGACGGACGGGTGATTTTTATTGAGCGGCAGGGCACCGTGAAACAGTGGGATCCCGGGTCGCGGCGCACCACAATCATCGGCGAATTCCCTTCCGCGACGACCGGCGATGCAGGCGCACTCGGACTGGTGCTGGCACCGGATTTTGATAGGAGCGGGCATCTCTACACCATCCGCGTGCCAGCGCAGGGCCCGGGCCGCCTGGTGTTGGCCCGCCATACCCTCACAGACGGGGCCATGGCAGATGAGCGGGCAGTGCTGACCATTCCCCTGCGCGCCGGACGCGAACAATATCACTGCGGTGCCGGGCTGGCATGGGATGGGCAGGGCCATCTGCTCATCGGCGTGGGGGATAACATGCCGCCGCAGGATGTGCCGGCGATCCACGCGGAGGACACCGGACGTGATGCGCGCGGCACCGCCGGGAATTCCAAGGAACTGCGGGGGAAAATCCTCCGCATCACTCCGGGGGCGGACGGAAGTTATGGCATTCCGGCCGGAAATCTGTTTTCTGACCCGGCGCAGGGGCGGCCGGAAGTGTTCGCTTTTGGAGTTAGGAATCCCTTTCGCGTGAGCTGTGATCCTGCGACCGGTTTCATCATCTGGGGCGACGTGGGGGGCAATGTGCGCACGGAACCAGGTCTTGGGCCCGAGGGCCACGATGAGCTGAATGTCACCCGCGAACCGGGTTTTTTCGGTTGGCCCTTTGCGACCGGTCCCAACTTGCCATGGCGTCCCTTCGACCCGAAAACGCTGAAACCCTCCGGCGACTTTTTTGATCCGGCCAGGCTCCTCAACGACAGCCGCGCCAATACCGGGATGGGGGAATTGCCGCCGTCCCGGCCTGCGGCCTTTTATTATAACAACCTCGCCTCGCCGGAATGGCCTTTCGCGGGCAGCGGGGGCCGGAGCATTACCGGCGGGGTGGTTTACCGGAAGCCCGCCACTGCCGGGGAATCCCGCCTTCCTGACGAGTGGGAGGGGGCCTATCTTTTCGGGGAATGGATGCGCAACTGGGTGGCGGCAGCCCGCTTTGATGACACCGGCAAGCTGGTCAAAGCAGAACGGGTGCTGGAAACGCTGAAGTTCAAGCGGCCCACCGATTTCAAAATCGGGCCCGATGGCGCGCTCTACCTCGCAGAGTGCGGCGACCGTTGGACCGGAAACACGGAGAGTCAAATTACCCGCGTCATCTATCGCCGTGGAAACCGTGCTCCGGTGGCAGTGATGAGCCCCAGCCGAACCGCCGGGAAACTGCCCTTGGAAGTTTCCTTCGACGCTGCCGCCTCATGGGATGCCGATGGCGGGGAACTGAAATTCAACTGGGACTTCGGTGACGGGACAATGGCTATGGGACCAAGGGCTACTCACACCTTCACCACGGCCGGGGTGTGGCCCGTGACCCTAACCGTGACCGATTCCCATGGTGACGCGGGCTCTGCCATGATCCATCTGGCGGCCGGCAACGAAGCCCCGCAGGTGACATTTTCCTCTCCGCAGGACGGCGGATTTTTGAAAGGGAAGGAAATCGCGTGGCAGGTAGGCGCGGTGGATGCGGAAGATGGAGTGGTGCCGGCGGACCGCCTGCTGATCCAACTCGAGAAACGGGACCGTGCTCCTACCAGGGAAGACCACCCCGGCCTCGCACTCATGAAACGCACCACCTGTTTCGCCTGCCACAACGCCGCCGAAGCTAGCGCCGGACCGTCCTACGCTGCCATCGCCGAAAAATATCAAAACGATCCCGCAGCGGGGAGCAATCTCCAGAGCCGGATCATCAGTGGAGGTGCCGGGGTATGGGGCACCCTGCCGATGCCGCCTCATCCGCAGCACACCCCGGCAGAGGCGGCGCTGATGGTTGATTGGGTCCTCTCCCTGGCGCAACGCCAGATCTCCACGCTGCCTTCCTCGGCGGAGGGCAAAGCCCCGGTGCCGGAGTCCCGGGGCGGATTTGGCCGTGCGGACAATACAGTGATGGTCCTGACCGCCACCACCACAGATCAGGGCGCAGGATCACTGCCGCCCTTGCGCGGTGCCGCCGAAATCACCCTGCGCAGCCGCCGCCAACGCGCCGCCTGCTTCGATTATCACGAAAATGCCGCCGCCCAGGACAACCTCGAACAGGGAGGACTGGTGGCCCGCATCCAGCCTGGCGGTTGGATCGGATTCGACCGTCTCCGCCTGCAGGACTTCGGGAGCGTGAAACTCAGCGGCTGGCCCCAGGGCCGCCTTTCACTGACCGTTAGTATTCTCGCCGGCGGCAGGGAGCTTGCCCGGCAAAACCTGCCGCCGGGCCCGGCCTCCAGCCGGCAACCGGGGGATTTCCTGTTTGCCATGCCTCCGGCGGATCCACATGGGCTGCCCCAGCAGGTCCGGGTGAAGCTGGACGGACCGGAGGGAAGCATCATGGACGTGATGTGGCTGGAATTTCTGGCCCCGTAGTTCTCTCGTTAGAGGACACCAATGTGGCGCGGCCCTGCAAACTTTCCAGTTCCGGAAATCTGCCCGGAGGAACTTTGGAAAATGCCCGGTTCAGAAACGGCAGTGAACTTGTGCGATTTCGTTTTCCTTCCCGCCCGCTTCCTGTTTAGGCTCAGCCCAACCCTTGCTCTGCCCTGCCCATGTTCCGCCCCTTTGCTGCCTCCACCGGTCTGATGGTGTTTTCCTCACTTTTCCTCCGCCTCACCAGCGCGGGCGAATCCCTTCCTCTTTTCCCACAGGAGGGGATACCGCAAGGCTGGTCCACACGGGACTGGGCGGATGTCTCCAAGCCTGCCGAGGGCCAGCCCGTATGGACGGTCCGAAACGGCATCCTGACCAGTGCGGGCGACCGGGGCTGCTGGTTCCTCAGCGACAAGGAATACGGAGACTTCACTCTCGAATATGAATTCCGTCTCGGGCCCCGGGGCAACAGTGGGCTGGCCCTCCGGGCCCCCGGCATCGGCGACCCTGCCTTTGACGGCATGGAGCTTCAGATGGCCGATCTCCGTTATAATCCTGACGCCAAACCATCCGAATTGACCGGGGGACTCTACCGGGCGCTGGCTCCTGACAAACAAGTTTACCAACCGGAGCAGTGGAACCAAATGAAAGTCTCTCTCAAGGGAACAAAGTTCAAAGCGGAACTCAATGGCACGATGATCCATGATGCGGATCTTAGCACCCAGACAGAACCGGTGGTCCGCCACAATGGAACCCCCGCCCCGGCCCTGAAGGACCGCCCGCACCGGGGAAGGATCGGATTTCAAAATCTGAGCCGGGAGGGCGGCCAGGTGGAAATCCGCAGAGCGCGCCTCGAGGTGCAGGAGGCCACTGGGCAGGCAGCTTCCACTAATCCACCGGAAGAAGGATTCACCCCGCTCTTCAACGGCAAGGATTTGTCAGGCTGGGTGAATGTGAACTGCGCTCCGGAGACATGGCAGGTGAAGGACGGGATGCTGCATTGCGACGGGATTCCCACGGGCGCGCTGCGCACGGAGCGGCAATACGAAAACTTCATTCTGGAAATGGAATGGCGCCACCTTAAACCCGCCGGCAATGCCGGAGTGTTCATCTGGGCCGGTCCCCTTTCGGCCCCAGGCCAGCCCTTCCTCCGCTCCATTGAGGTGCAGGTCTTGGATCATGCTTATGGGAAAAGCGACTGGTTCACGACGCACGGCGATGTGTTCCCCATCCACGGATCAAGCATGAAACCGTTTGGACGGCACAACGGCCAGCGCAGCTTTCCCAGTGAAGAACGCAGCCATGGATCCCCGGAGTGGAATCACTACCGGATCACTTGTCAGGACGGCACCCTCCGGCTGGCAGTGAACGGCAAAGAAGTCAGCGGTGGAGAGGATTGCACCTGGCGCAAAGGGTTCATCGCCCTCGAAAGTGAAGGCGGGCAGGTCGACTGGAGGAACATCCGGATCAAGGAACTCCCGGGCGGCAAGGCTACGCCTGAACAGACGGCTCCCCTGTGGGACGGCAGCGTTAGTCTTTACGACGGCCGCAGCCTGCGGGGGTGGAGCCCAGGGCAAGGCGCGGGGGAAATCTGGCGGGCCGAGGATTGGGAACTAACCACCAAGGGGCAGGATGCCGTGCTGACCCTCGAGCGGAAACCCGGAGACTTCCGCATGATCTTTGATGTGCGCACGGAAAACAAGGACAGCACGGCTCCGCTTCCCCTCTGCGTCAATGGACAGCCTGTCCCCGGGCAGGCCAGTGGAACCTGGACGCGGTTTGTCGTCACCCGGCAGGGCGACGTTGTGGAATGCCGGCCTGAGTCCAGCCCCCCCGGCGCCCAAAAACAAATGACGGTTGCAGCTGGTCCTGTGGAAATATCCCTCAAATCCACCCTTCCCCTGCGCATGGCCGGCCTTTATATGAAGCCCTGATTCCAGACAGGCTAAGCTGCGGCTCAAACCGCCGGCGGAAAACCGCCGCAGGAACCCTCCCCGATGCCAGGCAAGCCGATGAAGAGGTCCTGACCTCCATTGCCTCACTGCCTCCCGGAATCCGGACAACTCCGGCGAGGACTGCGCTTGACTCCCAAACCCGCCGGGCTCCCGCCCCACTTCGATCTGCCGGCCAAGCTCAATGAGACAAGCCCTCGATAAGGCCCGTCGCTTTCCCAAAGCGCAGGCATCCTGAACCTTGATGCCTTCCAAAAAAAAGCACAGGCAGCGGGAGCGCTGCCAGTGCCCCAAGGATCCGGCCGTGCGGTCTCCCACTCGTTTACGGTGATATCCATCCGGTATCACTGCAATCGCGATCGGGTATTTGCAATATCACGCACCGTCTACCAATTAGCGTGTTCAAAATGAAATTTGGCCGCACCCTGTTATTTTTCTCGTTTGGCTGGCTTTTGCTCATCACGGTATTGCACGGTCGTCTCAATCTGAGGTGGTTTGAGCCGGAGAAGGAGGGAGGCGGTCAAGCCCATAAATTTGGGGTGGGGTTTTTACCGGTAACCTGTCACCTGACCTGCCCGGTCACTCATTTCATCAATCAGGAAATGGCAGGGGAAGATCTCTTCAAGCCGATGCGCTTCAACGGGTGGCCCGAGTTGAAGGAGATGTTTATTGGACGTTCCCATGAGATGCCTGCTTCGTTCATCCTCGCGCCCATGGCCATCGCTCTCCGCGAACAGGGAGTGAGGATCAAAATTGTGTATCTGGGTCACCGCGATGGCTCCGCGGTGATGGTCCACAAGGATAGTGGCATCTTCCAGACGACCGATCTGAAGGGCAAAAGGATCGCAGTGCCGGGCCGGTATGCCAACCAGCGGCTCATTATTTACCGGGAACTGAAAAAGGCCGGGATGACTCTGGACGATGTCACTCTGCTGGAGATGCCCCCACCGGACATGCCGGCAGCATTGATCTCCAAAGCCGTGGATGCCATCACCAGCGGCGAACCATTCATGGGACAAACTGAACTCGATGGCTACGGACGCGTGCTTTGGCAGGCCAAGGATGTCTGGCCAGGATTCATCTCGTGTGTGCTGGCGGTTCATGAAGATGCCATCCGTGACCAACGTCCGGCCATCCAGCAACTCGTGAACGGAATCGCCGCCAGCGGCAAATGGGTGGATGAAAGCATGGAGCACCGCATGGATGCCGCGAAGTTCGTTTCCACCAATTACTATAACCAAAACCCGCGCCTCCTGGAATTCGTCCTCAGCAAGCCCCCCGACCGCGTCACCTACTCCCGCCTGGCCCCTTTGCAGAAGGACTTCGAGGAGATCGAAACCCTGGCCCGCGAAACCGGCATTCTGGAGGGTACCGCCCATTTCAGGGACTACGTGGATGACTCCTTCACGGCCGAAGCCTCTGCTATGGAGGCGCACCAATTTGAAGTCACCAAATGAGTGAGTCCCCCCCACCCACCCTGGTCCGCCGGGGTAGTTTTGCCGCCGCCGCTTTTGTGCTGCCAGGAATTGTCGGTCTTGTTTTCCTCGCCGGCTGGCATCTGGCCGTCAAAGTTTCCGGCAGTGACATCTTTCCCACCCCAGGGCAGGTCTGGGACGGGCTGGGAGAACTGGCCCGGCAAGGATTGTTGTTCAAATATATCGTGGCCTCGCTGTTCCGGGTGAGCTGGGGTTTCGGGCTGGCCGTGCTGGCAGGGGTGCCTTTGGGTCTGGTGCTGGGCTGGTTCAAGCCGGCCTTTCTCGCGCTCAATCCATTCATTCAGATCCTCCGTCCGATCTCCCCGATTGCCTGGATTCCGGTGGCCATCCTCTGGTTTGGCGTCGAGGACACCGCCCCGGTCTTCCTGATCTTTCTTGCCAGTGTTTTTCCCATCACCGTCTCCGCCATGGCGGCGGTGCAAAACATGCAACAGGTCTATCTGCGCGCGGCGCAGAACTTCGGCCTCTCCGGCATTCCGCTGTTCCGGAGGGTCATTTTGCCTGCCGCCCTGCCCCAGATCATCACCGGAGTCCGTATTGCGCTGGGCGTCGCATGGCTGGTGGTGGTGGCGGCAGAGATGATCGCGGTGAACAGCGGGCTTGGTTACCTCATCATTGATGCCCGCAATGCCGGCAAACGTTATGATCTGGTGGTCGCCGGCATGGTCATGATCGGCCTGATCGGTCTCCTGCTGGACCTCCTGGTGCGCCGCCTGGAAAAATTCGACGAAGTCCGCTGGGGCTATGGTCAACGCTAACATGGACACTGCCCCCATCATTTCTGTCAACGACACATGGATGTCCTTTCCCGGCAAGACCGCGTCCCAGCCGGTCCACGTGCTGGAACGCGTAAGCTGCGAGGTCCAGGCCGGGGAGTTTGTCTGCATCGTCGGTCCTTCCGGCTGTGGCAAAAGCACCCTGCTCAACATCATCGGAGGCTTTCTCCATGAGACGCGGGGAGAAGTCACGGTGGAGGGAGCCCGGGTCACCGGTCCCGACCCGGGACGGATCTTTGTATTTCAGGAAAACGGGGTGTTTCCCTGGCTCACGGTGGAACAAAATATCGGTTTTGGTCTGCTGTCGCGGCCGGCCGCCGAGCGGTTCGAACGCGTGAACCACTATATCGCCATGGTCGGCCTGACCGGGTTTGAAAAGTCCTATCCCCGCGAACTGAGCGGCGGCATGCGCCAGCGCGTGGAGATCGCCCGCGCTCTCGCTGCCGATGCCCGGGTGCTTTACATGGACGAGCCGTTTGGGGCCCTCGATTTTCTGACCCGCCTGAAAATGCGCGCCGATCTCATCCGCATCTGGCAAGCCGAAAAGAAAACTATTCTATTTGTCACCCACGACATTGAAGAAGCGGTGCAACTGGCGGACCGCGTTCTGGTGATGACCAAACGTCCTGCCACGGTAGCCGAAGAGGTGGCCGTCAATTTGCCGCGTCCACGGGATCTGGATTCCCCCAGCTACCTGGCCACCCGTGACCGGATCTTTACCATCATGGGAATGGATGCCCACGGCGGCGGAGCCGGGGCCTGAGCATCAGGCCTTGAGTCTCCGCAGCAGAAAGGTCATGAGGAGAAAGACTGCGATGGCGGCAAATCCTATAACATTTCCCCGGAAGGAGGGCGGAAAGATCAGAATGAAACCCGCGTCCTTCACCAGCGCGGCGAAACTCGAGACGCAGAAAGGCATGAGGAACAGCCGGAACGTCTGCCAGCCATCTGTTTTGGAGGTGGTTCCCGCCGCCGGTCTGGTGCTCAGAATCAACGCGAAGCCAATGATAATACTGAGCCCGAGGGAAGTCAGCCACAGGCGGAGGCTGGGATCAAAATAGCGGGACACCGTGACTCCATACCAAACTGCATAACACCACAGGACAGTCCGCCCGGGGGTGAGCTGGGAAAAATAACGGATCACACGCATCGTCGCTGGGCCAAGGTCCCCCCTCCGCAGAAAGTGCACCAGCCCGGGAGGTGCCTTTCAGAGTCAGTCCCCTTGCGGTTCACCCCTTCCGTTCAAGATACCACTGCACAAACCTGGGAATGCCTTCCTGGATCGGGGTGTTGGGGTTGTAGCCAAGGAGGCGTTTGGCCTTGGAGACATCGGCGTAGGTGAGAGGCACGTCGCCGGGTTGGAGGGGGAGGTCCCGGATAATGGCCTTTTTGCCCAAGGCCTGCTCCACGGCGGTGATGAGACCGGCCAGGGTGGTGGTTTGCGATCCTCCCAGGTTGAAAATATCAAACGGTTCGCCCTCATACGCCGCTGCGGCCATGATGCCGTCCACGATGTCGTCGATGTAAGTGTAGTCGCGGGCGGTGCTGCCGTCGCCATAACGCGGCACCGGTTTGCCCTGGTCGATGAGGGCCGTAAATTTGGAAATGGCAAGGTCCGGCCTCTGGCGGGGACCATAGACTGTAAAGAAGCGCAGGCAGACGGTGCGGAGGTTATACAGATTCGTGTAGTTGGAACACATCTGCTCGCCCGCCATTTTCGTCATGGCATAAGGAGAAATGGTTTGTTCGATTCGGTCAGTTTCGGCAAAAGGCACCTTTTTGTTGATGCCGTAAACAGATGAACTACTGGCAAAGACAAAACGCGGCACTCCGGTTGCCTTGGCGGCTTCCAGCAGGTGGAAAGTCCCGTTGATGTTGGTAGCCAGATAGAGCGCAGGATCGTCGATCGAAGGGCGCACCCCCGCGCGCGCGGCGAGGTGGATCACGGTGTCAAACTTCCCTTCGGCAAATGTCCGGTCCACCGTCCCGCGGTCCCGCAAATCACCTTCCACCACCTTCACATTTCCCTCAAACCCGGCCACGTTGGCCCGTTTGATGGCAGGATCGTAATAATCATTGAACTCATCCAGCACCGTGACAGCCGCCCCCTTGGCAAGGAACCGTTCCACGGTATGCGATCCAATAAATCCGGCCCCTCCGGTGACAAGCACATTCATAAGACAGGGTTCCTACGCTGCCGGGCGTCTCAGGGTCAAGAGGAAAGGGTTGGCCGCCCCGGTCTCACTCCGCGTCCCTGGGGCCCACTGTTTCCATTTCATCGTCCAGCCGTTCGAGTTCACGGCCCGTCAGCTTTTCGTAGAGCGATTTATTGTCGAAAACGGAGAGCATGACCCGGCCGGAGCCGAGCAAATATAGCCCGACCGCAATTCCCGTGAACAGCCCTCCAAGATGGGCCGCATAGGCCACGCCACCGCCGTGCGAGACCGTCCCCCAGAGGTCCATGAGAAACCATCCCGTGGCAAGGAGCCAGAGTTGAATCTCAAAAGTCCCGGATTGGGTAAAGAACACCCAACGCATGTCCACCCGGTTCAGCGGAAACATGGCCAGTGCGATGCCAACCATGCCATTAATCGCACCGCTGGCCCCCACGGCTGGACCGCCATCTACGATGAGATGGGTCACGGCCGCGCCCAGACCACAGGCCAGATAAAGCCAGGGATAAAGCTGGTTGCTGGTGGTGCGGCACACCACATTGCCGAAGGTCCACAGGAACACCATGTTGCCCAGCAGGTGCATGAAGCCAACGTGCAGAAAGAGATGGCCCACGATCCCGACAGGATTCCAATCCTCCAGCACCATCGATTCCACCCACGAAGATTCACTGGCGGTAAAGGCCAGAACGGAAATCAAAACCGTCAGTCCGATCAGAACCTTGTTGGTCCAGGGATTCTCCCTTTCCAGAGTCTCTACATCCGTAGGGAATAGTAAAAGCATAACAAACCCTTCCTGCCACTTCACTGAGACGGAGCAAGTATTCCGGTCTGGCTCTGCGGCAAAAACCAAGCTAATCAGCGGTTGAGAAGAACGGCACGGGGGAAGTTGTCTGTGCGGAACGGAGTTAGCGGCAGCCCTTCGGCGCTGGTGACATTGCAGACCGGATTGTCCGCCCAGGCATATCGGACTGCTACCGGAGCAGCCACGGATGGGGTGCTGACTTCAATGGTGTTTTGGCCGGTGAATTTGGCGTCCGCCCAAACCCATTTTTGGTCTTCGCCGCAGAGGGCAAATCCCTTCAGTTCCGCTGCGTCGTGGGCCCGCAGTCTGGCGGACCCAAACAGATCGAAAGTCAGGGTGGCCTTGCCGCCGTCAATTGCCATGGACTGGTATTCCGGACTGCGGTGCACCAGCTTCATGCCGTAAGCCCTTGCGAGGGCCCAGCGCGCAAGGCGTTCAGCCACGTCGCGTTTGTTGCGCGGATGGATGTCCGCCGCTTCGCCGAGATCAATGATGACCGCCTGTCCGCCGTTAGGGATGGCGGACAGGGTTTTGGTCTGGCTTTCGCGGAGTTCGGCCCAATCACTTTCCCCGGGCTGGGGCTGCTCGGCTTTGAAATCAGCGAGTTGGACCCAGTAGAAGGGGAAGTCGCCCTGGCCCCATTCCTTGCGCCACAGCGAGATCATGAGCGGAAACAGGCCGGCATATTCTTCAGCGCGGGCAGCATTGGATTCTCCCTGATACCAGATGGTGCCCTTGATTCCATAACCAATCACGGGCAGAAGACTGCCATTCCAGATATTGCCAGGACGGGCATTGCCGGTGAGCCAGCCGGTGGGGGAGTTCGGCTGACGCGGGGCGGGGCGGCCTGCCTTTTTTTCTTCCTCCGCCTTGAGTTTCCACGCCGCCAGAGCGGTTTCATATCTGGCCAGGGTCTGCGGATTGGCCGCATCCGCCTCATTCTTGAGCGCGCGCTGCATGAGGGATTTGAAGCGGGCATCCTGCTCCAGCACATCCCGGCGGACCCAGGCTTCCGCCGCGCTGCCGCCCCAGGCATTGTCGATCAGGCCCACTGGAACTTCGAGGATTTCATGAAGCAGCCGACCATAATAAAACCCGACTGCCGAAAAGCCGGGGACGGTTTCGGGAGTGCAGACCTCCCATTTCCCCTGGAAGTCCTGCTGCGGTTCCTGGGTGCCTTTGGCCGGAACACTGAGCAGCCGGATCTGGGGATACTTCGCAGCCATGGCTTCGAGGTCGCCATCCCAGGTCTGATTGACTGACCATGCCATGTTCGATTGGCCGGAGCAGATCCAGACTTCCCCCACCAGGACGTTGGTGATCTCCTTTTTGCTGGAACCTTGCACGGTTAGGGCCGCCGGGGTGGCATTGGCGGGCAGGGGATCCAGCTTCACCATCCACTTGCCCGTCGCATCAGCCGTAGCCGACTTGGTCTGCCCCGCAAAACTGACCGTCACGGCCGTGCCCGGAGTATCCCAGCCCCACACCGGATCTGCCTGCTTCTGCTGCAGCACCATATGGTCACTGAAGACCGCCGGGAGCTTCAGTTCCGCATGGGCCACGGCATGGGAGAGCAGGAGAAAAACACAGAGCGTTCGCTTCATAGGAATGAGTTGGATCAACCAAACGGACCCGTCACAATCGTTTATCACCGGACTCGCGCCCAAAAAATCGGACCTTGACATTCATTCAAACGGACGTATGAATCATACAAACGTATGAATTCCATGACCCCATCTGCTGCCATCATCCCGCCGGTGTCCTCTGATGCCACCCGTCGGGCTCTGCTGGACGCGGCGGAGCGGCTCTTTGCGGAGAATGGGCTGGAAGGCGCGTCGGTGCGCGACATCACCAAAGCGGCCCGTGCGAACCTTGGGGCGATCAATTACCACTTTGGTACGAAAGACGGGTTGATCCTAGCGGTCTTTACCCGCCGGCTGAAACCTCTCAATGACCGGCGGCTGGCTCTCCTGGAGGCGGTGGAATCCTCCTGCGGTCCCAGCCAAACGCTGCCGTTGGAAGGGGTGCTGGATGCCTTTCTGCGACCCATGGTGGAACAACAGGCCGAGGAAATAGAGAACTCCCAGGCGTTCATCCGGCTGCTCTCGCGCTGCTTCCAGGAGCGCAATCCGCAGTTGGAGTCTTTGGTTTACGAACAGTTCGGTGAAATCGTGCGCCGCATCAATACCGCGCTGCTCCGGGCCGTGCCGGGCCTGCCCGAGGACGAGGTATTCTGGCGCGTGAATTTTCTTTTCGGCTCGGCGCACCACGCCTTGGACAGTTGGTCCCGGTTTGAAGTCATCCCGTTTGCGAAGATGCCCGGTTCGCCCCTTCCCCGCAAACTCGACCGCGAGGCCCTGCTGCGGCGCCTAATCGCCTACGCCGCCGCCGGCTTGCGGGCCACCACCTCCAGCTGATGCCGGCGGAGTCCTTTTCCCCCACCCGATCACCCCCCGGATCCCATGAAATTTCCTGTTCCCCCTAACTCGAATCGCCGCCCGGCTGCGCCCCCCGCGTTGCTCCTTCTCATCCTGCTGGCCGTCTCCCCCGCGTGCCGTCAGGAAAACGGAGGAGCAGCGGCGGCTGGTGCGGCTCCCGGGAGGCCGGGACCACCTGCTGAAGTCAGTGTGGTGGCCGTCAAATCGGAACCGGTTCCGGTGCGCACGGAATTGCCGGGCCGCCTGTCAGGGGTGCGCGTCGCGGAAGTCCGGGCCCGGGCCAACGGCATCCTGCTGAAGCGGCATTTTGAGGAAGGAGCCGCCGTCACGGAAGGCCAGCTTTTGTTTGAAATCGACCCAGCCCCGCTGGAGGCTGCCCTCCAGAGTGCGCAGGCCCAGCTCGTCAAAGCCGAAGCCAATGCCACCCAGGCCAAAGCACGGGCCCAACGATATAAAGTGCTGGCCGGCAAGAATGCGGTGA
Source organism: Verrucomicrobiales bacterium (assembly GCA_038210825.1). GTDB lineage: Bacteria > Verrucomicrobiota > Verrucomicrobiia > Verrucomicrobiales > V1-33 > CAIZWU01. The sequence goes on from JBBQWG010000013.1 coordinate 50,553, forward strand.
GCAGCCAGGAAAACGAGGATGCCATGGCCGCCGCCGCCCAGGGCGATGCCGAAGTGCTGGTGGCCCGCGCCGCCGTGGACACCGCCAAACTAAATCTCGGTTATGCCCGGGTCACTGCCCCCATCACCGGCCGCATCAGCGAGGCCAAGGTCACCGAAGGAGCTTTAGTTAGCGCCGGCGAAGCCACTCCCATGGCGGTGATCCAGCAGATGGATCCCATCTTCTTTGACTTCACCCAATCCAGCACGGAACTGCTCCGGCTGCGCCGTTCCCTTGATGATGGTTCCCTCAAGACCACTGCCCCCGGTGCCGCCAGCGTCACCTTGCTGCTGGAAGATGGCAGCACCTATGCCGAAACCGGCAGGCTGCTCTTTTCCGGCGTTACCGTAAACCCCACCACCGGCACCGTGACCCTGCGGGCGGAATTCCCCAATCCCCGTCAGTTGCTCCTGCCCGGCATGTTCGCCCGGGCCAGTCTGGAACAGGCCATGGACAGCAATGCCCTCACCCTGCCCCAGCGGGTAGTAACCCGGAATGGCGACGGCACCGGCACCGTGATGGTGGTGACGCCTGACAACAAAGTCGAATCGCGCATCATCAAAGCTGACCGTGCCGTGGGCAACAAATGGGTCATCAGCGGTGGCCTCAAAGCCGGGGAACTGGTCATCATCGAAGGCATCCAGAAAACCCGCCCCGGATCCGTGGTCAAACCCGTGCCCTTCACCGCCGTGGTCGCGGACATCGCTGCCAAAGGCCCCACGAAGGGATAGGGGACAAAGGTCAGAGGTCAGAGGTCAGAGGTCAGAGGTCAGAGGTCAGAGGTCAGAAGTCAGAAGTCAGAAGTCAGATGTCAGATGTCAGACAATGCCCGACTAACCGCTGACCGCCGACCGCTGACCGCTGACCGCCGACCGCCGACCGCCGACCGCTGACCGCCGACCGCCGACCGCTGACCGCTGACCGCTGACCACCGACCGCTCTCCCTCTCTTCCCCCCACCCTTCCCCCCATGGCCCGCTTTTTCATCGACCGCCCGGTCTTCGCGTGGGTGGTTTCCCTGCTGATCATTCTGCTGGGAAGCCTCGCCCTTACCAAACTGCCGGTCGCGCAGTATCCTACCATCGCACCGCCCGCGATTTCCGTGACCGCCAACTACGCCGGCGCTTCAGCGGAAACCCTGCAGGATACGGTCACGTCGGTCATTGAGCAGCAGCTCAACGGGATCGACAACTTGCTCTACATGAGTTCGAACAGCGACGCCAGCGGCCTCGCCACCGTGACGCTGTATTTCATGCCGGGCACCAATCCTGACACCGCGCAGGTGCAGGTGCAGAACAAGGTGCAGCTCGCCACGCCCAGCCTGCCGCAGACCGTGCAGCAGCAGGGAGTCGTGGTCGCCAAGGCGACGCGCAACTTCATGCTCATCGTGACGCTTTCCACCCGGGATGGCAGCATGGATGAAGTCGCCCTGGGGAACTACATCGCCACCAGCGTGCTGGATCCCATCCGCCGGGTCTCCGGCGTGGGGGAGGCCAATACCTTCGGCACGGAATACGCCATGCGCGTCTGGCTGAACCCTGACAAACTGCAAAGCTTCAGCCTGACACCGGCCGATGTGACTGCCGCCCTGCGGGCGCAGAATACCCAGGTGCCCGTTGGCCAGCTTGGCGCACGCCCGGCGGCGGACGGCCAGCAATTGAATGTGATCGTCCAGGGCCGCAGCACTCTGCGCACGGCGGAGCAATTCGGAAACATTCTGCTCCGGGTGAATCCTGACGGATCCCGTGTGCTGCTGAAGGATGTCGCCCGCGTCGAACTTGGTGGTCAGGATTACAGCACCCAGGCCCGCGTGAATGGCCGGCCTTCCAGTGCCATCGCCGTCAAGCTGGCTCCCTCCGCCAATGCTCTCGCCACCGCCGAAAACGTCAGGAACAAAATTGCCGAACTTCAGGAATTTTTCCCGCCCGGCGTGGTGGTGGACTACCCGCTGGACACTTCGGCCTTTGTCAAAATCTCCATTGAGGAAGTCGTCAAGACCCTGGCCGAAGCCATGATCCTGGTATTCCTCGTGATGTATCTGTTTCTTCAGAACATCCGGACCACGCTCATTCCGACCATCGTGGTGCCGATCGCCTTGCTGGGCACATTTGCCACCATGCTGGCGTTTGGATTCACCATCAACGTCCTCACCATGTTCGGCCTCGTCCTGGCCATCGGCATCCTCGTGGACGATGCCATTGTGGTGGTGGAAAACGTCGAGCGCATCATGACCGAGGAAGGCCTGTCGCCAAGGGATGCCACGCGCAAGGCCATGAGCCAGATCACCGGCGCCCTGATCGGCATTACCCTCGTGCTCACGGCGGTCTTCATTCCAATGGCCTTCTTCGGCGGTTCCGTGGGGGTGATTTACAAACAGTTTTCCTTCTCGCTGGTGGTATCGATGATCTTCTCCGTCATCCTTGCCCTGAGTCTCACCCCTGCTCTTTGCGCCACGTTGTTGAAGCCGGTGAAAAAGGGCCACTCCCACGAAAAGCGCGGCTTCTTCGGCTGGTTCAACCGCAGCTTCGCCTCCGCCACGACCGGTTATCAGAAAATCGTGGGCCACATGCTGAAGCGCACCGGCATCTTCATGGCCAGCCTTGGTGTCATCACCGCACTGATGGGATGGCTCTATCTGCGTCTCCCCTCCTCATTTCTTCCTGCGGAAGATCAGGGGTATTTCCTGACTGTGATTCAGCTCCCTCCCGGAGCTACCCAGGATCGGAATCTGGCTGTCATCAAACAGGTCGAAGACTACTACGGCGCGCAGCCGGAAATCGAAAGCTACATCACCGTGGCCGGCTTCAGCCAGAATGGCCGCGGGCAAAATGCCGCCATTGCCTTCGCCCGTCTCAAGGACTGGAAAGAACGCCCGGGGGCCGGTCACACCGTGCAGGCCGTGATCGGCCGGGCGTTTGGCGCTTTCGCGGGCATCAAGGACGCCATCATTGTTCCGATCAATCCGCCACCCATCAGCGAACTCGGCAATGCCGTCGGCTTCGATCTGCAATTGCAGGACCGGGGCGGACTCGGCCATGAAAAATTCACCGCCGCCCGCGCCGAGCTGCTGAAGATGGCGGCCCAGGATCCCCGCGTCACCGGCGTGCGCATGCAGGGACTCGAAGACGCGGCCCAGCTCAAGATCGAACTGGACGAAAACAAAGCCATCGCCCTCGGCGTCTCGCCCGAGGACGTGAACAGCACCCTCTCCACCGCCTTTGGCTCCAGTTATGTGAACAACTTTGTGAATGGCAACCGCGTGCAGCGCGTCATCGTGCAGATGGATGCGCCCTACCGCATGCTGCCGGAGGATATCGGCAAAATATTTGTCAGGAACAAAACCGGCGGCATGGTCCCGGTCTCCGCCTTCACCACCCTGTCGTGGACCGGCGGCTCTCCGCAACTCCAGCGGTATAACGGATTTCCCTCGACTGCTATCCTTGGCACCACCGCTCCCGGCCGGAGCACCGGCGAAGCCATGCAGGCGATGGAGGAAATGGTGGCCAAACTTCCCAAAGGTATTGGTTATGAATGGACCGGGCAATCCTACGAGGAACGCCTCTCCGGTTCCCAGGCTCCGGCATTATATGCCCTTTCCCTGCTCATCGTCTTCCTTTGCCTCGCCGCACTCTACGAAAGCTGGTCCATTCCGCTGTCCGTGATTCTCGTCGTGCCCCTGGGCATCATTGGTGCCTTGCTGGCCGTGACCATCCGGGGCCTGCCCAACGATGTGTATTTCAAGGTGGGCCTGCTCACCGTGGTGGGGCTCTCCACCAAAAACGCCATCCTCATCATCGAGTTCGCCAAAGACCTGATGGAACAGCGGGGCCTGAGCCTGATTGACGCCACCCTCGAAGCCGTCCACCAGCGCCTCCGTCCTATCCTCATGACTTCCCTTGCCTTTATCCTCGGGGTCATGCCGCTCGTCCTCAGCACCGGTGCCGGTTCCGCCAGCCAAAACGCCATCGGCACGGGCGTGGTCGGCGGCATGATCACCGCCACCATCCTCGCTATTTTCCTCGTGCCGGTGTTTTTTGTGTTTGTCCGCCGCCTCTTCACCCCGCGCGAGGTTCCGGCCTCCCCCTCAGCCCTGCCTGCCCCGGCCCCGTCCTCATCGGGCGCGCTGCCTTGATCGGGCGGGGTTTTTCTCTTGAAAGACACCCCTGCCTGCCCGAAAACTCCCAACCCCTGCGCCGCCCGGTCCCCGTGCCGGGCGGCTTTCTTTTTCCCGAGCCCCTGCTCCCCATGTCTGCAAAAATCTCCACCGACGACGTCCGCATTTCCGAAATCTGGAGCCTGGTCTCTCCGGAAGTCGTCATCCGCGACCTCTGCCCGGGCGAACGCGAAATCGCCTTTGTCACCAAAGCCCGGGCCCAGGCCGATGCCATCATCCACCGCCGCGACGACCGCCTCCTTGTCGTGGTAGGCCCCTGCTCCATCCATGACGAAAAGGCCGCTCTGGAATATGCGCAGCTCCTCAAGGACGAGTTTTCCAAATATGGCGACGCGCTGCAATTGGTGATGCGCGTTTATTTTGAAAAGCCCCGCACCACGGTGGGATGGAAAGGTTATATCAATGACCCCGGGCTGGATGAAAGTTTTGATATCAACCGTGGCCTGCATCTCGCCCGCAGGCTCCTGCTCAACCTCACGGCGATGCGCATTCCGACCGGCACCGAGTTCCTCGATGCCATCAGTCCGCAATACGTCGCCGATCTGGTGACGTGGGGAGCCATCGGAGCCCGCACCGTGGAAAGCCAGGTCCATCGTGAACTGGCGAGCGGTTTGTCCATGCCGGTCGGTTTCAAGAACGGCACCGGCGGCGGCATCGGCATTGCCATTGATGCCATCCGCGCCGCCCAGGGCAGCCATCATTTCCTGAGCGTGACCAAACAGGGCGTCGCCGCCATTGTGAAGACCACCGGCAACGATTCCTGCCATATCATTCTGCGCGGAGGCAAGAGCGGTCCTAACTTCAGCCCGGCCCATGTCGCCGACGTCACCGCCCTGCTGGAAAAGGCCGGCCTGCTGCCCACCATCATGATCGACTGCTCGCACGGCAATTCCAACAAGGACCACCGCAACCAGCCCAAAGTCGCCGCCGACGTCGCCAGCCAAATCCGCGCCGGCAACAAGGCCATCACCGGGGTCATGATCGAAAGCCACCTTTGCGAAGGCCGTCAGGATGTGGTTCCCGGCCAATCCCCCGTCTACGGCCAGAGTATCACCGACGCCTGCCTCTCATGGGATGACACCAAAGCCGTCCTCGCCAACCTCGCCGACGCCGTCCGCGACCGGCGCAAGGCCGGCGCAGCGGTATAATGGGAAAGTAGCCATCACCGCTCCGCGTGATGAGCTTTGCTGATGGAATCGCAGCCTGGAAGACGGAATCTCAAGGAACTTGCCTTGCGAAAGGGAGGTGGGCCGTCAACTTTGATCCCCGGCTTGGAGGGAAGCCACCCGCTCATCACGCGGAGCGTTGATGGCTACTTTCCCTGCGGTCTGCCGGTATTTCCCTCTGAATCATTGCCCCAATCATCCCGTCCATGAACACCCGGATCTCCACCGACGACGTCCGCATTTCCGAAATCTGGAGTCTGATCTCCCCGGAAGTCGCTTCCCGCAACCTCCATGCCAGCGAACGCGAGGAAGCCTTTGTTTCCAAAGCGCGCGCCGGGGCGGATGCCATCATCCACCGCCGGGATGACCGCCTGCTGGTAGTGGTCGGGCCCTGCTCCATCCATGAGGAAAAATCAGCCCTCGAATATGCCCGGCTCCTGAAGGAGGAAATGGGCCGGCACTCAGAGGCGCTGCAGATTGTGATGCGGGTTTATTTCGAGAAACCCCGGACCACCGTCGGCTGGAAAGGCTATATCAACGATCCCGGGCTCGACGGGAGTTTTGATATTAACCGCGGCCTGCAGCTCGCCCGCCGGCTGCTCCTGAACCTCACGGAAATGGGCGTGCCCGCCGGCACCGAGTTCCTTGATGCCATCAGTCCGCAATACGTGGCCGACCTGATCAGTTGGGGAGCCATTGGAGCCCGCACCGTAGAGAGCCAGGTCCACCGGGAATTGGCCAGCGGCATGTCGATGCCGATCGGTTTTAAAAACGGCACCGGCGGCGGCCTGGGCATCGCCATCGATGCCATCCGCGCCGCCCGCGGTCAGCACCATTTTCTGGGAGTCACCAAACAGGGCGTCGCCGCCATCGTGAAGACCACCGGAAACGAATCCTGCCATATCATTCTGCGCGGCGGCAAAAGCGGCCCCAACTACGCCCCGGAACACATCGCGGAAGTCACTGATATGCTCGAAAAAGCGGGCCTGCCGCCTACCATCATGGTCGACTGTTCCCACGCCAATTCCAACAAGGACCACCGCAACCAGCCCACGGTCGCCGCCAATGTCGCCAGCCAGATCCGTGCCGGGAACCAAGCCCTCACCGGCGTGATGATTGAAAGTCATCTGGTGGAGGGCCGTCAGGATACCGTCCCCGGCAAAAAGCTGGTCTATGGCCAAAGCATCACCGATGCCTGCCTCGGCTGGGAGGAAACCAAAACCGTGCTGGCCGGTCTGGCCGATGCCGTGCGGGACCGGCGGCGGGCGGGAAGTTGAAACTGTTTGCCGGATCCGGTGTGTTGACAGAAACGTCCAATTCCGTTTGATCGTTCGCGGTTTGCCGCATGGAAATCCTTGCCATCGGAAAATCGAGGCCGCCCAGGCGGAGCGGTAATGGCTGCTTTGCCAAATTCCCGGCATCCAAGCAGCCGCGGCATCCGCTATGGAAAGGACAGCCTTCCCTTCCGGAAGGAGGCAATCTTCATCCGCGCCCATGATCAACTTAGACTCTCTCATTGAATCCAATGTCGTTCCGGATGTGCTAGTCCGTGCCGGCATCCGGCATTTGCTGGCCGGCACCATCAAGGAACACACCCAGCCCGATGTCGCCTCCCAGCGTGCCGCGCTGCTGGCCTATGTCGCTGACCTGAAGACCCGGGGAATCGCGGAGCAGACCCAGGAAGCCAATGTGCAGCACTACGAGGTGCCGACGGTATTTTACCAGCGGTGCCTCGGGAAGCGGCTGAAATACAGTTCCGGGCTGTGGCACGGGAACACGACAAGCCTGGACGAAGCGGAGGAAAACATGCTGGCTCTGACCTGCCAACGGGCGGAACTGGCCGACGGCCAGCGCATTCTGGAATTGGGCTGCGGGTGGGGATCGCTCTCACTCTGGATGGCAGAGCACTATCCGAATGCGCAAATCACCGCGGTGTCGAACAGCCGCACGCAAAAGGCCCATATTGATGCTGTGGCTGCGGAGAAGGGATTCAAAAACCTGACCATCGTGACCTGTGACATGAACGTCTTCGACACGGACCAGCGCTTTGACCGGGCAGTGAGTGTGGAGATGTTCGAGCACATGAAGAACTATCAGGCCCTGCTGGCCAAAGTCGCCTCATGGCTGGTGCCGGGCGGAAAGCTGTTTGTGCACATCTTCACCCACCGGGAATTCGCCTATCATTACATCGACAAAGGTCCGTCCGACTGGATGACACGCTACTTCTTTGCGGGGGGGCAGATGCCGAGCGATGACCTGCTGCTCTATTTCCAGGACGACCTGCGGATTGAGGACCACTGGTGTGTGAACGGCCAGCACTACGAAAAAACCAGCAATGCCTGGCTAGCCAATATGGATGCCCACCGGGAGGAGATTTGGCCTCTCTTTGAACAGACGTATGGTGCGGGCCAGGCCAAACGTTGGTGGGCCTACTGGCGGGTCTTTTACATGGCCTGCGCAGAGCTTTGGGGATACAAGGAGGGGAACGAGTGGTTGGTATCCCATTACCGGTTCCGCAAACCGGCCTAGGCCAGCAACCGGTGGAAGGAAGGGGGATTGATCCCTTTCGTTTCAGGGGCAGCCAATCTCCACCGGAGCCATTTTCACACGGCTCCCCGCTTGGAGTTTCTGCACCCGGGATGGGGCCTCTGCCATGATCTGTGAAGGATCTTGCATTGGCAGACGGGATTTCATATTCTTTCGCCCCACCCCTGCGTCCCCGCCGTCGTCCCCCCTGCGGCCCCCTTCCCGTCCCTCCATGAATTTTTCGTGTTTGCCCCCCCGTAATCTGCTTTTGTTTGCCCTGTTGGTTGGCCCGGTCTCCGCCCCTTCCCAGGTCCGTCTGAACGAGTTCATGGCTTCGAACGACCGCACCGCTGTTCCCAACGCGGTGGCTGGCACTTTTCACGACTGGATTGAACTCTATAATGGGGGCGGCACTCCGGCCGATTTGTCAGGATGGCATTTGACGGACAATGCCACCAATCCCGCCAAGTGGACCTTCCCGGCCGGAACCGTGATTCCCGCCGGGGGCTACCGCGTGGTCTTCGCCAGTGGCAACAGCGCACCGGATGCCAATGGCAATCTGCACACCAATTTCTCCCTGAGTTCCGGCGGCGAATATCTCGGCCTGAACCAGCCGGACGGCACGGTGGTTAGTGAATTTGAATCCGGGGGACAAAACTACCCCCCTCAGGAACCCAATGTTTCTTTTGGCCGCAAGCCCGGGGATCTGAGTTCGGTTTATTTCGGGACGGCGACGCCGGGGGCCGCCAACGCGGCTGACGGCTATCTCCGGGTGGCCCCGGTCGAAGCCTCGGTAAAACGGGGTTTTTATACCGCCCCGTTCACCGTGAGCCTTGCCACGGCGACTCCGGCTGCGGCGGTTTACTTCACCCTCGACAGCAGCCCCCCGTTGCAGGCCAATGGCACTCCTGCCGCCGGAGCCACTCTGTATTCGGTCCCTATCAATATTTCCACCACCACGGTGCTGCGCTCAGCCGCGGTGCGGACCGGATATGAGCCCACCCCCGTCGATTCCCAATCTTATATTTTCCCTGCCGCAGTCGCGACTCAGGTCAGGCCCGCCACCTATCCAACGCTTTGGGGCGGATCCAATGCCGCCGACTACGCGGTGGATCCCGCCGTCTCGCAGAGTGTTGCGGACCAAGCCCGTTTCCAGGCAGGCCTGCGGGCACTGCCCACCCTGTCGGTCAGCACTACCGTGGCGTTGCTTTTCGGCCCCAGCGGCATTTATACCCTTTCGACCAACGACCTGCTCGAAGAGGCCGTTTCTGCCGAATATTTCAAGCCTGCCGCTTCAGGCGACGGGGTGAACGTGGAAGCCGGCTTTCAAATCAACTGCGGGCTCAAGGTGCAGGGCGGTTCCAGCCGGAATTACGCCAGCTCGGCCAAGCACTCCTTCAGCCTCCGCTTCCGCGCGGAGTATGGTGCGGGCAAACTGGACTACGATCTCTTCGGAGCCCCCGCAGTGGACACCTTCAACAGCGTGCGGCTCCGCGCCATGTATAACAATTCATGGACCCACTCGGATGCCAACCAGCGGGCCCGCGCCACCATGATCCGCGACCAGTGGATGCGCGATTCCCTGATTGCCATGGGCCAACCCGGAGGAGGCCACGGCAAATTTGTGAATCTCTACCTCAATGGCCTGTTCTGGGGCGTCTACAACCTTCATGAGCGGCTCGATAACGACCATTATGCCGCCTATGAGGAAGGCGTGGCCGCCGACACGGTTTTCAGTTATAATCCCGGCAGCTTTACGACGGCGGAGCAGACCAGCCTCAACCTGCTCCGGTCAGCCGTCACGGGCGGCAACTGGGCCAACATCGAAGCACGGCTCGACGTGGATTCCTACGTCGACTACTACATCATGCAGCACTTCGGTCATAACGATGACCTCAAAACCGACGGCAACTGGCGCGCCGCCGGCGGAGGCCCCGGCGATCACAAGTGGCGCTTCTACCTTTGGGATTCGGAAAGGACCATGGAGAATCCAACCAATGTGGCCGCCCTTGCCGTCAGTCAGGACGGGGTCAATATCATTACCGGTCTCGATCATCTCCCCGGGTTCCAGACCCGCTTTGCCGACCGGGCATGGAAGCACCTGACCCACGGCGGCGCTCTGGTCAATCCCCGGAACCGTGAGCGTTATTCCGCACGCGTCACCGAATTGGACAACGCCATTACCGGAGAATCCGCCCGCTGGGGGGACTGGCGCACCACCGGCGGAGGGGGCCCTGGCGGTGATTACACCCGGACGGAAAACTGGCTCCGGGCCTTGAATGGTCCGCTCAGCACCGTCCCCACCGGAGGCGTTCTCGGCCCCAGCAACAGTTGGTATCCCGCCAGTGGCACCACCCACCGCACCAATACTATCCTGACCGCATGGAAAACCCAGACCTGGCCCGGCACGACGGTGACCAAACTTCCCAGCGTGGATCCCCCGGCCTTCACGGTCAACCACACGGCCCAGCATGGAGGCTTGATTCCCTCCGGCGGCGTTCTCCGTCTCACCGGCGGCACCGGCACCCTGTATGTGACCACGGATGGAAGCGACCCGCGCCAAACCAGCGGGGCGGTGCAGGCCGGCCTCGCGGCCTACCCCGCGGGCAGCCCCATTCCCCTCACGGTCAGCAGCACGGTGCGCACGCGTTGGTTCAACGGCACCCGCTGGTCTGCGTTGAATGAGGCAGTATTCTTCGTGGAACCTCTCGCCTCTGCCGGGAATGCCCTCCGCATTTCCGAAATCCACTATCACCCTGCTTCCGCCTCTCCTCAGGAAACCCTGGCCGGGGCCGCACTCACACCGCCCCGGAGTTTTGCCGCAGATGATTTTCAGTTCCTCGAGATTCTGAACCACGGGGCCACCGCCATCAACCTTGCCGGCTCCAGGCTGTCAGGAGGGGTCAGTTATACCTTTGGCAACACTCCGCTCGCTCCTGGCGCACGGGTCGTTGTGGCGGAAAACGCCGCCGCATTCAATGTCCGCTATGGGTCTGGCATGGCCCCCTCCGGTATTTGGAATGGTGCCCTTGCCCGGAATGGCGAGGCCCTTGTGTTGTTGGACGGCAGTGGAGCCACCATCACCTCGGTCACCTACAGCGACAATGCCCCATGGCCCGGCCGGGCGGATGGGGATGGCAGTTCCCTCGAAATGGTGGATCCTTCCGGATCCCCCGATGATCCGCAAAACTGGCGTTCCAGCTTCACCTATCATGGCACCCCGGGCAGCGCGGGCCTGGTTACGGATGTACCGGTTTTGATCAACGAAATCCTGGCCCACACCGATCCGCCGCTGCGGGACAGCATCGAACTGGTGAATCCCACTGCGGTCCCGGTAGATGTGTCAGGCTGGTTTCTCAGTGACTCCAAGTCCAACTACCGGAAATTCCGCATTCCCGGCGGCACGGTGATCGCGGCAGGAGGGTATGTCGTTTTCGACGAAGGACATTTTAACAACCCAACGCCCCGGGCCATCAGCGGCTTCAGCGGCACGCCTGCGGCCGCTCCGGTCACGGTCACCAGCCCGGGCCACGGCCTTGCCACCGGTGATGTGGTGACCTTGTCAGGGTATGGCGGATTTGGACGCTATCAGGGAAATTTCCAGGTAATCGTCACCGGGGCCAATACCTTCACCCTGCCGGTGGTTTTCCTTGATGATGCCCCGGTGACAGGCACTTGGAGCCATGGGGAACCCTTTGCGCTCAACGCATCGTCAGGGGAGGATGTCTGGCTGGTGCAAGGGGCTGCGGACGGCGAACTCAAACTGTTTTCCGACCACCTTGCCTTCCCCGCTTCCCTCAACGGCGAATCCTTTGGCCGTTGGCCGGATGCTTCAGGCCGGTTGAGCCCGATGCTCACCTTGACGCTGGGGGCTGCCAACAGCGCTCCCCGGATCGGTCCCCTGATCGTCTCGGAAATCATGATCCAGCCTGACAACTCCCCGGAAACCAATTTTGAGTTTGTTGAAATCTGGAACCCTGGATCCTCTGCCCAAAACCTGGCCAATTGGACGCTCCGCGGCGATGTTGATTTCGATTTCACCTCCCAGTCCATTCCTGCCAACGGCCGCCTTGTCGTGGTGGGCTTTGATCCCGCCGATGCCGCCAAACAGGACGCCTTCCTGACCAAATGGGCAGTATCCTCTCCTGTTCTGGCTGGACCATGGACGGCGGGGGATACCCTCGGCAATGCCGCCGGCACCGTGCGTCTGCGCCGTGCCGACACTCCGCCTGCCGGACAACCTGATTACTACCCGCAGGTGATAGAAGATGAGGTATTCTACAGCACAGATTCGCCGTGGCCCTTGCCAGCCGGTCCCGGCATCCAGTCCCTCAACCGCACCGGACCGGCCTCGTTTGGCAGCAATGCCTCCAGTTGGGAGGCGGCGCCGGCTACCCCCGGCTTCCCGGCTCCGGCGACCGGCGGGGGATATGAAACCTGGATCACCGCCCATAACATCACTGGCGGAGCCAACGGTGATTCCGAAAATGACGGCGTGCCCAACCTTGTTGAATATGCCCTGGGATTGAATCCGGCGCAATCCGACATCCATCTCCTGCCCCAGCCGGTCGTTGAAGGCAACACCCTGACCTTTACATTCCAGAAGCCGTCCAGCCGCAACGATGTCATCACCATGGTCCAGATGTCCGCCAATCTGAGGGATTGGAGTCCTTTGCCGGACAGCCTGGTCAGCGAATCCAACGGCATCGAAACGCGGCGCGCCACCATTCCTGCTCACAGCCCGGGACCCGTGTTCCTGCGGATGCGGGTCAGCCGGTGAAGCGAGCCGTTAGAGCGCCAATTCGGCAAACCGGGCTTCGATGGCACCGTCAAGCAGGGCTTCAATGGCCTCATGCCCGACTTTGCCCACCACTTCGCTGGCAAATCCCACCGCGATGAGACGGGCGGCATCAGGGCGGGAAATCCCGCGCGATTCAAAATAGAACAATTCGTCCTCGTCAATCCGCCCGGTGGTGCTGCCGTGGCTGCATTTCACCTGGTCCGCATTGATTTCGAGCCCAGGCATGGAGTTGGCCTCGCAAGTGTCGCTCAGCAGCAGGTTGCGGCATTTTTGATAGGCATCCGTGCCGTGGGCACCCTCATCCACCTTGATCAACCCCGCAAAGATCGTGCGGGCGGTATCGAATAGGACGTTTTTGTAGAGGAGATCGCTGTAGCTGTTGGGCGTCAGGTGATCCTGCAGCGTGCGCTGGTCGATCTCCTGGCTTCCGGCGGCGAGGGAAACGCTGAACATCTCGCTGCGGCTGCCCGGCCCGGCCAGCAGACTGCGGCATTCCGTGCGCGTCCAGCCGGAGGCCAGATTGATCAGGCTATGACGGACCGAGGCATCACGCCCGGTGGAAACGGTGGAGAAATGAATCGACTTGCTGGCCGCATTCCGGCGGTTGAGCAGGACGTAGTTGATGGTGGAGGCATCCGCCGCGGCCAACTGGGTGGCTCCGAGACTCAGAGCGGCGGAGGCATCCGCATTGAGGTGCTGCTCCAGCACGGTGACTTTCGCGTGATGTTCCGTCAAAATGATGGTGCGGGGGAAGGACGCGGCATTTTCCCCTTGCTGCCAATGGATGATCTCGACCGGATCGGCCACTTCCACATTGGCGGGAACGAAAATCACCACGGCATCCTTGAGTTGCGCGTGGTGCAGCGCGGCAAATTTTTCACCACCAAGGCCGGTACCGGGCGTGGTCAGGAGTTTTTCCAGCCGGTCGCCATGCTGGGCAAGGGCTTCCGCAAGGGAAAGCACCTGCACGGAGGGATCTGTGACTTCCCGGATGACCAGTTGGTCGTTCACAAAGACCAGCCGGGCGGCGGTTTTATCCAGTTGGGCCGCGTGGCCGGGCGTGCCGCCGGGCTTGACGTGAAAGGTGTCGAAAGACAGCAGTTTCAGATCCGCAAACCGCCAGGACTCATCCTTGCGGGAAGGCATGGGAAGGGTAGTGAAGGACTCCCAGGCAGTGAGTTGGGACTGGACAAACCACGCCGGCAAGCCGGCATGATTCCACAACGGAGCATCAAGGAATACGGATCTCACAAAAGGGGTCGGGGGTGAATCAAGGGTGACAGGGGACATGGGGAAAGTCAGGAAAACAGCGCGGCCGAAGCCAGCCGCGAAGCAGGAGAGGCCAGCCGCGACGACGGAGAGGTTAGCCGCGACAAGGGCGAGCCCAGCCGCGATGAGGGAGAGGCCAGCCGCGAAGCGGTGGAGGCCAGCCGCGACGAGGGAGGGGCCAGCCGCGAAGAGGTGGAGGCCAGCCGCGACGAGGGAGGGGCCAGCCGCGAAGCGGTGGAGGCATCGCACCATGGCATATCGTGGGGCCCCCTTTCACCGCAGAGCGGTGAAGGACGGTAGCCGTGGGCTTCAGCCCACGGAACATCAGCAAAGCCATTCGTGTCGCAGAGCGACACCGGAATCCACGACAGGAAGCCATTTGCGGGGTCGCCATCCACGGACATGAATCCGGTGTCGCTCTGCGACACTTCCTTTCGCGGTTTGCCTGCCGTGGGTTGAAACCCACGGCTACCGTCCGTGGCCGCTCTGCGGCCGGTGCCGGCCTGGGCACGCAACCGCGCGGCGATGACGCGGTGCATCATCAGGCTGCGGCGGTCGATGTCCTGGTGGTTCATTCCTTGTTGCCTTAGGCTTTTTCGATTGGATCAATCTGAGAAATCCGGCTGATCAAACGACGATCACTTTTCTTGAGATCCAAATGAGCAATCCTAACTTTATATGTGCATTTAATAATGATGAAGCCTAATTGAGCGGAAAAACAGAGGATGGAAACCAAGCCTGTAATTCGCGGCCAATTGTGCAGACCATAATAAAGCGCCAATATCGCAAACCCAAAAAGCAGCTTACTGGATATTCCTTGAATTTTTAAGAAAGCGACCTTCATGGGAAGTGGGTTTGGTTGGTTTTCAGTTCAAAGTTATCCAACCGACCCTTCCATTTCCAAATCAATCAGCCGCTTCAGCTCCACGCTGTATTCCATGGGGAATTCCCGCACCAGATCGTTGACGAAGCCGTTCACGGAGAGGCTCATGGCTTCGCCTTCGCTGAGGCCGCGCTGCTGCATGTAGAAGATCTGTTCGGCACTGACCTGGCTGACGCTGGCTTCGTGCTGGGTGGCGTGCTGGTTGCCGCGGACGGTAATGGCCGGGTAGGTGTCGGTGCGGCTGTGGGAGTTGATCAATAACGCATCGCACTCGGTGTTGTTCTTGCAGCCCTTGAGGTGTTTGGGAATGTGAACCTGCCCGCGGTAGGTGCTGCGGCCGGTGCCGACACTGATGGATTTGCTGACCACGTTGGATGTGGTCTCGTCGGCAGCGTGGATCATCTTGGCTCCGGTGTCCTGATGCTGGCCGTTATTGGCGAGGGCGATGCTGATCACTTCGCCGCGGGCGCGTTTGCCCTTCATGATGACGCCAGGATATTTCATGGTGAGGCGGCTGCCGATGTTGCAGTCGATCCATTTCACTTCGGCGTCCTCGTGGGCGATGCCACGTTTGGTGACCAGATTGAAGACGTTGTTGGACCAGTTCTGGACGGTCACATATTGGATCTTGGCCCCCTTCAGGGCGACCAATTCCACCACCGCGCTGTGCAGGGTGCTGGTGGTGAACTTCGGAGCGGTGCAGCCTTCCATATACATCACCTCCGCGCCTTCATCGACAATGATGAGAGTGCGCTCGAATTGGCCGAAGTTTTCGGAATTGATGCGGAAGTAGGCCTGCAGCGGATGTTTTACTTTCACGCCCTTCGGAACATAGATAAATGAACCACCGGAGAAGACTGCGCTGTTGAGTGCAGAGAATTTGTTGTCGCCGGTGGGGATCACCTTGCCGAACCACGGACGGAAGATGTCGGCATGTTCCTTGAGACCTTCGGTGCTGTTGACGAAAATCACGCCTTGGTCCGCCACGGCTTTCTGGATGTTGGAATAGGCCGCTTCGCTATCAAATTGCGCTTCCACTCCGGCGAGGAATTTGCGTTCCTGTTCCGGGATCCCGAGCCGTTCGAAGGTCATTTTCATTTCCTCCGGCACATCGTCCCACGAACGCGCCGGGGTAGAGCCGCTGCTCAGGTAATAACGGATCTTGCTGAAGTCGATATTATCGAGATCCTTCGTGGCCCAATTGGTTGGCATGGGTTTTTCCCAAAACGTCTTAAGGGCACGCTTGCGGAAATCGCGCACCCAGTCCGGGTCGTTCTTGACGTCCGAGATATAATCAACGGTGGCCTCACTGAGGCCAACACCGGCATCGAATTTGTGATTTTCCGGATAGGAAAAATCACCAGCGGTGCGGTCGATATCGACGGCCTGAAGGGTGGCGTCGTCGAGTTCGGATTCCGGCGGAAAAGTGGTGTTCATGGCGGGGGAGAGTCAAGGTTGGGGGATTTGGAGATCGCGGTAAATTTTCCGGATCAGGAGGTCGTTGATTTCAGAATGCCGGGGGAACAGCGCTCCGGGTGCGATTGATACTATGGCCCCACCAGGAATGATTGGCTCCTTCGCGGATGAGGTGACATTGACATTGGTTCAGGTGTTGGATGAACTCCCGGCGCTTCATATGGACAACGGCTCTTCCGTATAGTTCTGACCAGCGGCAGCGCGGGCATCCTCGCGGTTGAAGTCCAGGGCTTCGGTCAGGATTTCCTTCAAGGAGGCGAGGAGTTCCGGCTTTGAGCGCTCCTGTGCGTTGACGCCGGGGATCTCCTCAATCCAACCCACCCACCACTCGCCGCGTTGGGTGCAGATCGCTGTGAATGGTGAATCCATAAGTGGTGGTAGTGGTTTAGGGCAATTCGGATCAGGCCGCCTTGGTCAGCCAGTCGTAGCCGCGTTCTTCCAGTTCCAGAGCCAGATCCGGGCCGCCGGACTTGATGATTTGACCATCCGCCATGACGTGGACGACGTCGGGTTTAATGTAATCGAGGAGGCGCTGGTAGTGGGTGATCAGGAGAATGCCGCGGAGGGGGCTGCGCATGGCATTGACTCCGTCCGAGACGATCTTGAGAGCATCGATATCGAGGCCGGAATCGGTCTCATCCAGCACGGCGTAGGTGGGCTGCAGCATGGCCATCTGCAGGATCTCGTTGCGCTTCTTTTCGCCACCGGAGAAACCTTCATTAACGCTGCGGCTGGTGAAGGAGCGGTCCATTTTCAGGAGGTCCATCTTGGCATAAAGTTCCTTGTAAAAGGCCACGGCATCGATGGGCGTGCCTTTGGGGAGGCGGGCCTGGAGGGCGGCGCGGAGGAAGTTGGCATTGCTCACGCCCGGGATTTCCATCGGGTATTGGAAAGCGAGGAAAAATCCGGCGCGGCTGCGTTCGTCGATGGGCATGGCCAGCAGGTCCAGCCCGTCCATGAAAATGCGGCCGCGGGTGACGGTGTAATCCCCGTGTCCGGCGAGGACCTTGCCAAGGGTGGACTTGCCTGAACCGTTAGGGCCCATGATGGCGTGGACCTGGCCTTTGGGCAGTTCAAGGGTCAATCCCTTGAGGATTTCTGTGTCACCAATGGATACGTGGAGGTCTTTGATTTCGAGCTTCATGGAAGGGGGAAAGGGGCGGGCAGGGAATGGAATGGAGTCTGGTTATTAGTGATTAGTTATGGGTGCTGCGGGACGGCTTGCGCATTGCCGTCAGCGGAAGAACATTCGTCATTGGTCATTGGTCATTTGTCATTTCCCCCTACACAGGCCGGGCAGACTCCGCTGATTGCGATTTCGGTGCGGTGCACCTGGCTGCCGGGCGGCAGGGCGAGCGCAGATTCCAATGCGAGCGGGTCCTGCAGGGCAACGTCGCTGATGCGGCCGCAGGATTCGCAGTGGAAGTGGGCGTGCTCCTGGAGATTCGGACAATAGCGTGAAGGCGCGCGATCCAGATTCACCTGACGGACGAGCCCGCTGTGGGTGAGGGTTTCGAGGCAGTTGTAAACCGTGGCGAGGGAAATGCCGGGGACTCTCTCCTTTACCCGCACAAATACTTCGGTGGCGGTAGGGTGGTCCCGCTGGGCAGTGAGCACTTCAAAGACTTCCCGCCGCTGTTTGGTCAGGCGGAATTCCGGGCCAAGCGCCAAGCCGCCTTCTCCGCCGGAATGCACTCCGGGAGCATCAGGGAAATTCTTACGGGCCATGGAGCAGGATAGGGGGCAGATTTTCTTTATCAAGAACAATTCCAATTAAGAAACGGACCGCTCCTGACTTTGGATCATTGGTTTCTGAACCAGGAGGTGCCTTTCTGGAGTTGGAAAGGACGTGGTTTCGTGCCCCCCAACCCCCGCCCGCTTCCTCTCTGCCCCAGCAGGGCCCGGATTGGCTGGGAAAACGTGGCCCGACTTTCCAATGTCGGGTGGCGGGCCCGGGGAGGCAGAGGAACCGACTTTGGAAAGTCGGGCTATGTGGCCGCTTTTGCCTTCTTCTGGCGCAGGTCGAGGATCAAATTATAAAGCGCCACGGAGGCTGGCAGGGCGTTCTGCAGAATCCCCACCGAGTCATTTTTGCCGAAGATAAAATAGAGGGTGGTCAGGCCGGCACCCACGAGCGAAATGATCCAAAACACGGTAGGCATGATGTTTTGTCCGGTGCGTTTGCGGTAGATCGCCTGGACCACCCAGCGCAGGGCAAACATCAGCGCACCCGTGTAGCCGACGAGCTTCCATGGATCGAGCGTGAGGCGGCCCCATTCCAGGAAGGGAGTGTTCATCCACTCGTTGAGAGATTGCCAGAAGTTCATGGGGATGAGAAAGGGGAAGGGGACGAAGGGGAACGTCGAACATGGAACGTCCATCTTCCATCTTGCAACGTTGCAGCGGCGGCTGGTCTGGCAGCCGCACGACAGTCCGCGGACTTATCGCAGGAAATGCAGCAGTGGCTGCGGATAGACACCAAGGCCGAGGGTAGCGGCAATCAGGACGAGCATGGTGGCCTTGGTGAGCAGGCCCACGGGAATGATTGCCACCGGGGTGGCCGCCGGGGGATTCCAATACATGTTCCGCACCACTTTCAGGTAATAGTAAAACCCGGCGGCGGCACCGATCACGGCAAAAATCAGGGGCAGCCAGAGTTGATGGGCCGCCGCAGCTCCGAAGACGAAGAATTTGCCGAGGAATCCGACGGTGAGGGGCACCCCAGCGAGGGAGGCCGCCGCAACCACCAAGGCAAAAGCGAGGAAGGGAGAGCGCTGGTGCAGGCCGTTGAAGGCGCTGAGGTCATCGCTGCCCGTAACGCGTCCGACGACGACGAGAACCGCAAAGGCCAACAGGGTCATGACCAGATAGGCGGCCATGTAGAAGGCGACGATTTGGGCAGGCTGGAGGCCAAATCCCCCGGTCGCGCCGCTCCCCAGAGCCAGCACAAGGAAGCCGGCATGCGAGATGGACGAGTAAGCAAGCAGGCGTTTGAAATTCCCCTGCGGAATGGCAGCCAGATTGCCGACCAGAAGGGTGGCGCAGGCGATGGCGAGGAGGATCGCCGTGGCGTTGTGTGTCAGGCTTTCGGCGTTCAGGTAGGGTGCAAGGAGCCGGGTAGTCACAATGAAACCGGCGGCTTTGGAGCCAACGGAGAGATAGGCAGTGATGGGCGTGGGCGCGCCCTGGTAGACATCGGGAATCCAGAAATGCAGCGGGACAGCCCCGATTTTAAAGGCCAACGCCACAAGGATGAGGGCGAAGGAAAACATGGCCGGCGCGGTGGCAACGGTGCCGGAGTTCAACTTGAGGGCGATGTCGTGAAGATTGGTATGGCCCGTGATGCCGTAAAGCCACGTGAATCCATAAACGAGGAACCCGGTGCTGAGAGCCCCAAGGATGAGGTATTTCACGCCCGCTTCGAGGGAACCGACATTGCGCCGCATGAAGGCGACCATGACGTAGAATCCGATAGTCACCAGTTCGAGGCTGACGAAGATGCTGGTGAGGTCAGTCGCGGAGGCCATCCACATCATGCCGGCACAGATGAAAACGGGCAGGGCAAAAAATTCGCCCCATGCCCCGCGGCCGCCGATGCGGGCGGTGAATTTTTCAAGCACCGGGATGTAGTCCAGCCCGAGAATGAGGACCAGGATAGTGGTTAGGAGCGCGATGGCCTTGTAGGTCATCGCGAGCGAATCGGCGGTGTAGAACTGCCAGAAGGGGGAATCGCCGGGGGAGGGATTGACGAAAAAAAGGCCGGCAAATACGGCACCAAGGCCGACGATGCCGAGGTGGCCGACAAAGCGCTTGTCGCCACTGGGAGCGAAGGCCTCCAGCATGAGCAGGACGAGGCCGAGGCTTACGACCGCAACTTCCAGATAATAGGCCGGCATTTTCTAAAGGGTGGTCAAAAGTGAAGAACGGGAGGAACCTTCGGGGTAGTCAGTGCAGGGCCGCGAGGGCCTCGGCGAACGGGCGGATGGCCTGCATGAGCAGTTCGGGGACGAAACCAGTGGCCAACAAGGCCGCGAGCAGCAGCAGAATGGGGAGACGGGAGGCCAACGAGAGATCGGTGGCGGTAGTGCAGATCTCAGCGGGCTCGCCCTGAAAGACTTTGCGGAAGGCGCGGAGCATGTAGACGGCACTGATGACCACACCCCAAAGCGCGAGGATAGTCGCCACTTGCAGTGGCCCAAGGTGGTCGGCGGGTTTTTCCTGGAAGCCACCAAGGAAGACCATGAGTTCGGCCGCGAAGTTGGCAAAACCGGGCAGGCCGATGCTGGCAAATGCAGCCATGGCAAAGCTGAGACCCAAAAACGGGGCGTATTTTGCCAAACCACCGAGACGCGCAAGTTGCAGGGTGCCGGTTTTTTCCCGGACGTGGGAACACAGCGCAAAGAGCAGCGCGATGGAGACACCATGGGCAAACATCAGGAAAACCGCCCCGCTGTAACCGACCGCCGTGCCGCTCGCGATCCCGAGGAACACATATCCCATGTGCATGACGGAAGAGTTGCCAAGGGTCAGGTCGAGTTCCTTTTGAGCAATCGTAACCAGGCCGATAAAGAGGATATTGCCCAAGAGTAAAACGAGCAGGAGATTTTGAATCCACTCCGCATTGAATCCGGCAGGCAACATGGGAACCGCGACTCGGAGCAACCCGTAGAGTCCGAACTTTTTCAACACGCCAGCGTGCAGCATCGCGATGGACGCGGGGGCTGAGGCATAGGCCGGGGCCGCCCATGAGTGAAAGGGAAAGAGGGAAATCAGCACTCCGAAACCCAGCAGAATTGTGAGGTAAACCGGCTCCTGGATGCTGGCATCGATTTGCGGGGCGAGCTGGCGGAGTTCCGCCATATCAAAGGTGGTGACGCCCGTGCCGCTGGCATTCACCACCAGGGCGGCCAGTCCCGCCAGCAGCACGAGGCTGCCGAGGCCGAGATAAATCGTGATTTTCCAGGCGGCCTCGCGGTGGTCGCCGGTGCCACGCATTCCTATCATGAGAAACGTCGGAATGAGCGCCAACTCGTGGAAGGCATAGAAGAAGAACAAGTCGGTGGAAACAAATGCCCCCATGGCCCCGGCGGCGATGAGCAGGCTGCTGCTGTAATAAAGCGCCTCCCCCCCCGCTTTGACCGGCTTCATCAGCACCGCCGCGAGGGTCACCATGCTGGTCAGGAGCACCATGATCAGGCTCATGCCATCCATTCCGACGTTGAACCCGATTTTCGGGTTTTCGAGCACCACACGGGCGGCTTCAAACTGGAAATTGGCCCCGCCAGCGTAGTCAAATTTGAACAGAAGCCACGCCGTAATGGCGAGATTGATCAGCGAGCCGGCCAAAGCCGTGATCCGGGCAGGAGCACCCGCCGCCATGGCCAGTGCGGCAGCAAGCGGGACGAAAATCAGCAGATCGAGCGGACTCAAGCAGGCGGGCGGTTGGAGATCAAACTAGCCCGGAGCCGGGCCGTTTCATATTCAAGCTGCGGCGGAGAGCGGCAAGGGGATTTGTGAAAAATTTCACAAGCGGGGGAGTTGGGCCGTAGTGCACCCCTTTCATCCTAGCGCTTTTTAAGTCTTTGGCGGGTCCACGAAGGATGTCTGCGACAGTCCAACACGGCGTGAATCCGTAGTAATTCCCCTTCGATGGTAAAATAGATCGCGAAAGGAAAGCGCTTCGAGAATGCCCGGTGAAACGCCAGATACTTTTTCGACAGGAGCGGGCGGAAGACTCTTAGCGATTCAATATCGGCAATAAGGCACGCCAAAAAATACTGTCCGAGCCCGACCTCCCGCCGCTCATAAAACTTGCACCCTCCAGTCAAATCATCCCTGGCTTGATCCAGGATTTCCAATCTCATGTTGGGGATTGCATCAATTGGCGTTTTACTTCATCCCAATCCAGGAATTCTGCAGTCCCCTCGAGAACCATTGACACCCTCTCATCTAAAATTTCCCGATGCCAATCCGGAATTTCCAACTGCGCCGGCTCTCCGGACAAATCCTCCCAAATCGCTTCCATGACCTGCAATTTTTCGTGTAAGGCAAGTTTTTTCACGGATTCCAACGCAGTCATGAGGGAATGATAGATCAGAAATCTTTCCCGCGCAATCAGGATGAGGATTCGTTCCCGGCGTTCTGAAACATGACCGTGATTTCCCGAAAAGCAGGCCGCGCGGAAACATCGGGCTGCATACAAAGCGCCGGTAAGGCAGTGAAGTTCGCAGGCAAACCGGCCTGATCCGTGCAACGATCCAGTATTTCCTGAACCAAAATCCCAAATGCCCGGACTTCGATGCGTTCCCATTTTGCGGGAGGACCCGGAGGATAGCAGGAAGCCGCGCCGAAATCTCCCAGCAGGGCCTGCCCAGTGGGCTTGTGCCACATAACATTGTGCGCGTAGAAATCCCCATGCAGAACGCGCCGCTGATGCAAATGAGTGGCCGCCGAACTCAAGTTTGATAACAATTTTTCGGCAGTTTTCTGCGTGAAACGAACCTCGCCTGGATAACCGTGTGGATAGATATCCCGCGTGCAGGTTTCCAAACTGGGCGGGATGCCCAGCGTGGTAAAAGATGGGTCCACGAGAGCCATTGCCAGCCCGGGCGTTTCGTCCGGGTGACCCGTTACTTTTTCCAAGGCTCCCAGCAAATGCGGATGTCCGGCGGCAGCCAGGCTGGCCGCCATTTCGCTGGCCGGCAACCCATCACTGGTCATGGCGCCTTTGAAGAGTTTGATGGCGACATTCCGGGCAGGGAGTTCTGCAGCCGGCTTCACCCATTGGGCTTCGTAAATGTGACCGGAAGCACCTTCGCCAAGTAGTTTGCCCACGACAAGTTCAGACCACGGAATCTCCGGAACGGGGGAGCCATCGTTGGCTGCAGAAAAAGGAGTGCAGGGATTCCCTGAAACCCCCAACCAGGCCAGCCCCGGTAATTCGGAGATCCAATCCGGAAGAGTTTCGAATTGGTTGGCAGCCAGGCGCAGCAATTCCAGATTCAGGCAGGCGGCCATGCTTTCCGGGAGAGCGGACAAGCGGTTTCCTGACAACATCAGTTTCTGCAGGCGGGGTCTGCGTCCCAGTTCCTCCGGCAGGGAAGCCAGCTGATTATTCGTCAGAATCAACCAGCGCAACGCCAACGGCAGCGCCTTTCCGGACAAGGTTCCGATCTGGCAGGATTTAAATCCCACCATCTCCAGCGCCGGACATTCTCCGAGGACTTCCGGGACGTGGAGGAAAGGATTGTTCGACCCGAAGAAAACCTTCAACTTCCGGAGCTCCGGAAGCCAGTCCGGCAGATCCGTCAGGCGGTTTCCTGACAAATCCAGAATCTCCAATGAATCCGCGAGATCCCGGATTTCTTCCGGCACCTGCTCCAGCCCACATTCCAACTCCAGCTTCACCGCGCCGCGAAGCAATCCCGCGCGGAGATGTTCGTGCGTCCCAGCTGACAGCAGTTTGAACATTTCCGGATTGGCATACCAACCCCCCAGCTTGCACAAATCCAAAGGAGTCTTGTCAAATTCATCGACCGCATCAGTCCTGGCGCCAGCCCCGAGTAAAATTTTTACGCATTCCAAATGACCCTGACGCACGGCGTCATGAAGAGGAGTAAAACTCATATCACCCAACGCATTGGGATCTGCCCCGGCATCTAGCAGAAGTTTTAGGCAGGTGACATTCCCCCGGCGCGCCACCTCATGGAGGGGCCGGTCCTCATCCATAAGACACGAATTGACTGTCAGCGCGCCCTCGCCGGAAAACGGATCGCGGCCTTCGAAATATAGATCAATGTTGTCGGAAAAAACATCTTCCAACAATTCCTGAAGCGTGACGGTTTCCACCCCCCGGAAAGGATCATACCAGAGGTCTTCGTCACTCATGTGGGGAACTCCTTTTTAAACATTGAACCGGAAGTCCACCACATCGCCGTCCTGCATGGTGTATTCCTTGCCTTCGATGCGGACTTTGCCGGCTTCCTTGGCTTTGCTGTGGCTGCCGGCGGCGACGAGGTCGGCGTAGGCGACAATTTCGGCGGCGATAAATCCGCGTTCGAAGTCGCTGTGGATGACGCCGGCGGCGGCGGGGGCCTTGTCGCCGATGCGGATGGTCCAGGCGCGGGTTTCCTTTTCCCCGGTGGTCAGGTAGGTGCGCAGGCCGAGGAGGTGGTAGACAGAGCGGATCAGGTCGCTGCAGCCACTGTTGGAAACGCCCAGGTCCTTCAGATAGTCGGCGGCTTCTTCGGGGGAAAGTTCGGTGAGTTCCGACTCGATGGCGGCGCTGATGACCACGGCTTCGGCGCTGTGGCTGGCTTTGACATATTCGATGACCTTGCCGACGAACGGATGCGCGGCGGGGTCGCTCATGGCCTGGGCGAGTTCGGCTTCGCTGACGTTGCAGGCGAAGATGGTGGGTTTGTTGGAAAGCAGGAAGAGGCCCTTGGCGAGTTTGCGTTCCTCATCGGTCAGGACGGCGGTCAGGGCGGGGTTGCCGTCGTTGAGGTGAGGCAGGAGTTTTTGGCAGAGGGCCACTTCCGCTTGGGCTTCCTTGTCGCCGCCTTTGGCTTTCTTTTGCCCGCGCTCGATCCGGCGCTCCACGCTGGCAAGGTCGGCGAGGACGAGTTCCGTATTGATGACTTCGATGTCGCGCAGGGGATCCACGGAACCGCTGACGTGGTGGACATTTTCATCCTCAAAACAACGCACCACCTGGATGATGGCATCCACTTCGCGGATGTGGCTCAGGAATTGATTGCCCAGGCCTTCCCCGCTTGCCGCACCCTTTACGAGGCCGGCAATATCGACAAATTCGATGGCGGCCGGAACGATCTTTTTGGTATTCGAGATTTTCCCGAGCACCTCCAACCGCTCATCCGGCACCACGACCACACCCTGATTCGGCTCGATGGTGCAAAAGGGGTAATTGGCCGCCTCCGCCTTCCGGGAGCGGGTGACTGCGTTGAACATAGTGGATTTACCCACATTCGGGAGACCGACGATTCCTGCCTGTAACATAGGGCGCGGAGCTTAGCGGGCTTTTCCGGGGGCGCTATGGAAAATGCACCCGGAAGCCCACACCGGCCCATCCCCATCCAGGTCTGCGTCCGGGTCCGTCCCAGTCACGCCGAACCGCGCCGCAGGAAAAGGACCTGCACCCTCCAGCAGGGCATGCTAATGGAGTGCCGGTCCCCGGGAACGCCGAGCCCCAGCTCGGCGTGTCAATGAATGAATTGCCAATGAACCCGCATACACCACCGCCTGAAATGAATTCCCCTGCGCAGGGCGGTGGAGAAGAAAATCGCGCCGAGCTGGGGCTCGGCGCTCCCGGCGCTCCCGGCGCTCCCCGGGGATGGTATTCACGCGGCTACCTTCCCCACTACGACAACCCGGAGACCCTCCAATCCGTCACCTTCCGTTTGGCCGACGCCCTGCCCCAATCCAAACTCCGGGAACTCGAAATCGAACTTGCGGAATCCCCGCCCGGAAAGATCGACGCCGAGCGGCGCAAAAAAATTGAAACCTGGCTGGACGCGGGAATGGGCTGTTGTGCACTCAGACATCCTGAACTGGCACGCCTCCTCCAGGAGACCCTCCTCAAATGGGACGGGGACCGCTACCGGTTGTTTGCCTGGTGCATCATGCCAAATCATGTGCATGTGCTGATGGAAACCAAAACCGGTTTGGCCAGGATCATTCAGTCATGGAAATCCTTCACCGGGCGATGGGCGATGGAGAGAAATGCCGGGCTGGGGTTGGGCGTTCCCGGAAAGGCGCTCTGGATGCGGGAATACTGGGACCGCTACATCCGGGATGCGGACCATTTCAACAATGTCCGCGCCTACATCGAGAAGAATCCGGTATCAGCGGGTTTGTGCAAACAAGCCAGCGACTGGCCGTGGTCGAGTGCGTTTTCCGGGAACGCTGAGCCCCAGCTCGGCACGAATGAAGAAAAAGACGCAAAAGCAGCCAAGCAGGGGCTTGGCGCTCCCGGGGAGGACCAAGAGACTTCACCCCGGCAATGAAACTTGAGTTTTGAAGGCATTACGGCTTAATTCCCTGCCTTTTGATCACTCCAACCGAGAAATCAAAAACCCCTGCAAGTCACTGACCTGCAGGGGTTTGAAATGGTTGCGGAAGCTGGATTTGAACCAGCGACCTTCAGGTTATGAGCCTGACGAGCTACCGGGCTGCTCTATCCCGCACTCCCAGACTAGTGTAAAGCTGGCCTGGTGCAACTGGATTTTCGGGGTTTCGTGGCGACCGGATTCATCCACCATGGGCAAGGCTGCGGGAAATGATTGGCCCTTTTTCTCCGCCCCAGAGTTCCAGTAATCCCAGTTTTTGCATGTCTGCTCCCCATCGCGTCCCATTGCCTGCGGCGGTCGCCCTTGTGGCCGGCACTATGATCGGGACAGGGGTTTATGGCAGTCTGGGGTATCAGGTGGCGGCAGTGCCCTCGGCCTTTCCCGTTTTGTTGCTGTGGGTCTTCGGCGGGGTGTTGGCTTTGTGCGGGGCGGTCAATTATGCAGAACTGACCGCCGCGCTGCCCCGTTCCGGCGGGGAATACCATCTGCTGGGCCGGGTGTATCATCCGGCCATTGGCTTTATGAGCGGCTGGATCTCGCTGACGGTGGGATTTCCCGCCCCCATCGCGGTCAGTGCGGTTTTTTTCGCCAACTACACGGCTTCTGCCACGGGATGGCGGATCGGATCGGATCAGACGACGATGTTGGTGCTGGCCGCGTTGGTGGTGGTGGCCATGACAGCCCTGCATTTGGTGTCGGTGCGCGCCAGTGGCCGGGGACAGACTTTTCTCACGGTGGTCAAGTGCCTGATGCTGGCAGGACTGGCGGTCTCCGGATTTCTGGTAGGCACCCCGTCCGGAACCCGGTTTTTGCCACAGGCGGGTGACGGGGCGCTGATGGGCCAGCCGGGTTACGCCGTCAGCCTGATTTTTATGCTTTACGCCTACAGTGGCTGGAACGCGGCCTGTTACATTGCGGGAGAAGTGGAGAATCCCAGCCGGACCGTTCCCCGGGCACTGATCCTTGGGACGGTGTTGGTTACCTTATTATATGTAGGTCTCAATGCCGCTTTCCTCTACAGCACCCCGCTGGAAACATTATCGGGGCAGCCGGACGTGGGTTTTGTCGCCGCCGTTCACATCTTTGGAGAAAACGGGGCCCGGCTGGTGGCCGGCCTGATTGCCGCCGGCCTGGTTTCATCCATCAGCGGAATGCTTTGGGCGGGCAGCCGGGTCGCTCAGGCCATGGGACAGGATCACCCCCAACTGGCTCCCCTCGCGCTGACCACTTCCCGGGGCGTGCCGTGGTTTGCTACCCTCATCCAGGGAACTCTCGCCATGATGCTGATTTTATGGGCGAATGTGCCCCAAATTCTGGCCTGCACCGAGTTCTCCCTGAACCTTGTGCTGGTGCTGACGGTTTGGGGCGTGATTCACCTGCGCTGGAAGGAACCCACCCTGCCCCGCCCTTACCGCGCCTGGGGGTATCCGTGGACCACGGGCCTGTTTCTTGTCATGATGACGTTCGTGCTGGCTTGGATCCTGATGAGCCGGCACCTTGAGTCGCTCCTTGGTTTGGGCAATGCGCTGCTGGCCCTGGTGGTCTACGGCATTGCCGGGGCATCGGCCCGGCGGCCCTCCGCAAATCGGTAAGCCCTGCTTTTCTGCTTGTGGGAACGGAGTCCAGTCGCCAAGCTGCGCGCCCACAGCCCGGAACCCCCGTGCCGGCCTCTCCTGACAAAAACCAATCCAAACCGGAACTATCCTAAACAATATGAGCGAAGAAGGAATCACACCAAACGCAAAGCGGCTCCTCTGGGCCGGCTTTCTTGCTATCCTTGCGGCCGGTATCGGCTTCGGCGTCCGCGGTGCCATTCTTGGCAAATGGGCCTCGGAATTTGGCTTCACCGGAGCCCAGTTGGGTGCCATTGGCGGAGCTGGCCTGACGGGTTTCTGCGTCGGCATCATCATCGGCGGGGTGGTGGTGGACAAGATCGGCTACGGCAAGCTGATCTTCGCTTCCTTCTTTTTCCATATCTTATCGGCATTCATCACCTTTGCCGCCACGGTGGGGCAGGCGCAGGATACCGCCTATCTCTTCCTCTATCTTGGCACCTTCGTCTTCGCTCTGGCGAACGGCACGCTTGAGGCCGTTTCCAATCCGCTGGTTTCCACCCTCTTCCCCAACAACCGCACCCATTACCTGAACATCCTGCATGCCTCGTGGCCGGCGGGGCTCGTCATCGGTGGTGTGATTGGCTGGACCATGGGCAACGTCAGCTGGAAGATCCAACTGAGTCTCTTCCTCATCCCTACCATTCTTTACGGGATCGCCTTTATGGGCCAGAAATTCCCCAAATCCGAAGCTTCGGAGAAAGGTCTCGGCCTGTGGGACATGATGAAGGAAGTGGGCGTGCTCGGAGCCCTCGTGGCCTGCGGACTGATTGGTCTCTTCATCCAAGGTGCTGTGGGTGGGTTCCTCGGGTTGCTTTTGAAGACCGACTTCTTCGCATCCGGCACATGGACCATCATTTCTTTCGGCATCGCCGCCGCTCTCTGGGCCGTGGTCGCCGGGAAAACCAGCTTCGCCATTGGTTCTTTCCTCTTGTTCATCCTCTTCATCACCCACGCCCTTGTTGGCGCGGTGGAATTGGGCACGGACTCCTGGATTCAGAATATCACCGGCAACATTCTCACCGAGCGTCAGGGTAATATTCTGTTCGTCTTTACCTCGCTGATCATGTTCGGCCTGCGTTTCACCGGTCACTTCATCGAAACCAAACTGAAGATTTCGCCCATCGGCATTTTGCTGATCTGCTCCATCTTTGCCGTGGTGGGTCTGAATATGGCCAGCGCCATCACCAGCTTTGGCGGTGCGCTTGTCGCCCTCTCCGTCTATGCCATCGGCAAGACTTTCTTCTGGCCGACCATGCTGGCGGTGGCGGGTGACCGCTTCCCCCGCACCGGTGCCATTGCCATGTCCATCATGGGCGGCATCGGCATGATGTCCGCCGGCCTTGTGGGAGGACCCGGACTGGGATATGCGAAGGACCGTTTCACCGTCGAGCATCTCCAGGCAAACAACCCCGCCGTCTATGAAGCCAACAAGGCTGCGAAGCCATCCTCCTTCTACTTTGTGAAGGATGTAACGGGTCTCGACGGCACCAAGCTGTCCGAAGCGCAGAAGGCCGATCCCAAAACGCCGGATCAGCAGATTCTCGCGGATGCCAGCATTGTTGGCGACCGCAAGACGCTCAAGGCCGATGCCTGGATCCCTGCCACCATGGCAGTGATCTACCTGCTGCTCCTGCTCTACTTCAAGAGCATCGGCGGTTACCGTCCCGTCGGCATTGACGAAACCAAAGCCTGATTCACCCGGCCACAGCCCTTGTCCCGGCTGACCGCAGCGGCCTCCCTTGTCAAAAGGGAGGCCGCTTTTTGTTGGACCCATGCCTTCTCCTGGCGTGGGGGAGCATCAGGATTCCATCACGCTGCGGCGAAGCATGCGCTTTACCCAAGGCCATCCGTCGCGGTCACAGCCCGCGGGGCGGATCCAGTTCGGAGAGGCGGGTGATCCGGTTGTTGGCCACAGCATCGCTCTTGCGGTAATCCAACATCTTCAGGAAAACGCGGACGGCTTCTTTGGTGCCACTGCCCTGCAGCATGAGGGTAGCCGCTCCCACCTGCGTGCCCGGCACTTCCCCCAGAGGCCGGGGATCCGTCAGCTTGAGCAACAGGCGGGGATTGAACCGGAAGAAGGTGGTCTTCAATTCCACGCTCTCCACGTTGGTATATTCCAGTTCAATCAGCTTCATGTCATCCCCCAGCCGTTTGAAGGTGCGGTCACGGAAGCGCCAGTAAAACTGCAGGGCTTTTTCCTCCGCCACCAGCTTCCCCTCCACATGCTCGCGGCCAAGGGCATCGCGGGCCGGAATCTCAAATGACAGCGCAGTGGAATCGGTGATCATGGAAGGCATTCAAACAGTTAGGACAAAACCAGCTTAAGAGCCCCGGCCCGGGCTTGCAAGAGTAGGAGGCAGGGTCCGCCGATGCCCGGTTTTCTCCCTAACCCGGCAGCAGGCCTCCGGCCCTAACGGTGAAAACCCTTCCCTCCCGGGCAGCCGGAAAGATGTCAGGATTGCCCCGGAGACAAAAAATCGGGCGTTTAAAGTGCTTCTAGCAAATAAAATATCATGTTCCCTTAAATATTTTGTTGACCCGATTACTAGAGTGGTAGTAGCAGTTCGCCGAAGGCCGATTCCGCCTCCTGCGGTGCCAGACCCGCAGATTCTTCTAACATGAAGATCGCCCATCCATCGAACCTCGAATTTCAAGTGCTCTCCATTCTGTGGGCCAGCACCGGGGCCACTGTCCATGATGTGTGGGGTCAACTGCCTGACGGCAAACCGCGGGCCTATACCACGGTGCTGGCGGTGCTGCAGAAGCTGGAACAGAAAGGCCACGTCCGGAAGAAATATCAAGGCAGGTCGAATATCTATTTTGCCAGAAAAACAAGGCAGGTGACGGTGGGCCGTTACCTCAATGATCTCGTGACCCAGGTCTTCCACGGACGCCCGGCGGACCTGATCGAGCAGATTCTCTCCAGGGTCATCCTGACTCCGGGAGAAACCCAAGCCGTGGCCGGGCTGCTGCGAAATCCGCAAGGACCGCGCAGCGTCAGGACCACACAACCAAACCAAACAACCATGGCCGTTAAAAAGAAAACTGCAGCCAAGAAGGCTGCTCCTGCCAAGAAAGCTGCTGCCAAGAAGGCAGCTCCCGCCAAAAAGGCTCCTGCCAAAAAGGCAGCTCCCGCCAAGAAGGCTCCTGCCAAGAAGGCCGCCAAAAAGGCTGCCAAGAAGAAGAAGTAATCCGGAACCGGCAGGCATCGAAACCCCGCCCTGCCATTCCTCCATCGCGCAGCCAGTCCGGCGCGGGACTGGCTGGCTCGTCCAGCGCAAGTGTCCGGAGTAATCCGCCACTGGTCAAAAAACCCGGAAGGCCTTGCTTTCCGGGTTTTTTGTCATCTGCTCCCCCGGCACCGGACTGCCGGACTGCCGGCGTTGCTGTCCCCGGCCGCCGCCGGACGGAACCGGACGAAACCGGCTGCAAAATCCGCACCGTGCTTCCCCATCCGCCGCGTTTTGCAGCGTGGAGCCATGCCAAGGCCCGGGATTTTCCGGATGTTTCCGTTAGAGAACCCACTCCACCTGATCGATGGCCACGCTGTGCCATGGGTGTTTTTTCTCGAGGGAAGTAATCACTGCCACATCACTGCGTTCCTCGACTTGGAGCACGGTGTAGCGGGTGTGCCGGTCCTGCAGATACCGGCCGGCGGTTGGTTCGTCGGTAAAACGCTCCGAGGCCAATTGGAGCGGGGTGCTGGTTCCCGGGGCTTCTCCCCGCTCATGCACCCGGTAATACACTTTCACCTGGTGGGTTTTCATGATGATTGGCTAAGGTTTTGGACTATGCACCCATAGCCGACGAATTGGGTTCCGCCAGTGAATCCCGGGAAAATCCCGTGTCAATTTTGTCACGGGAGGGAGCGGCCCCGTGGTCTACGGCGCGCGACCGATCAAACCCGCCCGGCGGGAGAATGGCCAAGCGGAGCCTTGAGGCTGGCCGCGGTGAGTGGTTGGCCTGATTTGATGGCGGCAATGACCACGGCGCAGGCGAAAAACTCGCGGAGCAGCTCGTGGCGATGGCGTTGGGCGCGCGGTTTCGTTTTCATATTAATTTAATGGGGTAGCAGAAGTTCTCATTTTTGAAAAGCATTCCCTATGCCGACCGGGGAAATTTCCATGGCACCCGGACGGATTGCCCCGTATGAAGCAACCATGAGCACCGACTCCCTGCTGCCCTCCCCTTTTTTCCAATCCAACGGACGCACCATCATTGTCCCCATTGACCATGGCACGGCGATTTCCGTGCCGGGTCTGGAAGATATGGGAACGGTGATCGAGTCCCTCAGTGCCTATGCTGATGGATTTGTGGTCAATTACGGAGTGGCGCGGGCCTTTCAGCCGCAACTGGCAGGCAAGGCCGTGTGTCTCCGGGCCGACGTCTATAAACCGGCGGTGAGCGGCCATACGGATTACGGGGCTTACCTGACTTATGGAGCCACCGAAGCGGATGCGGTGGGAGCCCACGCGGTAATGAGCATGCTGTATCCCCACCATGCCAATGAAGCCCAGATGTTCCGCGAGAATGCCGCCTTGTTGAGCGAGTGCCATGCTTCCAACTTTCCGGTCATCATTGAATCCCTGCCTTATGGTCTGGGCCAAACGGCGCACTACACGCCGGAGCACATTGGCTTTGCAGTGCGCGCGGCTGCAGAACTGGGGGCCGATGTCGTCAAAACTGCCTGGCCGGGCGATGCTGCGGCTTTTGGCAAAATTGTCGAAGCCTGCTTTGTCCCGGTCATCGTGCTGGGCGGAGCAGCCAGCGATGAAGCCGGCATCCTGACGATGGTGGAACAGTCCATCAAAGCAGGCGGGGCCGGCATCGCGATCGGCCGCAACGTCTGGATGCATCCCAATCCCCTGCTCATGCTGAAACGGCTCCATGCGGTGGTGCATGGAGGGGCTACTGCCGCCGAAGCCCTGACATTGGATTGAACTCCCTAACCGCGTCAACCGCGCGCCCTCCCAGGGGAAGGCTCAGCGCTTGACCAGTCCCCGCCGTGCCGCGTCCTGCACCGGTCCCGCCGGCAGGGAATCCACCCAGGCCTGCGCCTCGACGGGAGCATAGCGCTGATATTGCCGGGCGACATTGACGGCGGCGGTGCGGGCCACGTCGCCGTCCGGCTGGCGGCTGGTCCACGCGGAGGCTCCCGTCGGGGCATCGCCGGCCCATTCGACAAAAAACTTCGCGATCCGGGGGCCGTTTTGGTTGGTAATTTCCCCTGACTTTTCCAGCCACCCGGTGACGGCACCGGGATTTTGTCGGGCGATGGTGCGGAGATACTCATCCTGACTGTGAGGGGAAGCGGCGGAAAGGAGGTCGCCAAAGCCCTCGGGTGTGAGGGTTGTCAGCCTTGGATCGCCGGGGCTGATTTAGTTTCTCACGCGGAGGTCCTGCGCGAGGCTGACGGGCGGGGGACTGCCCGGCTTGGCTTCAGGAGCGGTTTTTGTTTTAGGGGCGGGTGCTGCCGCTTCACGCAGCGGGCCTTCAGGCAGCTCGTTCCGCCATGCCTGGGCGGCGGCGGGATCTTTGGCAGTCCAGTAGGTCAGAAATTCTCCCACCTTTTTCACCTGGGCGTCCGGAGCCATTTGGGCAAACAGGGAAGTGGCTGCGGCGGGATCGCGTTGCTGGGCGACAAAAAGGAAATTTTCCGCCAGAGTTTGTTTCACCTCGGGAGCCAGCGTGCTGGCGGCGATGACATTTGAAGTCAGGGAGATTTCATGCAGATTGAAGGAAAGCCGCCATTTTTCCTTCACGCTGGTGAGCTGCTCCGGGGAGAGCGAGGAGAGCAGGGCGAAGGCTTTGTCAGGATCGCGGCGCAGGGTTTGGCCGACGGTGTGCTGGATCAGATAGGCCGGATCCGGCTGGCGGCGGATCCAGTCCCAGCCGGCTGCGGGATCGGCCTTCATCCTTTCCCAGGCGAAGGCTCCTTCGGCATAGCCTTTGATGGATTTCGGGAGTTTTTCAATCCGGGCGGCGGCCCCGGCAAAATCCAGCGCAGCGAGTTTCCCGGCGGCTTGGCCGGCTTCGTGTTCCGCGTTTTTCGGCGTGCGTTGCAGCATGGCCCAGGCGGCTGCGGGATCATGCGCGGCCAGACTGAGGCAGACGTTCTTCGAGGCGATGCCTGACCAATATTCCCCGGGCACGGCAAGGCGAGGCGCTCGGCTTCCGCCGGGTGGGTGCCGGCATAATTTACTAGGCAGCATCGTGCTCCACCAGCTTTTCCAACGCTCCCTTGGCGGAAAATGGCGGTACCTGCGCCCCGGGTTCGGAAGACGACCCCGTGCCTCGGCCTTCACCTACGGAGTATTCCCACATCTGTTGGGCAGGGGAAACCGCTTCCCTCCAGGAAATCTGCGCCAGAACAGCGAGCGATTTGGCGGGATCATCAGCGACGAGCTTTTCCGCCAGGGCTCCCAAGGCCTGCTGCCGTCCATCCCCCGGCGGCAGGGTTTGCGCCGCAGTGAAGGCAGCGTCGGGATCGGTGACGGCCAGACTGGTCACGGCAGCGGTCAGGATAGCATCGCGGTCCTGTCCGGGCGGCAGGGTGACGGCCTCCGGAAGGCCGGCGGCGGGGTCCATCGCCACCCTTTTCCTGACAAAAGTTACCATGGCATTCCGCTTCGAGGGTCCGTCCGGGAGCGCGGCGATCCAGGCCCGCGCGGCGTCCGGCTGGCGGCTGGTCCATTTTTCCAGCACGCCCTTCAGATTCGCTTTCTGTTCCAACGCCAGCGTGGCAGCGGCGGCTGGATTTTGTTTGGTCAGGCTATCCAGCACGCCGTCCCACACCATGGGCTGGTCCGCTTCCGGGTTTTCCGCGATGAGCCGCCGCGCCCAGTCCGGATCGCCATCGCCGATGGACCGGATCACCCGTACCAAATTTTCCTTGTTTCCCCGGGCCGCAGCCAGTGCGGCCTGCGGATCGGTTTTGGCCCACGCCCACCAGGCCTGTCCCCATCCATGGGATGAGGCGACCGCCGCAGCCGGATCCACTTCCGTCCAGCGGAGCCAGATTTGATCCGTCAGGGAGGCATGCCTCGAACCTTCCTCGTCCGCGCGGGCCAGGGCTTCCGCCAATTCACCGGAGGTGGCATTTTGGATGAAAACCGTCATGCGCAGATTCCGGTCCACTCCTTCAGCGGCGAAAACTTCGTCGAGGGACGGCCGGCCCAGGATGCCCAGTTTTTCGAACAAAGCCGGGTCTGGCCCCGCCGGTGCGGAGGCAGCAGGGAGCAACCCGGGCAGTGCGGATGAAGCAGGCGTCACCTTGGCATTTTCAGGAGAACCCGTGACCGGCCGCCACGACCACACCACCAGAGCGGCGGCAGCAAAACAAACCACCGGCAAAATTACCCGAGCCGACTTCATGTCCGGATACTTACCGGATCCCGGGACGTCTGACAAGATAGGTTATCAGGAAAACAACCGGGCTGTTATGGAAGCCACGGGGGCAGGCCGCGGTTGGTGACCACCAAAGCCGGGAAACGGGCCATGCCAAGGGCACCAAGGAATACGAAGCCACAGGCGAAAGGAGAAACTCGGCGGCGCAAGGCTGGCATGAGTTGGCAGGCCCCCAGTCCAAGGATGGCCATTCCGGGCAACCCAAAAGTCACCACTTCATAGCCGAAGGCTTGCTTAAAAAACGTCCGCATGAAAAAAACGACTCCAGTGCTGTAAAGGGCGAACGCGGTATACAGCACCCAATCGTGCGGGCGGTTCAGCCATGAAGTCTCTGTTATCATCGGCCTGATTGATCGGCGTGGCCTGGGCAAAGTCGACTGCTTTTTTCCATGGCATCGGCCGGGCGTGGCGTGTAGGACGGGGCGCGGAAGTCTCTGCCGCACCGTTTTTCTTTCAGCAGCAATGGCCGGATTTTTTGTCAGTTTCGAAGGGGGGGAGGGATGTGGGAAGTCCACGCAAATCGGGCTGCTCCTGGCGCACTGGGAACGGGGGGGACAACCGGTGCTGCAGGTGCGGGAGCCGGGGGGGACGGCGGTCGGGGAGGTCATCCGGCATTTGCTGAAATATCATCCGGACAATGGAGGAATGACCCGGGAGGCGGAACTGCTGCTGTTTGCGGCCAGCCGCGCCCAACTTGTGCGGGAGAAGATTCTGCCCTTTCTGGCGGAGGGAGGCATTGTGGTGGCGGACCGGTTTTTGGATTCCACCACGGTATATCAGGGACATGGACGGGAGCTTCCGGCGGACCTGGTGGGAGCCATCAACAATTTTGCCGCAGGCGGGTGCCGGCCGGATGTGACTTTTCTGCTCGACCTCGATGCGGCCACCGGTCTGGCCCGGGCGCGGGCCCGTCATGCGGACCGTCGCGACCGCATGGAACAGGCAGAAGAATCGTTTTACGACACCGTGCGCCAAGGATATCTGGACTTGGCAGGGCGGGAGCCCGAGCGCTTTTGTGTGCTGGATGCGTCGTTGCCCCCGGAAGCCCTGCACGAACGGATTGTCAAAACCCTGACCGAACGCGGATATGGCCTTTGCTCCTGAACAGGCGTTGAAACTCCTCCAGTCCGCCCATGAAAACGGGCGGCTGGCCCATGCCTATCTCATCAGCGGACCGGAAATGGCGGACCTCCATGAGGTCGCGGTCAAGGCCTCCTGCCTCGTCAATGGCTGGCTGGGTGCGGAAACCCTTGATGAGTTGCGCAAACACGGGGCCATGGTGCTGGAGCCGGAGTCCAAGATCCGGCGGATCAAGATCGATCCGGTGCGCGAGGTGATCCGCCATGTTCAATTCTCCACGGCCGATGGGGGGAAAAAAATCGTCGTGTTCAGCGAAGCCGACCGGCTGACCCCGGAGGCCACCAACGCCTTTTTAAAAACCCTCGAAGAACCGCCCCCGGATACTTTGATCCTGCTGCTGTCGCGGTCGCCGGAGCAACTGCTGGACACGGTGCGTTCGCGCTGTGTGCGCTTGACCCTCTTCCGCCCCCAGGCCGGGGGGCTGAATTTGACGCCGCCGCAACGGGCGCTCGTCGATGCCCTGGCGGCCTATTTCGCCGGGGGTTCCCCCAACCCGACCCGGGCCATGGGCTTGCTGGGGGACTTTCAGCGGATTGTGGCAGAGCGGCGGGAAGAAATCGAACAGGACCACAAGGAAAGTCTGAAAGAGGAAACCGACCGCTACGGCCGCAGCACCGACGGAGCATGGCTGAAGGAACGGAAGGACTACTACGACGATCTGACCGAGGGTGCCTGCGCCGAACACCGGAATGCCTTGGTGGGCATTTTATTCACTTGGCTGGGCGAACTCCTGCGGCGCCGGCACGGGTTGGAAACCCTCGATTTGCCGGACTACGCCGCGGTCACCGAACAGGTGGCCGCTACCCTGTCCGACGCAGAACTCCACCGCCGGCTGGGGGCCGTGGACGAATTGCGGCGCAATCTGGCCACCAATGTCCGCGAAGTGCTGGCCCTCGAAGTTGGGTTTTTGCACGCCTTCGGCTAAAGACCGCCGGGCAGTAGCCGCTGGCACCGGCAGCCGGCCTCCCACACCAAATCCGGATCCTCAGCGGCAAGCAGCCTCCACCCCCCATCCCGAGGCCGGGGGTTGGGCAACTGATTCGTCCCAGCCAGGAAAACGACCTCTTCCTCTTGGGCCTGGTCAAATGCGGGTGGAGCCCTGAAAATTGCTGGAATTATCTATAATAAACTTGAAAATTATGGTAGATACTTTAGGTTTAATTATTGTCTTATGTTCCAAAATCCTGTTGAGTCCCCTTTCCGCCGTGTCGCTGCCGGCCGGCGCGGGGCCTGCCGGGGGATTTTCGGCTGCCTGCTCGGGATTTGGTTGGGGCTGAGCGCCAGCAGTCCGGGGGCGATCCCAGTATTGGCTGGAGACGCGCCCCCGCCGCTGAAAATTGGGTATTTGGCGGAGTTGCCGGTATCCTGGCGGACCGGGATGGCTGATCCGTTGCATTCCCTGGCCCGCACCTTGGGCACGGCCTTTGCCCGGCCCTTTGACCCTGAATTCCCCTTGCCCGTGGACAATCTGTCCGGAGCGGCCTCATGGGAGGAACTGGCGAGGTTGATCCGGCTCGGCAGTGCAGAGGGAGGGGCCGAACTCTTTCCCATGCAAGGGTATGAACTGATTCAGCACGGACGGGAGTTAAACCTCAAACCCCTCCTGATCGCGAGCCGGAACGGGTCCACGCTGACGCAATTTATTATCCTGACTTCCACAGCTTCCGGAATCCAGAACTTACGCGACCTTGAAAACCGGAAAATTCTGGTGCATCGTGATGGCTGCGGATATCTGGTCGATTTTTGGCTGGATTCAGCCATCGCCGTGGGGACGGGAAAGCTCCGGAAAGGATTTGCGCGTTTCCAAACCGTCACCCAGCCGCGGGAAGCCGTGCTGCCGGTATTTTTCGGCGAGGTGGACGCCTGTGTGGTTTCTCTGGCCGCCTACCGTTCCGTGGCCGTGGAAAACCAGGCACAAATCCGGCAGAAACTCATTCAATTGCCTGATGCAGAGTCGAAAGGATTGCCTGCCCAGATCGTGGCCTGCCGGGAAGATTTGCCCCTTGAGTTACAACGCCGGATTAAGGAAACGGCGGCACGGCTATCATGGTCTGTCGGCGAGCAAACCGGCACCCTGCTTCCGGTCGAAGACGTCGCCTTCGACCATCTGCGCACCTTGCTGGCCGCCCCGGCCCGCCCCATGGCCCCCAATCCTTTGCTGCATGAGGCCTTGCCGGCTGCGGCCCATCTTCAAAGCTCCATCCCTGCCGGCCCCCCGGCCCAGCGCCCATGATGACGGATCCCGCTCCCAAACGATCCTCCATCCTGCGCCGGGTCACCCTCATGGCATGGCTGGTCGCTGTTCTGAGCGTTTGTGTTTTTGCGGTCATCATGGTGCTGCAACGCCAGTTCAGTGTGCAGACTGAGTTGGAATCCGAAGCCCGCTCGCTTGCCGAAGCCATCCAGCATGATGTCAGTCAGGACATCAATGGCCAGCGATTCAGCGCCGTTGTCGATCACTGCCTCTCCACCCTCGGACGGGAAAAGAGTGTCGTCTATCTGGTGATTACCCTGCATGACGGGGACTCTCTGATCCACACCGGCCCGGACCGCTGGCAGCGGCTGAATCTGAAAGGCGGGGTGTGGCACCCGGAGCCGGAAGATGAAAACCGCGGCCGCATCCTATTCAGTCCCTTTTATTCCAAGGGGCGTTGCCTGCACTACAGCCATGCGGCCACCATGGACGGCAGCCAATGGGGCTGGATCCACCTCGGCCTGTCCCTGGACCGCTATCAGGACAGCATCACCGCCATCTACCGCAATACCGGCATGGCCGGAGCGGTGGTCCTGATCATCGGCGCGCTGGTGGCCTACTTCCTCGCCCGCAACCTGATCAAACCCCTCCGCGTCCTCCAGACCTTTGCCCACCGCGTGGCCGGCGGAGCCCTCAACGCCCGCGCCAACATTCCCGCCGGCGGTGAAATCGGCGATCTCGCCGATTCCTTCAACCGCATGGTGGAGTCCCTCGAACAGCACCAGGACAAACTGCGGGAGTCCATCAAATCCACGGCTTCCCTCCGCGAAAAGGAAATCCTGCTCCGCGAGATTCACCACCGGGTGAAAAACAATATGCAGATCCTCACCAGTCTGCTCCGTTTGCAGACCCGTCAGACCGACAGTCTGCCCCTGCGTCAGGTGCTCCAGGAATCAGAGGCCAGGATCCGCTCCATGGGGCTGCTGCACGAAAAGCTCTATCAATCCGAAAGCGTGTCCACCATCGGCATGCAGGGGTATTTGCGGACTCTCACGGCGGAACTCATCCGCACCAACACCCCGGCCGGCACCCGCCGGGAGGTGAAACTCAACGTCGGAGACGTCAGTCTCGGACTGGATACCGCCCTGCCCTGCGGACTGATCATTACCGAATTGGTGACCAACGCCCTGAAATACGCTTTCCCCAACCGCCCTGCGGGCACCATTTATGTCAGCCTGAACAGCGATCCGGCCGCAGAGGGTTTTGACCTGACGGTGTGGGATGACGGGGTGGGCATTGATCCCACCTTTGATATCAGCAAAGCCACTTCGTTAGGGATGCGGCTGGTCAAAATGCTCACCGACCAGCTCAACGGCAATCTGGTATTTGATGGATCCCAGGGCACCAAAATCCAGATCCAATTCAAGGAAAGCCAATACAAGGTGCGCCTCTGACCCCTCTATCTCTTTTCCAACCTTTTCCCCACTCCGGACTTCCCCTCTTCCCCGCATGAACCGCCGCATCCTCGTCGTCGATGACGAAGCCATTGTTGCCCACGACATTTCCGAGTGCCTCTCGCACCTCGGCTGCGAGATTGTCGGCACGGCGCTGAGCGGTTTGGATGCCATCGAGAAGGCCAGCCGGTTCCGTCCCGATCTGATCATGATGGACATCGTGCTCCAAGGGCAGATGGACGGGGTGGAGGCCGCCACTTACATCCGGGAGCATTTTGATATTCCCTGTGTTTTCCTCTCCGCCTACTCGGACCCTGCCGTGCTCAGCCGGGCCAAGGGGGCCGCCCCGGCAGGCTATCTGGTG
Source organism: Verrucomicrobiales bacterium (assembly GCA_038210825.1). Classification (GTDB taxonomy): domain Bacteria; phylum Verrucomicrobiota; class Verrucomicrobiia; order Verrucomicrobiales; family V1-33; genus CAIZWU01. The sequence continues at coordinate 91,152 of JBBQWG010000013.1, forward strand.
AAACCCTTCGAAGAAGCCGGGCTGCGCTCGGCGGTGGAAATCGCCCTCTACAAAGTCGATCTCGAAAAGGCCCTGCGCGAAAGCAAGGAGTGGTTTATGACCACCCTGCTCTCGATCGGCGACGGCGTCATTGCCACCACGGCGGAAGGACGGGTGCGTTTCATGAACCCCCTCGCTGAAGCCCTGACCGGCTGGAACAGCTCGGATGCCACCGGACGGGATATTGAGGAAATCTTTCCCATTTTCAGTGAAACCACTTCCCTGCCTGTGGACAATCCGGTGCGGCCCGCCCTGCTCGACAGCCGCCTCGTGACCTCCCCGAGGGATACTTTGCTGCAGCGCCGTGACGGCACCTGCCTGCCTATCGACAATTCTGCCACCCCCATCCGCAGCAGCAATGGCGAGACGGCCGGTGCCGTGTTGATCTTCCGTGACGTCACTGAGCGCCGCGCCGTCGAGACCGAGGTCCGGCGATATCAAAACCACCTCGAGGAATTGGTGGCCGGCAGAACCGCTGAAATCCAACACACCAACCGCCGGCTCCTCGCCGAAGTCGAGGAACGCCGCCGGGCAGATGAAGCCCTCGCCCGCCGCCTCACCATGGAAAGCCTCGTGGCCCGGCATTCGGCAGCCTTCCTGCGCCAGCGGATGGATGATACCACCACGCCGCTGCTGGATGCGCTGCGCGCGATCTGCGAATTCCTCCACCTGGGGCGGTGTTATCTCCTGCAGTTCAGCCCGGATGCATCCACTCTCAGCTGCACCGACGAGTGGTGCGCGGACGGGGTGCCTCCTGCCAAAGCCTGCTTTCAGCAAGTCCCCGTCCATGCCCTGCCGGCCGCTGCCCCGCATCCTGCCGGGCGCGGATTGTTCATTGCCTCCTCTCCGGATCAGTTTCCTGCCCTGGCTCTGGCCCGCGGCAGTCACGCCACCCTCTGGCTCTGCCTGCAGGATGGCCATGCCTGCACCGGCTATCTCGGCATGGATGCCACCGCCGCCCCAAGGCCATGGACCCCGGACGACCTGACCCTCCTGACCATGTTTGGCGACCTGATCCTGACGGCACTGAGCCGCTGGCGCGCCGAACACGAGAAAAGCAGCCTCCAGACCCAGTTGCAGCAGTCCCTCAAGATGGAAGCCGTCGGCAAACTCTCGGGCGGCATTGCCCACGATTTCAACAACATGCTGCTGCCGATCATTGGTTACAGCGACATGATCCTCGGCCGGCTGGATCCTGATGACCCCTCCGTGACGGAACTCCAGGAAATCCACCGTGCCGCCACCCAGGCGGCCGCCCTGACGCGGCAACTCCTCGCCTTCTCCCGCAAACAGGTGGTGAAAAAAACCACTTTTGACCTGAACGAACACCTCCGGCAGATGACCCGGATGCTCAGCCGTATCATCGGGGAGGACATCAGCCTGAACATGTCCCTCACTCCCGGAACCCTGACGATTCATGCGGACAGCACCCAGGTGGAGCAGATCGTGATGAATCTATGCATCAATGGACGCGATGCCATGCCCCACGGCGGCACCATCAGCGTCAGCACGGCCATCATGGAGGCTAAACCGGGGGATCTGCCCCTGATTGGAGGGATCGCTTCGGAAGGACGTTATGCTGCCATTACCGTGAGAGACTCCGGGGGAGGCATTCCCCAGGAAATCCAGGACCGCATCTTCGAACCCTTTTTCACGACCAAAGGACAGGAAGGCACCGGACTGGGACTCTCCGTGATTTATGGCATTGTCCAGGAACATCAGGGCGGATTGTGCCTTGATTCCTCCCCGGAGACGGGCACTAGCTTCCGCATTTTCCTGCCTGCGGTGCCGGCGGAGCCCACCGCTCCGGTGCCGGCCACTCCCACCCAACCCGCCAGCACGGCCCGCGGCAACGGCCAGCGGGTTCTGCTGGTGGAAGACGAGGAATCGGTGAACCGGCTCGTCCGGACCGCCCTGACCCAGAACGGTTATACTGTCACCACCGCATTTTGTGTCAGGGAGGCACTCGACTGCTTTGACCGGCAGGAAGGAAATTTTGATATGATTTTTTCGGATGCCGTCCTGCCTGATGGCAACGGCGTCCAGCTCCTTGATATTTTCCTCTCCAAAAATCCGGGCCTGCGGGCCCTGCTGTCGAGTGGCTATACGGACCGCGACTCCCTGATGCAGATGGCCCGTCAGCGCCGCATTTCGTTCCTGCCCAAGCCCTACACTCTGCCCACCCTGTTCCGCACTGTCGCCGATGTCATGCAGGACCAGAACTCCCACCTTCTGGTCTGAATAATCTACTGCGGCTGCCAGCCTTCGGCCAGCCGGAAAAACTGCCGCCCGCCAAGGGGAGCAGAAAACTTCAATTGGCCGCCTGACAATTCGCCATCCAGCTGGACCCCGGTCCATCCGGCAGGATCGGGGCTGGATTCCAAATGCCACGCACCGGTAAGGCGGGGCCAGCTCACCACAAAATTTCCGGCCTCCACCCCGAAAGTCAACTCCGGTGCCGTGCCCGGCCCGGCGGCATAACTGTCGAAGGTCGCATCCACGGGGCCGGTGTCGGAGGCATCAAAACAAAAAATGCCGCAGTGTCCCGACGCATATGTGTCATCCACGGCAGACAGGGTGACGAGGGGCAGCAGGGGCTCCTCCAGACTGAACACTGCCGCTGTCAACTGGCTCCCGGATCCACAAAAGACAAACCGGTAGGATTCGCCCGGCGGCAGACTCAGAGGAACCCTTGCCAGATTGAACGGCTGTTCACTGACCAGCCGGTTGATCTCGATATCGGAGTCCCCTGGTTGATAGTTCAGGGAATATCCCCCAAGGTCACCAATGGAGGGATTGGGCTGCAGCCGGGCGAGGAGGCCAACCGCCTGGTCCAGGGCTGCATTCCACGAAACCACATCCACCACCACCACAAAGTCACTGTAAACGGTATCCGCCCGGTAGCTGGCCGCCCGCGCCGGGCCCGCCTGCGGGTCCGGGGTAGGGGCACTGCTGAGACGGTATTGCCCGGACTGCACCTGGATCACCGCATACGGCTGCCCTGTCACCTGACCGATCGGATCGAAACGGGTCCACCCCGTGTCATTGCCATCATCGAAGTCATCCGTCTGCCCGGCGCAGGGCCACACCGGAATCAAAAGGCAAAGGATCAAACAGCATAGCCGGGAGAACATATCAATCTTCTATTCCGCTTTCCCTGCTTCCCGCAATCCCAATCCATCCCACATGGAAACCATTGGCAGATTCCCCCCATCCCATGCATCCTTGTCCCATGCGCCGTTCTGCCTCCCTGCTGCTCGCCTGTTTCTGCTTCCCCTCCGTGCTGCCGGCTGCGGGTGACACCGCGTGGCAGGTCCATCTGGACCGGCCTGCGGCCGTCGGCGACCGCGCGGCAGTTTCCAGCACCGGCCGGCAAAGCCGCAAAATCACCAACACTTCCCCGACCCAGCCCACCGAAATCTCGGACGAGACCCTGAAAGTGGAATACTCAGCGGTTCATGAGGTCCTCGCAGTCGATACCGCCGGCCGCGCCTCCTCCATGCGGCTCACCGTGGAGCGCCTGATCACCGATGACGGCTCCGGGCCTCAGGAACAATTTGCCCCCGGCACCCTGATCACCGCCACTGCGGACGGCGACCGGACACGCTATCAACTCGGACGGAACGAACTGGAAGGCACCCTCAGTGACGCCCTTGATCTGGCGGGAGCCCGCCTGCAATCCAGCAACGTTCCCCCGGAGGACGCGGTGTTCCTGAACCACACGGCCCGCCGCCCCGGTGACCGCTGGATGGCGGACCCCAAACGCCTCGCCGATGCCATCGCCGCCACCAGTCCCTTCCTCATCGATCCTGTCACTTCCACGGGAGAAATCCTCTTTGAAGAGGTCCTGACGGAACAGAACATCCCGGCCCTCTCCACCACCACCATCTTCAAGATTGATCCCGTGGCGATCCGCCAGCCCTCGCACCAGCGCTTCTCCGGCAGTTCCATCAACTCCACCACCCAGCGGATTTTTCCCATCGATCCGGCCCTGCCTGTTCTGCGGGAAACCCTGGAAACGAAAATGAAGCTGGTCCAGCGCGCCTCCTCGGGCCCCCAGCCGGCCGGCACCGAAACTCTTTTCAGCCGGGAAGTCACCCGCCGCTGCCTGCCCCTGCCCGCCGCCGGAAAGGGCAAAAATGGCTAGCAATGGGATGGGCTGACACCAGGAGTGGTCCCAGCCTTCAACCGCCCCAGGATTGACTCCACATCAAACACACAACCGCCCCAGGTTCCGCCGCTGGCCTGCTGCAGCGCCGCCCAGAGCCGGGTGTCGTCCGGCAGTTCCGGATGCGGGGCAAGGCCGGGATGGCTTTCCCGTCCTGACAGGACAGCAGCTCCATCCTCAGGTGTCAGGATGGTCTCCCCGCTCCCGGTAAAGTCCACGGTGCCTGACAAATGGTTCAGATCAATTTCAATCCGCACCCGGTCACCTTCCCGCAGTTTCCCGAGCGGGCCGCCGGCGAGGGCTTCCGGACCGGCATGCCCGATGCAGGCCCCGGTGCTGACGCCGGAAAACCGCGCATCCGTGATCAGGGCCACCTGCTTGCCGAAGGGCAGGAATTTCAGCGCGGAAGTCAACTGATAGGTTTCCTCCATGCCGGTGCCCATCGGCCCGCAGCCTGCCAGCACCATCACCTGTCCGGCGCGGATGGATCCGTCCTTGATAGCGGCCATGGCCTGTTTTTCGCTGGTGAAGAACCGCACCGGTCCCTCAAACCGGTAAACCCGGTCCGCATCCACCACCTGGGGATCAATCGCCGCACTTTTGATGATCGCTCCTTCCGGGCAAACATTGCCCGTCAGGAACGTCACCGTGCTGCCCATGCCGGCAGCGGCGGCCGCAGCCGGACGGAGAATCACCTCGTCGGGATTCACCCCATCCTTTTCAAATAACAGATCCCGGAAACGGCGCCGGCGCTCCCCGCTTTCCCATGCCGTCAACACGCTTTCCAGCCTCTGGCCACTTACCGTCCGGACCGAGAGATCGAGCAGCCCCAGTTCGCGAAGATGCAGCATCACTTCCGGCACCCCTCCCGCGAGAAATACCCGCACCGTGGGATGATGCACCGGACCATTCGGCAGCACACTCACCAGCCGCGGAGTGGCCCGGTTTATGGCCGTCCAGTCGGACACCACCGGCCGCCGCAGTCCCGCCGCATGCGCGATGGCCGGAATGTGTAATAACAAATTAGTCGAACCCCCGAAGGCCGCATGCACTACCATGGCATTGCGGACCGCAGCATCGGTCAGGATGTCCCCCGAACGCACCCCCGCCGCTTCCATCGCCACCAGCGCCCGGGCGGATCGGCGCGCCAGTTCGAGCCACACCGCCTCGCCGCTGGGAGCCAGCGCACTGTGCGGCACACTCAGCCCCAACGCCTCGCCGACCACCTGCGAGGTTGCCGCCGTGCCCAGAAACTGACAACCTCCCCCCGGCGAAGCACAAGCCCGGCACCCGGCCTCCGCGGCTTCCTGCAGGGAGATCATCCCATGGGAATACCGGGCACCCAGAGTTTGCACGGCGCCCGCATCCTCCCCGGTTTCCGGCGGCAGGGTGACTCCACCCGGCACCAGGACCACCGGCAAATCCTTCATCCCGGCCAGCGCCATCATCATCGCCGGCAGGCCCTTGTCGCACGTCGCCACCCCCATGACCCCGCTGCGCTGCGGCAGACTGCGGATCAAGCGCCGGAAAACCTGGGCAGCATCATTCCGGTAGGGCAGACTATCAAACATTCCCGTGGTCCCCTGGGTGCGGCCATCGCAGGGATCCGACACAAAGGCCGCAAATGGCAAGCCCTGCAGCCGCCGCAGTTCCTCCGCCCCGGCCCGCACCTGCTGCGCGATCTCCCAATGCCCGGTGTGATAACCTAACGCCACCGGCTGCCCCGCTTCATCCCGCATCCCGCCCTGGGTGCTCAGAATCAGCCACTGCTTGCGCCCCAGTTCCTCCGCCCTCCATCCCATGCCCGCATTCTGGGACAAGCCAAACAAATGCCCGCTCGGCCACTCCCGCAACATCCGGTCCGTCACCGGCAACTCCCCTGCCGGACCCGCCGCCTTGGTGCGCAGATCATAACAGGCCTCCGTGGTCTCGAATGGATTCATCATGGAAGTTTGAACAGAAGCCCGCAAAGGACAGGGAGAAAATCACGTCATCCCCCGAAGTCTCTCCTCAGGGCCTCCACAGGGCAGGACCGGCCGGTTCATTCCATCCTATCCCATGCGTCGCCCGCGATCCGGATGCGGCCTTCCGGTCCGTCCCGTTCTTCCTGTCCTTCTGTTCAAACTCCCGCCACGGCATCACACACCCGGGCCGCAGCATTGGCCGGAGCCAGTTTCAGCATGGCTTCTCCCAACCGTTGCCTCTTTTTCGCATCCGACAACAGGTTCAGCAGCAGCCCGCCCAGTTTTCCGCCTCCCAGACCGGCTTCCTCCACCGCCAGGGCCGCGCCCGCTGTGGTGAAAACGTCCGCATTGCGCCGTTGGTGGTCATCCGCCGCAGTCGGATAAGGAACCAGGATCGCCGGCACTCCAAATGCCGACAATTCAGTCAGGCTGGATCCCCCGCTGCGCGACACCGCCACGTCCGCTGCCGCATAGGCCATTCCCATTTCCTGACAAAAAGGCACCACCGCCGATTTTACGGGCGAGGCGGCGTAGGCCGATTTCAGGGTATCGTATTCTCCAGGTCCCGTGATGTGCAGGACCTGAACGCCGGCATCGGCGAGACCAGTCAGTGCCTCAACCACCGCACGGTTCACCCCCCTTGCCCCCTGACTGCCCCCCATCACCAGCACCACCGGTTGGTCCATGGACAACCCGAAAAACTGCCGGGCCTCCGCCCGTGAGGGACGGGTGAGCAGCGCGGTGCGCAAGGGGGTGCCTGTCACCGTGGTCTTTTCCGCCGGAAAAAACTTCGCACAGGCTTCCAGCCCCAGCAGCACCCCGGTGCAGAACCGCGAGGTCAGCTTGTTCGCTTTGCCGGGCACGGCATTGGATTCATGCACAAAAGTCCGCAGACCCAGTCCTTTCCCCGCCCACACCGGCGGCAGAGAGGTGAATCCGCCCATGCCCAGCACGGCATCCGCCTGAAACTCCTTCAGCAACCGGCTGCAATGCCGGCGGGTCTGCCAAACCTTGAGCAGGAACTGCGGCATTTTCAGCGAGAGCAATTTCGGCATGCCCACCGCCGGGACCTTTTCAAACCGGAGATCGGCGTGGCCCTGCACCGCGAGGGTGTCGATCTGTTTTTCCGAAATCAATAACAAGGTTTCCCACCCCCGCCGCCGCGCCTCCTGCGCCACCGCTATTCCCGGAAACAAATGTCCCCCCGTGCCCCCGCAGGCAATCACCAGACGACGCACCGGATTCACAGCAGCAGCAGCACTCATAAACAGATCAACAAATACTCAGGGAACCCCCACCCTGCCTTCCCTCCCCCTCCGGGCAACCCCGGACTTTGCTTTGGCCGGGATCGGCCGGGATCGGTTTCTTGATAATGAAATTTCCCTCCGTCAATTCGCAGGAGGTCCCTGGATCGAAAAGTTCAGGCCTCTGTCTCCGGGGCCGGTTTGCCGCGCATTTTCTTCACCCCATTGACCGCCAGCAGCACCAGAATCCCGGCCACCACCCCGCACAGTCCGCTCAACAGTGATGGAGTCACCGGGGCCAGCAGAGCACTGGCTCCGCCGGCTGATTTCATGGATTCAGCTAGATGCTCAATCGGATGATGCAGCCAGGGAATGCCATGGGTCACGATCCCGCCGCCGACGAGGAACATCGCCGCCGTGCCCAGAATGGACAGGGTCTTCATCAAATAGGGCGCGCCCCAGAGGATGGCCCGGCCCGCTTTTTGCGCCAGGGCACCGGACCGCTGCGTGAGGTAAAGACCCGCATCGTCCAGCTTCACTATTCCCGCCACCAAACCGTAAACACCCACCGTCATCACCGCCGCGATGGCACAAAGCACCATCGCCTGCTGTGTGAAGGGCTGCTTCTCCACCACGCCCAGAGTGATGGCGATGATCTCTGCCGACAGGATAAAATCCGTTCGCACCGCGCCTTTGATCTTTTCTGCCTCCGATTCGACTTTTTGCTCCGGCGGTGTTGCTGCCAGCTCGGCGAGTTGCTGGCCGGCTTCGGCCACGGTTTTCTTTTTCCGGTGGACCAGGGCATGATGCAGCTTTTCCACCCCCTCAAAGCAGAGAAACAGCCCGCCCACCATCAATAGCGGAGTCACCGCCCAGGGCGCAAACCGGCCAATCAGCAGGGCCGCAGGGACAAGGATCAGTTTGTTGACGGCCGATCCCTTGGCCACGGCCCACACCACCGGCAGTTCCCGTTGCGAGACCACGCCACTCACCTGCTGGGCATTCAAGGCGAGATCATCCCCCAGCACCCCCGCAGTCTTCGCTGCCGCCTTTTTGGTGAGGATGGAAACGTCATCGAGGATCGATGCGATGTCGTCAAGGAGGGTCAATAAACTTCCGGCAGCCATGGCTTGTGACATTGAAGGCATTTCCCGACCGGGCAAGGGACAAGGGAGCCTTTGATGGGATTCATGTCCGGGTGCCGGAGTTATACGGTTCCGCGCAGCATCCGCAAGGCCTCCGGGACGCCGACGCCATTGCGCACGTCTTTGCCGAGGGTTTGGACATTTGCCCGCCACGTCCCGCGTTCCGCCGCAGTCGGTTGATAGGGATGCGATACGGGCACATTCATCCCACTGAGCATGGCATAATATCCCTCCAGTCCAAACGTGCCAACCGGATTGGTCAGGATGCCATGGGGCAATCCGCTGGGCCCGTGCTGCTGCCAGAATTCCACAAGGGAGGAGGCCCCAGCCAAATCCACGTCCGCGCGCGCCGCCCGCCAGAACTCCGTATCCAGCCGCTGGTTGAATTTGTAGTGGAGGGCCAGGAAGTCCCGGATGTCGTCCCACTGATCCGTGTTATATTTGTTGAAGAGAGCCCGCATGGGATCAGACATTCCGAAATGCGCCTCCTCCAGGGCCGAAGCGAGGGTGCTGGACTGCAGGCACACGGCACCAATAGCCGTCGCCTCAAGGGGCTCCACAAACCCGCTGGCATTGCCTACCGCCACCACATTGCCCACCCAGAGGCGGGCGCGGCGGCCCGACAGGAACTTCACCACGTGGGTCCGGTCTTCCTTTACTTTGGGATTCTTACGGAGCAACTCCGCCCTCGCTGCCTCGTCGGAAATAAATGCATTACTGTAAACATAACCCCGGTTGATGTGCTGGCTGTGCTCGATGCGCCAGCACCAGCCCGCATCCATCGTTTCTGCCAGAGTGTAGGGAGAGACCACCTCGTCTTCCCTGACCCACGATCCAATCACGGCCCGGTCGCTGAAGAGCGACTTCGTGTAGGGAATCCAGGGTTCTGCCAACGTTTTGCCAATGAGTTCCGCCCGGAAGCCGCTGGCATCCACAAAAAGATCTGCCGTCACCCGTTCCCCATCCGCGAGGAGCAAAGCGGCCACTCCCTGCTCCCCACGCTCTACTTCCCTCACAGTTCCCTCTGTGATGATGACTCCAGCCTCATGGCACAACACTTCCAGCCCTGACACCATTTTGGGGTTCTCAATGTGAAAGGCGAAATTCCGGTGCGGCCGCGGTTTTCCGTCCGGTCCCCGGTGGAACGCCAGTTCATGCGCCATCAGGGCAGAGACCGGCCCGGTCCAGACATCCCCATCCTCCCGGTAGGCTGCGTTCGACCGCTTCAGCGCGGGATGCCGCACCGCCAGTTCAAAAGCAAATGCATAGTAAAACTCCGGCCGCGGTCCCCACAAAAACCGGATTCCCAGTTTCAGCGTCGGGTCTATCAGTTTCATCAGCCTTGGCAAAGGGATGGCCAAATCCTCCAGAAAGTGCTTGGGAAACGTCATGTTGGTGCTCTCCCCGACCCCGATGATCCCAATCTCCGGACTGCGCACGACCCGGATTTTCAACTGAGGAAGCTTTCGCTTTAGCGTCAGGGCGGCGGTCAAACCGGCGGTGCCTCCGCCCAGAACGACGATGTTATGTATCATATCCTTGTCGGAATTTCGGGGTGATGCCATGGGAAGCGGTCGTTTCCGCAGTCCCGGGCGCAGTCCGCCGTCAGGATTAAAATACTATTGGAGATGACATCAAGCCATTCCTGAACTTTCCCGGAATGCGAAATCACCCTGCCTGAGGAGATGACCACCATGGCAGTTCAGCCTGCCCGGCCGAAGATTTGATGAACCAGTCCCGGAAGTAAGGGAATGGGATAGGCCATCTTAAATTCCGAGGCTTGTGAAATAGCCGCGATAAAACGCCAGTCCCAGGGCAAGGATACCAATCGACGCGTGGACATAAAAAATCCAGTTTGGGATTTCACCCGAAATTGTTCGAGCTGCCGGCAAAATCAGTGAGGCCAACAGCAGCATGGCCGCGAGTGGATATTGAAGAAGTCCCCAGGATTTCAACACCATCCCCAGCTTGTCATCCGGGGAAGGTGACCATTCCGTTGCCCTCATTCTGGCTTTGATGGCCTCGTGTTCGATTTTGCTGAGTTCTGCGTCAGGCAAAACCCCCTTTTCCCGCCGCCATTCATCTTGGACTTTTTTATATGCTTTGAGGAACCCACCGCCGGTCTGCCATTTGGAATTCGGTTCCTGCTCCGCCTTCCGCTGAATCGCTCCCCCTGCCAGAAAATTCAGATACTCAATTCGAACCGCCGTGACCACGCAGGTCACCGATGCTGCGGCCAGCGTCAGTGACACACCGGCGGCGATCAATCGATTTGAAAAACGCGTTTTCATTTCACGGGAGGTCTGTCAGGCTTGCCAGTCCCGCAGTATCAAGCTGGGAACGCGCTCAAACTCCCTGGTGTTGTGAGTAACCAGAATCAGCCCCAGCGCCAAGGCCTGACCGGCCAGCATCAGATCGTAGGGGCCAATCATTTGGCCGGCTTGTTCCAGGTGCCACCGGACCCCTGCGGTTCGTTTAGCCGCTGCTTCATCAAAGGGAATCAGAGAGAGGGGCTGGATCAAACGATCCACCTTCGCCTGCTCCACCGCGGGTTGCCGGCAACGGACGATTCCGGAATGCAGTTCGTACAACGTCACCGTAGAGATGCTGCAATCTGACGGAGGGTGCGCCCGCAATCGGTCCTGTACCAAAGAATTGCCCTTCATCGCAGCAATGCAGACGTTCGTGTCGAGCAGAAAAATCATGCTCCAAAATCCGGTATCGGAGGCGTGGTTCCCTGGTCCGGCCGGGCAAAGGCTTCGTCCTCAATGAGAATGGCCTTGAAGTAACCTTCTGGCCAAACCGTTGCGTTGATTGGTTCAATTAAAATACCCGTGCCCAGACGCCGGATGGAAACCTCCCGGCCGGGAAGACGGAATTCCTTGGGCAGCCGCACCGCTTGGCTCCGGCCGTTCTGGAACAAAGTGGTTGTCATATATTGGTATATACCAGACAGAAAATTCATTTCAAGCTGGAATTGGATCCATAGTCGTGCCGCCGATCATCCCTCTCCCGCCCCCTCCCCCCGCGGACCTCCAGCGCTAAAAAAATTACCCGCATCCTTCCTATCTCTACCGCCCGCCCCCCCTATGTTACCACAAATCATCCCCCGATCCCCAAAAAATCCTCCTATCCCGCCCGGCACAGCGGCTAGGGCCAGTTATCCAGCCCGTCTGGTTCGATTCTTCTGCTAGAATTGTGAGGTGCCCCTCCTCTGTCAATCCATTCCTCTGCCCTCGGACTGACGTAGATTCCTTCCCTGTTCTGATAGTGACGCCGCACCCACCGAAGGAGTGCGTCTGACCAGCTATGAAAATTGTGCTCGGAACCATCGCCAAAATCGAACGAAGGCTTAGGGACGAGATAGAGCCGGCCCATATGGAGCACGTGATCCTTGATGCAGCTTCGTGCGAACTCCACCATTGGGTTTGTGTTCACGTCGATGCGAATGTCGCGCCTCTTTTTGTTGTAGCGCAGCGAAATGGCATCGCATTCGTATTTCGAGAAGATCGCGACGAGCCTAGCGTCGCCCGTCGCATCCAGTTCCAATCCCTGTTTTATGGAGGATAACTCCTCGATAGGTAAGGTGGTCGAAACTGCTTGAAACGCGACAAGCTGCTTGGAATTCAGGAATTCTTGAAAAGCATCCAAATCATCCGGATGCATATAGAAAATCACTTGCTTTCCCATGTTTGGTGAATCGAACATTGGATGATCCAAACCCGTGGGGTTTTGATATCCGCTCTGCAATAGCCCAGGATCCATGCGGGCGTCAAGACGCCACCGCATTCACAGGACGTTGCTCTGCCCGGCCCATTTCTGGTGGAAGGCGGCGTAGGCTTTGGGTGAGATCTCGCTGGGTTTGATCTCGCTGCGGCCGCCCCAGAAGACGTTGGTGTAGGTGACGGGGATGCCGGTGGCGGCGAGGTGGGCATCGATGGCGGCCTTGTGTTCCATGACGCGGGATTTCTCGGTGCCGTGGATGACAGCCATGATGTTGACATTGCCAAAGCGGGGCCCGCCCTCGCGCCAATAACAATGGGTGAGGCAGTAATGGCGGCCGGCTTCCGCCCCGGCGCGGGCCTGCATGCCTTCCGGCACGGCCCAGTGGAAGAGACCATTGAAACGGGTGACGCGCTCGCCGGTGGCGGAGGGCTTCACGTGTTCCAGGAAGGTGGAAAAACGGCCGATGACGCGCTTGGCATTGAGGGCCTCGGCGATTTCATAAAAGCGCTCTTCGCTGACCCCGGCGATGACGGCGCGGCCGGCCCATGGGTTTTCGCAGATTTCATCAGGGGTGAGTTCTTCCTTGAGGGCAAGCAGGACATCCCATTCCTCCGGGGTAAGCTCGACGGTGGTGGTGGTCATCATTTCGACGGGCTCGGGGGCGCGGTCGCCGGGCTCGAGGGTTTTTCGCCTAACATGGCCCACTCCGAGGGCGAAGATGCCATTGGCAGGCATGAGGATGTATTCGTGGGCTCCGGTGAGGCGCTTCAGGGCATCGGCATGTTCGGCCAGAGATTGGCCCTGGGGGACCTTGAGGGTGGTCCAGAGGCGGTAGTCGGAGCCGGAGACATCGCGGTCGGTGCTGCGGGTGACGACGTGGCCGCTGAAGGGATCCTCACGGAACATCCAGTCGAAGGTGGCGTCGAGTTTGTCGTTGTCCACCTTCCATGCGACGAGGGCCCCATGGGCCAGCTTGGTGGCCAGCAGGGTCTGGCGGACGCGGCGGATGACACCGGCTTCCAGCATGGCGCGGATGCGTTCGAGGACCGTTTCGAAGGGGACGCCGGATTTTTCGGCGATGAGTTGGAAAGGCTGCCGGGCGAAGCCGCCGATGAGGTCTTCTGAGATGGCAAGGATGCGGGAGTTGACGGGGTCCGTGTGCTCGGTGGGGATAGTGGCAAGGCTCATGGGAAGTTGGCTGGGCCGTTAATTTGCGGCCGGGTGCAGTCAATTGCCAACGGAGATTGGCGGCAGGGTGTTTCGGGGTAATCTTCCCGTGAAATCCGGCGGCATCCATGGTAGAAGGTCCCTCATGAAGGCACAGACATGGGACGACATCCTCGCCGACCGCTCGCTGCGCAATCTGCCCTATAAGATCGAGACGAACCGCTATCATCAAATCATCCTGAGCCCTGCTTCCGCCTGGCATGGCAATGTTGAACACGAGATCGGCGTCCTGCTGCGCCAGCATCTCCCCGGTGGCAAGGTGATCAACGAAGCCCCGGTGCGCACCAGCGAAGGGGTGCGGGTAGCCGATGTGGCCTGGATATCCCGCGAACGATGGGAGCCGGTGAAAAAGGCCACTGCCCTGCCCATCGCCCCGGAAATCTGCGTGGAAATCCTTTCCCCCTCGAACTGCCGCCAGGAAATGCTGGATAAGATGACGCTCTATTATGCCAAAGGAGCGCAGGAAGTGTGGCTCTGCGACGAAGCCGGCCGTCTGGAGTTTTTCACCGCCGCCAGCGCCCCCGCCCCGGTGCCCGCTTCCCTGCTTTGCCCGGATTTTCCGCCGCAAATCAACGTGGATTAGATTTGTTAAGGAAGGAATGGCCCGGCCTGACCGGATGGCGGCAGGGGAGCATACGCGCCCCCGCGTGTCGTTTCCGGAGCCCCGCCGGAAAATGGAACAACACCGGCGCAGGCGGCCATTTAAAGTCTTTGGCGGGGGCGCCAAAGACGACACGCGGGGGCGCGTATGCTCCCCAACAACACGTGGGGGCGCGTGTGCGCCCCATCCAAGAACACCGGGCTCAGGTTCCGATTCTGGAGAAGCCGGGCTTATCTTAAATCCGGGTTAGGCAGCGGGCGGCGGTGCGTTTTGGAAGATTCCAACAGCCCTTCCATGGCTTGCCGGAGCTGGGTAGTGACGGGATCTCCTTCTGCGGATCGGTCGCGGGCGGCACTGACTTCTATGGCATCACCCACCGTGATGACCGCGCGGATCGGAGGATGCGCCCGGGCCCTGTCCGTGAGATCCTCTTCGTAACGCTCCACGGTTTCGAGGAGACGTTCCGGGGCCGGATCCTCAGTGTAGCCGCCCGGATAACAATGCAGCTGCTGGACGAGGTAAACATCCGCGAGGTGGCGCCAACGCGCGGCGCGGTCCGCCTCAGCAATTTCGCCTTTGACCAGATCCGGCACGATGGCGGCGCGAAGCCGTTTTACCCGGGCCATGGGATCACCATCATGACGTCCAGCGGTCCATTGGTTTTCGAGGGGGACCAGCAAATGATCCAACAATGTCTGGAGGCGTTGGCGGAACGGGCCTTGCCTGACAGCTCCAAGGTATTCAATTTCCTTGAGGGCGAGCAACGCGCCCCCTACTTTCAGAAACCGCTCCCGCAGCGGCAAATTCGTCTGCGGCTGCCAGGTGAGGCGGCTTTCGATATCAGTGAGGACAGGCAGCACGGATGCCTCAAGGTTCCCTTCAAAAAAATACCGGATGAAGACAGGGTGGATCACCACTTTGCCGGTCGGGCGCTGACGGGCTGCCGCGCGGGCCATGAAGGCCGGGCCTTCCATAAAATTCACCAGCCGGTCATTGCAGCGGGTGACGATGCCTTCCACAAATATCACCAGCGGATGCCGGCCCTCCGCCACCGTCTGGATAGCGCACTTCAGGGAATCCCGGTCCATGCCCTCACGGTAAACACTGAAGCCTCCAATCCGGGGCAGCAGAAACCGCTGGACCCAGCTTGTCAGGAAAACATGCCAACTGGCGATGACGTAAAAGGGGCGGCGCACCGCTGCGGCGAGGGTGTCAAGGACCATGGGGTCGCAGGGACGGCAGTGGTTGCTGGCCAGCAGAATGCCGTGGCCCTGGGCGAGGGAGGCCCGCAGTTTCTCTTCACCCACACATTCGATCAGGGTGATGCCATGATCCCGGCGCAGGTTCCGTGGCAGCATGCGCCGCACCACCCAACACACCAGCCGGTTCAGGCGGGGCGGAATGAAACGATAGGGTTTGGCGATGACGACGGGTAGCATGGCACAGGGAGTTTATCGGGCACCCGCCGATGCGCATCCCCGCGAAAGGGGCCGGGCGGCAGGATTCTCCGGTATCGTCCCAATCCGGATCATCGTCCCATGCAATCGCTCAATGCTGTTATCGTCCATAATGATGAACGACCTGACCTCACTCCGCATACCGGAAAAGCCGGTCCGGCCTTATTTGGCAAAAGCTGCTTTGACCATGGTCTTGACCTCGTCCTTCCTCGCCAGGGTGGCGGCATCGGGTCCGGTGATCTTCACAAAAACATCGCCGTCCGCGCTTTGCAGAATGGCTCCCAGCATGGCATAACCGGGCTTGGGCACTTTGTTGGGGGACATGGCCGGACCGCTCAGGAAGGTGCCTTTCAGGGTGACGATCAGCGCTTTCTTGTCGCCTACGGTGAGTTCCTCGCGTTCGATGGCGGCCGGGGCTCCATCCGCCCCTGGGCTGAACTGGGACTGCCAGCGCTTGAGGTTGGGTTCGATGCCCCCGCCCTGCCCGGCCCCGAAGTGATAGAAATCAGCCTCAATCGGGTCCGCCCCATCCTTGCCCGCGATGGTGAAGCCGCCGGCGCTCATCATGCGGGGTTCGGCTTTGGCGACCCAGGGGGCTCCCACTTTAAAGGTAAAGGAACCGACTTTGAGATCGGTGACTTTCGCCTCCTCTGCGAAAGCACTGAGAAGGGTGGCTGAAAGGAGGGCCGTGGCAAAAAGGGAGCGGATCATGGCAGGGAATGGAGGGTTTAGAGACCGGAGAGCAAATACGCGGGGAGTCAGGAATATTTCACATTCTTTCCAGGGTCCAGCTCATAGTCGAGGACCAGTTTGTCCGTGGTGTGCGGGCGGATGATGTCATTCTGGAATTTGTGCCATGCCCCGTCATCCATGAAGATCCGCTGTTTGGCGCGGGACTCAAAGTCGAGACCGACAAAAAAAGGCCACTCGCACTGGGGGTCAATCTTCCGTCCGGACCGCACCGCCATCACTTCCGGCACCTTGAGCAGGGTGCTGCGGGTGCGGCGGATCATGTCGTCGAGGACCTCATCCGTGACTCCGGACTGAAGTTTGTAGAGGGCGAGCTGGTGGACCATGCGCGGAAGGAGGCTCGGCCATGGTGGCGTTAGTCATTCCACTTCAGGGCACCCTTCTTCAGCGCGTAGACATAAGCCACGAGCAGGATGAAGGCAAATCCGGCCATACTCCAGAAAATAGCCGTGCTTTGGGCCACCATATCCCTGAAAACCACGGCCCATGGGAACATGAAAACCACCTCAATGTCGAACAGCACAAACAGCATCGCCACGAGGTAGAATTTCACGCTGAACCGCGGCTGGGTTTCGCCGATCGGCAGCATGCCGCATTCGTAGGCGCTGTCCTTGACCCCGCTGGAGGTCCCGCTTTTACCCAACAGCACGGAAACCGCGAGGGTGGTAGCGGCAAATCCCGAAGCAATCAGGATTTGCATCAGCACGGGGAGATAGTCTTGCAGCATGGTAGCCCGGAATTAAGGCCTGCGGGAGGGCGGCGCAAGTGCGGCTTGGCGTGGGCAGGGGATTTTCGCCGCCATGCGTGAATTGTCTGGGGTGGTATGTGGCACGTTGGCGACAAACGCGCAGGTTAAGAAGGAGGTTTGACGCGGGAAAAGACAATGCGTAAAGTCTGGGATGACTGCGGTGGCTGGGCAACAGAAATGGATCACTCGGGAGGAATATCTGGCCGGGGAGCTGTTGAGCGATATCCGGCACGAATATGCCTGTGGGAAAGTTTACGCCATGGCGGGTTCGATTGCGGCGCATAACCGGATTTCGGGAAACCTCATGGCAGAGCTGAATCTGCATCTCCGGGGGAAAACTTGCGAAGCATTCATGAACGACATGAAAATCCGGATGGATTCGGGGAGTGATTCCTTTTTCTACTACCCGGACGTGATGGTTGCCTGCGAGCCGTCCGACAATGACGATTATTTCCGGCGCTATCCCAAGGTGGTCGTGGAAGTGCTGTCACCTGCCACGGAGCGAATCGATACCTCGGAAAAGCTCCGGGCTTACCAATCGATTCCTACAGTAGAAGTTTATATTTTGATCTCTCAGAAAGAAGCGGAGGCGGCCGTTTTTCGGCGCGCCAATCAATGGCGGCGGGAGGTGGTGGCCGGAAGCGGTAACCGGTTGGAAATTCCGGAGTTGGACTTTGGAATCGATTTTTCCAGGCTCTACGAACGAACCGGGCTGGTTTGACCGGCTCAACCTGCGCTGAACGGTTTTTCGTCCCCTATCCAATGAAATTTGCCATCTTCGGCGATATTCACGCCAATTTGGAAGCCTTGGATGCGGTGTTGGCCGATGCTTCCCGTCAGGGGGCGACCGGGTTTGCCTGCCTCGGCGACGTGGTCAATTTTAATGCAGACCCGGCAGAATGCGTCCGTCGGCTGCGGACCCTTGGCTGTCCGGTTGTCAAAGGCAACCACGACGATGAAGCGTCAGCGAAAACCAAAATCACCGGGATCAACCCGCGCGCCCAAGCCGTCCTGGAGTGGACGCGCCGGGCCTTGGCGGATGAGGACAAAGCCTGGCTGGAGGCCCTGCCTTTAGTTAGTCACGTGGGGGATTTCACCATCGTCCACAGCACACTCGATACTCCTGGCAGTTGGTGCTACGTGATGAACGGGTTTGACGCCATGGCGAACTTTTCCTATCAGTTCACGCAGCTCTGCTTTTTCGGCCACACGCACACGCCGGAAGTCTTCAAAATGGGTGCCTCCGTCACCGTTGAAAACCCGGAATGCACGGTGATCGAGCCGGGCTTCAAGTATTTCATCAACGCCGGCAGCGTCGGTCAGCCCCGCGATGGCGACTGGCGCAGCGCCTACGCCCTCTACGATCAGGACCATCAGACTGTCTCCATCCGCCGGGTGCCCTATGATATCGAAACCACGCAACGCAAAAACCGGGCGGCAGGTTTAGGCGGATTCGAAAACTGAACCCCCCTGATCGATAGGAGGATCGCAATTCGCCCGGTTAGACCGTCCGGCGTTTCCGCTTAAGATGGAGCTGGGCGATGCTGTTGGCGATGGCGGCTTCCACGGCGGCGATTTCCTCGGGCAGGACGTCTTCCTTGAGGCGGGCCTGGGCGCGGTCGAGGGCGGCCTGGACGGAAGCCTCGTCGATGTCGGAGTCACGCACGGCCATCTCGGTCAGGACGTTGACGTGGTCGCCGGTGATTTCGGCAAAGCCGGCTCCGATGGCCAGTTCGTGGGTTTTGGAATCCTTGGTGTAGCGCAGTTCGCCGGCAGTCAGGGTGGAGACCAGAGCGGCGTGATTTGGCAGGATGCCCATCTCCCCGAGGGCTCCGGGCAGGACCACCCCGGAGACATCATCGGAGAACGCTTTGCCTTCGGGAGTAACAATTTCGAGGAGCATGGCTGGGAAGTTTTCAGTTTTCAGTTATTCAGTTTTCAGTTCCGGAAAGCACGACTCATTATTGATTCGGGGGTGCGTCCGGTTTTTAGAGGTGTTCCAGTTTCTGGGATTTCCGCAGCGGCTGCTGAAAACTGAAAACTGAAACACTGAAAACTTCTTCTTAATCCTTCTTCACACTGTCGATGCCAGCCTTCATGTAGAAGTTGGCTTCGGGGACGCTGTCGTGTTTGCCGTCGAGAATTTCGGCGAAGCCTTTGACGGTGTCCTTGACAGAAACGTAAACGCCCTGCACGCCGGTGAAGACTTCCGCCACCGCGAACGGCTGGCTGAGGAAGCGCTGGATTTTGCGGGCGCGGAACACGGTCAGTTTCTGGTCGTCGGAGAGTTCATCCATCCCGAGGATGGCAATGATGTCCTGCAGGTCTTTGTAGCGCTGGAGCACGTTCTGCACGCCGCGGGCGACACGGTAGTGTTCTTCACCGACGATTTCCGGAGCCAGCGCCTTGGAGACGGAAGCCAGAGGATCAACCGCCGGGTAGATGCCGAGTTCCGCGAGGGAACGTTCCAGCACCACGGTGGAGTCCAAGTGGGCAAAGGTGTTGGCGGGAGCGGGGTCGGTCAAGTCATCCGCAGGAACGTAAACGGCCTGGAAGGAGGTGATGGAACCGGACTTGGTGGAGGTGATGCGTTCCTGCATCGCGCCCATTTCCGCAGCGAGGGTTGGCTGGTAACCCACGGCGGATGGCGTGCGGCCGAGGAGCGCAGATACTTCGGAACCGGCCTGGGAGAAACGGAAGACGTTGTCCACGAAGAGGAGCACGTCCTGGTTTTTCTCATCGCGGAAATACTCGGCCATGGACAGGGCAGAAAGCGCGACGCGGAGACGGGCTCCGGGGGGCTCATTCATCTGGCCGTAAACCAAAGCCACCTTGGAGCCAGGGGCGAGCACGGGACGGCCCTTGTCGTCGATCTTGACGTGGCCCTTTTCGTCCTTCTCCGTGGCGATAACGCCGGACTCGATCATTTCCCAATAAAGGTCGTTCCCTTCACGGGTTCGTTCACCCACCCCGGCGAAGACGGAATAACCGCCGTGACCCTTGGCGATATTGTTGATCAGTTCCATGATGACCACGGTCTTGCCGACGCCTGCACCACCGAAGGCACCGACTTTGCCGCCCTTGGTGAAGGGACAGATGAGGTCGATGACCTTGATGCCGGTCTCGAGGATCTGGGCGGAAGGATCCTGGTCCGCGAGGGAAGGAGCCTTGCGGTGAATCGGATAGCGTTTGTCGGCCTTGGGAGGATCCTGGTCATCCACGGGGTCGCCGGTCACGTTGAAGATGCGGCCCAGAACGTTTTCTCCGACAGGAACGGTGATGGAAGCCCCGGTGTCGGTGACGGTGTAGCCGCGGCGCAGACCTTCGGTGTTGGTCATGGCGAGGGCGCGGACCCAGCCGTCGCCAAGGTGCTGCTGCACTTCGCAAACGATGCGGACCGGCTTGCCTGACAGATCAAAATTGATTTCGAGAGCGTTGTAGATTTCGGGCAGTTTGGCGGCTGCGGAGAAATCCACGTCCACGACGGGACCGATGACTTGGACGATTTTGCCGATGTTGCTCATGGGAAGATTGGAGATTTGAGATTGGAAAATTTGAGATTGGATAGCCCGGGCGCATGCCGGGCGATGGGACTATTCGAGCGCCATCTTGGCGGTGGTGATTTCGAGGAGTTCGTTGGTAATGGCGGCCTGGCGCAGCTTGTTATACTCAAGGCTGAGATCCTTGAGCATCTGCTTGGCGTTGTCGGTGGCGTTTTTCATGGCAACCATCCGGCTGGAGTGCTCGGAGGCGCGGGATTCCAGCAGCATCTGGAACAGGGTATTGTTGACGTATTGGGGCAGGACCTGAGCGAAGACTTCGGCGGTGTTGGGTTCAAAAGCGTATTCCAGAACCGGTCCCTGGGTGGCATCATTGACTTCACCCATGCCGACCCCTTCATAAGAGCGCTTTCCGCCCAGGGTCACCGGATTGATCGGCAGAAGCTGCTCAATACTGGGGATGACAGTGGCGGTGTTGACGAAGTTGTTGAAGGCCACGAGGACCCGGGAGTATTCGCCCGAGAGGAACTTGTCCTGAAGAAGTTTGGCTACCGGGCGCAACTCCGGGAACCGGGCCGGGTCTTTAATTGAAAAGTCGGCGCTGAGATTTTTCTTGAGACGGGCAAGGGACTGGGAGCCCTTGCGGCCGATAGTGATGAACTCGGTTTCCGGCCCCAGATCCGCCGTGACGACTTTCTTGAGGAGATTGGTGTTGAAGGCACCGCAAAGGCCCTTGTCACTGGTGATCAGAATCACCAGCGTTTTGGATCCGGCCCCGGGACTGAAGTAAGGATGGGCACTTTCCTCGACGCGGGACTGCAGGCTGACGAGGACCTTGTTAAGAAGGTCCACGTAGGGGCGGCCCATGGTGGCGGCGTCCTGCGCCTTTTTCATCTTGGCAGCCGCAACCATCTGCATGGCCTTGGTGATCTGGGCCGTGTTCTTGACGGATTTGATGCGGCGGCGGATGTCGCGGGTAGAAGGCATACTGGAGAAAAGTTTTCAGTTTTCAGTTTTCAGTTTTCAGTGGGTGAGTTCGGTTATCGGTTTTTCCTGTGGGGCTGAAAACTGAAAACTGAAACACTGAAAACTTCCTCGACTACTTCCAGGAGGACTTGAAGTCGGAGAGGGCGGTTTTGATTTCCTCCACCACATTGTCGATGGCCTTTTCGTTGCCGATCTGGAGGAGGAGGGCTTCCTTGCGGGTGCTGAAGAAGTTTTCCATGGCAGCCTGGCACTCGCGGATGCGGTCGACCGGGACATCGTCGAAATAACCATTCTGCATGGCGTAGAGGCTGACGACCATGATGGGGAGGCTCTTCGGCTGGTATTGTTGTTGCTTGAAGAGTTCCACGATGCGGGCCCCGCGGTCGAGTTTGGCCTTGGTGGCGGAGTCGAGGTCGGAACCGAACTGGGCAAAAGCGGCCAGTTCGCGGAACTGGGCGAGGTCGAGTTTGGTGGTGCCGGCGACTTTTTTGATAGCCTTGGTCTGGGCGGCGGAACCGACGCGGGACACCGAGAGACCGACCGAGATGGCGGGACGGACGCCCTGATAGAACAAGTCAGTCTCAAGGAAGATCTGACCGTCGGTGATGGAAATCACGTTGGTCGGGATGTAGGCTGACACGTCACCCGCCTGGGTTTCGATGATGGGCAGCGCGGTCATCGAGCCGCCGCCGTAGTTTTCATTGACGCGGGCGGAACGCTCCAACAACCGGGAGTGGAGGTAGAACACGTCGCCGGGATACGCTTCACGGCCGGAGGGACGCTTGAGGAGGAGGGAAACCTGACGGTAGGCCACCGCCTGCTTCGATAGGTCATCAAACACGATCAAGGCATCCTGGCCTTGGTCCATGAACCACTCGCCAATGGAACAGCCCGCGTAGGGGGCGAGATATTGATTCACTGCAGGATCGGAAGCGGAAGCGCTGACGATCACGGTGTATTCCATGGCACCGGCGTCTTCCAGGGTCTTGACGACGCGGGCGACGTTGGATTGCTTCTGGCCGATAGCGACGTAGATACAATAAAGCGGCTTGTGCCCCTGCAGCTTACCCTGCTCGGCCGCCTTGTTTTGGTTGGCCTGGGAAATGATGGTGTCGACCGCAATGGTGGTCTTGCCGGTGGAACGGTCCCCAATGATCAATTCGCGCTGGCCGCGGCCAATCGGGATCATGGCGTCGATGGACATGATGCCAGTCTGGACCGGAACAGAGACCGACTTGCGGGTAATGATGCCGGGAGCAAGCTTTTCGACAGGATACTGGGCTTCGCCAACGATGGGGCCTTTGCCGTCGAGGGGTTCACCGAGGGTGTTGACGACGCGGCCGAGCAGGCTCTTGCCAACCGGGACGGAAAGGAGGCGGCCGGTGGTGCGGACTTCATCGCCGGCTTTGACGTGTTCGCCGGAGCCCAGCAACACGCAGCCCACTTCGGTTTCTTCGAGGTTCAGGGCGAGGCCGTAAAGTCCGCCGGAGAACTCGATCATTTCATTGAGCATGACGTCGCTCAGGCCTTCGATTTTGGCGACGCCATCCCCGACTTCCCGGACGATGCCGACGTTGGAGCGGGAGACGGCCGTCTTGAGGCCGGCGATTTGGGATTCGAGTTCCTGAAGGATGGTGCTCATTGTTAGAAAGGATGAAGGCTGGATTTGGAATTAGAAAAGGGAGGCCGGACCGGTGCGGGTTCAGGCGAGGACTTTGTCCCGGAGGGATTCGAGGCGGGATTTGATGGAGCCGTCCCAGACGGTGGACCCGAGCTTGACCCGGATGCCGCCGAGCAGGCTGGGATTGGTGCGGAATTCGGTCGTGGTATCGGAGCCGTGCCGGAGTTGGAGGTCGGCGGTGACGGTAGCCTGCTCGGGCCCGGTGAGTTCGGTGGCGCTTTCGACAATGGCGTGTCGTTTTTCGAGTTCGAGGCGGAGGAGGCGTTGATAGGCGGTGAGGATGCCGAGGTAATTCCTCGGTTTGTCAGCGATCACCTTGTCCACGATGGTTTTGGCGGCCCCGAGATCCACGGTGCCATTGCGCAGCGTCAGGCGCATAAACTGCCGGGCGTTGCGGAGAGCGTCTTTGCTGACTTTCATGGGACGAAGTTTTCAGTTTTCAGTTTTCAGTTTTCAGTCGGCCGCTGCAGGGCGGGAACGTGAACTGAATCCGGGAACTTAAAGAGAAATCTGGGCGAGGGCTTCCTGGTTGAGGCGGGCGTGGTCTTCGCTGCTGAGAGTCTTGCCGGTGACTTTGGAGGTGGTATCGACGACAAGGCGGCCGAAGTCGCGCTTCAGTTCGGCCATGACGCGGGCGCGTTCCAGTTCGGTGGCTTCCTTGGCCTTGGCGATGATGCTCTGGGCTTCGGCGACGGCTTCCTGTTTCTTTTGCTCGGCGATGGAAGCGGCAGCGTCGCTGGCTTCCTTGATGATGCGGGTGGCTTCGCTGTTCGCTTTGTCAAGGGCTGCGGCTGCCTGAGCCTGGGAAGTGGCGAGATTTTCCCGGATTCTGTCGAGGTTGGCTTCCCCTTCCGCGATCCGCGTGCGGCGCTGCTCCAACAGGGCGGTCACCGGCCCAAAGGCATACTTGCTGAGGATCAGGTAAACGAGGCCGAAGATGATGATCTGGGCGATGATCTTCGGGTAGTCGATACCGAGCTGGTCGAGGATGGGCATAGCGGGTGGCGCGTGGGAGTTAAAGGGAAACGGGAGAGGAAATGAAACGGAAATTTTCCGGAAGAACCGGAGGGGTGGAGCCCCGGCGGCCGCGGTTTAGGCGGCCGCCGGAGTCCGGAAGGGATTAACGGCCTCCGAGAGCGAGAATGAAGGCGTAAATGGCGATAGCTTCAGCCAGCGCCATGCCGATGATGGCGATGGTGAGGATGTTGCCGAAAGCACCGGGGTTGCGGCCGACGGCTTGGGCGGCGGCGAAACCGGTCAGACCAATGCCGAGACCGGCACCGGCACCGGCGACGCCGAGGGTGAAGGAACCGTTGATCCCGGAGGACTGGGCGAGTTTGTTGGCGGCTTCGGCGACGGCAGGGTCAGCAGCGGCGGCCTGGAGCATGGAGGCGATTTCCATCATCATGTTGTTATTTCTTTCTGTATGCGTTTGGTGTTACATGCCGCCGCCCACAGTCAGGCCATGGTCACGGGAGGCAAAGGGATGTCGGTCAGTGGGCGTGTTCTTCCCCATGCGCTTCATCATGGGTGGTGGACAGCTTGATAAAGACCGCACAGAGGAGGGCGAAGACCATGCCTTGGAGCACGCCGACGAGAATTTCGAGGAAATAAAAGGGCAGCGGGATCAATACGCTGGAAAAAAAATCGATGAACGGATTCCCCGAATGCACCAGTGAGCCCATGGTATGGAGCAGGTTTTCGCCGGCATAAACGTTCCCATACAACCGCAGAGACAGAGTCATGGGGCGGAAGAGGATGGAGATGACCTCAATGATCCCGACGATGAAGAAGATCGGCATCAGGGCGTATTTCAAAATGCCACTGAGTCCGCCTTTGGGACCAAAAGTGTGGGAGATAAATCCCCCGAATCCCATTTCCCGGATGGTGATAAAAAACCAGACGATCAGGGAGCAAAATGCGATGCCGAAGGTCAGGTTCATGTCCGCCGTGCCCGGTCGAAGCAGGGGGGTTTCCACATGGGAGGTGGACATCATCGCTCCGGTGTGACTGGAGAGACCCACCGTCCCGACGCCGGGCAGCAGCCCTGTCCAATTGGATATGGTGACGTAAATAAAGATGGTCGCCAGCAAGGGAAAGGCGCTGGGAGCAATCTTCGGCCCGACAATGTTCTCGACCTGACCGTAAAGGAATTCGACGACCAATTCCGCGAAGTTTTGCCTCGTGCCAGGGATGAGCGCCTTGGGCTTCATGGCTCCCCGGAAAAACCACAGCAACACTGCGGTCACCAGGA
Organism: Verrucomicrobiales bacterium; assembly: GCA_038210825.1. Classification (GTDB taxonomy): domain Bacteria; phylum Verrucomicrobiota; class Verrucomicrobiia; order Verrucomicrobiales; family V1-33; genus CAIZWU01. Next base: position 116,643 of record JBBQWG010000013.1, read on the forward strand.
TGGAAACAAAGACCGAATTCGTCAGGAACGCCGTCCAGCCCTGGTCTCCCAGCAGGGGCAGCGCTTTGGCGCTGACTTCATGCTTGGCATCACCCGCCGCAGACGCCAGCATGGGTAAAAGTGGAAGAAAAAAAGCAAACAGGCGGGTCATGGCGATGCAGCGCGTTGGGAAAAACGATCCGCACCCTGCCTCGGAAAAATAAGGCAGAAAGCGCGGAGTTTTGGTTCTAGGCGAGCGCGCCGGAGGGTGCAAGAGTAATTTGTGAAATATTTCACAAAGTCGGCGGGGCGGGTTCCTCATCGGGGGAATCCTGTTCATCCGGGGGCAAGGGAATTGCCTTGGGAGCGGGCACGTCCGGTGCGATGACCGGAGGTAGAGAATCACTGTTCTTGCCCTGAGAATCGGGGGGCGGTGGCCCGGGAATCGGCGGTGGCTTGGCAAGGCGCGGGTCGGGGGCTGGCAGAGCCAAAACCTGGTCAGGATCTTCCCCGGGGGGCACTTGCGGGGGATTCCGTGGATCCGGCCATGCCGTATCCTCTGCCGTTCCTGGATTTCCCGGTGGGAGCGCCGCTTCCGGCAGGAGGGGGGACGTCCGCCCAGCCAGATCCGGAGCAGTGTTCTCTTCGGGGAGACCCGGAACCAAGTTTGGAACTGCAGGATCCACCACCTGAGCCCGCAGCTTCAAAAATACATGGGGTGCAGTCCGGGCATACAATTTGGGATCCGGCGTAGCCGCGAGATTTTCCACGGTCGTAAATAGGGTGAATGGCAACATCGGTTTCATTTCCGTTCTTACCCGGAACATCCGGTGGTCTCCCCGGCGCAGGGGGGTGCCGCCGGCACTCAATGCCACCGTGCCGCCCGGAGTGTCCAGCTTTACGGGGAGTTGTCCGGGCTTCAAAAGCCCTGGATCACCCAAGGCCGTAGGATATCGCACCCACGTATTGCCCGGCCTTTGCAGGGCATCCCGCCAGACACTGACCGTGACCAGCCCCGTCAGCAATGACAATAATACAAGGACACGGGCAGGAGTGCCTCGGGGAAGATTTTGAGCCATGCCGGAAGGAGAATGCGGGGCCTGATCAGGCCCAATCCAAATTTGGTGGAGGTTAGGAGATTCGAACTCCTGACCTTTTCATTGCGAACGAAACGCTCTACCAACTGAGCTAAACCCCCCAAATCCGGGCCACAATGTGACGGAGAACCGCCATTTGCGCCCTTGCCCATAGCGGACCCGGGCCCGGTCATCAACCAGAAAGATCACCCCTCAGTGGCTTTAATTCCGTTCTGCCTGTGGTGGAACATAGGCCAACATTGGCGGGTCGGGGGCAAATCAAACGCGACTGGGAATCAGTTTCATTTCCGCTTGCCATGAGAATGGGTCTCATTATCCTCGGCCTCCTCATGAATCATCATCCAGCCCTAACTCTTACCCTCCGTCCTCTGTTTCTCGCCGGCTTTTCGCTGCTGGTTGCCCCGGGCCTGATCAAGGCACAAGCGCCCGCTGCTGCAGAAGGCACCTCCCTGGCTCCGATTACCGTCATCGGCAGTGCAGAGGATATCAAAAACACCGCCGGAGCTGCCGCTTTTGTCAGCCAGGAGGAAATCCGGACGCAGACTTACTCGAACCCGAACCGTGTGCTGAGCCGCGTGCCCGGGGTGTATGTCCGCGAAGAAGACGGCTTTGGCAATTTCACCAACATTTCACTCCGCGGCGTGGACCCGGGCCGCAGCGCCAAGGTGACGATCATGGAAGACGGGATCATGATGGCCCCCGCGCCGTATTCCGATCCCGCTGCCTATTATTCTCCGCGGATCGGCCGCATGAGCGGCGTGGAGGTGCTGAAAGGCAGCAGCCAGGTCCGCTACGGTCCTCACAATACCGGCGGGGTAGTCAACTACCTGTCCACTCCCTTTGCCCAACTGGTTACCTCCGGCGCGGAAGTCCCCTCCAGCGGCAAAATTCCCGTTGGCGGCAAAGGGGTGGTTTCCGGCAAAACCTCCGCGTCCCCGGTCCCCCCTGCCGTCACCTCCGACGGCGTGGCCGAACAATTTTACCTGAAATCCACTTACGGCACGGACAACGCATGGTTCAACCATGGCTACTGGGCCCGCACCCAGGAAACCGCTGCCGGCACTGTCGGCTGGGTGGTGGAAATGCACCACGCCCAGAACGACGGCTTCCGCACTATCGATAAAGTGGGCGGCGACACCGGCTACCGCGCCCTTGACCCCAACTTCAAGATTTTCTGGGAGCCCAACTCGCCGCTCAAACAGCGTTTCGAATTGCGCCTCGGCTACACCGATTTCAATGCTGATGAAACCTACGTGGGCCTGACCGAACGCGACTTCCGCAACGACCCCTACCGCCGTTATGCCGGCACGCGGTTCGACAACATGGATTATCATCAATACCGTGCGGTGCTGAGCCACACCATGGAGCCCACGCCGAATCTGCGGATTGAGACCAACGCCTACTACACTTCCCTGGACCGCAGCTGGTATAAATTGGATAGTGTGCAGAACCGCGACGGCACCACCAGCTACAACGTCGCCAACGCCCTCGTGGCCGGCGGCGAGGGTCTGAACATCCTCAAAGGCAATGCGGCCGGAATCTGGAAGATCCGCGATAACAACCGTGACTATTACACCACCGGCCTCCAACAGCGCTTGGATTACAGTTTCTCCACCGGCAGCGTCGGGCACGAGCTGACGGTGGGCTGGCGCGCCCACTATGATGAGTCCCGCCGCCTGCAGCGCGACGACAAGGTCTTCACCACCGCCAACGGAGCCGTTTCCAGCATCGCCCGCGGCTTCAATGGATCCGGCGGCAACCGGCTCGAGGAAACCATGGCCTTCTCCCTCTACGCGGAGGATGCGATCAAAATCGGCAGCCTAACGATTAAACCCGGAGTGCGTTTCGAGCATCTGGAGCAGGACTACACGGACTACAACACGAAGGGCGATCCTGACCGCGTCACTGGCTCGGGCAATGGCAGCACCAACATCATGGCCCCCGGCCTCGGTCTGAATTACGAAATCAACGACCAGTGGAGCACCTTCGCCAGCTACTACCGCGGCTTCTCCACACCAGGGCCCCGCGCGAGCCTGCAGGGGGGCTTGGAAGAGGAACTGTCCGATGGATTCGAACTCGGCGCCCGCCACTATGGGGATTCCCTCCAAGCCGAACTCGTGGGCTTCTACACCAGGTTCCAGGACCTCATCGTGCAGGACAAGATCGGGGCCTCGGGATCCACCGAAACGGCCAACGGCGGCGACATCGATGTCTATGGCGTGGAAGCCTCGCTGCGCTGGGATCCGATGACCGGCACCGGCAGCGCATGGAACCTGCCCACCCGCCTCTCCGCCACCTACACCCACAGCGAACTGAAAACCGATTCCAGTTCCGCCAATGCCGAGACCATCTTCAGCGGCGGCCGCGCCGGCAGTGAAGTGCCTTACATTCCGGAGTTCAGCCTCAGCGCGGGCATCGGGATCGAATATGGCGGTTTCGGACTTTATCTCGACGCCAGCTACACCCCGGAAACCTTCGGCACCGCCAGCAACACCACCAGCCTGCGGACACCGGCGGGCAGACCAGACGCCCGTTTCGGCAAGACGGACGATGCCCTCATCCTCGACCTCAGCGCCCGCTGGCAAGCCACCGATAACATCTCTTTGCTGGCCGGCATCTCCAACCTGCTCGGCGAAGAGTATATCAGCAGCCGCATCCCCCTCGGCCCCCGCGCCGGCGAGCCCCGCGCCTTCTACGGGGGGGTGGAGATCAAGTTCTAACCCAAGGGGCCGCCTTCACGGCGGCGGCAAATCGCAGTGTTATTAGGATGACACGGCGGCGGGAAGCTCCCGGGCTTCCCGCCGTTTTTGTTTCAAAAGAAGGTGTTCCAGCATCAGGATTCCACGCTCCCTCCGCGTTGTTTTGACCATGTCATTCAATTTCCCCTGTCCTCCCTTCCGCCTTGGTTCCTGGCTGGCCGCCGGTCTGGCTGCGGCCTTGTTATTTCCCACCGGTTTTGTCCTTTCCGCCGCCGCGAATCCATGGCCGGTGCCAGTGGCGGGCAATGCCTTCCTGACCGCTTCCGGCAGCGGGAGCGAAGACGGCCTTGGCCGCCGGGGCGGATCCCGTTGGGGGGACGAAGCCAGTGTCTTTTCGGTGTTTTTCCGGGTGGACCGTCCGGCGACCCTCGGCCTGGCCCTGAAATTAAAGGTTCCGGAGGGGGAATCCGTGATCGAAGCCCGCGTCGGCGGCACCCGCTTTGAAATCAAGGCCACCGGCGCGGAATTGCGTGAGGTCCCGTTGGGCAAAGTGGAGGTGAAGGAAGCTGGATATGTCAGGGTGGACCTGCAGGGGATCCGCCGCACCGGGCCCGTCTTCGCCGAGTTGTCGGATCTGGTGGTGTCCACGGCCACGGAAGGAGTCACCGCAGATTTTGTGAGGAACAACGATGGCAACATGTTCTACTGGGGCCGCCGCGGACCGTCTGTGCACCTCGGCTACCGCCTGCCGCCGGGCCGCGATATCGAGTATGCCTACAGCGAACTGACGGTGCCGGAAGGCAGCGATCCGATAGGCTCCTACTACATGGCCAACGGCTTCGGGGAAGGTTATTTCGGCATCCAGACCAACAGCGCCACGGAACGCCGGGTATTGTTCTCCGTGTGGAGTCCTTTCCAAACCGACAACCCCAAGGAGATCCCGGAAGATCAGCGGGTGGTGATGATGGCGAAGGGTGAGGGCGTCAAGACCGGGGAGTTCGGCAATGAAGGGTCCGGCGGCCAGAGTTACCTGCTCTACCCGTGGAAAACGGGTTTCACCTATCGTTTCCTGAATTCCGTCAAACCGGACGGCAAGGGCAACAGCATTTACACCGCATGGATGGCCGAAGCCCCCGCCGGAGACTGGAAACTGATCGCCAAATTCAAACGCCCCAAAACCAACAAACACCTCACCGGATTTCATTCGTTCCTCGAAAATTTTTCCGACCGGAATGGCTGGCTCAGCCGCCGCAGCCGGCATGGAAACCAGTGGGTGCGCGACACCACCGGCGCATGGCATGAACTCACCACCGCCCGCCTCACCGGAGACAACACCGCCCGCGGCCGCCACCGCCTGGACTACGCCGGCGGTCTGGAAGGCGATGGCTTCTTCCTGAAAAACGGCGGCTTCTTCAACGACACCGTGAAACTGGACCAGACCTTCACGCGGCCTGCGGCCCCGAACAAGAAACCCGAGATTGATTTTACCAGGCTGGAGGGGAACTGATTGATGCGGGCGGCACGCCCGCTGTCCCGCTGGCGGCACGCCCGCTGTCCCGCTGGCGGCACGCCCGCTGTCCCGCTGGCGGCACGCCCGCTGTCCCGCTGGCGGCACGCCCGCTGTCCCGCTG
>JBBQWG010000014.1:0-121556 GCA_038210825.1 Verrucomicrobiales bacterium
CGACCTCAATCCGGTGCGGGCCGGGATGGTGTCGGACCCGGCAGATTACCGCTGGAGCGGTTATTCCGAAGCGATGGCCGGGAAGGCCAGATCGCGGCGTGGTGTGGTCAGAATCATCGGCCAAATGGCTTGGCCAAGAGCGTTGGCCGGGGGAGCGAAACCCTGGGGAAGGGATGCTTTTGCGCCCAGCGTGGAGCGCCGGGCGCTGGTGATTTACCGGGCGATCCTCGGCGGACAGGGCGCGGAGCGGACCCGGGAAGACGGGACCGTGGTGCGCCGCGGGCTTCCGGAGAAAGTCAGGGAAAAACTAACGACTGCCAACGAAAGACGCCTGGCTGCCGAGGTGCTGAACCGGCGGGTGCGGCACTTCACCCGTGGAGTCATTTTTGGGAGCCGGGCCATGATTGAGGGGTGGTTTGCATCCCACCGTCAGGTGGTCCAGGGCCGCAGCCGCACCCATCGGAAACGCGGAGCCAAAAGCCTCGGACAGCCCGCCCTGCGCGGATTGTATGCTCTGAGAGACACCAAGTGATCCAGGGAGACCAACGTTCCGGAGGATGCTACGGGACAATCCACGCTTCGCACTGATGCGGATATTAGACCTGTTGTCACCGGCGGATTCAAATTGATGCAGGTGAGCGGAACGTGCATGGGTGGGCATGAAAGTTTCCATCATCGGTCCGGGCAAGGTGGGCATGGTCCTGGCCTATACCCTGATGATGAAAGGCGTGGCCCGGGAGATTGTGCTGATCGGGTCAGACCGGACCAAGGCAGAAGGGGAGGCCATGGATCTGATGCATGCCCAGGCATTTTTGCAGGTACCGGTGACGGTGCGGGCGGGGGAACTGGCGGATACGGCGGGCAGTCTGGTGGTGGCGGTCTGTGCTTCGGTGCCCAGCCCGCCTGGGATGACAGACCGTAATGTGATTGCAGAAGGCAATGCGGCTCTGCTGCGGAGCGTCCTGCCTGCGGTGGCCAGGGCGGCTCCGGAGACGCAGTTGGTGATGGTTTCGAATCCGGTGGATGCCATGACGTGGCTGGCGCTGGAATTGACAGGATTTCCGCCGTCCCGGGTGATGGGGAGCGGCACTCTGGTGGATTCCATCCGTTTCCGCGAACTGCTGTCCCGCATGATCCGGATTCATCCAGATGACCTGCGGGCTTACATCCTGGGAGAGCATGGGGAGCATCAATTCCCGGCCATGAGTGTGGCCTCGGCGGGCGGGGAGTTGATCGACGACACCCCGGAACGCCGCGCTCTCTGCGAGCAGGCCAAAAACCTTGGCATCGAAGTCTTCCGGAAAAAAGGCAATACTTGTTATGCCATCGGCCTGGCGGCGGCCTACATCATCGAATCCATCCTGCTCGATGAAAAACGCACCATCCCCCTCAGCGTGAAAATCGATGGCTTCGCCGGAGTCAGGGGGGTCTGCCTGAGTGTCCCGGTGGTGGTGGGAGCCAACGGAGTGGAGCGTTATCTTCACCCGGCCCTGAATCCGCGGGAAACCTCTCAATTCCGCAAGGCCGCGCTGGCGGTGCGGGCGGTGATCGACCGGCTTCAGCCTCCTCCAAGCTGATTAACCCTTTCCTCCATTCCGTGCCTTTGGCACAGCTCAGCTGGAAGCAAAACGCAAAAAAGGCGGCTTCTCCGATGTCTCCCTGACCGGCAGTTGGGACAGGAACGCAGTCTTGTCCCACTGCCCTCTCCTCCACCTGAAAGACAAAGCACTGCCCTCCCGCACGTTGTTGCTCCATGCCCTGCCTCCGATTTCTTCTTCTGCTCTTTCCGGCCCTGCTTCTGCCATGCCCCGCCGCCGCCGCGCCGGTTCCGCTCTTTGATGGCAAATCCCTTGCCGGCTGGGAAGGCGGACCCACTTGGCGGGTTGAGGACGGCACCATCACTGGTGGCTCCATAGTCGGGAATCCCCAGAACGAATTCCTCGCCACTACAGGCAATTACCGGAATTTCCGGTTGGTGCTCGAATACAAACTGACCGGCACCGAAGGATTCGTGAATGGCGGCGTGCAGATCCGCAGCCAGCGTATCTCCAACCCTCCCAACGAAATGATCGGTTATCAGGCCGACATCGGTGCCGGCTACAGCGGCTGCCTCTACGATGAATCCCGCCGCAAGACGATGCTCGCCAAAGCGGATCCGGCGGTGATCCAGCAAGCCGAAAAGCCCGGGGATTGGAATCGTTATGAGATCGTGGCGGCAGGGGAGCGCATCCAGCTTTTTGTTAATGGCATCCGCACGGTCAACTACACAGAATCCGCCCCGGGCCTTCCGCCCGATGGCCGTATCGCTCTCCAGATCCACGGCGACTGCAAAGCGGTGATCGCTTTCCGCAATATCACCATCGAACCTCTTCCTGACAATGCAGTTCCCGGCCCAGAGGATATTCTGAACCGTTTTGGCGATTCCCCGGTGCCACCCGTTGCCCCCGTTCCGTTCCAAAAGGGAAAGTTTGACGTCACCCCCGGTGAAGTCATTGTCCTGACGGGCCAGACCAATCTGGTGAGGACGCAAAAGTCCGGCGACCTTGAGGCCCGGCTCGGGGGGTGTCTCGCGGCCCAGGCTCCCCGCTTCCGCAGCATGGCGTGGGAAGGCGACACCGTTTACGAACAATGGCGCGACCTGAATTTCGGTGACTGGAAGGACCAGCTCACCGCGGTGGGGGCCGGTATGGTGATTGCCCAGTTTGGTCAGGTGGAATCCTTCGACGGGCCGGGCCGCCTTGCGGAATTCACCTCGGCCTATCACCGGCTGCTCGACCAGTTTGCCTCCCGCACGCCGCGCCTGGTGCTGATTTCTCCTATCCCATTCGAAAAACCGGTGGCCTCCCACGCCCCTGACCTGACCCGCCGCAATGCCGATGTCGCGGCCTACACCGAAGCCATCCGGAGAATGGCCCGGCAACGCGGGGCCCTCTTTGTGGATCTCTTCACTCCCCTTTCCCAGCGCCCGGCCGGATCGCCCCGCCTGACCGACAACGGCCAGCATCTCAGTGCGGAAGGCTTGAGGGTCACGGCGGAACTCACCGCCTCGGCGCTGGGGCTGGCCTGGAGCGGCAGCGATGATTTGTCAGGCCTGCGGGAGGCGGTGATCGAAAAAAACCGCCTGTGGGCAGACTGCTGGCGGCCCGCCAACTGGTCCTTTGTTTATGGCGACCGCGTTTCCCAACTCTTTGGAAAACCCGGGGCCCACGCCCCCTCGCTCCGCGCCAGCTTCGAGAACCACAAGCCTCTTATAGCCGCGATGGACGCCCGGATCGCTGCCTTGGCCCAGGGTAAACCTGCTCCTGCGCTGCCGGCTCCGCCTCCTCCCGCAGCAGGCACCGCCGTCCTCACACCGGAACAACAACTCGCCACGTTCACGGTCGCGGACGGTTATGAAATCAATCTGTTTGCCTCCGAAGCCATGGGCGTGATCAAACCCGTGCAGATTGCCTGGGATGAACGCGGCCGGTGTTATGTGGCTTGTTCCCCCACCTACCCGCAAACCCTGCCCGGAGAAAAGCCCGCCGACTTTATCCTCGTGCTGGAGGACACCGACCACGACGGCAGAGCGGACAAACAAACCCGCTATGCCGAGGGACTGACCATGGTGCAGGGCGTCGAACCCGGCGGCGGCGGGGTTTATGTCTGCGACTTCGATTCCCTGCTCCACTTCAAGGACACCGACGGCGACGGCAAGGCAGATGAACGCCGGGTTCTCTTCTCCGGATTCGGGATTGGCGATACCCATCAACTGATCAACAGCATCTCCCACGGACCGGATGGCAGCCTGTGGTTCTCCCAGGGCCTGCACGCTTTTTCGCGTGTGGAAACTGCTCATGGCCTGGCCCTGCTGGAGCGCTCCGGGCTTTGGCGCTATCAACCGCGCACGGAGAAGATGGAAGGCTTTTTCAATGGAGCCAAAGCCGGCCACAACTGCTGGGGAGTGGCCTTTGATGACTACCTTCAGGTTTTCCACAAAAGCGGCGACCGCCCGGCTGGTTATTACAGCACGCCAGGTCTTATTCCCATGAAGGATCCAGACGAATACCACTCCACCGGTGCACTCTTCGATACCAATCCCAAAACCACCTCCCTCGACTTTGTGGGAACCCAGGCCATGCCCGACGACCTGCAGGGCTGCGCCATCATCGGCGGCTACTTTGGCGGCGTGGTGGAACGGCATCGTTTGGAGGACGAAGGCTCCGGATTCAAATCCACCCAACTACCCAAACTCGTCACCAGCACCGATGCCTCCTTCCGACCGGTCGATGTCAGTGTCGGGCCTGACGGGGCGATTTATCTCTGCGACTGGTTCAACACTTCCATCGGTCACTATCAAACCAGCTACGCCGACGCCTCCCGCGACCGGCGCCATGGCCGGATCTGGCGGCTCAGCGCCAAAGGCCGCGCTCCGGTCCGCCAGCCCGACCTCGAGTCCCTTTCCCCGGCCCAATTGATCGGCCAGCTCCGCTCCCCCGAGCGCTGGACCCGCTATCAGGCGAAGCGCCTGCTCTTCGATGGCGCACCTGCCGCCGTGCTGGCCGCAGCAGATGCTGCCCTGCCTGACATGGCGGACGAGCGCCACCTAATGGAACTTTGTGGCGTATTTGAAGCACAGCAGTCCCCCCCGCCTGCCCTGCTGCAACGACTCCTTGCGGCCAACGATCCCCGCGTCCGCGCTTATGGAGCCCGGGTGGCCGGTGCCTGGGCGGGCGCGCTTCCTGACATTTTATCCCTTCTGGGAAAAACCATCCACGACCCCCATCCCCGGGTCCGGCTGGAAACCATCGTCGCCTGTGCCCGGATCCTGCAGCCGGAAGCAGCCACTCTCGCGCTCCAGGCCCTCGACCATCCCACCGACAAATTCATCGACTACGCCCTGCGCCAGACCATCCGTGCCCTCCAGCCTCACTGGCAACCCGTGCTCCCCACCCTTCGCTTTGATCCCGCTCCGTCCCCGCAAGCCCGAGCCGCCCGCGAGTCCTATCTCAAAACGCTCGCTTCCGCCCCGGTGACCGCCGCGCCTCCCGGCAAGCTCATTTACGACACCCTTTGCCTGAACTGCCACCAGCCCGAAGGCCGGGGACTCCCGGGGCTCTATCCCTCCATCGCCAACAGCGACTGGGTCACCGGCCCGCCCGACCGCCTGGTCAAGATTCTCCTCCACGGCCTGAGCGGTCCTATCAAAGTGAATGCCGAGCCCTTCGTCCAGTCCACCCCGCTCCCCATGCCCCCCATGGGCCTCGACGACCAGCAGCTCACCGACCTCCTCCATTACCTCCGCAGCCACTTCGACAACAGCGCCCCGCCAGTTCCCATTGATACCATCCGCCAGATCCGCGCCTCCACGAGCACCCGCAGCACTCCGTGGACAGAGGCGGAACTGGCACCCTGACGTTACAAAAGAACCACCAATTGAATCCCCCACATCACTTCGTCAGGACTCCACTCATGATTCCCCTGCCTGAATCCGATGGATTTTTCCTGATCCCGAAAGTGTTGGAAAAAAGCGAATGCCGCAGCCTGATCGAAGGTCTCGGCACCGTTGCGGGAGCCGGCCGGCGCGGGATGCTGGCCGTGCCGGAGGTGGCGGCGTTGGCCCTTTCGGAACGTTTGCTGCATTTGGTGAGAGCACATCTGCCCGCCGGGCCGGTGCCGGTGCGGGCGATCTATTTTGACAAGTCGCCCGACGCCAACTGGCTGGTTCCATGGCATCAGGATCTGACCCTGGCCCTGCAGAAGCGGGTGGAAGTGCCGGGGTTTGGCCCATGGAGTGTGAAGGAGGGAATCCCACATGTGCAGCCGCCGATTGAACTGCTGGAACAGATGATCACGGTGCGGCTGCATTTGGACGCTGCGGACGAATCGAATGGGGCCCTGCGGGTCCTGCCCGGATCCCACCTGCGGGGTCGTCTGTCGCCCGAGCAGATCGGGGAATGGCGGGAATGCGTTCCGGAGGTGTTGTGCCTCGCCGCGGCAGGCGATGCTCTGCTCATGCGCCCGCTCCTGCTGCACGCCTCCGGCCGCGCCACCCGGGCCGGGCATCGCCGGGTGATGCATCTGGAATATGCCGGATTCAGCCTGCCGGAAGGCCTGGAGTGGGCGGAGCAGGCTTGATGGGAGCAAACCCATGTTTTAGTCAGGAACCATGGCTGTCAGGGCAATTTCGGTAACGGACTGACCGGGCGGACAGAATGTCCGCCCTCCTCAGGGGGGTGGTTTTTTGATGGACCTACGGAGTGAGGAACGCGCGGTAAAAACGACTTGGACCGGTGGCCAGAGCGGCATCATGGACGAAGGACCAAACCCCGGTGCCGGGAGTGGCCGTGGCGATGGTGGTCCAATTCCTGAGATCCGTGCTGGTTTGGAGAGTTAGGAGAATATTCCTTGTGGTATTGAATTCCAGCCTCACTTCGCCTTCGGATGACCGCGAGAAGCCAGTGATGCTCAGCGATTCACCAATCGTCGGCACCGAGTCCATCGCCGCCAGCGCGGAGGCTCTCGCCGTCGTCACGCCTGCCGGATCGGTCGCGGCTGTAATCGCCGTTTCGCCATTCGTCATGGCGTTGTTCAGCGCCGTCCAATTGTCAGGGGTGTAGTTCGCTTCGGGATAGGTCGCCAGTGCGGCCGAAAGGTCGTCCAGGGCCAACGCCTGGGCCGCCGCCAGGGTCCCGGCATACGTCGGCACCGCCGCCATCGCCGCGAGCGCCGCGTCCTTCGCTGCGGCCACTGCAGTCGGATCGGTTGCCGCATTGATGGCCAGCGCGCCATCCGTCCTCGCGTTTTTCAGCGCCGTCCAGTTCCCGGCGCTGTAGTAGTTCGTTTCCAAATGGGTCTCCTGCGCCCTGGTAAGGTCGGCCAGCGCCGCCGTCTTGTCCGCCGCCACCGTTTCCGTAAACGTCGGCACTGCATCCAACGCGGCCAGTGCCGAGTCCTTTGCCGTCGTTACGCCCGCGAGATCGGCCGCCGCATTGATCGCGGTTTCGCCATTCGTCCGGGCGGTTTGCAGCGCCGTCCAACCCCCGGCGGTATAGTTCGATTCCAGATAGGTCGCCAAAATCACCGCAAAGTCGTCCAGGGCTCCCGCCTTGGCCACGGCCAGGGTTTCGGCAATCGTCGGTACCGAATCCATCGCCGCCAGCGCCGCGTCCTTCGCCGTCGCCACGCCTGCCAGATTCGTCGCCGCGTTAATCGCGGTATCGCCATTGGTCCTGGCAGAGTTCAGCGTCGTCCAGTTTCCGGCAGTGTAATCCGATTCCACAAGGGCCGCCAGCGTCGTCGCCAGGTTGTTCAGCGCCACCAACTTGGCCTCCGCCAGCGTTTCGGCAACGGTCGGCACCGCGTCCATCGCCGCCAGGGCCGATGCCTTCGCTGCGGCCACACTTGCCGGAGTGGTCGCCGCATTGATCGCGGTGTCGCCATCCGTTCTGGCGGCATGCAGCGCGGTCCAGTTCTCTTCGGTATAATAGTTTGCCAGCAGATAATTCCCCAGGGTGGCTGACAATTCTGCCCTCGCTGCCGCTTTGATCGCCGGCAGGGTCTCGGCCAGCCCGAGGTCCATACCGAGGTGGGTAGAACCGCCCAAAACCTCAAATTCCGTGGAATAAACGAAGCCGCCAACGTCGCCGGAAGCACTATCGCTGTCGAGCGCATCATCGCCGCCCTGGTTGGGTGCGGTGATGCGAAAATCGGTGGTGACGTTGGAAAGATCCCAGCGGACCATCAAGATACCCGGCTGCACACCCTCGAACAAATAGTTGCCGTTAGCATCGGTCACGGTGTTCGCCACCACAATCGGCGGGGGAAATCCTGCGGGGGGAGTTCCCGTCACCGCTGAAACCGCCGTGGCCAAGGCAATAGTGCCGGCACCCGTGCCAGCCAGCACCCGGCCGCTTATGGCCGTGGAGGCACCACAGGTGATCGCAGCGCCGCCGAGAATATTTCCGTTCATGTTCGAACCTGCCCCCAGGGAAACAGCCCCTTCCACGATCCAAAAAACATTCGCACTTTTGGCCTCATTCGTGAGAATCACATTTCCTGATGACGCGGTCGTTCCGAATGCTCCGACAATTTGGATGATAAAAACACCCTCAGGATCTCCTTCGGCATCCAGCGTCATGGGGGTGGCCAAGGTAGCCGCAGCTCCGATTTTATAGACCCCGGGTGTTAAGGTCGATCCGCCCAATTCATACGCCGCCGCCGACAGCATGACATCCGGCGTCCGGTTTTTCCCATCATTGTAGGCGGTGGCAAAATCGGCCAAAGCGGTCATAACCGCCGCGTGACCGGTGGAGTAAATGGTCCCCGACGAGGTGATCGCCGGGGCGATGGCACCCGTGCCTGAGCCCACATGTCCCGCAACATTGCCGGAGCCGGAAATAGCCCCGCCTGCCAGAGCTCCGAAATTGGCAGCGGCCCCAAGTTCAATGGTCGTTTTTTCCAGCACAAGCTGCAACAGGGAGACTGGCACGTTGGGGAACCCGGTGGTTTCAGACGGATCTTGAATCCCATTGATGTTCGCATCGGACCAGACCCGGCCGCCCACAACCGAAGGGTCCACCGGAACTGTTATGGCCGTGGCCATGGCGATGGTGCCGGCCGCCGAACCTGCCATTACCCGCCCGTTGATCGTGGTGGTGGCACCAAATGTGACCGCAGCATTTCCCAGGATATTTCCCTCCATGTGAATACTGGCCCCCATGGAAACTGCTCCTTCAACGATCCAAAAAACATTCGCACTTTGCGCATCATTCGTTAATACGACATTTCCTACGGATGCGGTGGCACTGAATGCTCCTCCAATTTGGATGATGAATACAGCATCCGGGTCGCCTTGGGCATCAAGAGTGACGGGGGAGCCCAAAGTGGCTGCAGCGCCGATTTTGTGAACTCCCGCCGTAATGGTCTTTCCGCCCAACTCATAAGCAGCCGCAGACAATAAAAAATCAGGTGTTCGATTCTTGCCGTCAGCGTAAGCTGTGGAAAAATCGTCCAGGGCGGTCATTGCTGCAGCATGCCCAGTGGGATAAATGGTTCCAGTTGAGGTGATCGCCGGGGCGATGGCACCAGTACCCGACCCCACGTCCCCTTTAACATGGCCGGTTCCCGAAATAGCCCCACCTGCCAGAGCTCCGAAAGTGGCTGAAGATCCAAGGTCGACTGGTTCCGGGTTGGCCGCCATCAACGATCCGCAAGGAAGCGCCACGGTCATCGCCATGACAAAGCACCGGAGCTTCTGCCGCGCCCCGGCATCCCGCAGCGTATTGAATTTGGGTATGAAGCTGACATCCGGGGTTTTGGGGGCTATCATCGAAAAGGGCACTATTTTTAAGTTTTTAAATTGAAGTAACTTGCTATTTGCTGGTAGCCGCATTGGCGGGCCTGGAAACGGGGGACAGATGGGGTCGGGGCCTGGCAAAAACGTGGACGGAACGTTTTCGACGATAGGGACGGCCTCCGGAGATAGCAAACCCTATTATGGAAATTATAACCGCACCCCGGCGAACCAGTCCATCCCCCATCTGGGAGCGTTTAACCAAAGCCATCCGGACCGGATTCCCCCCTGAGGGAGGCGGCCAGGCTTGGCCTTGAAAGCTGTTTTCCCCGTGAACTTTGTGACCTTCTGTTCAAATTCATCGGAGTCCTTTTGGTTTGTGAGCGCATACACCCGGGAAACCCGGAAGCCCAGAGACACGACGCTCCCTCATCAGCAACGATCAGCTCTTAGGCGCTCCTGCCAGATGGGCAGTCTTACCTTACGAAGAACAACTCGATCATCAGGATGGCCACGATGTTGACCACCTTGATCATCGGATTGATGGCAGGACCGCTGGTGTCCTTGTAGGGATCGCCCACGGTGTCGCCGGTGACGGCGGCTTTGTGGGCATCGCTGCCTTTGCCGCCGTGGTGGCCTTCCTCGATGAACTTCTTGGCATTGTCCCATGCCCCGCCGCTGGAGGTCATGGCGATGCCCACAAACAAACCGGTGACGATGGTGCCCACCAGCATGCCGCCGAGAGCTTTGGCCCCGAGGGCGGGAATGGCAGCGATGACCATCACGCCGACTACGGGCAACAAGGCCGGGAGGACCATTTCACGCAGGGCAGCCTTGGTGACAATGTCCACGCAGGCAGCATATTCGGGTTTCTGGGTGCCGTCCATGATGCCCGGGAATTTGGCGATCTGGCGGCGGACTTCGATGACCACCGCACCCGCAGCTTTGCCCACCGCGCTCATGCTCCAAGCGGTGAACAAACAGGGCAGGAGGCCGCCGAGGAACATGCCGATGAGGACAATGGGATCCTTAAGGGAGAAGTCCCAGATTTGGCCGGTCTTCTTTTCCAATTCCAGATAGTAGCTGCCAAAAAGCACGAGGGCGGCGACGCCGGCGGAAGCGATGGCATACCCCTTGGTGACCGCTTTCATGGTGTTGCCCACGGCGTCGAGGCTGTCAGTGCGCTCGCGGACTTCTTCCGGCAGGCCACTCATGACAGCGATGCCGCCGGCGTTGTCGGTGATAGGACCAAAGGCATCAAGGGAGATGATGATGCCTGCCATGCTGAGCATGGACATGACGGCGGTGGCGATGCCAAAAAGGTCGCCGGCCTGATAACTGAAGAAGATGGCGGCCACGATGCAAAGCACCGGCAGGGCGGTGGCTTTGTTCCCCACCGCCAGACCAGCGATGATGTTGGTGGCGTGGCCAGTGCGGGAGGCTTCAGCGATGCTGCGGACCGGCCGGTAAGCGGTGGACGTGTAATAATTTGTGATGATAACAGCGGCTCCCGTCATGAGCAGACCCACAATGGCCGCTCCGTAAATGCCGGTGGAAGTGTAGGTTTTGCCCGCAATCTGCAGAGTGTCCGGCAACAGGCCCATGGTAGCGGGCCAATAGAGGGCGGCAGACAGCAGGCCGGAAATGAGCACCCCCTCCATCAGCACGCGGTCAGCCTTGGCGCTGTTGCTGCGGAGATTGACATAAAGAATGCCGAGCACTGCCCCAATCACGGAGATGCCACCGATCACAAAAGGATAGACAATCGCGCCTTCCGCAGCCGGGCCGCCACCGAGCTGGAGAAAACCGATAAGCAGCGCTCCAATGAGGCTGACGGCATAGGTTTCAAAGACGTCCGCCGCCATACCGGCGCAGTCGCCCACGTTGTCGCCCACATTGTCCGCGATGGTGGCCGGGTTCCGGGGGTCGTCCTCGTTGAGGTTGGATTCGACTTTGCCCACAAGGTCTGCGCCCACGTCGGCCGCCTTGGTGTAAATGCCGCCGCCGAGCCGGGCAAAGACGGAAATCAGGCTGGACCCGAGGGCCAGACCGACCAGACTTTCCACGGCGTGTTCGGTGCTGGTGCCCCGCATCACATTGAAAAAGAGGCCGACGCTCAGCAGGGCCAGACCTACCACGAGCAAGCCGGTCACGGCACCGCCATTAAAAGCGACCCGCAAGGCCTTGGGTTCACTTTCGGTCGCCGCCTGGGTGGTGCGGACATTGGCGAGGACGGCGATGCGCATGCCGATGAAGCCCGCCACCAGCGAACAGACCGCCCCCACCACAAAGCCGGCCGGGATGGCAATCGACTGTTTCCATAGTGCGAGAAGCGCGGTGATGATGACGGCGATAATCCCGACAGCAAAAAGCTGGCGCTTCAGGTAAGCAGCGGCCCCTTCCTGAATCGCGGCAGCCACTTCGGCCATCCGGGCATTGCCGGCCGGGGCGTTCCGGATCTGAAAAATCAGCACTCCCGCCACCAGCAGCCCAAAAACCCCCAGCCCGAGCGCGAGGTGGATGCCTTGTTGGAGGAGAAAATCAGACGTGGCCAGGGGGAGTAACATAAGCAGCGGCAAAAGTTAAGAATGTCCCAAAACGGGAGCGCGAGTCTAGCGTGCCACCCTCCCTGCGCAAGATGCTTTTTGGAACCCGATACGGGACCGGAAATCCGGGACCGGGGGCATCGCGGAGGGCAAGCCTTGCTCCATCCGGCCCGAGGGAGAGGCCAGACCGGGCCGGCGCAGCACGGCGCTTGCGCCCCGCGTCGAAACCAGCTAAAAAAATGAGTTATGATCCGGATCCTCCTGCGCAGCCCCCTCCTGGTGCTTCCCCTTTGGCTAAGCAGTTGCGGGCCTGACCCCCAGCTCCAAGCCCTGCAGGCCGAGACCGAAACCCTGACCCAACGCCTCCGGGTGTTGGAAGACGATGTCACCCGGGCCCAACAGGAGGCCCGCGCGGCTGAACGCAGTCTGCAGGAGTTGCGGGCCGAGTCCCTCCGCAAGGACAAGGAAGCCAAAACTGAAACCGACGACGCCCGCCAAAAACTGGAAGAAGTGCAGAAAGCGTTTGAGGATTATAAAACCAAATTCCGGGTCACTTCCCGCACCAAAGCGGTGGGGTTGGAACTGGCGGAACTCGACTGCGGCAGTGAAGGCATTTTCAAACAGGTCAAAGTGATGGACCTGACCCCGGGCACAGTGCGTTTCCAGCACGCCGCCGGAATCACCACGGTGGCTCTGGGCCGCATGGGACCGGAAGGGCGGGACCGCTTCGGTTATCATCCGGAAGAAGCCGCCGCATGGCATGCGGCCGAACAGCAAAAACAACTTCAGCGGGAAGAGGAGGCCCTGGTGGCCGAAAGCAAGGCGGCGACGGCCCAAATCAAGCAGATCGGCATCGCCGCCAAAAATCGCAACTCCGCTGCCGATGCCCGCCAACGGTACGAAAAGCATCTGGCTTCGATCTACGCCTCGGCCCGCACCCTGCAGGCGGACCGCACCAGCTGCCCGGTCCACAAACGCTGGCAACTCGGCGAATGGGCTGCGGTAGCGGCGCGGATCAAAGCAAAAATGGCGGCGCTGCCGCGTTAGGGAAACTTTTTAAATCACCCGGTCGTTGCCGCCGTCGATGGGGATCTGGGCTCCGGTGGTCTTGCCGAAGAGGGGGCTGGCCATGGCGGCGACCATGGCGGCGACGTCGCGGGAGCGGATCTCGGTCTTCATGAGGTTGCGGGTCTTGTATTGCTCCACGGTCATGTTATAACGTTCGGCACTGCGGGCGAGGGCTTCGGGGGTCCAGAGTTCGGTGTCGAAGACGGCATCAGGGTGGATGATGTTGACGCGGACGCCGTCCCCGGCCAGTTCCAACGCCGCGACCCTGACCAGTTGCGTGACCGCAGCCTTGGCACAGGAATAACTGCCGGCGCCGGCGCCGGGAGCGGCCACGTTGCGGCTGCCCACAAAGACGGCGGCGGGATCAATGCCCTTTTTCAGATATGGCACACAGAACTGGAGCAGCTTCATGTGGCTGGTCAGGTTGACCTCCAGGCTCTTGGCCCAGTTGCCAGGATCCATATCTTCGAAGTTGGCTCCGGCGGTGAAGATGCCGGCATTGCTGACCAGAATATCGAGTCCGCCATAAAGCCGGACGACGTCCTCCACCGCCTGCTGTACCGCAGGGTAATCGGTCAGGTTGAGCACCTGCCCGGTCAGGCCGGGACGTCCTCCGAGGCGCACCGGGGTTTCGGGATTCAGGTCAAAACCAGTGACCACCGCGCCCTGGGCATGGAGTTCCTCCGCGATGGCGCGGCCGATCCCGGCGGCGGCTCCTGACACAATGGCGATTTTGCCCTGGAGGGGTTTCGGGGCCGGAGCGGCGCGCAGCTTGGCCTGTTCAAGGTCCCAGTGTTCGATTTCAAACAGGTCGCGCTCCGGCAGGGCGGACCAGCCGCCGGCGGCTTCGGCCTGCTGGATGGTGCGCACGGTGTGACGGGCGATGTCGGCGATGATGCCGGCTCCGGTCAGGGTGGTGTCGAAGGCAATGGTGCCTTTGTCCGGCCAGACGGCCCAGCGCGGGGCGGGGTCGAGAGCAGGCTGACCGCTTTGAAGGCGGCGGTGGGATTCCAGATAATCGATGGCAAAAGCGGCGATGGCTCCATCCTTCCCTAGCACCACTGGGGCTCGTTTCATGCGGATGGAATGGTCGGGGGTCAGGGTGCCGCGGGTGGCAAGATCACCGGCGTCAGGGCGGCTGGCAAATCCGGCGGCTTCCGGTCCGGTATCAGCCATGGCCAGCACGGCCCGGCCGCGGGCCCGCGAAACCGCGCGGCGCACGGCGGCCAGCCGCCGCAGGTCCGCAGAATCAAGCGAGGCGTCGGCCAGCAGCGCCTTGTCAGGACTGCCGCCGCGGGAGGCGAGGGCCGTCTCCGCTTCCGTAACCAGGCGGATCATGCGTTCATAACTTTCCTGGGCACTGTCCCCAAAAGTAAAGATGCCATGGTGCATCAGGATGAGGCCTTCCACTTTCGTCCAGTCGGCGTCCTTGATGAGTTCGCGCACCGCCTTGGCAAGGAAAAACCCGGGCATGACATAAGGCACCACGATGACGCGGTCTCCCCACGTTTCACGGACGAGGGCCGCTCCGTGCGGCTGATTGGTCAGGGCGATGACCGCATCCGAATGGGTGTGGTCGACAAAGCGGTGTGGCAGGACTGCATGGACGATGGCTTCGATGCTGGGGTTGGGGCCGTAGGGATCCAGCATGGCGGCGCGCTGCTGGCGCACCATTTCGGCATCGGTCAGGGCCGGCAGTTCCGCGAGACGCAGCAGCACGTCGAGTCTGACGGCGGGGAATCCTTCCTTTCCGATGGTGGCGAGGTCGCCGCCGCTGCCTTTGATATACAACACGTCCACCGGTTCGCCGAAGAAGTCAGGAATGCCCGCTTTGACAGAGGTATTGCCCCCGCCATGAAGCACGAGGGCGGGGTCGCGCCCAAGCAGGCGGGAGGTGTAAACACGCTGGGCGGGCAGGTCAGTCCCGCAGGCGGCGGCATCGTCGGAATTCCAAAGGCTTTGCATAGTGGAGGGGCTGCGCCGGAATGGCCGGACGACATGGCCAACCCCTATAGCGGGAAAGAAGGGCAGGCGTCAATGGAACCGGCAGGAAAAGCACGGATCGGATTAGCTATTGAATCCGGCAGGCCTTTGATGTTTCAGTAAAAAGATTCTGCCTTGTTGCCTTGAACCAGACGATGTCCTCCGAACCAGCTGCCTCCCGCGACACGGACGAGCCACGCCCCCCGCTGCATCAGGATACCGGGCAAGGCGAGGCCCTCGACACCCCTCCCTGGGAAAGTCCGGACCTTTTGTTGGGCGGCCGGGGCCACAGCCCTCTGGCCGGACGGCGTTTTGCTGCCTTGAGTTCACTTCCGGAAGGTCTGCGTCTTCCCCCCAAACGGGATGTCATTCCGGCCCGGCATCAGCGGGCGACCCTGCCTTCCTGCGAACTCGGTCTGGAAGGGCCGATGACCCCGCCTCCCCAACCAGCGGCGCTGCTGCCACCGGCACCCGTAATGCTGCCCGCTGCCCAGGAACGGCAGTTGGGTTTCAATTGTCCCGCCTGTTTTGTCGTGCTGATCATCCGCGACCCCGCTTCCTATGATGGCCAGCCGGCACCCTGTCCGACGTGCGGCTGCCGGATCCTGCCGCCCCGCCGCATGCCAGACAGTCCTTTCACCCTGGTGCACCGCCACCCGGATGCCCCGGCTTCCCCATGGCCGGCTTTGCCGGGTTGAGGCTTGCGGGAAAAAGGGAAACCGATAGTGTTAGGGCGGCCGCGTGCTGCCTTGTTCTCTTCCCTCTCCGGGCGGAGCCGGAGGAAACGAAATCATGGCCGAGAAGCCGCCACTGTGCGGGGCTCCCAACCGCGGGATGATCTCCCAGTCGGGCAGCAGCACCGGGCCGGCCCCCAGGCCGGGAACCGCTGAATGCCGTCGCCGCCACGTCCATCCTGCCAGCACGAGCCCCCCCATGACCACAGCACCTCCGCTGGCCAGCAGCAGGGTCCGGAACCGCGAGCTTCCGGTATCCGGACCGGCTCCAGACTTGGCCAACTCCTCAAGTCGCGCTTCGCGGGCAAGGGCCAGCCAGTGCAGGCGGACCGACATTTTATAACAAAACCGTTCGAGCTGTTCCGTTCCTCCGCCGACCCGCCCGGCTTCCGTCACCGCCGCATCGACCACCTGGCGCAGCACGGATTCCCCATAGCCCGCCTTGGCTTCAGGACCGAAAATGGCCAGGGTGCGCTCCGGCTGACGATGGAAATAGAGCACCAGCAGGGCTTTGGTGGAACCGGCAAACCACCCCCGGCGCATAGCCTGGGGGTCGAATTCCGCCGGCAATTGTTGGCCGGCTCCGAAGACCACCACAGTCGTCTGGAAGGCACATTGATCGTTGAGCCAACGCTGGACCAGCGATTCCATCGCCCCGGCGTCGCGGCCTTGGACCAGGTGTTGCGGGTCGAGAAATACACCGCTGGGTGGCTGGGAAAAGTAGAGGGCCATCAGTTCCGGCCGTAGCAGAGTGGGCTCCTTGCCATCTGACGGATCCGGCAGGGGAACGGGCACTACAAGGTCATCACGGACCAAGGGGGCCAACTCCGGGCCAGGCTGGAGCGGCCACACTTCCGGAGGGAACAAGCCGCCTCCCTGATTGGCCGGACGGGTGCGGGAATCGATCTCCCGTTTTTCCCGGCTCATCCAAAGCGGCAATTCCACGAGTGAGTCATGCCATGGCAGGGATTGTTCCGGGATGAGTTCCGGCAATTCCTCCGTTTCCCCGGTAGGCATTTCCCGTTCTTCTTCCTCCTCCTCCGGAGCGGCACTATCCGGCTGGTCCTGAGCCGGGGCCATCCCCCAAAAAAATGGCAGCAACAGCAGGATCCGGAGGATGGGCGGAGGATTCTGCATCGGAATTACCGTCGGCGGGTTTTGGAAGGTTTTGATGTCGCCCGGGATGCGGATTGGAAAGGCTTGGTTTCCAGCCTGTTTTCCCCGGTTTCGGACGCGGTTGTTGCAGGAACCGGCCCGTCCACGGGGGCCACCGCCGCAGGGCAAACCTGTCCGGCTTCGGGTTCGGCTTCGGGATTGATTTCCGGTTTGAACACTACCGCCTCCCCCGTCCGCCGCAGAGGAGGAAACCCGTCAGGTGCCGGCCCAGGAGGCCGGGGAACGGGCCGTTTTGCCGCTTCCTTGGCCCGCCGCCTCAGCAGGGACACAAGGCCCGCCAGCAAATTCCGCACAGCGGCCGGAAAATCTCCCCCGCCCAGTTCCCGGGATGCCGCCCGGAGCACCCGCTCCAGATCTTCACCGCTCAACAGATTTTCGATCACATACCCACCACTCAGCACCGCCGCACCAGCCTTGGGATCCACCACAAGCAGCAGCCCCCGCTCGTTAGGCCGGAAAGCATCTGCATCTGCCACGGCGGCATGGTTCAACAGCCAGAAGGCAAATTGCCGGGGGCTGGCGGGAGGCGGCAGCGGCCCGAGATACACAAGGAAAAACAACTGGGGAAAGAGTTGCTCAAATTCCAGCAGGGCCGCCCTCACGGAAGCTTGGTCCTCCGGAGTCATGACGCTATCCACATCCATCAGCCGCTCCACCACCACCGCTTCTGCCCCATACAGGGCACAGGCGGCCTGCAGCGAATATCCACAATGAAGACAGGACGCCCCCTCCGGTGTCACCGGCTGGACACAACGCGGGCACTTCATGAAAAACCGCTCCTTCAATTTCTGCCATTATGGCCGCGCCTCCGCCGCCGTCAAATTGTCCCTCATCCCGGAGCCATCTCCACCATTGCCTGGCTGGGAGCGCCGCGCGTCCCGCCGGCCCCGGAGCATCCGCCGCTATCCTCACCCCTTTTCTTTTTCATTTCGCCCCATTTTCATTTGTTTGATTTACGCCGAAACAAAAGGCCGCCCATTCGTTGTATAACCCAGTGCTCCGGGGCCGGCGGGACGCACGGCGCTCCCAGCCCATCCGGGGCCGGCGGGACGCGCGGCGCTCCCAGCCCAGCCACCCCGGTTCACCTTTTCGACCCCCACCTGCGGGTCCCGTCCTCACGGACGCACCGGGACCGCCGCCTGAACCCGGTTTTCTACTCCGCCGGTCGCTCCGTCCACCCCGCGCAGACCGGCCTGCACCGTGATGCCTGCTCCAGTCACACCCAGCGGCCACACACAAATTTCCAGCGCCCTGGCGCGGTCGCCGATCACCAGATCCGGCCAGCCATCGCGGTCGGCGTCTTCCAATACGCGGTCGCCGGGACTGAAATAGAATCCGTCTCCGTCCGCATCCACCGCCAGCAGGCGTCCGGTATCATGGTCAAAAATCTCCAGCCGGCAGGCGGCACTGGCCCTGACGGCGAGGTTTTGCACCCGGGCCCGGGGCCCGCGGTGGTAAATTTCATGATAGAGCGGAATGGACCAGCCCGCATTCAATTGGAACACGCCGGCATTTACCACCGAGGCCGCAGGCAATCCGTTGCCGGAATAGAAGGTGCCGGTCGCGGCCACAGAGGTGCCTTGCCCTTCCCAGCGCACCTGGACTTTATCTTCCACGCTTCCGGGCGCGTGTTCCAGATAGACTTCCAACTGCTGGCCAGGCCGCAAACGGAGGGAGCGGGCGGAATCAGCCTGCCCGCCTTTGGCCATGGTCACATACCATGCCGATTCTCCGGTCTGCCAGCCGGAAACCGTGGTCTGGCCGGCCGTCACCACCAGCCGGCCCTCCGCAGGAAAGGCCGTGGTATTCGTCAGGAGAAAACGGCTGCGTCCCAATTCCCGGTCCGGGGCCGAAACCAGGACCCGGCTGTCCCTCGGCTGCAGATCCACGCCGGTCCCGGCCGCTCCCGGGCTTTGGGACAGCACGGTGGTGTCTTCCTCCCGCCCGCGGGCCAGCGCCTCCTGCAGGCCCTCCGGCAAGTTGATAGGCCTGGTGGCCAACACCTGATCGATCCGCACCCACACCTGACGCAGCCGCCATGGGTGTCCTGCCTCCCGGCAAAGCCGGGCCATTTCCAGAAATGCCTCCACGGACCGCGCCACGCGCCCTGCCTCCAAGGCCAGTTGGCTAACGCGGTCCTGCGCCTTCAACGCCATCAGCCATTGACCCTGACTCTTCGCCACAGCGGCCCACAGGGCAAAAACCTCCGCCTCCTCGCCTGCCATCGCCCATTGCCTTGCTTTGGCGAGCAGCTGTTCCACTGCCGGAGTTAAATCCAACTCCGGCTCGGCCGCCATGCTGAACCTCACCCATGCTTGGTGGGCCTCCAGCCAGACGGCCTTGAGACCGCGCGACTCCGCCTCGGCCGCAATCAATTCCAAAGCACGCAGGGCCTGCGCCGGATTGCCTTTTTTCCCCGCCGCCACCACGTGCGCCAATTCCAGCTTCAAATCAGAGCCTTCCCCCAGCCACTCTTCCCCCCGGCTCGCCACGGCTGCCCCCGGCCCGGTGGCACGCGCCATCCCCGCTGTGAAACACAACGCGCCGCACAGGCCAATCAGGGAAATCCTCCACATAAAGCCAGCATCTTAATACGGCATTTGGAAACCCGAAACCACAAATCCAAAGCTTTACCAGGGCTTTACAGTCTACCTCCGCCCCGCCATTTGATGGATCCTCCCCCGGTTCCCCGTATCCGGAAGGCAAGGCTTTTCCCCTGTTCCCGAACCTTCCCACTCTCCCGTCATGCTCCGTGCATTCTTCCTCATCCTCCTGATTCCGCTCGGCGTGATTGCCGACACCAAACTTCCTGCAAGGGTCCTTCCGCCGGTCGGGGACAAACTCAACGATACCGACCGCACCGCCCTCACCGCCACTCTCGAAACCCTCACCAAACACTTTTCTGTCCTTCCCAAAAAGCCCGACAAAGCCAACGCCGAGATCTTTCTCAAGGCCGTCCGCTACGCCCTCGACCACAAGGAATTCTACAAACCCGAAGACGCTGCCAAAGCCCGCGACCTCCTCGCGGAAGCCGAGCGCCGCATCTCCGACCTCGCCGCCAATCGCTCCCCGTGGATGACCGCCACCGGCTTTGTGGTCCGTGGATATTACAGCGACATCGACGGTTCAGCCCAGCCCTTCGGTCTGGAAATTCCTGACGATACTCCCAAAACCAACGCCCCCGCCTGGTTCTGGCTTCAAGGCCGCGGCGACACCCGCACCGACCTCCACTTCATCCACGAACGGATGAAAAAAGGCGGCGAATTCAAACCGCCCGGCACCATCGTGGTCCATCCCTGGGGCCGCTACTGTATCGGTTATAAAGGACCCGGCGAGCAGGACGTGCTCGATGTCCGCCAGCTCCTCATCGACGAGAAAAAGGTCGATCCCCGGCGCACCGCCATCGCCGGCTTCTCCATGGGTGGCGCCGGGGCCTGGCTGCTGGGGGCGCATTACACGGACAAATGGGCCGCCGTGCACACCGGAGCCGGCTTTGTGGACGTCAAACGCTATCAGAAATACAGCCAGGCCAAAATTGACACCACGCCCCCATGGGAGCAGGCCTTGTGGGGCCTCAATGACATCCCGGACTACACCCGGAATCTGTTGAATGTCCCCGTCATTTCCTACAGCGGCGAGAACGATGCGCAGCGCGCCTCGGCCGACATCATGGCCGAGGAATTCCAGAAACACGGCGCCGCCCTCACCCACTACATCGGCCCTGACATGGGCCACAAATACGACCCCGCCGTCCGCCAGCAGATCCAGGACAAAGTGCAGGCCGCCGTCCTCAAGCCCACCCTCCCCTATCCGTTAAAACTCTCACTCCAAACCCGCACCCTCTCCTATAACAAGCTTCATTGGCTCGAAGTCACCAGCCTGGAGGAACATTGGAAGGAGGCGCGCATCGACGCCGAGATCGACAAAACCTTTCCTCAAACCACCAAACTTCTGTTAAGGACTAGCAACGTCTCGTCTCTGAGAATCGACGACACCTACGTGGAAAAGCAAAAGACCCCGATTGCGGTAAACATTGATGGACAACTCTTAAGATCCCCGCCGGGAACAGCCATTCTCCTCAAAAAGGAAAAAAGAGGCTGGGTTCGCGCTGGACCCGGCTTCCACCTCCAAAAAGCACCGGGCTACCAAGGCCCCATCGACGATGCCTTCAACTCCCCCTTCCTTCATGTGCTTCCGGACAGGCCCGGCTTCCATTCCGAAACCGACACTTGGGTGCAAAACGAATCAGCCGCGCAGATCAGCCGTTGGCGCACCCTCTTCCGTGGCGACGCCCGCGTGAAAAAGGCCTCCGAGGTTACCGACGAAGATCGCCAAAAATACAATCTTATCCTTTGGGGCGACCCCGCCAGCAATTCCCTCATCGCGAAATATCTATCCGGACTCGGACTCCCGATCCAGTGGACCAAGGATACCCTTTTGGGAAAAAGCAGGACATATCCCACCGCCGGCCACCTCCCTGTTCTCATCTACCCCTACAACGAGGGATTCGGGCGTTACACCGTCCTCAACAGCGGCCCCACCTGGCGGGAGGCGCACAGCAAAACGAACTCCCAGCAAAACCCCAAGCTCCCCGACTGGGCGATTCTCGACATCACGTCCCCGCCCACCCCGGAGGCCGCCGGAAAAGTCCTCGACGCCGGTTTCTTCAGCGAAACCTGGGACTGGAAATAAAACCGGGCTCGTTCGTCCGGGACGCAAACTCCTGACATGGGTCCGGTATCCTGACACTCCCCTCGCCTGGTCCTGGGGATGCGGCCAGTAGCAAGGCCCGTCCCGGCCTTGTTTTCAGGCTATTAGTTAGCAGCAAGTCTTCCCCCGGGCTCTGTTCAAGGCCGGGACGGGCCTTGCTACGGGAACCTTGCCGCGCATCCAGCCGGCAAGATTCGCCATGGCAGACCGTTTGTTATGCACCACCATCAGCGGAAAGGCCAGGCCCCATGAAACCCACCCTCTGCATCATCGGCGGCTGCAATGGCGCGGGGAAAACCACCCTCGCACGCGAACTCCTGCCGCGTCTTGGACTGATGCGGTTTCTAAATGCCGATGAAATCGCGCGCGGCCTCTCGCCGCTTGATCCCACCCTCACCGCCTTCAAGGCTGGCCACCTCCTGATCGACGAAGCCCGCGACCTGCTGGAGCGGGGTGCAGGTTTCGCGGTGGAATCCAGCCTCAGCGGCAAAACCTACGTCTCCCTGCTGCGGGAAGCGAAGGCCAGAGGCTACCGGGTGGTGCTGCATTACATCCTGATTGGCTCCGCCTCCCTGGCGGCGGCCCGGGTGGCCCTGCGGGTCAAACTTGGGGGTCATGCCGTGCCGGAGGTCGATATCCGCCGGCGCTTTGACCGCAGCAGGAAGCACTTTTTGGAGGACTACCTTCCGCTAGCCGATGAATGGGGGCTGTGGGAGAATCATGCACCGCCTGCATTGCAGATCGCAGACGGTGCGACTCACTCCCTTGAAGAACTTAAAGCCATGATCGACTCCGACAGTATCCAAGAATCGCCGCGCCCGGAGATGTCGGAAATGTCCCGCATTGTGCTCGAAGCCAGCCGCGTCGCCACCGAGAAGATGCTGGACTACTACAAACGCATGGGCATCCGGGTCACCCCTCAGATGACTCTCGCTCCCGAGCCCAAAAAGCGCGTCCGCAAGCCGAAGGCATAGTGCCCCTGGTGCGGTTCCCTGGCAGGTGCCTTCCCGCCATAGGAATCCAGGACAACGTCACCGACTTCGAATTCCCGCCCGCCACCGCCCGGAAAGTGAGGATCGTCATCGAAACCCCGGCACTGACGGCACCGCCAGGATCGCCGAGGTGGAACTCTACGGCATCCGGTAGACCAGTTTGCCCAGAGCCTATTGAAGAAGGGAGTCTCTAACGCTTCACTTCATAATAATAACTGCGGTAGGTGCCGTCGATGGTGACGCTGCCATCTGCGGCGACCGGGACGGGCTTGCCGGACGGCACCCCATAAGCGTCCAAGGCACGGACTTCAGCCGGTTTCGCTCCGGAAAGGGTGAAGACGGCCTGGACCGGTTCGAGCAGCAGCGGCGCAGATCCGGTCGATTCCAGCCGGGTTCCGTCTGCGCTGTAGTCGGTGCCGGATTGTTTGTCGCGGGCGAGGGCGGTGATCAGGATGTGTTTGGATTGAGCCAGCGGCTGGTCATCCAGCGGCGTGAAGAGGGTGCTCACGAATGGCGTGTTGAATTGCACCGTCACGCCTGGCAGGCGGTGCGGCTCCCTGCCAGGTTTTCCGATGATGCCCTGGGTTTTGGCCGAGGCCACGGTGATGAGTTCCCGTCCATAGTCCCAGGTCAGTTCATTGGTCGCGCTGCGGATCACTTTTTGTTTTGTATCCCAATATTTCTCCAAATCCGGTTTCAGCGTCGGGCCGCCTTCGAAACCAACCGTGACGCGCCCGATGGCAAAGGTCTCCAACGGCGTGCCTCCGGCGACCTGCAGGTTTTTGGCATCGTAGCCGCCCTGGGTGGCATCCTGTTGCAGGGGGTCAGTGCCCGTGAAAATTTCCGGCAGGGTCAGTCGCCGGGCGGCGACGATGGGAGCTTCCGTCAGATGTCCTTTGCGGAGGGCAAAGGCGAGGGCGGGAAATTGTCCGATGAAGTGCGGAGTGTCCGTGGCATAACTCCCCATCCCCGGCCAGCCATCTCCCAGCCGGGTACCGTTTTGGGCGAAGTGCCAACTGGCGTCCCAGCCCTGCAGGCCCATCCCATAAAAGGCCATTACGGGCGAGGCTTCCAGCTTCCACTGGTTAGGGGGAAGCTGGGTCCATTCCGTGACCGAGAAGGGTTTGTTTTCCACCTGCTTCATGGCCATGGAAAACAAACCGCCGCCCGGCTGGCTGAGGTGGGAGGCATTGTCCACTTTCCCTTCGGCAATGCCATGTCCGCCGGCTCCGCCGCCAAAGTAGTTATGCCGGTCGATCATGGATCCCACGGTGTCCGTCCAGAGGTTGGCGGCCTCGCTGGCGGCTCCGCCCACCTGCCATGCGGTAGTGATGGTCACGCCCTTGAAGCCGGCGCTGCGGATCGCTTCCTCACAATTCGTGAAAAAGTCCCGCTGCATTTCTGCCATGCACTGGATAAAATCCCCCGCCCGCCGGGTCTGGCCGGCAAACGCCCCGCGCGGGCCATTTCCTGGCAATTCCCACGGGCTCATGATCGCCAGTTCTTCCGCAGCGGTGCTGTCGCCGTTTTTCAGGTCGCCCCATGCCGACCGCAGCGCGGCATCAGACGGATATTTTGCTTTGACCCAGGCGGCAAAGCGGCGGCGCAGGAGCTGGCCGTGGTTCTTCCATTTTCCGTCAGGCTGGGCCAGCTCACCCAGCGGGTTCCAGAAAAAGATACTGTCCTCATTCTGCATCTCCACCGTGGCCAGGGCGGGATCATCCACGTAGCGCAGGCCGGTGTAGGGGTTTTTATGTTGGAGTATCTTCACCAGCCAGCGGTTCCGGATCTCCTGGAGTTGCGGGGAAGCCGTGATCAGGCCGTAGGTGTCGCCCCGTCCCTGGTTTATCGGCAATTCCGAATACAACGCAGCAGGATAGCCGTCCTCCGGGCCGATGGTGAAGTGATAGAACACCGACCATGCCGAATAAATCCCGTGCTTCTTCAACTCGGCAAACCACCAGTCGTATTCATCCAGCTTCTTCGGGTCCAAAACCCCGCGGGTAGTGAGTTCATCAAACACCGCGTGCTGGCGCACCGTGTTGATGCCCATCTTGCGCAGATACCGGATCCGCTGGGTTTGCTGCTCCCGGGTGTATTTCCCCGGCTGCACGTTGGCCCCCGTGCCCCAAAGCTTCACCGGCTGCGCCGCTTTTTCGAATTGCAGTTTGTCCCCCCGGGCTTTGAGAAACCCCTCCTGTCCCGCCGGAGCGGGCACCAGTCCTGACATGTCGATAACACTCCGTGGATCAAAGCGGTCATCGTCCGCCAGCAGCGGAAACCATTCGTCAGGAGCCCCGGCAGATGCGTCGGCCGCTTTTCCCGGTTTCATGGTGCCCTGTGGGACAAAGGCCTCCGTGGTCAGGACAAAACAATCCAGCCCGCCGCTGTTGGAGGCCCCACCTTCCCAGCGGAAGCGCAGGGTGTGTTTGCCGGCGGCCAGCTCTACCTGCCCCACCTTCACCCAAGCCAAAAACCGGTGATCAATTCTGCCATCTGCCGCGATGTTCTGGTTCTGCCGGGCCTCATCCAGACCGATTTCCTGCCAGGACCCGCCATCCAGCTTCCACGATGGCTTCGATGCCACCGGATTCAATCTTGCCCAAAACGTGTAGGAGCCGGCATCTGTGGCGGCGATCTCATACATCGCCTCAGCCGGGGCATCACCGTAGTGGGAGAGCCACTGGTTTCCGCTCAACAGCTCTTTTTTGACCCCATCATACCAGCCATGACGCTGGGCGGTCGACTGTTGGGCGCTTTCGCCCTCCACCCAGAGGGAAGCCGCTGTCGCCTGGGCGGCTACGGCGAGAATTAGCAGGAACGAGAAAAGACGCATCATACCATGGGAACGGAAGGACGGGACAGGAAACGTCAGGACCAGTGGCCCCCGCTACTCCGCCAGCGGTTTTAGGACAATATTCCGGAAAGCCACCGGGCCGTGGTCTCCCTGCAATTTCAGAGGTCCCTGCGCCTGCTCATCCGCAAACGCGGCCGACCGCGTCGGTCCCGTCACCTCGACATTTTCATGAATCATCTGCCCATTGTGCAGCACTTTCAGGAACTTGGCGTTCTCCGTCTTTTTCCCGGCCGCATCAAACCGCGGAGCACGGAACGTGATATCAAAACTCTGCCATTCACCCGGTGCCTTGCTGGCATTCACCATGGGAGGCTTGCCGGGAAATCCTTTTCCGTTTTCCACGCCCTCATACAGGCCGCCGCAGTCACTGTAGCTCACCTTGGGCTTGGCAAAGCTGTCAAAGATCTGCACCTCATACCGGCCCTGCAGGTAGACCCCGGAGTTGGATCCCTTCGGCACACAAAATTCCACATGCAGTTCACAGTCGCCATGCACGGCTTCTGTAAAAAAGTCCACCGTCTTCCCCTCAGCGCTATTCAACAGCACTCCCGTCCCCGGCTGGAGCTGGAATCCCTTCGGATTATCCGCCAGCAGGGCTACCCCCTCCACCACCTGCCACGTGCCATGGGGCGCTTTCCATCCTGACAGATCCTTGCCGCTAAAGAGCGGGGTTCCGGCCGGCGGAGCCGCAGACACACAGGTGGTCAAAGCGATGAGGGAAAAAAGGATGCGGCGTTTCATGGCCCTGCATAAACGCCCCGTTCCCTGCCGGCCTTTCCCGGGAAATCGGGGGAACGCCTTGAGGCCTCAAGTCCACTCCTGGGCCATGGCCCGGCTGAACTCTTCCTCCACGCCGTCCGGCAGGTCCTGCACAGCGATGGGGCGACAACGATACAGCTTCCGCTCAAGCGCGGGTGCTTCTTCGATCGTGATGGATGTAACGTCGAGCATGAAACAATCACTTTCGAAGAAGAAGGTTCTCATCATTGGCGATCCACCCCGCCTATAGCTGCACCGCAAAACTGAGTTCGGCTCCAACAACATCCAGACGCACATTGATTGCCAAGGCCATTTTGCGCTCACCGGCTGACGCTCGAAGACACCGATATACCTGAGGTCCTCCAGGATGCGCATATAAACCACGTTGCTCTCGTCCCATTCCGCCACGGCATGCCAAGTGCCGACGAGGCGGGAGGCGAGGGCTTCCATGGAATCCATTATTCAGGGAGTGAGAATGGCTTCATCCCAGTCCTTCCACACCGGGTCCAAGCCCATCTTTTTTAACAAGTCTTCGATTTCCCGGGGGGTGCGTTCATCCGCGATATCAAACTGCCCGGTGGCGCAGTCCTCACCGGATTTTTCCTCGAGTTCAACGCGGCGGCCCTTTTTCGTCAGGTGGAGATCGTCCTTGCCCACGCCGGTGTAGCCGCCAGGTTCGGTGTGGCTGCCGGCGCTCATGGAGGTGATGCCGAGGGGCAGGATGGCATCCCGCAGGGCGGCGGGTTCCCGGGTGCTGAGCACGATGCCGACCTGGGGGAAACAGATCCGGAAGGCGCAGAGGAGTTGCACAAACTCCGCATCCGTGAAGGAAAACGCCGGCACAAATCCGCCTGCGGCGGGACGCATGCGCGGCATGGCCACGGTGTAGCTGGCCTTCCAACAATGCCTCTGCAGCCACTCCAGATGCGCCGCCAGGGCGAGGGCTTCATCGCGCCACGGGGCCAGGCCAAACAAGGCACCTATGCCGATACGCCGGAATCCGCCGGCATAACCGCGCTCCGGGCAAGCCAGCCGCCAGTCAAAATCTTTTTTAGGTCCGGCGGTGTGCAGCGCGGCATAAGGCGCGCGTTGATAGGTTTCCTGGTAGACCACCAACCCTTCTGCACCGGCGGCGACCATACGTTCATACTCGGGAGCCTCCATCGGCCCCACCTCGATGGCCACGGTGGGGATAAAACTTTTAATGGCACGGATGCATTCTTCGAGATACCCGTCGCTGACAAATTTCGGGTGCTCCCCCGCCACCAGCAGGATGTGGCGGAACCCTTCCGCCGCGAGATGCCGCGCTTCCGCCACCACCTGATCCACGGTGAGGGTGACGCGCAGGATGGGATTGTCCCGCGAGAAACCGCAGTAGGCGCAGTTGTTCACACATTCGTTGCTCACGTAAATCGGAGCAAAAAGCCGCATCGTCCGCCCGAAATGCCGCCGCGTTGCCCGCATCGATTCCTGCGCCATGCGCTCCAAGGCCTCCGGCCCCGCCGGATCCAGCAGGGCTTCAAACTTCCGCAGCAAGGGGGACTTCCCGCCCGGCAAGCGGTTCAATGTCTCCAAAAAACTCACCCTTTACCAAAAGCCCCGCCCCACGCCGTGCAAGGGGACAGGCAGCCGGTCCCGGGACGGCAGATCGGGAGTTTGACTGTGCTTCCCGCGGCAGTAGACGGGAAAGGCAGGCCTTACTTGGGCGCAGCTACGGGCACGGGCCGGGCCCGGTAGCGCTCCGCCAGCCGCGTGTGCCGGCTGGCCAATGATTGTTCCGCACCGGAAATCCACAGCCGCTTTACCTCCGCCCGGATGTCGAGGATGTCCCCCGTGGCGGCAAAGAAGGAAGCGTCCTTGCCTGGCTCGATGGATCCTAGCAAATCGCCTGCGCCATGCAGTTGCGCCGGGATGATCGTAATGGACGCCAGGGCGGCCTCGCGCGAAAACCCAAACGCTGCCGCCTGGGCCGCCGCGTAGGGTAGATTGCGCTGGCTGGAAGCGCTTTTCCCATTCGATTCAGTGATGGCCACGGTGACTCCCGCTTTTTCCAGCAGAGCAGGAACCCGGAACTGCACGTCGTAGGGGTCGGAACTTTGATCCGGCAGGGTAAAGATTTCGCTATAAATCACGGGGATTTTCCGCTGGGCCAATTCGCCGGCCACCATCCAGGCATCGCGGCCGCCTTCGAGGATAAAGCGCAGGCGGGGATAGGCGGCCGACCACTTCAAGGCGGCCCGGATTTCACGGATACCCTGCGCGTGGACGATCAAGGGCAATTCCCCGCGCACCACCGGCAGCATGGCTTCCCATGCGGGCACTGGCGGGCTGCCCGCCGGACGCTTTTCCCAGGCTTCGGCATCGGCAAAAAATTGATCGATGACGCGCACCCGTTCGGTCCGCTCACGGGCTTGCTCATCCAGCGGTTTGATTTTAGCGGAAACCCTTGGTCTTGGCAAAGTGAGAGAGTGATCCGGCCAGAACAGATGCATCGCGGTGCGGCGGCGGACGGTCATGTCCTCGACGGTCCATCCGCGGGCCGCCATCAAACTGGAGGCGCCGGAAAGGAGCTTGCCGCCAGGAACCGGCACAAAGTGGGTGATGCCATTGGCGCGCGAGACCGGAATCAATTCCGAGTCCGGATTGACCGCGGTCCAAGATTCGATTTCCGGCGTGAACTCCCCGGTCTCCCGGTCATCCACGGAGGCCCTAACACCGGATATCTCCACTAGCCCAAGGTCGGTGGAAGCACTGATCAGCCCCGGGAACAAGTGCAGCCCTGTAAGGTCGATGGTTTGGTCCGCCGCTTCCTCAATCCGGGGGGCGACAGCGGTAATGTGTCCGTCGCGCACCAGCACGTCCCCGGGCGTCAGGGTGCCGTGGCTCACGGTGTGGACCGTGGCCCCGCGCAGCAGCAGGCTGCCGGCCGGTGCCCCGTCCGCCGCAAGCAGCAGCGCAAATAGAATAGCGGTTAGTTTTTCCATGACATTTCGTGATCAAGGCAGCAATCGACTCCAAGGTGGCTCTGGCGGTCCTCGAGGGCGCGGTGAAAGAACTTGTCCTGGGCTTTGGTTCCGGCGGCATCGGCCGGCGTGTCCCCGGCCAGCGTTTTGGCCTTGGCCACGAGGGCGTCCCGCAAGGACCGGCGGGTCTCTGCCCGGCGGAGCGCGGCCCCGGATTCAAAATACTGCTTCCCTTCAATCCAGGTTTCCTGACAAATACTCAGGGTATCGAGCGGATCCCCGCTCCAGATGACAAAGTCGCCATCCTTGCCTGGCTCAAGGGATCCCACCAATTGATCAATGCCGAGCTGTTTGGCAGGGTTCAGCGTAACAAATTTCAGGGCTTCCTCTTCCGGGGTGCCGCCATATTTTACGGCCTTGGCGGCTTCCAGATTCATGCGGCGGGCGAGATCGGAGGAATCCGAGTTGAAGGAAACCAGCACTCCGCGATCCCGCATGATGCTGCCTGCCTGCGGGATGGCATCATAGACTTCCAGCTTGTAGGCCCACCAGTCGGAAAAGGCGGAGGCCCCCGCGCCATGCCGGGCAATTTCATCCGCCACCTTATAGCCTTCGAGGATATGCTGCAGGGTGCCGACCCGGACCCCAAAACTCTCCATGACCCGGAGGAAAACCACGATCTCATCCTGACGGTAACTGTGGCAGTGGATCAGGCGCGTGCCCCGGATGATCTCGGCGATAGTCTCCAGTTCCAGATCGCGCCGGACCGGCGGGCCTCCCCCTGCCAGGTGTTTGGCCATGGCTTCGGCGTATTGTTGGGCAGCCGTGAAGCGGTTGGCATGGAAAGCGGGGACCCCCATCCGGCTTTGGGGAAAACGATGGCGGTATTGGTCGCCCCAGTTGGATTGTTTGACGTTCTCGCCGAGGGCAAATTTGATGCCGCCCGGGGCTCCTGCCAGTTTGAGGCCTTCCGGCCCCGCGCCTTCGCGCAGCTTGATCACACAGTTCTGGCCCCCGATCGGATTGGCTGAGCCGTGGAGCAGATTCGCCACCGTCAGTCCGCCGGCCAGTTGTTGATGGATGGTCTCGGCTTCCGAGTTCACCACATCTCCAATCCGGACCATGGCCGTGGAGGGCAAGGTGCCTTCGTTCACACCCCCGATGATCATGCTATGGCTGTGGCAGTCGATCAGACCCGGAGTGACATGAATTCCCGGCCGGTCGATCACCAGAGCCTCCCCCGGCACGTCGGCCGGCGGGATGTTCCCGACGGCTTTGATCCTGCCATCCACAATGAGAAGACCGGCATTTTCCAGCCGGCCCTGCGGCCCTGAAGTCCAGACCACGGCAGATTTGATATACACCGCAGGAGGCGTTAGGTAAGGTCCGCGGTCCTGCTGGGCCGGAGCATCCGTGAGCGTGGCGCGCAAGGTTTCCTTCTCCTGCTTGGTCATCTTTTTGTCCGGTTGCCCGGGTTGCTCCCCTTTTTCATCCTTGTCAGGCTTCCCTGCCTCCTCCTTGGCTTCTTCTTCCTGTTTTTTGTCTTTCCTGACCGGAGCCTGAAAAATCTTTCCATCAATCCAGACCTCCCGCACCCTGGCCTTTTCATCAAAGTAGCGGCCGTTTTCGACAATGGTCAGGTTGCCCAGCTTGCCCACGGTGATGTCCCCCAGTTGATCCGCCACCCCGCAAAGTTTGGCCGGCACCGTGGTCAGCGCGGCGATGGCATCCGTCTCACTCAATCCCCGGGCGATGGCCAGACGGACGTTGGCGCGGAGTTGGTCTGGTTTGCCGAGTCCATGAGTGGTGAGGGCGATTTCCAGACCTTCGCGGCGCAGCAGGCCGGGATTGCCCGGGGCCTGATCCCATGCCCGCAACTGATCGGAAGGGACCGCGACCCAGTCATCCTCGTCAGGTAGTTTGGGCACCTCCGGAAAATCGAGCGGAACAATGAACGGCACCGCCGCCGCACGCATCAGCTCAGGACGGCGCCATTCCTGCCCGGTCGCAAGGATCACTGGCTGGAGTCCCAATTCGCGCGAGAGCTGCATGGCCCGGTCCACCATCAGCATGCCGCCCGGCTCAAAGAGCACAGGCATGGTCTTCCCCGCCGCAGGCTGCAGAGCGGTCAGAGCTTCGTTCCGGGATGGCCGGGGGCGGGTATTTGGATTGGCGGCAAAGTGGGCCTCGTCTGCTGCCTGGAACTGGGCGTCGAAAAAGGTCTGGCGGATCACCGCGATGACTCCCATGAGCGATCCCGGGTATGCCTCTGGTCGACCGCGCCCGCCACCCTCACCGGCTTCGGCCGGCACAGTCAGGGCGATATGCTGAAAGGTGTCAGGGCGGATGATGGCTTCCGCGGGGTCGCTGGAGCCGAGGGAAGCAAAGGTGCTGATGCCCCGGATCACGCCTTGATCCGGCACAACATTGGCGGCGGTAAATCCTGCGGCCCGCAGGGCTTCCAAAGTCTTGGGGTCCGGTTTATATTCCCGCACCATCCGCCGCTGGGGAGTCACTACCGAATCTGATCCCGAGGTCCCCGCGACCGATGGGGCTCCGGGAAAAGCGGTGCCAGCACCTGAGGTTAAATCAGAGGCACCCACTGGAGGGTCACCTTCTGCTGCGTTTTCGTTCCCCGTTCCCTTTTGAGTGAAGGCCACATGGGCATCGATAAACCCCGCGTAGATGGTGGTGCCGCTCATGTCGTGCACCCGGGCATCCACCGGCACGGGGGGATCTGTGCCCACGTCGGTGATCCGGCCATCCCGGAGGATGATCGTGGCTTTTTCCAGTTCCTGTCCCGGCCGTAGCACAACGCGTCCCCCTACCAAAGCGTGGACCGAAGCTGCCAAAGGCCGGCTGGCCGGCGGCCGCAGGCCATCAAAGGAAAACAGCGGAATCGCCAGTCCCCCGGCACCCAACAAAGCCACGGCCAAACTGACAGGAAAGCGGAAAGGGGTCTCCATAAGCAGGCGCAGTGTGCCTTCCTGTGCCCCGGAAGCAAGCCCCAGAACCACTCCTTTGAATTTCTTCCGGTTCCATCCTCCGCCGCACTGAAGAAATCCGCCGTCTGGCGCGGGGGCCCCCGGCAAAAATTGCTTTCCAGATTTTCCCTTTTACGATTGGATAGGGACTGGTTTTCCCTTTTCTGCCATGCTCATCAAAGTTGTGCTCCTTGTCCTTTGCCTGGCCGGTTTGCCTCCGGCGGCAGCCGCGCCGCAGCCGAATGTGCTGTGGATCATCGTGGATGACATGTCGCCGCACTTTTCCTGTTACGGGGAAAAGCTGATTGCGACGCCTCAGGTCGACCGGCTGGCGGCGGAGGGCACGCGATTCAGTCAGGCGCATGTTACGGCCCCGGTGTGTTCGCCCTGCCGGTCGGCGCTGATCACGGGCATGGTGCAGACCAGCATCGGGGCGCACCATCACCGCAGCGGGCGCGGAAAAGTGAGGATTGCCCTGCCTCCACCGGTCGAACCGGTGCCCGTCCTGTTCCGCCGGGCGGGGTATTACACCTGCATCGGCAATGGCCAGGGGACCGGAGGCAAACCGGATGCACGGGGCAAGACCGATTACAATTTTGACTGGGACCCGGCCATGTATGACGGGAATGACTGGAGTGGCCGGAAGGAAGGTCAGCCGTTTTTCATGCAGGTGCAGCTGCCCGGCGGCAAACTGCGCGGCAACTCGGTGGAATCCGCTGCCCGGCTCGCCGCCCGCGCGGCGCGCGAACTCGGGTCCAGCGTAAAACCGGAGGAGGTGACGCTGCCTCCCTATTATCCGCGGGACCCGGTGCTGCTGCAGGACTGGGCCGCCTATCTGGACAGTGTGCGGCTGACCGACCGGCATGTGGGTCAACTCTTGACCCGTCTCGAAAAGGAGGGCCTGCTGGAAAACACGGTGATCCTTTTCCTGACAGATCACGGCATCAGCCATGCCCGGGGCAAACAGTTCCTCTATGAAGAAGGCAGCCGGGTGGCTTTTGTCCTGCGCGGCCCCGGGGTGCCCAGGGGACAAGTCCGGGATGACCTCGTTTCCGCCAACATTGACGCACCGGCATTATCCCTCGCGGCGGCCGGATTGCCGGT
The DNA here is from genome assembly GCA_038210825.1 of Verrucomicrobiales bacterium. GTDB lineage: Bacteria > Verrucomicrobiota > Verrucomicrobiia > Verrucomicrobiales > V1-33 > CAIZWU01. Next base: position 33,151 of record JBBQWG010000014.1, read on the forward strand.
CCCTGACTGGATGCAGGGACGGGATGTGCTGGCCCGGGACTATCAACCCCGCGACAAGATTTTTGCCGCGCGGGACCGCTGCGATGAAACGGTGGACGGGATCCGGTCAGTGCGGACGGCGCAATGGAAGTATATCCGCAATTTTTATCCGCAACGCCCTCTGCTGCAGCCCAATGCCTACAAGGACAGCAAGGCCATTTTACAGACGCTGCGCCGTCTTCATGAGGGTGGAAAGCTGGAGGCGTTGCCGGAGAAGCTGCTCTTCGCCCCGGCCCGACCGGCGGAGGAACTTTACGATCTAAAAGCAGACCCATGGGAATTGAACAATCTTGCGGCAGAGCCTGACCCATCCAGCACCCTGCTCCGCCTGCGCGGGGCCCTCGACCAATGGATGACTGAAACCAAGGACCAGGGACGCCTACCGGAATCCGTAGCCCAATACGACAGCGACATGGATGCGGTGGACCCGGCGGGAGGCAACAAAGCTCCCAAAGCTGGACCCGCAGCCGCCACCATTGATTTGATGAAGCGATGGGCCACCGAACGGCCGATGCAGGTCCAGCCCTGATCAGTTCACATAGGCCATTTCCGCCGTCATCAGCAGGGCATGAGCGAGTTTTTCCCATGCGCTCAAGGGGGAGCGGTCCACCTTTTCGGCGGAGGGATCACGGACGGCTTCCTTGATGGAAGCGGACTGGCGGCGGGGATCCATCATGGCGCGTTCGGCCAGTCTTTTTTTCCGGGCTTCTGCCGCGAGGAAGGCGCGCCGTTCCTGTTTGGTCATCCGGCTCAGGTCTGGCTTGGCCGCGCCTTTGGTTGATACCACTGGTTCTTCAAGGCCCAGCGTCTGGTTTTGACTGGCAAGGTAGGCGGTGGCGAGTTCCACTTCCTTCGGTTTGGGCCAGCGTTGATAGATGACTTCGTAGAGTTTTTTGAGGCGGTCCGTGTCGTTGCTGCAGGCTTGGATATCGGCCCGGTCCATGATGTTGCGGGCCTGCTCGATCACCAGCAGGCTGTTCATGCGGAAGAGGGCCTGCTGCGGCACGATGGTCTGGAAGCGGCGTCCGGTGGGCAGCGCGGCATTGGCCACGTCGAAGTGCCTCATGAATTCCGCCATCTCGTTGCGGTCGATGAAGCCATAGATGCTGCGGCGCTGGCTGTAGGGTTCGCTTTCGATGTTCACCGGGTGGCCTCCCATAGTCAGATCCAATTGCCCGCCCATGAAGAGGATGCTGTCCCGCAGGGCTTCGAAGTCGAGGCGCCGCAGATTCTGCCGCCAGAGCAGGCGGTTGAAGGGATCAAGGTTGGCCTTGGCCACATCCGGTTCACTGGACTGTTGCCATGTATTGGACAGCAGGATGGTGCGGTGCAGGCGTTTGATGGACCAGCCTTCCTTGACAAATCGGGCGGCCAGCCAATCCATCAGGGCCGGATGGGAGGGAGTGCCGCTCATCACCCCGAGGTCATCCGGAGTGGGAATGAAAGCTTCGCCGAAATGATGGAGCCAGACGCGGTTCACCAGCACCCGGGCGGTGAGAGGGTTCGCTGGAGAAGCGATGGCTTCAGCCAATTCCAAACGGCCGCTGCCTTCGGTGAAGGGTTTGCGTTCCGGGCCACTCAACACTTCAAGGAACTGCCGCGGCACCACGGGGCCCGGGTTCTGCACCTGTCCGCGCAGCAGGATGGCGGAATTGCGGGGCCTTCTGTCATCGTAGAGCACATTGGCGAGGCCGGGGGCTCCGGCATGGCTGACATCCAGCTTGGCCAATTCCCCGTTGATGTTATTCACCATGTATTGGATATCGCGCGGCAAGGCCCGGAAGTTCCCCTCAAGAGATCCGGTCATAAAGCGGTCAGGATCGACCACGGCTCCCCGCACTTCCTCAAGGGCGTTATCATTCAATCCAGGGAAAAAGCCTTTGCCCCCCGCCTTGGTCCAGGCCGCAGATTCGGTCTTCCATGCCTCGTCCGCTTTGGCAAAGACGGAGGCATAAAGATCAAGGGCTTCATCGCGGGATTTGGGCGTGGCATCGCGGAAAGCGGCGCGGACTGCGGCATTGCTGCGCAGGCCGGCGGTGTCGGCCATCAGGGTCTTCTGCCAGACGGGAAATTCCTTTTCAAAAGTGTCCGGCTTGATCGTCATGAGCCGGCGCAGCGGCATGAGGACCGGATTGGCCATGGCTCCCCGGCGGCCTGCCATGCTGACCTGGAACATGCGGCCCAGTTCGTTGAAGAGCCGGCCATCAATCTTTTGTTTTTTGATGAAGTCATACATTTCGGGTGACCCGCGGTCCATGCCTCCCATGCTCATGAAGGCGCGGGCGTGGCGGTTGAAGACCGAGGCGGTGCGGTTCATTTCGTGGACAAGGCGCTCGCGGCCCTGCTGCACCAGGCGGTCCCGCTGGGCCTGATATTCCATGGTGCGCGATCCGGCGGCGGCCGCGGCCACCTGCGGTTTTTCGTCAGGCTCCACGCTGGAATTGAAGATCCCGTGCAGGGAATAATAGTCAGCCTGGGTGATCGGATCAAAGAAGTGGTCGTGGCACCGGGCACAGCTCACGGTGAGGCCGAGGAATCCTTTGCTCACCACATCAATCTGGTCATTGAGAATATCCTGACGGTTCCCCATGAACTGGTCGCCCTGGGTGAGGAATCCCAACGCGGCAAGGGAGGCATCGTCCTTGCGTCCGGGGATTTGGTCGGCCGCAATTTGTTCCCGGATGAACTGATCAAAGGGTTTGTCCTGATTGAAAGCCTGGACCACGTAATCACGGTAGGTCCATGCATTGGGATCCAATGGGCTCTGGCGCTGGCGCATGTTGCCGCGGGTGTCGGCATAACGGGCTACGTCCAGCCAGTAGCGGCCCCAGCGTTCGCCGTATTGGGGACGGGCCAGCAACTGGTCGATCACCTTTTCAAAGGCCTGGGGCGATTCGTCCTTCACGAAATCCATCACTTCCTCCGGGGTGGGAGGAAGCCCGATCAGATTGAGATAGGCCCGGCGGATCAGGGTGCGCTTGCCGGCGGCAGGCGATGGCGTCAGGCCCTTTTCCTCCAGTTGGGCCAGCACAAAATGGTCGACCGGGTTGGCGGGCCATGCCGCATCCTTCACGGCCGGCAGGGCGGGTTCCCTTACTGGTTGATAGGCCCAGTGTTTGGCCGCCTTGATCCTCATGGCTTCGGTCAGGCCGCCGCCGGGTTTGGCGGCTGTGGTTGCGGCCACCCGGGGATCCGGAGCACCCATTTTCACCCATGCCGTGAGATCCGCGATGGCTGAATCCGGCAGTTTGTCGGCAGCCTTGGGGGGCATGGCGGTGTCAGGGTCGCCATGGTTGATGGCCATGACGAGGCGGCTCTCTTCCGGCTTGCCGGGAATCAGGGCCGGGCCGGATTCGCCCCCCTTTTCCCAGCCGGCGCGGGTGTCGAGGGTGAGGTCGCCTTTGGATTTGCCTTCCGCGGCACTGTGGCAGCGATAACAGTGTTCGGCGAGGACCGGCCGCACTTTGTTTTCGAAAAAGCTGAGTTGTTCCGCAGTGGGATCAGCGGCGGAAACGGGGGCCGCGAGTGCGGCGAGGGACAGAAACAGGAGGGAAGTTTTCATGAGTTTCTGAAATGTTAGGCAAGGATAGGGGAAACGACTTTGCCGGCGACATCGGTGAGGCGGAAGTCCCGGCCATTGTAGCGGAAGGTGAGCCGCTCGTGGTCAAACCCCAGCAGGCGGAGCACCGTGGCGTGAAGATCATGGACGTGGACCTTGTCGAGCGCAGCCGCCCGGCCGAGTTCATCGGTGGCCCCATGGACATAACCGCCCTTCACGCCGCCTCCGGCGAGGCAGGTGCAGAAGCCGCGGGCGTTATGATCGCGGCCGGCGGTTTCCCCCTGGCCATTCCGGTCCCGGCCCGGGGTGCGGCCGAATTCCCCGCCCCACATCACAAGGGTGCTGTCCAGCAGACCGCGCTCCTTGAGATCCTTGAGGAGGGCCGCAATGGGCTGGTCAATGGTGGCGGCCCGGTTTTCCATGCTTTCCTTGAGATTGCCGTGCATGTCCCAGCCACCGACAAACACCTGGACGACCCGGACGCCGCGTTCCACCAGACGGCGGGCGATGAGGAGGCGCTTTCCTGTTTCAGCGGGATTGGCCTGGGCCCGCCTGCCCCCGCCCCCCCCGGCCCGGGGCCCCGCCGCCGGACCGGCGGACAGACCGATGCCGTAGGCTTCACGGGTAGCAGGGGTTTCCTTGCCGATATCAAAGGCATCGGTGGCTTCAGTCTGCATTTTGAAGGCCATTTCGAAAGAAGCGATTTCAGCCTCCAGTTGGCTGTCGCGGTCGAGCGCGTGATTGTGCATCTCGTCGAGTTGTTTGACGAGATCGAGTTGTTTGCGCTGTTCCGGCAGGCTGACAAACTGGTTCCGCAGGTTTTCGATGATCTTGTTCACATCCCCGGCATTGGTATTGACGCTGGTGCCCTGGAAGCGGCCTGGCAGGAACATGGACTGCCAGTTGGCGGTTCCGCCGTTAGGCAGGTTGGCCCCGCGCAGGGAGATGAATCCTGGCAAATTTTCATTCAGCGTGCCCAGACCATACAGCGCCCAGCTTCCCATGCTGGGCCGGGGCAGGCGGAGGGAACCGGTATTCATGAATACGGTCGCCGTTTCATGGGCCGGAATGTCAGTCCACATGGAACGGATCACCGACATCTCATCGACCATTTTGCCGAGCTGCGGAAAAACTTCGCTGACCTCGATGCCTGATTGGCCCTGTTTGGTAAATTCGAAGGGCGAACCAAAGGCCAGACCTTCACCGCCCGGCATGGACTTGCCGTCGAGGCGGTTCAACTCCGGTTTGGGATCCCAAGTATCCATGTGGGAGGGCGCGCCTTCGAGGAAAATGTGGATGACGTGTTTGGCTTTGGGGGCAAAATGCAGGGGTTGTCCTCCCTTGGCGGTGGCGAGCAGACTTCCCGCGCCCTGCGCTTCCCATGGCTTCATCAAGCCCGCGAGGCCCAGCATGCCGAGGCCCATGCCGGTGCGCTGCAAAAACTGGCGGCGGGTGGAGATGATATTATCCGGCTTCAGCAGCGGGAAGTGCTGGGCGATGAATTCAGGGCTGGGGTTCATGGGGGAAAGCGGAGTGCAGAGTGAATGAAAAATGGCGGGCCAGGCCGGGCCGGGCCGGCAGGGAGTTGGACGGGCTACGTTACACAAGGTTTCAGGAAAATCCGCCCGCGGCCTTACGCGTGGGCGTATCCGGTCCCGCATTTGCGGAATCGCCCCCCGACCGGCGGCTGCCTGTCCTAACGTGGCAACGGCTGACCGGCCTCTGCCGCCGTTTCCTGCAAAAACCGGTGCGTTTTGACAATCCAGGCTTCCGTCAACGGCATGCTGGAAAGCCGCTCCCGGAGCACCGGCGGCTGAAGGCGGCCCGCCCGGATCAGCGCCACCAGCAGAGCCCGGTCTTTGGGCCGGGCCGGGAAACACTTGGCCACCGCCATGTCGTGCGGCTCGAGACAAATCACCCTGCGGCAATCCGCCAAAGGAACGGCCCGGTCTTCCCATCCCGGCGGGAAATTTTCATAGGCCATGGGGCGGATGATGTCGGCATAAAAACCAAACTCCACATCGAAGGACTTCCTGGCACCTACTCTTTCATGAATCCTGAGGGCCAACTCCTCATCCCATGGATCAAGCACAAAATCCGCATCCCGGCTGCGCCGGACCATGGAGTTTTCATCTGTTCCCAAATCCGGATAGGATGCCAGCACCGATGCCGAACCGAACAGCACCAGCTTCCGGCTGTCGCCGGACTCGCGGATGGCGGCGACCAGCTTGATCAGTGACGGGAGGTCCATGTTAAGGGGGCAAGTTCTTCTTCCCTCAGGACCCCGGGGAAAGGATCGTAGCCCTTCCAATCCCGCGCCTCCTCCCCGTCATCCCTCAGCAGGTCCAGCAAGCGCTGCCGGGCGGGGGCGCTGTGGCGGGCTTCTTCGATCCACATTTGCCATTGCCCCAATTCCCGTTTGGCCCAGTGACCATTGGCCAGCCAACGGGTGATATTGGCGAGGGGAATTTCCAGCAAAGCCGGATCTGCGGCAATTTTGTCCGCAATCAGACAAAACTGACGGTAGGCCATCAGGTCGCCGGTGGGATCGTGGTAGGGCATGACCGGTCAATGTGGCTGCGGATGGCGCACTTGGCAAGGCGGGCTCCGGGCGGAAGCCAAGGCATCCGCCGCCGCGCCCGCCGGGCCCCGGGCGAGCGCATCCGGTCACTTCTCCTTCCCATCCTCCAGCCATGCCTCGAACTGTTCGCGGTGGGTGCGGTAGAGTTTGGCGCAGCGGGGGCAGGTGATTTTGAGGAATTCATCCCCGGTAAACAGGTTTTCCATGCCATGGCGGGCGTGGGGGGCGAGCACCTGGTAGATGCGTTCCTGGGTGCAGCCGCATTCCCAATGATAGGTGCGCTCCTCCAGCAGGCTGAGTTCTTCCTTTTTATCAAGCGCCCTGACGGCTTCTTCGGTCAGGCCCTCCAGCCAAGGCAGGTCGCACTGGGGTTGGGCGGAAATAAACACAAAGTCATCCGGCCCGTATTCGAAGAACCGGGCCAGCCTCTGTTCGCTGCGCTGGTAGAACTGCTCCACGGCCTTGAAAAAATTCACTCCATCGATTTCGATGGCACTCATGCGCGGCTCGTCGAGGTGTTTCTGGGCCTGGGCGTAAAAGACACTGCGTTCCGCGCGTTTGACGTCCTCCGTAAAAACGCGGCCGGTGACGCAGGCATTGGTGTTGTCGCCCGTGACAAAAAAATTGGCGAGAGGATGCTGGAAATTGACCGTCCAGGCATGGCGTTCATTCCACGGGCGGGAGGCGCAGTGCATCACCACCCCGACAAGAGCCTCCTTCAACATCTGGTCGAGCGCCGGAGGATGTTTGACCCCGATCTCCAGCAGATGGAGATAATAGTCCATAAAGAACCCGCTGAAATCGCCGCGCACCAGCAGGGCATTGCGGTGACGCACAAAATAACACTTCAGATTGAGCGGGCTGGCCGCTTCGGCGGGGGGGACGTCCATGGCTTAAATGACCCCGGCAGTCCCGCGAAGACAAGCCGAAGTCAGAAGAATCAGGGCTGCCGTGGCGTGGGCGGGAAGGCGGGAAGTCCTTCGCGAGGGGAAGCAGGTTCCAGCTTGGCGCGGCAGGATTTTTCGCTATGGTGCGCTCATGAAGTGCCTGTTTTTCCTGTTCCTGCTGTCCTTGGCCATGAGTGCCGGAGCTCAGGATGGCGAGCTGGCAACAGAGGCCACCGCTGCTTCCGGAGTGGTGCCGGGAATTAAACTGCAACCGGAGGACAAGGTCGGCCGCACCTATTCAGAAGGCAGTCCGTTCCAAATTTGGGGCGGCAACCGTGCCCAACGCTCCAGCCTTTTCACCGCTGCCGGCGTGGTGCGGCGCTCTGTGCTGGAAGCCCTGCACCTGCCCGATACCTGGAGTTTTCCCATCATTATGCAAATTCGCGAACTCCGGGGCACGCGGGGGCCTCAAGGCCCTCCGGTCTGGACGGCCATATCGCAGGTAGAAGGCGGATTCCGGCTCGAAATCAACCTTGTGCCCCGGCGCGATACGATTCCCGGACCACTGCTCCGGGAGAGTCTGGTGCGGGCGGTCCTGGCCGACCGGATCCTACAGGGGAAACAACAGCTCGATCTGAGAGGAGCCCCCAGTCCGCCTCCCGACTGGCTGTTGCATGGCACCCTTGCCTTGATGGATTACCGGGAATTTGGGCGGGCCAGCCTGACTTTTTCCCGGATTTTCCGCCTCGGCCGCGTGCTTTCCGTGCCGGAAATCCTGAATGCCGAGCCCACCGGCATGGATTCCGTGAGCATGACCTTGTATGAGGTTTCCTGCGGAGCCCTTGTGATGATGCTGTTGGAGCAGCCCAAAGGGCCGGAACACTTTGCCCGCCTGTTACCCAGCCTTGCCTACGCCGCTACCGGTCACGACGAATTGATTGAACAGGCCTTTCCCGGGTTGGGGGGATCCGCCAATAGTCTCTCCAAGTGGTGGTCCCTTCAGATCGCGGCCTTGTCCCAGCCTGGCTTGGAGGAGGTCATGGCACCGGCGGAAACGGAGCGGGAATTGGCAGAGGCCCTGGTGCTGCGTTATGTCCAAACCACCGCCCCGGAAAAGCGGCCGGGACCCGTGAAACGGTGGCTGAACCGGGGCAAACCTCCGGAGGAACCGGCCCAACCTGTCGTCGCCACCCAGCAGACCTGTCCCATCACGGACTACCCCAAAATCCTCGCCCTCCCCGAGCCCGGAGGAGTGTTTAACCAGACAGAGCTGGCGCTGACCCGGCTGATGCTCCGGGCCCATCCGGTTTACCGGCCTATCATCAAGGAGTATCAGGATGCCGTCCGCCAACTGGCCAAAGGCAATACCGCCAAAAACCTCCCTGCCACCCTGGGCCGTCTCGCCACCACCCGCGAAAAACTCGCGGCCACGATCCAAGGCATCGAAGATCAGCTCGACTGGTATGAAGCCACCCAGTCCAGTCAGAGCAGCGGTGCCTTCGAAGGATACCTCAAGGCCGCAGAAGGATCGGAGCAGCCACGCCACACCCGTCAGGATGCCCTCTCCCATTACCTCGATGAGGTGGAAGCCGAACTCGGCCCATAACATGTTCCAAGGCTCCCCCGGCCGGGTCCCCGCGCGCCCGGAATAGCCCCATTTCGCGGCGTGTTACGCTGGAAGCAGGCCGGGATTTCAAACTCCGTGCCGTAAAAGGCGTGGAAATTGCCGGAAAACGATGTTTTTCAGGCTTAAAATTTGAGGAATCGCTTGCAAAAGTATGGATTTTCCATATTTTCCATAACCACCTCACCCATCCGCCTTATGAGATTGAACCGAAAACTGGCCTATACTCTGATCGAAATATTGGTCACCCTAACCATCATCGGCGCGATCTCGGCCGGCGGTTATGCCGTGATGAGAAATGTGAACCAGGGGGCCGCAGAGCGAAAGCTCGAGCAGGATGTCCGCATGGTAAACAATGCTATCAAAGTTTACCAGGCCCATGGAGGCCAGTTGGCGACCAACCTGACGGCCGACGAGGCGGTGGTCAAACTCCGGCGGCAATCGGCGGACACCAAAAAGAATGCTGGACTCAAAGGGGCGGTAATTGATCCCCGGCTCAACCTGCAATTTCAATCTACGGGCGAGGCGATGCTGCCAGGGAAACGGGCCTACTGGAATGCCACGGAGAAACAATTCTACCTTTCCGACACGGGAGCGCAGCCGGGGGTGAAGCAATTTTATATCGGGGAGATGCCCGGACCGCTGCCGGTGACCGTTGATGAAAACGGCAAGGTGGTGGACCCGAATCTGGACGACCGCCAGACCTATGGTTCCTTTGCCACGGTGAACCATTGGGTATGGGACTATGATGGCAGCGGCAGTGCTCCGCGTATGGCCCCTTCCTTTGCTGCCACCACGGATGGAGGAATCTCCAATGCCGACGGAGGATTGGACGATGAGCTGATTGTGCTCGATCCTCCCCAGTTCAGCCAACAAGGCGGCCAGAAAAACCTCACGTGGTATCCCCAGAGCATCACTTTGAGTCCGTCGGCCAATACACCGCCCAATGTTTCGGAAATCATGTATGTGGTCAGCGGGGGAGCCTGGCAGCGGTATGAGGCTCCGATTGAGATCAACGAACCCGGCATCTCGATCACCGCCTACACCTACGCCAAGGACACCGACCACTTCATCAGCAGTGTGCAGGTAACGGAAACCTATACCGCCATCCCGGTGACGCTGGATCCGGCTCACACCCTGCAGGCCTCGTATCGTTATGCCGAATTGGGGGGCCCGCTGGCTCCGGGATCGGCCGCGCCCGTCCGGGCCCCCACCCCCCGGATCTACCTTGCCAACGCCAATGACATTCCCAATCGTTTTGAGCGCGACACCTATTTCCAGAGTTACTGGACATGGGATGGCTCCAGTCCGGCCGTGGCCAGCGTGGGTCGTTATGCAGGCACCGGAAACTTCAACCATGGCTATCCGGGAGATCCCCTTGAATTGAGCGTCACCAGCTTCGGGGCCAGCAATTCCCTAACCCTGCGTTATAACACGCTGTCGAAGAATACGGCCATCTTCGCTTCCTCCACCGTGGAGACGGCCAGCACCACCATTGCCACCACCCCCCTGCTGCCACCCACCATTACTCCGGGGTCGGGCAGCCTCAATGAAGGGGAGAGCATCGTGATGGCCTTGGATGTGGCTGGAGCCGCCACTCCGGCCGATGCGCGGATCTTTTACCGCACCGACGGCCAGGACCCGGGCGATAACAATGGAGAGCCCGCCAGCGGAGCCACCCTCTACACAGGGCCATTCACTCTCAGTGCCTATAACTCACCGACCGTCCGCGTAGTCGCCCGCGCCTACCCGCCCACTGCTTATAAACGCTGGTTCACCTCCAGCCCGCCGACCACCTTGAATTACTACCTCCCCTACGCCGAGGCGAACGTCTATGCTGTGCTCGGAGGCAACAAGGAAATCTACAGCATCAACCCTTCCTCAGGCACGAACCAGCTCTTCAACAATTCGGCCGCCTACAACCTGCGCGCCCTCGCTCTCGATTCGGCCAAAGCCCGCATTTATTATCTTGAGGAGAACTTCACCAGCGTGTCCACCACCGGCTGGCGCCTTGGTTATTACGATCTGTTGGCGAGCAACCACGTCACCATCGGAAACATCCGGGGGGGCTGGGGCTACAGTGCCAACCTTCAACCGCAAAACCTGTGTTATTTCAATAACGGGCTTTATTATGTGCACTCCAACAGCGATGACCTCGTCCAGATTGCCCTGAACGAAACTGCCGATGGCATCAGCAGCATCACCAAAGTTGCCGATCTGCGCAACAATGTAGTCTGGACCACAATCGGTGACCTTGCCATTGATGAAACCGGCCTGCTCTTTTTTGTGGATTCTGCGAGGGGCTACCACCGTTTTGACTTGGTCACGATGAGCGGTTATTTGGCGCTGGGCTCTGCCGCCGAAGACTTCCTTGGTCTCGCTTTCTTCCAGGGCCGCCTGTTCGGCACCCAGACCCGCACCACCGCCATTCACCGGCTTGCTGCCACCACCGGCAAAACCATTTCCAGCGTGGCCTCGGCCGGATCCCGCCGGTTTATTGACCTCGCCTCTCCTTCCAGCGCCACTCCGGTCTCCACTGCCAAATCGATGTGGGGCATTGATGACCAGGGGGACGGACCGCACCTGATCGAGTTCCGCAACAACTACCGGAGTCCCCTCATCTCCGTGGCCATCGACTATGGCGTAATGACCTTCGACAACAGTGCCCTGAAGACTGATACCCGCTACGGTTTCCGCGGTATGGCCATCACCGATGCCGGCGTTGCTTACATGGCATTGAATTCCAGCGTCAAAGTCGGCCCTCAAACCTACCAGCGTCCCCTCTTCAAATTCAACCTCTCGACCCTGCGCCTGGGGGATCCTCTTGAAGTCACCTATGTCGGGGATCTGGAACCGAGTCTGAAGGCCATCGCGGGCAATCTTGATCCCGATGACGTGGTCACCGGCATCGCGCTAGCCCCGACCGGAGAACTTTATGGAATCCTGAGAGAAGGAAACAGTTCAGGAGAGAACAGCGCCGACTACCTGTTCAAGTGCACCCAGGCGGCCGGAACGATGTCATCCTCCAACATCGGAGCGGTCGCCCTCGGCCGCACCACATCGGCGGAAGGCCACTCCAGCCATACTGAAGATCTGGTCTTCAGCCGGGATGGCCGGCTGTTCTGTGTGGATGCCCATGACAACGAGGTGCTGGAACTGAACCCCCAGAATGGCAGTGTCCTGTCCCTGATGAGTCAAAACGCCGGCCGCTACCACGGGCTCGCTATTGACACCAACGATTACCGGATGGTGGCGTCCGATGTCGGAGGAGGCGGCGCTGATTCGTTCCTGATGGTCAATGGCGGCCCCAACAATGACGAAGTCTTCCTGAATTACCGGGACCGCTGGGGCTACACCACCATTGAAGCCATTTCCTTCTTCCAGGCTCCCTTCCTGCTCCTCAGCACCCAGGTGGATCTATTCGCCACAGATGGCACCAAGACGGTTCATGGGCTCGACTTTTCCACGGGTCAAACGGTGCCGGTCACGGACGCCCCATGGCCAGTGCGGGCACTCGCCTACGATCTTGAAAAACGGGAAGTCTACTATCTGCGCGGCGGCAGCAGTTCCTTCACGCTCGGTTCCTTCAGCCGCGACACCTTCATCCACAAACTGCACGGGGATCTGCGCGGCACCGGGTTTGAATACACACCCATGGAGCTGCCGGACAACCTGATGTATTTCGGAGGCTACCTCTGGTATGTCGAACCCAAGACGGACAATCTGATCCGGGTGGAAATGGGTGTTGGCGGCGGCGGGGGAAGCACCGGCACTCCCAACGGTGGAGGCATCGCCCTCAGCCTCTTCAATGCCATGAGCCCGTCCTCCTACGGCAATGACAACGACTACGAACTGGGAATGCGCTTCAGGGCCACTACCAACGGGACCATCACCCAGTTGCGTTATTTCCGCCCTGCCCAGGAAACCGGATCCCACACCGGAAAACTCTGGAGCGCCAGCGGATCGCTCCTGGCCTCCGTAGCCTTTACCGGGGAAACCTCGAGTGGCTGGCAGACCGCCACCCTCGCGACGCCCGTTACGGTCACCGCCAACACGACCTATGTCGTCTCGGTGAACAACAACACCGCCTATGCCATCGCCAGCCAGGGACTCTTCAACCAAGCCTCCAATGGCGCGCTCCAGAGCGTGGCTGACGGATCGAATGGGGTCTTCCACGGCACTCCGGGAAGCTTCCCCTCCAGCAGTTGGCAGAACAGCAACTACTTCCGTGACGTCACTTTCGTCCCTGAAGGAGGCGGCACGGCCGGAGGCAGCGGCAATGGGAATATCGTAGCCCAGCGCAAAGTTTCCAACCTGACCGGCAACGAACTGCGCTTTGACCTGATCGGCGATCTGGCCATGACCCCGGACGGCTGGATGTATTTCTCGGCCATCCGGAGCGATGGCCAGCGCTTCTGCCGGTATAACATCAATACTCTGGGACAGTTTCAAGTCCTCTCCGGCCCCATCCCGGCCCCGGTGCTGCTGCCGGAAGGCGATACTTACCGGGAAAACTGGTTTGATGCCCTCGCCTTTGCCCCGGCTGATGCCCAAGGCGGACGCCAGCTCTATTCCACCTATGCGGCCAGCCCTTCCCCGCTGCATACCGTGGATGCCAGCACAGGCATCAGCACCTTCCACAAAAATGTGTTGCCCTCCATCAGTATCATCGACTTCTCCGACCTGCATCCAGGTGCTCTGCAGAACCCGAATGCCGTAACCCTGCGCCCCCTGCTCAAGCTGAACAACCTCCAGGCTTCCTACACCTACGCCGATGTTGGTGGTCCATTCCTGACCGGGTTTGTGCCGCCGCCATCCCCTGTGGCCGGACCTACCGTGGTCTTGAGCAATGCGAATGAAATCTCAATCGGAATGCAGAACAGCAACCACTTCCAAGTGCGCTGGTGCACCGACGGGATGGACCCCCGCACGTCTCCCAATGCCTCCACCACCGGCAGCTTCACCAATGGCTTCCCCGGTCAGGAAATCAGCGTGGCCTACAATCTCTGGGGCAACCGTTCCTCCCTGCCGCTGAAGGTCGTCGCCAAGTCCCTGCAGACCAATGTGCTGGCCGATTCCCCGGTGCTGCAACCCACCATCCCGACCGCACGCCTGACCCTGGACGATCCCCTGATCACGGAAACCGCTTCCATCAACGGGGACCGCGCCTTCGCTATCCAAGCCAACATTGCCGGGGGTATGATCCCTCCCGGCACCCGCATCTTCTACACCATCAATGATGTCGATCCGGGCGTGGTTCGCGATAGCAATGGTCTCGACAATCCGGTGACGGGTCAACCCTACACCGGTCCAATCGTGGTGGCGAACAACCAGTTGAATGGCCAAAAGGATTTCCTCATCCGGGCCCGTCTCTATCCGCCGGTCAATCTGCCGCAGTGGTTTGCCGCCAGCGATTTGACCTATTTTGATGTCCTCACAGGGAGCGGTCACATGGATCTGGACACCTCCTCAAAAATCTATCCCTACCGCCGCGGCAAGACGGATGGCCACGTGCATGCCTATGACAAGCACTTCAACACCACGGGGGCCGATTTCTTCAACCTGTATGGTGGAAAACTGCACAATATCACGGACAACGTCACCCCGGGGATGAGATTCAAAATCATCGTGGCCAATGCCGATCTTTCGCCAGGAGGACGTTTGGTTATCAACAGAACCTACAATCCTTACAATCCCACCACCTGGATCCCGGTCACCATCTACGATGACACCGCTCCGAGTGCTCTGACGATCTACAGCCTGGATGGAGCCCCGGGGACCACCCGGCTCACCTCCTTCGGGCTATATTTCGACATGACGACGATCGGCTCCGGAGGTTTAATCCAAGGCAATACCGGTCACGTGAAAAATAACACCCCTGGAATCTATGGCGAATGGCGCAACGGAGCCCTCACCATCCAGGTTGTCAGAGTGAACGCCGACGGCTCCGACGGATTCACGGTGAATACCGACTTCAGCGGGGGCGGTATCCAAGGCGTGGCCACGACCGGACTGCTGTGGGAGTTGACTGCCTTCCACCACGGCAGCGGCGGCCCATACTCGCCAAATTGAGCTTGCCTCCCCGGGAGGCATACGACCGATTTGATTTGAATCCCGGAGCCTATTCTTCCGGTCCTTGTCAAGGCTCTCCGCTCCGCATCTTCTGTCGTATGCCTCTCCCGCGCCCCCCGGCCGCCTTCCGTCGCCATTCCATGAAAAGCTAGGAGGAAGAGGCGGGAGAAATCAGTGCATCTCCACCGTGCATTGCCCAAGGCCACCGCGGAAGTAGTTGAACCGGACGTCCGTATGATCGGCCAGGAGGGACATGGGCACCGCGGTATCCACCAGACCTTTTGAGATCATCAGCGCGGTGAGGCGCTGGCCGAGGGGATTGTCATGGCTTCCCGCCTGCCAAATGGAGACCCGCTCTGCGAGCCAGGTTTCCACCGGACCCACGGTGATGGCCTGACAAGGCACCAGAGTGACATTGCCTCCACCGGACGTGCGGGCATTCTGCATCAGGGTGACGGGATGCAAATCGACGACGCGGGTTGCCAGGGCGCGGTAATACTCCGGCGGGGGAGGCTCGTCGAGAAAGTCCCCTTCCCGCTTCAGGGGGTCATTGAAGGCCCAATGCTTGATTTCGCCCTGTCCGCCCTGCATGACCGCACAACGCACTCCGCTCCGCCATGAGGTCTGATATTCCTTGAGGCTGGCTTTGGGAAAGTGCAGATGCGCTTCCGGCATGCGCAGTTCCGGCCGGATCCGGTCGAAGAGCAGTTCGCGGTCGGCCCGTTCAAACGACAGGGGATGGGTCACTGGCACTTCCCGGCCCGTCGCCGCGTTATACCATTCGTCCATGCCCCAGAAATGGGCGTCGCGCAGGGAAATCCCCAATTCATTGACCAGCCGCGCCACCAGCGGCAATTGTTCGGTGGGCCCGATCGGCCCGCAGATCCCCACGGGATTGTCCGGCGTGGCTTGCCGCCAAGCGTGAACGTATTCCAAAGCCTCGGCGAGATAAAAGTCCTCGAGAGTATCATACATCACTACTTTGAAACCAGGCCGGGACAATTGTTCCAGATCCTGCGGCGTCAGGCGGGCGGCATCCCCGATCAGGCTGGCATCAAGGGTGGTGTAATCCCACCAGGCGGGGGCAACGGAGCTGAGGGGGCGCGGCATGGGTCAGGAGTGGGAAAAGAACGTTCAGCAAAAATCGGCCAAGGGATCGGTGTCAAAACGGGACAGGCCTTCGTGCTGGTGGTGGATCCAGCCTTCGGCGGCGGCAAAACGCCCGCTGCGCCGCCCCCACGCTTCGGACGCCTCCACCATGCTTTGCACATAACTGCTCATTCCCTGGGAAGCATCCAGCCACGGCTGCTGGGACTGATGCGCCTCCAAGGCATGGCGCTTCCGGTCCATGACCCCGGTGATGTCAATATAACATCCGGGCTCCACCGCCTCGCGCATGGGTCCGTGCCCGCCGTGCGGCATGGCATGATAGACCGCGACATCACCTGGGGCTCCTGGCAGGGGCGGCTCACTGGCAAAATTCGGCACATGTTTGGCAAAAGCAGCCGTCACCGCCAACCGGGCCGTCTCCATGTGGTCTTCCATGTAGTCGCGCAGGGCGTGAGTGAGCACGATCCGGGGATTGACGGTGCGCACCACCGCCGCCACTTTCCGGAGCAGTTCCACCGAATAAACGATCTCCAAATCGCGGGCCACGGGCGGATAAAACACGGCCCCCAAGCGGGCCGCCCCTTCCCGGGCCTCGTCCAGTCGCACCCGGGCGGTCGATTCTCCATCCATCTCGAGACTGCCTCCATTGCCACAGGACAGATTAAAATAGTGCAGTTCCCACCCTGCCTCGGCCAAGCGCAGCATGGTCCCCCCCATCCCGATCTCAATGTCATCGGGATGAGCCGCAACGGCGAGGACTTTGGGTTTCATCCTGGTTTCCTGCCGGATTTACGGCCGGCACACAATCGAAAAAGCCCTTTGGACCCCCTGAAATTCCTACCATCAGGTTCTTTTGGAAAAGTCATTAGTTACCGTTTCCTTGGCTTAATGGTTGCTATATTGGTAATAGATTTTATAAACTCACCTCCCCTCCATGAAACTTTCACTTTATATTCTCCCTTTCCTAATTTCCGCCAGCCCGGCCATGGCCGCGATTTCGGTGACCAGTTCCACCGACTTTTGGAACATTATTGCCTACGCCAACCCGGCAGCGGCGGATCCGGCGCTCGATCACCAGACCGGAGGCGTGGAGGGCGATATCGTGGGGAATGCGTCTCATCCGTCCCTTTACACCCAGTTTGATAATGGCGGCACACCCGGCATTGCTACAGACGACGAAATCGGCTTCCGCGTGCGGCTGGCGGGCGATGCCAGCCCCGCTGGGCTGAAGACCGTTATTTGGATCGGGATTGATGCCAATTCGGACGGCAAACCCGACCTGTTTGCCGGAACGCTTGAGGACAGCAAGCTGGGCTTCTATCCTGCGGGGACTGGTGCCAATATTTCGCCGAGCACCACCAGTATCGTATCCACCTCGCCCTATTTTGAAGTTGCCGTCTCCACGCTGAACTTCAATTTCAGCCCGGTGACTGCCACCAACGCACCCGGCACCACCAACTTCAATTTGGATGGAGGCAGTGGCGGAGCAGCCAACCACACGGACCATTTTGTCAGCTGGAAGTTGCCTTTTTCAGCCCTCGCGGCGGCGGTCAACAGTCTCAATCTTGCGGGAGTGGGCACCTCCTTCAGCGAAAATACCGCAGTCCGCTACATTGCGGCCACCAGCAATCAGCCTAATTCGCTGAATCAGGACCTGAATGGCATCACCGGAGGCATCAATTCCACCAGCACCTGGGGAGAACTGGGGGGGTTGACTCCTTCCTATACGATGACAGGCACCCCGGTTCCTGAACCTTCCATTCCACTCCTTGCCGGTGTGGCAGGCGTGCTCGCTGGTTTCCGGCGGAGGCGGGCCGGGAGCCAGGACTGACGGATGGCGGATTATGCTGCCGCCGCCCTTGCGTCCGCGGTCGCGGGAACGCACGATCCGGGAATGAATCTTTCCCTCCGACCCGGCATTGTTGGCCTTGGCATTATTGGCCAGCGCGTGGCGGCATGCCTGCACCGGAAAGGCTTTTCCCCGCTGGTATGGAATCGCACCGCCCAACCGGAAACTCCGGGCTGGACCGGGACACCCGGGGATCTCGCCAAAGAGTGCGACGTGATCCAATGTTTTGTCACCGATGGCCCCGCCTTGATGGAAGTGTTGGAAGCCATGCGGCCCGCCTTGGGTCCTGGCAAATTCCTGCTGAACTGTTCCACCATCTCGCTGAAGGACACCACGGCGGCGGCGGCCCTGGTAGCCGAAACCGGGGCCGTTTTTCTGGATGTGCCCTTCACAGGGAGCCGGGACGCGTCCGCTGCCGGGCAACTGATTTATTATGCCGGCGGGGACCGGGAGGCCATCGAAGCAGTCCGGCCCATCCTTGAAGCCAGCGGCAAGGAGATTTTCCTCACGGGGGCCATTGGCACGGCCACCGTCCTGAAAATCGCCACCAATATGGTGTCCTCCACCATCGTAGGCGTGCTGGCAGAGGCCATGGGGGTAGTGGCAGCCCAGGGCATTGCCCTGACGAAGTTCCAGGCGGCCCTCGAACGCAATGCCGCCGCCTCCGGGGTCTCTAAGCTTAAGGTGCCTTCCATGATCGCGGCGGACTTCACGCCGCATTTTTCCCTGAAAAACATGCTGAAGGACGCGTCCTTCGCCCTTGATCTGGCGGGAGCGTCCGGCCTGCAGCTTCCCATCATGAGCACCGTCGCGGAGGGCATGGCGGTGATGGCTTCCAACGGCCATGCTGAAGATGATTATTCTGTCATGGCATCCAACTACCTGCCTCCCCGCGCATGAGCCCTAAAACCGCTATGAATTGGAACAGAAGGCCACCAAGCCCGCAAAGAGAATTATTGACAGCCAAAGTCCTGCTCCTTGAGGAGAGGCGTCCCTATTCTTCCTGCCCTTGGTGTCCTTCTGTTCCTATTCCAATTTCCTTTGTCGGATGAGTCCTTCAACCTGGCAGGCCGTTTCCGGTTCTGGCGTCATGGCCGATCTCAGTTCGCAGGTCCGCCTCCGGCTGAGCGGCCCGGATGCGGTCCGGTATCTCAATGGCCAGGTTACGCAGGACGTCCGCAAATTGGTGCCCGGTCTCGCCCTGCCGGCTTGCGTGACCAACCACAAAGGCAAACTCGAAGCCTGGGTCCACCTTTCCCTCGATCCCACCGGGGCCCTCCTCATTTCCGGGCCGGAAGATTTGAGCGGCTTCCTGCCCCTCCGTCTCGAAAAATACCTCATCGCTGATGATTGTGTGCTCGAAGAGATAACCGACTCCACGGCGCTCGTCCACTTCACCGGCCCGGCGGCCAGTCTGACGCCCCTGCTTGCCGAGGGGGAGCGTCCGGCCGCCGTGCCCCGTTTTGGCTGCCCCGGCTTCGATCTGTGGACCACGGCCAACCGTTTGCCATTTTGGCTGGGGGCCTTCCCGGCCTTGTCTCCGGAAGACCAGTCCTGCCTCGAAGTCATTCATGGCATCCCCGCCTGGGGGGCGGAACTCACCCCGGACCTGCTCCCGCCGGAAGCCGGGTTGGATGCCACGGCCATCGACTACCACAAAGGCTGCTACATCGGACAGGAGGTCATCAGCCGTATCCGCAGTGTGGGCCGGGTGAACCGCCTCCTCACCCGCCTCATTCAGACCACAGGTCCGGCGATGGTGGAGCCCGGATTTGTGCTCCGTCCGGCCCCAACCCCGTCAGACCGGTCAGACCGGTCAGACCCGTCGGACCGGTCAGACCGGTCAGACCGGTCAGACTGGTCAGACCCGTCGGACCCGTCGGACCCGGCAGAGACGGCTACCCCGGCAGAGGCCTCGCCTCCGGCAGGCAGGATCACCCGGACGGCACGGCACCCGGTGACCGGGCAATGCCACGCCCTTGCTTTCCTCCGGCGCGGGACCACCGGGCCTTGGCAGGCTGGTCCGGAAAACGGTCCCGCCGTGGCCATCCTTGGTGTCCAAAAGACTCTTGACGATTGAAGCCTCCGGTCATCCATTCTCCAGCGCTTATGACGAACCATTTCCGGCCCATTCTTGCCCTCACTGCAGCGGCAGTTGTTTTCTCCTCCTGCAGCACCGTCAATAAGGCCATCGACCGGGGCATGAATGTTTTCCGGGGCAAGGATAAGACCACCGGGGAACTGGCGGTGATCGCCGAAGCTGAAGGCAAACCGGCCGCCCTGCCCGTCCGCAGCCAGTCGAATACCGCGCTCATGATCGTGGAGATCAACGGGGTCAAACGCAAGGTGGTAATCCAACTCAAACCCGAACTGGCCCCGAAGACGGTGGCCAACTTCAAGAAACTCGCGAACGACGGTTTCTTTGACGGCCTCGCTTTCCACCGCGCCATCAAAAATTACATCGTCCAAACCGGCGATCCCAACACCAAAACCGAAGACAAAAAAGATGAGTGGGGCCTGACGGATTCCGGCTACAAGCTGGCTCCGGAATTGAAAGGTCTTCACACCCGGGGAGCCGTGGCCATGGCCCGCCCGGGGGATCTGAACGCCCCGGACAAATCCTCCTCCGGCAGCCAGTTTTTTGTCAGCCTGCGCACCCAGAAACGCTTTGATGGCAATTACTCCGTATTTGGAGAGGTGACCCAGGGGCTGGAAGTCCTCGAAGCCGTCAGCGCCGTTACGGTGGACACCAACGATACCCCGGTGCGCCGCGTGAATATCAAATCGGTCCGCCTCGTCTCCGCAGACAGCCCGGATCTCCAGCCGGACCCGCTGGATTCCGTGAAGAAGACCAAACCGGATTCCGAAAAAGGTTTCTTCGAAAGGTTTATCGAACGCATTTGGTAACCTGTCCTCCTTAGCCGGCCACCAGTTCAGCCGGATCCCCGCGGCCCGCGACGGGTCTGGAGGGAGAAGTGCCTGACTTCAGAGCGGCCATGGCCTCCTGTTCCAGCGCCGTGGTTTTTCGGAAAGCCCGCAGGGCACACCAACCGGCCGCCAGCCACCACCCTTGGACCACCAATCCTGATACCCTGATGATATCGAGGTAGTCCCAATTCAGGTTTACGTAGGTCTCAACGGACCGCCACGAACGGCGGTAGTCGTTGGCTTCCGTGACCCAGCTCAGCCCCATGCCAGGAAGGGGCAGGCCCCATTTCAGCATTTGGTTGTTCTCCGTCGTGCTGGCCAGGGCAAAGACAGCCAGTTGGGCCATCCCGAGGCCCACCACAAAGACCAACCAGGTCCCGAGATGCCATGGCAGGCGGTCGCGCGCCCACCAACGCCATAACACCAGAGGGGCAATCAACATCCCCAAAAATCCCCCCGCGGTGGTCACCCATGCCGCCACCTCCCGGGCCTCCCAGGGACTTAAATAATAGTCGCCATGGCCCATCCCGCTGTAGGCCTCGGATGCGATCTGCTCCAAACGCCACCCCAGCAGCAACGTGCCAACCAACAGCATCCCCCCAAACCAGCAGACGCCGGACGGCCAGCCATCATAAAGAAACCGCCCGGCGATCCGGCCCTTGGTGCCCCTCCGGACCCAGGGCAGCACTACCGACATCAGGTTTACCGGCCGTTCCAGAATGGCCTGCAATCCTGTCAGGGCCAGGGTCCCGCAGACCATTTTGACGGTCATCACCAGCGGATCCAGGTCAGGGAAACTTCCCTGCCAGGGCAGCGTCAGCCCGCCCAGGAGATAGAGGGCTATCACCCCGGTGGCCACGAGGCGCCGCCGCAGGGCTTTGGTTTCCACGAGGGCACTGACCCGGGCCGCCCCGAGATCGAGGCAAAAAAATGCAAGGTGGGCCGCCCCGATGAACAGCATGGCAAAAACCCGCCAGCCCCCATCGTCGTACAGTTCCTCCAACAAATTGTCCCGGCGGGAGCCATACAGGTCCTCCAGAACCTCAACGCAAAATTTTACCGTCAGCCACGTCACTCCCATCATCATGGCCGCCCGGAACAGAAAATAACGCATCCAGGAAAACCCGGTGAGGACCGCCGCCGACAGCATCCCTGTCAGCAGAAAGATCCCCAGCCATGCCAATTCCATGGGCACATCGATGCCGCCGGCGAAATAACGCACGATGACATACGGCAGCACGGTGATTGCCGCGAGGACCTGCTGGGCCACCACGGCCACCCATTTGCCGGTGGTGATGCGCCACCCGCTCAGGCGGGTCAGGACGAGAGTGTCGATGGTATTGCCCCGCAGCTCGTCATGCAGGGCCCCGGCGGCCCGCAGCGGCAGCAGGCCGCAGACCAGCAAACAGTAGACCCCAAAAAAGGCCTGGTGCAAATAATCCGCGTCGGGGTCCAGCATGTTCAGGGAGACAATCGCCGTCAGTCCCAGATTCATCACGATGAGTCCCCAGACAAACACAGGCGAGCGCATGCCCTGGCGCAGTTCCTTCACCAGCATCGGACTGAGCCGCTCACTGAAATCCGGCAGTTCCGCCAGCCGTTTCGCCGGGATGTCAGGATCTGCGGGGGCGGCCACGGCGCTCATGCGGGAAACTTGCTCACCCTGACAAAGGAGCAGGGAGGATCAGGCGTCAAGGCGGACATAGGGCATCAGCCCCTGCAGGCCGCCCTCGCGGCCGAATCCGCTCTCTTTGTAGCCGCCAAAGGGACTGGTGGGGTCAAATTGGTTGAAGGTGTTGGCCCAGATCACGCCGGCGCGGAGTTTTTTGGCGATATGGAAAATTTTGCTGCCTTTGTCTGTCCAGACTCCGGCACTGAGGCCATAGCAGGTATTGTTGGCCCGTTCCACCGCCTCCTCCGGGGTGCGGAATGTCAGGATGCTGAGGACCGGTCCGAAAATTTCTTCCCGGGCAATGCGGTGGCTGGCGGTCACCTGGGTGAAGAAGGCCGGCGCGAAAAAATAACCTTTCGGCGGCAGCGGGCAGGACGGTTGGAACAGGGTGGCTCCTTCCTCGACGCCGCTCTGCACCAGTTCCCGGATCTTTTCCAACTGGGCCCGGCTGTTGATGGCTCCGATGTCCGTGTTTTTGTCGAGCGGATCTCCGACGCGTAGGGTGCGCAGGCGGTCGCGGAGTTTGCGCACTACCACATCGTGGATGCTTTCCTCCACCAGCAGGCGGCTCCCGGCGCAGCAGACGTGGCCCTGGTTAAAATAGATGCCCTGGACAATTCCCTCCACCGCCTGATCCAGCGGGGCATCGGCAAACACGATATTGGCGGCCTTGCCGCCCAGTTCGAGGGTCAGCTTTTTGGGTGTGCCGGCCACGGCATGGGCGATTTGTTTGCCGACTTCGGTGGAGCCGGTGAAGGCGATTTTGTCCACTCCGGGGTGGTTGACGAGGGCCGCGCCGGTGGCTCCGGCTCCGGTGAGGATATTGACAACACCCTCCGGCAGACCGGCTTCCTGACAAATCGCCGCAAAGTGCAGTGCCGTGAGCGGCGTGGTTTCGGCGGCCTTCAGCACCACGGTATTGCCGCAGGCAAGGGCGGGCGCAATTTTCCATGCCAGCATCAGAAGGGGGAAATTCCATGGGATGATCTGGCCGGCCACCCCGAGGGGATTGGCCTGGCGGCCTGGGAAGGCATAGGCCAGTTTGTCGGCCCAGCCTGCATAATAAAAAAAGTGCGCTGCCGTCAGGGGGAGATCGATGTCCCGGCTTTCCTTGATCGGTTTGCCGCCGTCCATGGTTTCCAGCACCGCCAGTTCCCGGGACTTTTCCTGAACCAGGCGGGCGATCCGATAGAGGTATTTCCCGCGGTCGGATCCTGACATTTTGGACCAGACTTTGTCATAAGCCCGGCGGGCCGCAGTCACGGCCCGGTCCACGTCGGCTTCCCCCGCTTCCGCCACCCGGGCCAGGGGTTTTTCGGTGGCGGGATTGAGGGTTACAAAGGTTTTTCCACCTGCCGCCCGGGACCACTGACCGCCGATAAACAGGCCATACTCCGCCCGGATCGCGGGCTTCACCGACTCCGGAGCGGGCGCATAATCCCAACCACCCGCAAAGTCCAGGGCCGGCACCACCCGGGCGGCAGACCGGGGTTTGGCCGGAGCCTTCACGGTTGACTTTTCAGCAGCGGGGCGCTCCAGCGCTCGACGGGTTTTCATGCCCGCCACCTTAAGCAGGATCGCGTTCAGCGCACAAAAAAATGAGGGGCGGCAGCGGATTTCCCGCCACCGCCCCCCACTGCAGGGATCCGGACCGCTTATTGGGTCAACTGCTTCACCTCGGTGACCCGGTAGGTGTAGTACCGGTCGAGGCGCGGAGTAGTCCGCGGATCAATCACGGCAGCATTTAGATTGGTGTAGTCGATGTTGGTCAGGGCAGGATCGCGCGGGTCGATGGAGCGCTCAATCATGCAGGAGCCCCGCCATTCTGCGGTGATACTGTCCTTCACGGAGTCGAAGGTCTTGGGGTCCTCACTGGTGGCTTTCTGGAGGGTCTGGGCCACCATATGCAGTTTAAACACATTGGACCGGACCGTCACCCGGGGATAGAGGTTGGCATAGGGACGTTCCCGGAGGTTGTCTCCCGTCAGCTTGTGATCGGCCCAGAATCCCTGGGGTTCACCCGAGGCCGACACCGTGCCGATGATGGTTTCGAGAGTCCGCGAGTTATCGATGGGCGAAGTGTTCTCCGGCACCAGCCACAACTCACAGATTTCACTGGCGCTCCGGTATACATTAAATGCCAGTTGGTTGCCGCCGGGTGGCATGGGGTCGTTGTCCTTGCCGTCATAAAACCGGCTCCGCATCTGGCGGATGGTTTCCTTGGGGTTGATAAAGTGACGGTAAGTCGCGTCCTGGTTGGCATTGGGTGCCCCGGTGGTGTCCTGAACGCTCTTATACCGGTCAGCGGCATCATTCGGGATGGCATACATCCGTTCCCCGCGCAGCAGGGCATGCAGGGCGGTGGTGCGCTCCACATACAGGAAGGGGAAGATCTGCTGATTGAGGTTGATGGTCCCCTTGGTGGAGAAGGGTTCGCTGATCGACCATGGCTCCACTACCGGCATCCAGAACATATCGAGGAAGAAGTGATCCCGGGGGCCGCAGAAGTTGGCAAACGGCATTCCAGGAGGAGGTTGGTCCGCCAAGGTCCTCATCCGCTGCGCCAGATTGTGCATCCCCAGGTCCGGACGGAACCGCAGGGTCTGCCATGGCACCCGGTTGGCCACCCCGGTCGGGATGGAACCAAAGTCCACCGGCGAACGCACAAGGAAATTGGGAGAGATATTCTGACCGGCGATGCCTTCGGTCGTGGGTTTGGGAGCCGTGAATAGCATGTTGCGGAAGTAGGCATTCACGGCAGTCCGCCGGCGGTCCCCTTCATCCGGGTAATTCATGTAAGGACCATCTGGCAAGGCCGCCGGTCCCGTGTCGAAATCCCCGGTTTCAAACGGATCGGAGGATCCCCGGTTTGGCGTGCGCCCATACCCATCGCGACGCGCATGGGAGAAGGTAGCCCGGCGGGCAGGATTGGTGCTGGATGACTGAATGGCCACGGCATTGGGGGCCGCAAATCTCATCCCATTGAGTTCAGTCAAGTGAGGCTGGGGATTAGGGACCGGGAAGGGGATGTGGGTCATGCGAGGAGCCATGTTGTCATTGCCGTTGGACATCGGATAATTTTGGATCTTCTGGGGGTCCATCAGACCAACCATGGGATTCCATGTGCTATTTGCCATGGGGCGGCGGACCGGGCTGGAATTCATCTCGTAGAACGAATGGGCAATCCTGGTGCTCCTATAACCGTTCACTGGCACAAAAACGTCAGGATCAGTGCGGGCGGGCGTGACGGTCAGGCGGTAGTCGCCGTGGGGCAGCACAAAACTGCGGATCACGAGCCGCGGATCCGGGAAGTTGGCACCAGTCGCGACGGCATATTGGGCGACCAGCGTTTGCAGCGTAGCTTCTGTGGATTGTACCGTGCCAATCCCGGAAAAGATGCCTGGCGGAAGGAGGATATCCACCGCTTGCAGGATATCAAAATCGTTGCGGCCATCCATCGGCATCAGGCGGATTGGGTATCGGGTATCCTCCGTTAAAGCGGCACCCAGGTCGAGGGGGCCGTCCGTGACAATACAAACGGGCCGGGTTCTCGCAAACGCCCGCGCATCGGCATTAGGACTGAACGCGACCCGGGGACCTCCCATGCCGCCATAGGGCAGCACGCCATGACCGCCCGCCGTTTTGGCCAATTGACGGGATTCGTTGGCTCCGACTTGCAGGTCGCCGCCCAGGATGGTGAGGGTTTCGCCTCCCGCAACGCGGATGGGAAGGGTGGAGGAGGCTGACGTGCCGGTGTCAGAGGACACCTTGTTGCCGCCCCCCGGAACGGTTGAACTAACTGAAAGGCCCACGAAAGGGAAGGTAGGGGACCATCCCATTTTTGGGTTGAAGCCGCTCATCACAAAGCCGATTTCCACCATATACCTTTTGCCGGTGAGGGACGGATCATTGGCGCGGGTGGCGGATTCCGGACTCATTTGCCCCGCCAGCGCGTTCCAGCCCCCGGTCCCCGCACCAGTGGCTCCATCGCGGGTGCCAGCCACATTGATGACCATGGCGAATTCCGCCGGACCGTAGTTTTTGCCGGTTCCTCTCGGGGTCCGGGTGGTCTGGTTGGTGTAAAGCAGACAGTCCGCGTGGGTTCTGTTGGTATCCGAACCGGCGGCATTGGCGCAGCCACAAATGCCGGCGGCCTTGCCGAACGCGTCGTCGTAACGGTCACCCCCCGCAAGGAAGGCAGACTGCATATTGATGGAACGGGTGTAGTCCAGCATGTTCAACAGAATCTGGGTGCGCTCGCTGCTGTCCATGAGGGAAGTGGTGCCAAAAGCACTGCCAAATAGCGCGGTGCCGGAGCCATTGACCCCGGCGGGATATTTTGAGGTGAGGGAAAGGCCCGCCGGGTCTTCCGTGACCGTAGGCACCACAAAGGGAACCGCTTCCGGATAGCCGGGAATGGGCAGGCGGGAAAGTTCCTTCAGATATCTAAAGACCCGGGTATTCCGCTGACGGGAGTCACTGCCATTATACATTTCATTGTGACGGGAGCCCGGGTCGCGGCGCTGGAAGAAGTAGGCATTGCCGCCCGCAATACTGCTGCGGCCCCCGATCGTGCTGTTGAGCGCCATGGTGACGTCATACGGGCTGACCCCGGTAGGCAAAGAGCCGGTGGAACCGACGGCAGGCACTGCCAGCAGGTCCATGGGGAACATGGATACCCGGGGGAAACCCTGATTGGTCAATTCCGGAGAGTGGCTCTTATGAGTCAGGAAGAATTGGGAACGCTCCAGGGTTTTGAGGAATTCAAGACGATTATCCTTGTTCTCCGAGAGCAGGTTGCTGCGGGGAGAGTTCAGGCTGACATTGGCGCTGCCCGAGGCCTTGAAATAAACTTCGTCCAAGGAGGTAAAGAGGCGGTCAAAAGTGGACGCCCCTACCGTGGAATCCAAGGGTGTGGGCAACTGGCCCCCGCCCGTGCCCGCAGTGCCAGTGCTCAGTTCCTTGGGGCCGCCAACAATAAAGGGAGCCAAATCCCAAACCCGGAGCGCTTCCTCGTAGTCCAAGCGGAGCATTTTGCCGCCCGCCGGGTTTTGCGCCGGGGCGACAATGCCCGCCAAGGCATCCGGGATCCACCGGCGGTTCGGATAGAAGACGGCACTAAGATCGACTCCGGCCGGATGGCCGGGATACCGCTGGAATTCCCCCGCGATGGGCTGGAACTCCGCCAGCCATTGGTCCTCTTTGGAAGTGGTCCGGGGTGTGTCCCAGGCAGCAGGGATGGATGCGGTATTGACGTTGATTTTGCAGGATTCATCGTCCGCCCACCATGCAAGGCGGCCCACCATGGGATTGGTGCGGGAAACCGGAGCCCCGGTGGCTCCGTTCAGCGAAGTGAATTCCTTGTTGCTGTCGAGGTAACCAAGGGTGCCATCCTGAAGAATATAAATCCACCTGACAGGGAGCGCCAGTTGTTCCCGCTGCGGATCGACCCCCTTGATGACGAGTCCAAGGGAATTGTCGTCATAGGTGAATCCCTCGGTGTTCCGCTGCAGATCCCCGCCTCCTTTACCACCGTTGTAGGCCCGCGGATCCACAATTGGGTAACCGTAGCCGGTGCTGTCAGTGCTGCCCGTGGCACGGGCGCGGTCGCCGGTGGCGGCGGTGTAAGCCGGGCGGTTCAAGTCGGTAAATTCATCCGGGCGCTCTTCCCAGTCCGCGGCATTGTCCTCGTTAATCTGTTTCAAAACCTCGGAAGTCTCATACAACCCAATGTCGCCAATTTGAGGCACTGCAGAGGAGTAAAGTTTGTAAATCCGGTTCCGGGAAAAATCGGTCGGACTGCCGGAAAAGGTGCGGATGGCTCCGGGTTGCGACGTCCATGTCACGATTTCCCGGGGGTTGGAGGCGCTCACCGGTGCCAGTTTGGAGGCTTCCCGGAACTGGGCAATCACCAGATTGATGATGGTATCCTTCAGGGTGGTCACCCGTTGGATTTCCACGGAACCTTTGGCGGTCACCTTGGCAGTTTGTGCCATGTTAAAGAAGGACACGACGAGCACCGTCATCAGGGTGATGATGGCGAGGACGGTCAGAATGGCGACACCTTGCCGCTTTTTGTGGGGTGATACCACGAGCCGGGCTTTGAGCCGTTGGAGCGTTGTTTTCATGGCAGTCATTGGGTTGGGGGGGAGGAGGGAGGACTAGAAGAGAATCAGGGCTGAAAATTCAATAAATATCCGGACCGTGCGGCCCTGCCGCCGCTTTACCCTGCCCGGATACAGGATTTACATTGACCATACAAGAGATTTCGCAGCAGAGTGGGAAAGTTTGTCGGCAGTTGACCATAGTAGATTCCGGGTGGAATTAAAAAGAGATCCGTTTTTTTCTTGAATACTCCGCTTGTATCTCATATGTAAATACAAAAATCAAATTCTTCCCCATGAAAATCTTCAAGCTCCGTTCCTCCCGTCCCGGATTCACTTTGGCGGAAGTCATGATCGCCATGGGTATCGTGGCTTCTGTGATGGTGGCCCTGCTGGGCATGATCCCGCTGGGGGTGCGCTCCGTGCGGGAGGCGACCAACCTGACGATTTCCGGCCGCATCGCCCAGGAAGTCATCAGCAACATCCAGCAGTCCAACTGGAAAGATGTGATGGTTAACTACAATCAGAAGCGGTTTCTTTTTGACAATGAGGGCTTCTCCATCCGGGAAGGCAACAAATCCAGACCCTCCTTCGAAGCCCGGGTCGTTATTCCTCCGGAGGAAATCAGCATCGGTAAAACCAAATACGGGGTGGATACGCTCCGGAAAGTTCTGGTGGAAGTCGAGTTCACCCCGGATGGGATTAGAGTCCCGCTGCGACCCGGGGAAAAGGTGAATCCCAATATTATCAATTACAATTTCTACGTCGCCAACCAGAACAAGACCTCCTGATCTGGCGTTGTCTGGATTCCTCTTTTCTTTAATCCCCCCACTATTTTTTGTGCCATGAAAACTTTTCCCCGCCTCCGGTTCCGAGCCCGCCGCGCCTTCAGCCTCATTGAACTGATGGTCTCTGTAGCCGTGCTCTCCCTCATCCTGGTCATCGTGTTCCAGATGCTGGAGCAGATGCAGAAAACCTGGAAACGGACCCGCCAGACGGTCTCGGAATTCAAGGATGCCCGCAACGGATTTGAAGAAATGGGCCGCCGCCTTGGGCAGGCCACCATGAATGCCTACTATGGCTACGATTACCGGGACCCCCCCCCTCTTCAAGGCATCAAAGTCCGCTACGGGACCGAAATCGTGCGGCAGTCCGAGCTGCATTTTGTCAGTGGACCGGCTTCCGTCCTGTTCGCCGGGGGATCCAACCAGGCCACCGGCAGCCGTCCGGGCCACGCGGTGTTCTTTCAAGCCCCCTTTGGTTTTTGTTATGAACGCGACAAGGAGAATAAGGACCGCCTGCAGTTCGAGCAGTTGAACAATCTTCTTAACGCTTGGGGTTATTTCGTGGAATTCAATACCGACGAACTGGACCGGCCCCGCTTCCTCAATGCCCTGCGCAATGCCCCGAAACCGCGGCCCCGCTACCGCCTGATGGAATTCCGCCAGCCCACGGAATACCTCCAAGTCTACAAGTTGAACCTGCGGGAACTTAAGGCACCCCGGCAGCGCGACATCTACCGGTGGTTCAGCGAGGGCCTCTTCAGCGTGAACTCGACCTGGAACACCCAGAAGGAACCGCCGCGCGATGAAACCTTCTTCCGCACTACCCGCCCTATCGCCGAAAACATCGTCGCCATGGTCATCCAGCCCCGGGAGTCCGCCAGCGCCAACACTGCGGCCCGGCCGGAAACGCTGTCTCCGACCTATCTTTATGACACCCGCCGCTGGCAGTGGAGCACCCCCACAGCGGTGGAAAGCCGCCGCACCCGTCACCAGTTGCCTCCCATTCTGGACGTGAGTTTCATCGCCGTGGATGAAACTTCCTTTGCCACGTATGCACTGCGGGCCGGCATTGAGGACGTGACCCAGGACCCGAAACTGATCCCGGATGAACTCTTCACCAAGGGCACCAATCTGGTCAAAGATTTTGAGGAGGTGGAAAAACTTCTCCTCGCTCTTGGTCTGGATTACCGGATCTTCAGCACCACCATCCGTCTCCGCGAGTCCAAGTGGACCGATACCTGATCCTGAAGTTCTCAGCCTCCACCCTTTGCTCACCCCATGAAAGCTCTGACCCGCTCCGCCGCCCGCCGCGCCTTTACCCTGATCGAGATCCTCGTGGTTCTCGCCATCATTTCTGTCATCATGTTCTTCTCCGTGCCGAACATGGGGGAAATCATCCAGGGTTCCAAACTGACCCAGGCCGGGGACCAGTTGAAATACGACCTTGGCCTCGCCCAGCAGACGGCGGTCAAGGAAAACCTCACCGTGGAAGTGCGCTTCTATCAATTCCGCCAGCCCGACCAGTCGGATGACGAAGCGAGAAACACCTATGCTGCCTATCAGATGTTCACCCTGATCCCGGACAGCACCAAACCATCGGATCCGAAGGCGGAACGCATTTTGGCTCCCATTGGGAAAATCAAAAAGCTGCCCATCGGGGTGGTGATTCCCGCCAGTGAACTGTGGAGTTCCCTGGTGGCCAATGCGCGCATTGCCAACGGAACCGAGGAAATCTTCGGCCTGATTCCTACAGAAAAGCGCACTGTGGCCACTTACCGTTCCTTCCAGATCAATCCGGACGGTTCCACTAACCTCGATACCAGCGGGGTCGAACACTGGTATGTCACTCTGATCGATTCCACCGAAATCACCCGGTCCGGCGGCAACCTTGACTCGCTCGCCCCTGACAATTATATCTGCATTCAGGTGGACCCCTTCAATGGCGGCACCCGCTGGTTCCAGCCGAACTGAGCCGGGGGACTTCCAGCCTGGATTTCCCGGGCGGCGCATCCGTCCTGCGGTTGCGCCGCTTTCCTTTTCCGCAATGCTTGCCGTTGAATGACTGCGGAACGCCAGCAACTCGGGTTTGCCTTCGGACTGTCCGCAGCGCTCAATCTCCTGCTGCTCTTCGGGCTGGCATGGGCCATGGCCGTCACCGAAGGCCTGACCCGCTCCTCCCGCCGCAGCCTCGCCGCCCTGAGCCAGGCCGCCCCGGCTTTGCCGGAAACGGTCACCTTGATGCTGAGCCCGGATATCCCTGAGCCTGCGGACACTCCAAGGCGCCCCTTCGTCAACAGCCCGGACGACGCTCCAGATCAAGCTCCCCTTGACCAGTCCAGCGCACCTTTTATTTCCAGCCAGAACCTGCGCGCGGCCTCGGAAGGAGATGCCAGCGTGGACGGCCTCAAAAACCGCATCACCCAGGAGGGGATAGACAAACCCTTCCTTGACCTGCGGGACAGCGACTTCCGGGACGGCACCCCGGAACCGGCTCCTCCCGTGGCAGACCGCCCACCGGAATCGCCTCCATCGCCATCCGTCGAGCCGGCCACCCAAGCGGCTTTGGCGGCCCCGGCCATGGCCCCACCAGCAACGGAGACAACTCCTCTTGAAACGCCCCCGGCTGAGCCCTATCCATCCAATTTCCCGCCGGAGCCGACGACGCCCCGCGGGGATCCCCTGCCCGTGGCCCCGCCCGAAGCCGACGCCCCGCCCGCCTTCCGGGACCCGGCGGCTCCCCGTTTGCTGCCGGTGCCTGCGGCGAACGCGCCCCGCCCCAATCCCGTCAGGGCCGCCCCGCCCTTGACCCGGATTCCTGACCGGGTTCCCGAAGCCGCATATGCGCCGGGGATGAAAAAAACCCGTTCCCTGGGCACCATCAGCAATAAAGGCCGTGCTTCCCTTGATGCCGTAGCCACCGCTGAAGGCCGGTTCGGGAAAGCCATCCGCACCGAAATCGAAAAGGCCTGGCGCCGCCGCATGCTCACCCTGTCCGGCATGGCCAATCCGGGTTTGGTTGAGGTCGAATTTGAAGTGGACCCCAAAGGCCGCATCTCCAACGTCCGTCTCACCAATCCCGGGGAAGCCAATCCGGTGATGCAGGACTGTGCCTTGAGTGCCGTCATTGATGCCAAACTGCCAGTGCCCCCTGCCGAGCTTTTTGAGGACCTCCGCGATAACCTGACCGGCGGCCGGATGCGCTGCTCCTTCTCCTTCCTCATCTACTAGCAAACTTCCATTCCAAAGAGTCAGAATACAGATTCCTTCCCCTCCCTTCCTCCGTTTTCTTCCTTCCCTCTTCCAGCTTCCTTTTTTCTCATGCTTGCCGCCGGTTTTCCCGACCATTTTTCCACCAGCTTCCACAGCCTGCTCGAATTTTTCCGCATCGGCGGCTGGTTCATGGCCCCCATCGTCATCTGCTGGTTTATTTCCATCACGATCATCATCTGGAAAGCCCTTGACCTGCGACGCCGCTTCATTATTCCCCCGGAACTCGCCGCCGAACTGCAAAATGTCTCCGCCCATTTGACCTCGGGACATTTTCCCGCGCTGCAGACGACTATCCAAAACGACCCCAGCCCCCTCGCCAAAATTTGCCGCGTGGCGCTCAGTCCCCATCACCCGACCCCGGAGGCTGCCGCCCGCTCTGCCGAAACCACTGCCCGGGAGGAAATCTCCCGCCTGGAACGGGGCATTCCAGTGCTGGAAATTATCTTCACCATCGCTCCGATGCTCGGCCTGATTGGCACCGTGAGTGGATTAGTCAGGATTTTTGGTTCCCTCGGCACCGGCAGTGGTCAAACTGCCCAGCAGGCCCAACAAATCGCCCTCGGCATCGCCGAAGCCATGAATGCCACCATCGCTGGTCTGGTCGTCGCGGTCCCGGCGTTGATTGCCCAGGTTTTGTATTCGCGCCACCTTGAGCAACTGGCCCTCCGGATGTCGACCCTGGTTACCGATTTCCTCGACACCTGCTGGGGCCAAACCGCTCCGGTTCCGGAACCTGCCGGGGCACGCCGGCCGGCCGCCCCCTTGCCCCGGCCCTGACCTTTCCTCCGGCCTACCCACGTTTCCCCTTCCTTCACCGCCTTGAACTTCCACCAGAAACGACGCCGCGCCCCCGTGCTGCAAATCATTCCGATGATCGATATTCTGATCATCCTGCTGATCTTTCTCGTGGTGAATACCACGTTCAAGGAACTCCAGTCGGCCTTGAACGTGTCCCTGCCCTCCAGCCGCGAAATGGCTCTCGGCACCGATGCCGGGGAAGGCCGGCTCAGCCTGACCGTGACCCGGGAGGAAAAGATTTTCCTGGCCGATGTGGAGGTCGCTGCGGCGGACCTGCCAGCCGCCCTTGCCCAATTCAAAACCAGTCAACCCACCGCCCAACTGGAACTCAAGGTGGACGAAAAAGCCTCCTTTGGGCTGCTCATCCAGCTCTGGGATGCCCTCACCAAGGCCGGTTTCAAGGTCAATGAAGTGCCCGCCCGCGTCTTGCGCGCCGCCAAAGCCGCTCCATGATACCTGTTCTTTTATGATTCGCGAAATCGTGCTTTATGGCGACCCCGTCCTCCGGGTGAAGTGCCCGCCCCTCACCACCGTCACCCCGGAGATCCTCGCGCTGGCGGAAGACATGGTCGAAACCATGGAGGCTGCTGAAGGGGTCGGCCTTGCCGCACCCCAAATCGGCGAGACCCTGCGCCTCGCCGTGGTCGATGTCAGCGGAACCGAGCACCCATGCACTTTCCTCAAAGTCGATGGCAAGGACGCGGAACTTGCCGACTACATGCCTCTCAAATTCACCAATCCCGAACTCAACATCGGCAAAGCCAAAGCGGTGATGAACGAAGGCTGCCTGAGTTTCCCGGACGTCCGCACTGAAATCCGCCGGGGCGATTCCGTCAAAGCCACCCTGACCCTGCTGGACGGCCGCACGATTCTGCTGGAAACAGATGGCTTGCTGTCCCGCGCCATCCAGCATGAAACCGACCACCTCAACGGCATCCTTTTCATCGACCGCGCCACCCCGGCCGCCAAACTCAGCCTGAAAAAGAAGATCCGCAAAATGTGGGAGGAATACGCGGGGGAGTAGTCCTGCCCCGCTTGGCAAGAGTTAGGACAGCTTGTTGATCCTCACCCCCACTGCCCACTGCCCACTGCCCGATGAAAACTGAAAACTGAAAACTTCCCCCTCTTACCCATCATGTTCGACCCCGGAGAAAAAGTAGTCTGCGTGGATGACAAGTTTCATCCGGAAATCGCCTGTCTCTTCACCGCCCTGCCCGTCAAAGGCACCACCTACACCATCCGCGACTGTGAAATGGGCCGCAACCAATGGGTCAGTGCCCAAAAGGGCTGGGACAGTGTGGATATGAAAGTCCTGCTGGTGGAGCTGACCAATCCGCTCGACCCTTCCACCCTCAAGGGCTGCCCGTCCGAACTGGGCTTTGCGGCCCGCCGCTTTGCCCCGCTCGAAACCGTCACCCACACCGAAGAAGCCGAAATCGGCGAGCTGATCCCCGCCTGATATTCCCCTGCTGTCATCACTTTGCTCCTGACACCCGATCAACGTCCGATGCCCAATTTCGACGTTCAACGTTCAATGTTCGACGTTGGACGTTCGACGTTTAATGTCCAACGTTCGAAGTTAAGTCCATAACTCACCCCACCCGCATCCCATGTCCCTTCCCCGCCGCCGCGCCTTCTTCCTCCTTGCCGTCCTGCCACTGTTGCCTTCCTGCGTCACGACGGAGGGCGGAGGATCCCTCGTGGCGGCCCGGAACCAGGTTATTCTCGCGGAGCCCCGGGGCGACTTTTGGATAGGACGGCGCTACTTTGTCGGGAAGACGCGCTTCTGGGGATACATCCGCCGGCCGGGCCAGTTGTGGGACAAAAGCCAACTGGTGGTGATGGACGAGTCACGCATCCGCAATCCCGACCGTCTCCCCGAGATGCCGGAGGGCGGCGGTCTCGCCCATGGCTATGACCACAATTACGAATACCGCATCACCGGCAGCTTCACCGGCCGCAAGGTCTATGACCCTAACGCCGACATGGAGCTGCCCATCTTTGCTCCCACCAGCTTCGAGGTCCTGAACCGCACCCCGGGATTCCTCTTCAGCCCCTCCGACCGCTACAGCCCGAAATACATTCCCGCCCGGGAAGTCCACCGCACCACCCCCTCACGGATGAGGTAGGGCCGGTGTCCCGGCCACCATGGCTGACTCCCGCGCCTTGCTGAGGCGGTCACCCGCGACAGTTTATCCTCAGAAAGGCGATGAATTTGAACAGAAGATCACAAGGTTACGCAAAGAGTGCTGTTTACGGCCAAAGCCTGCCTGCCGGGGCATAGTTCCTTTTCTTGCTGACCTTGGTGTCCTTCTGTTCAAAGTTCCTGGCAGGTCTATCAATTCGAACTGATCCGGAGCCGGATGTATTGACGGTTGGCTCCGCTCACGGGGGTGGGATGGCGGAAGTGGATGCTTTCCGTGCCATCGCCCAGATCCACCGGAGGCCCGGTGAGGATGGCACCCCCCAGGCTCCAAGCGGCCAGATTGACTGAAGTGTCTCCCTGCAGATTCAGGCCGGTGGCACTGCGGCTGCGGCGGGTGGTGAGTTGCAGGTGACGGCCGGCCCCGGCCGGAACGAACTCTGCACTCACCGGAGATAGATCAGGCCGCCATGGATAGGAACCCTGGGCCCATTCCTCGGCATTGGTCAGGCCATCAAAATCCGGATCGGCCGATGCCGTGCCCGTGGCGGGATCCGCCATTTGCACCGGCAGGAAATGCAGGGCACGCCACTCCGCCCAACTCAAGGCCGCCGGAATTCCGATGGTTCCTCCAACCGATGCGGCCGCTCGCCAATTGGCCACGTCGTCTCCAAAGGCATGGGCATTCAGCCGCTCGAGGCTAATACCGTTGGGCCCGCCCGCCGCTGAGGGCCACGGAGCAGCCGGACTGTAGGTGACCTGATCCATATCCACCCAGGGCACCACGGTGAATCCTCCTCCATCCTGCCATGGAGTGCCCGGCTTCTGCAGGGTGATTTTTTCCCCCTCATTGCGCAGAGAGCCGGGAGCGGGTCCAAAAATGGCCGTGCTGAAGGGAACGCTGTATTTGGTCCGGAAGGCCGCCGGATCCGTGGGAACCACGAGGATGATTTGTCCCGGTGCCAGTGTCACTCCAGCTGGAAAGCTGAAACCGATGCCGTCAATTCTCCATGTGTGAGCCGGATGGATCGGATCAAACAGCGGCACTGGGCCAGTGCTGGTATTCTGCAATTCCACAAATTCATCGCCGCCGGCAGCAGGCCAGTATAACAACTCAGCCAACACCACGGGACCGGTGCGGGGTCCCTTGTTGGCCGCCCCGAAGCTCGGGGCACTTTGGGCGACAAAATGGGCGGTGCCACTGCTGTTCAAATACCGCCCAAAGGACACCCCTGGATCACTGGCACCAAAACTGAGGGAGATGCTGTATCCTGTTAGGTTGCCCGCAGCATCCCCACTGGAGAGAACGGCATTCTCCCCCGTCGGACTGAACGCAAAGGGATTGGATCCGGCATTGAAATCTGCCTCGCTGAAAACGCGGTAACCACCGCCTGGAAGCACGGTGCCGGGCGGGATGCGGAATTTTTGCAGGACGGTATTGCTGTCACTGAGCCACCAATGGCTGACATCGACCGGAACGGGATGAGGGTTGTAAAGCTCCACTTGATCGCGCTCCGGCAGCACGGCATTGGCCAGCAGTTCATTGATATAAATGGCGGGGACCGGCGGTTCCGGATCGTCCGCGCCGGGGCTGCCTCCGGGCTGGCTGCTGGTGCGCCAGTCCGCCGCCAGAGTGGAACTGGACGAACGGTCAGGATTGACGGGCACGAGGGAACGCCCAAGGCCATCGGCCTCGGCGGGCCAGGGGGCGGCATCGGTCCAAGTCACACTGAAAACGGTCAGGCCTGCGGTATTGGTCAGAGTGAGGGTTTCCCCGGAATTGGAGAGGATGCTGTCAGGCCCCCACTGGTCCAGAGGAACCACGGCGGGATACTTCTCAAGAAAGCGGGCCGTATTGCGGGCAAGGACGATGCGGGCTCCGGCCGCCACACTGCTGGCGGGAGGGAAGGTGTAGTCGATGCCGGCGGTGAATTTCATGCCTCCCAGCTGCAGGGTTTGGGCACCGGTGTTTTTGAGTTCGATGAATTCATACTCATCCCCGTCCACAGTGCCGAAATCCGGCGGATGATACATCAGTTCCGACAGGACCAGAGGTTCCACCTGGGGAGTGATAAAATTGCCCTCGAGGAGCGGGCTCCACTCTCCGGCGCTGCTGCGGACCCGGGCTTTGAGGATGGTGGCATAAGTAACCGTGAGCGGGCTTCCCCATGCCGTGCCGGCAATGCCCCCGCCTTCCGCCCGGGGATCCAGTCCTGTCAGGGTATAATAGATGGTGCCGCCGCCGTTGGGATTTGTCAGGGTCAGACTGGAGCCGGTTGCGACCGGTCCGGGAGTCAGGCTGAACGCCGGGGCTTTAGTGGAGGGCCAGAGACCTTCGGCCACGAAATGGGGCTGCACAAAAACGCCCCCCGCCACGTCGTCCGTGTAGCCATGGAACAACACATTGCGCCGGCTCGGCGTGTTGGTGGCCCCGGAGGTGGTGTAACGGGTGGCGTTCCCCACCCCGTTGAGCCACGGGGCCACCCGGTCGGTTACCGCCGTCGGAGCGATCACCGGTGCCAGCTCGGCCTTCAGGGCATTCCAGCCGGCGAGAAGGCGGGCTTCGGTCAGGGCTCCGCCATGGAAAAAATGCTTCTGCACGCGGTCGGCGAAAAGCAGACGGAATTCCGGGCTGGCTTTGAGCAGGGTGTAAAAAATCCGGATGCCCTCTGCCTGCCCGGCGGTCGCCGGCGAATTGGTGATGAGGGAGCCGGTGGTGCCCGCCACAAACATGTTGGTCCGGACGTTGCCGCTGAAATCCCCGAACGCCCCTTCGGCATCCCAGAGGTAATACCGGTGCAAACCATTGACTGAACGTTCGCGGGCACAGACATAGTTGTTGTGCGGCCAGTCTCCCGTGACCCCCATGATGTTGACGAGGAGGTAGTCCACAAAGTTGACCACATCCAGCCGGGTCTTCATGCCCTGGTAGTTGGCGGGGGTGCCCTGCGGATGGTTCCGGATATAGGTGATCATTTCCTGGAAGGCGAGACCGTCCCCGCTGGCAATGGCGGTGACCTGGCGCACGTCCCACGCATGGGTGCCGCCGTGATGGCGCTGCAGGAAATCCTCCCGGAGGTGCTCGCACAGGTTGTAATAACCTTTGTAGACGCCGTTGACGTAAAGCGTGTTGATCATGCCGCGGCTGCCGGCCTGTCCGGTGCTGATAAAGACCCGCCGCATGAATTCATCCTCAATGAAGGGATTGCTGGGATCATTTTTTCCGGCCCGGACCCTGACATCGTGAAACTGGTTCACCGGATAGTCCGGGAAGAGGGGGAATTCCAGAGGATCCCCGCCATAGTCGTTGCGGAAGAAAAAATTGAAGGAGGGTTTTTCCGTAAAATTGGTGGCGCTCCATGCTCCGTCGTTGGGTGCCGGGGAAGCTCCCGGAACGCGGTTTTGATTGGTCAGGCGGTAACGGGGACGGGCGTGGCCGCTGCCGGAAATGCGGAGCCCAAAACCAATATTCGGCCCCGGAGTGCTGTTGGCCCGCAGAATCTCCATGTTGGCCGGCCGTTCCACGAACCGTCCCCGGTGAATCGGATTGTTATAGGCCGTCAGGTCCGCAGCCGAGCCCGCAGCCGCCCCCGTCTGGGTCCAGATCCCGTTGTTGCCGGTGGGCAGCGGGGCCGCGTAGTTGGGATAGGCCCCGCCCTTGATGGCCATGGCCCCGAACGGCTGGTAAAGGGACCGCTGTTCATCACCGGCAATACACAAGGCCGGGAGCCCCTGGCGCGAAGCCGGCTCGCCGATCAGATAGGTCCGGGTGAGGGTGTCGCTGGGGATCATCCCGGGCGCAAAGGCACGTGCCCGCAGGGCCCTGGAACTGGTGATATTGACAGAGGTCCCGGCAGTCCCGTTGGTTTCGGTGGGTTCCGTTCCATTGAGGGTATAACGGATCACCGCACCGGGCGTGACGGTGGAAAGGGTGACACTGCGGGCGGAAGGATAAAATCCCGCGGCAGTATTGGCGGAAGGCATGGCCACCTTTCCGTTCACTGCCGGCCCGGCATTGGCTGCTGAGGGAGTCGGGTTGGAGTGAAAGGCATACCCGCCTTCACTGGTGCGGCCATAGCTGTGGAAGGCAGTCTGCTCCGGAAAAGCCAGGGAGTGCACCACGGTGCCGAGGGAGTCA
This sequence comes from Verrucomicrobiales bacterium, assembly GCA_038210825.1. Classification (GTDB taxonomy): domain Bacteria; phylum Verrucomicrobiota; class Verrucomicrobiia; order Verrucomicrobiales; family V1-33; genus CAIZWU01. Next base: position 72,710 of record JBBQWG010000014.1, read on the forward strand.
CTGAGAACGAGCGTTTCCCCTGCGGCAGCCAGCTTGAAGCCGGTGTGATAAAATCCACCGGGCAGGGGAGAGGTGATGTTAAGATCATCGCAGGCGAGGAGCAAATATCCCCCCGCAGGAATCGTAGCTTCAGCGGGAAACGTCCACTTGTCAGGGCGCCGGGGGTCATCCGTGAATCCCCAGTTGCCGAGGGAGATGGCGGAGGCACCCTTGTTATGCAGTTCCACCCAGTCCAATGCGGAGTCCGGAGCCTCGGGGTTGTCCTCCTGGCCTTCATCGGTGGATTCGATCGGCTCTTCGGTTCCCACAAAATAACGGAAGGATCCGGCAGCGGGAACGAGGGTGCGGTTGGTGCCGGCCGGATTGGTCCGGAGCTGGGAACGGAAAAACAGGTCACTGTCATTCAGACTGACATTGTGGATCTGGACTGCCAGCACGTTCTGTCCCTGAGTGAGCAGACGGGATGGCGGATCCAGCGTGTAGGTGGTATAACTGCCGGGGGTGCGGGCCGCACTGGCCACCGCATGGTGCGGCGTGAAGGCATTGGCTTCCGCCAGGTTGGCGCGGGCGACCTCGACGCCATTCAGATAGGCAACAAAACCATCATCATAATCCATCAGGATCTGCAGGGCTTGGGAATCGGCCATGTCGGCCGCCGTGGCGGTGAAGACGGCCCGGACATACAGGGAGGTGGCTTTCCCGGGAATGGCGGCGGTGAGGTTGGTGCCGGTCACCACGCCTGCAGGCGGAGTGCCCGCGCCAAATGGTGCGGCCCCGGCGGACCATGCCGAGTCATCAAAGCTGGGCCGTCCCCAACGGACGTTCTGTTTGGCCTGAAAGATCAGGGTCGGATCATACAAACCGCCGGAGGGTTCCACCACGCCTGGCAGATATCGCCACGGGGTATTGTGGGCCACCATGGTAACGGCCGGCGCGGCAGTGATTTTAAGGTCGCCTTTGAAGTAAAAATTGTCGCGGTTGTTGATGGAGGAAAAGGCATTGGTGGTGGTATTGAGCAGACTGGTGCCTTCCCAGTAATTCAACACATGGACCGCGAGCGTGTTGGTTCCCGTCAGCAGGCGGGTATGGGCCGCGCCGAGGGAAAGCGTTTCGGTCCGCAGGTAGGGCGTGGTGGTGGGTTCAGTGGTGGCCGGAGTTCCGAAGGCGGCAAACTGGTCCCGGTAGACAAATTGATTCACCGGCCCGGCATTGCGCCGGGCCACTTCCACCCCGTTGAGCCAGGCCACAAAACCCTCATTGAACTGCACCTCAAAACTGAGGGCCTCGCTGCGGCCTGCGTCTGCGGCGGAGACGGCAAACGTCTTGCGCAGATACAGCGTGGGCGTCAGATTCTGCATCTGGGTGGCCGTATTCGTCGTGATCACCGGGGCCGGGGAAACATTCGCAAAGCTGCCAAAACCAAAAGGCCCGGGGCCGGACTGCCATGTGGCATCAGGGAACCCGCCGGCATACCACGGGAGACCGGTGCCAAGGGAAGGCACGCCCCCGGCAGACCAGCGCAGCAGCCGCTCCGATCCGCTGGCCATCAGTTCATTAATCACCACCTCTGCCCGGCCAAACCCGATACCCGCACCTAACATGCACAGAACAACACGGAAAACAGGGGGGGACATCCGGAGGGTTATGCCCGAAACCAGTCCGGAATTGCAACGGTTTTGTCATATTGGCCGGTCCTTCCGGCGCGGTTATGGGAATTCCCTGGGGTTTCCTGTCCTCTGTCATCTAATCAGACTGACAGCGGAGGCCAGACCAACAACGGGCTCGCGGAGTTTGTCAGTGGACCGAGCAACTACAACGAAGTGTTCATCGGCCTCAACAGTGGCCCGGCAGCCAATCCCGGTGCAGTCCCTCCGGCCGCCGCCTCCTTCACGACCGCGACCTATTACATCGACAACTTCACCCTCACCGCCAATCCGGTTCCCGAACCCGGAGCCGCCGGACTGGCGCTGCTGGCCGGGCTCACCATGGCGGCCGGCCGCCGGCGCTCCGCCTGAGGGAAAGCCCTCCTTCCCTGACAATTCCGCCCTGGCCGCGAATCCGGCGGGGGCTGGCATTTTTTTGGAGGGAGCGCTCTCAGCCCTTGGGCAGTTTTTGGAGGAACTGTTCGACCCAGCCGATGTTGTATTTGCCGGACTTGAAGTCGCTGTTGTCCAGAATGCTGTGCTGGAAGGGGATGGTGGTTTTGATGCCTTCGATCTTGAATTCCAGCAGGGCACGCTTCATGCGGGCAATGGCAATTTCCCGGGTGTTGCCGGTGACGATGAGCTTGGCGATCATCGAGTCGTAATACGGCGGGATGGTGTAGCCGGCATAGATGTGGCTGTCCACCCGGACGCCGCGGCCGCCGGGGGCGTAGTAATTTTTGATCAGCCCGGGGCTGGGTGCAAAGTTGTTATAGGGATCTTCCGCATTGATGCGGCACTCGATGGAGTGGCCGCGCTTTTCGGCTTTCCTGACATATTCGGAAAGCACCCCGCCGGCGGCGATGCGGATCTGCTCCTTGATGAGGTCCACGCCGTAGACTTCCTCGGTGACGGGGTGTTCCACCTGGATGCGGGTGTTCATCTCCATGAAGTAGAAATTTTCCTGTTCGTCCACCAGATACTCAATGGTGCCGGCGTTGACGTATTTGATTTCCTTGCAAAGCTTCACCGAAGCATCGCACATGCGCTTGCGGAGCTTGTCGCTGATGAAGGGCGAAGGGCATTCCTCGATGATCTTCTGATTGCGGCGCTGCAGGGAACAGTCGCGTTCGCCAAGCGCCACGACATTGCCCTTGGTGTCGCCGAGGACCTGAATCTCGATGTGGTGCGGATTCAGGATCAGCTTCTCCATATACATGTCGCCATTGCCGAAGCATTTTTCGGCTTCGTTGCGGGCGGCCGAGAAGGCGGAACCCATGGCGGCTTCATTATGGACCGGACGCATGCCGCGTCCCCCTCCCCCGTTGGATGCTTTGAGCATCACGGGGTATCCCATGGCCGCGGCGGCCGTGAGGGCTTCCTTTTCATCCTTCAGGATCCCATCGGTGCCAGGGGTGATGGGCACTTTCCACTTTTTGGCAGTGGCCCGGGCGCGGTTTTTGTCGCCCATGATTTCAATGGTCTCCGCGCTGGGGCCGATGAATTTGATTTTGCAGCTCTCACAAATCCGCGCAAAGCGGGCGTTTTCGCTGAGGAACCCATAGCCGGGATGAATGGCATCGACATTGGCGATTTCCGCCGCCGCGATGATGCGGTCGATCATGAGATAGCTTTGGCTGCTGGGGCCCTCGCCAATGCAGATGCCGTCATCCGCCAGTTGGACGTGCATGGATTTCTCGTCAGCCTTGGAATACACCGCTACGGTGCGGATGCCGAGTTCCTTGCAGGCACGGATGACGCGCAGAGCGATCTCGCCGCGGTTGGCGATCAGAATTTTGTTAAACATGAAGCGGGGAGGAACAGAGAGGGCGCGCCAGCCGCACCAGCGGCCCGCACGCAGGAAGGAGAAGGATGATCAGGCAGGCCTGATCTCAAAAAGCGGCGTGTCGTATTGCACGGGAGTAGCATCTTCCACGAGGACCCGGGTGATCACCCCGCCGATTTCCGCTTTGATCTCGTTCATCACCTTCATGGCTTCGATGATGCAAACCGTGCTGCCTTCCGTGATGGTATCGCCGACGCTGGCAAAGATTTTTTCACCGGGGCCGGAGGCGCGGTAGAAGGTGCCCACCATGGGTGAGAGAATCCGGCAGGTGCCGGAGGCGGCCGGAGTCTCGCCCGCCTCGCTCTCGGAGGACTCGCCGGGGGCGTGGGCCGGTTCGTGATGATGCAGGACGGGCGCGGCATGGGGAGGGGCAAAAGCCACTCCGGAGCCACCCAGTTTATCCACCATGGTGTCGAAATCGACCCCCTTGCGGAGTTTGATTTTAAACCCTTCGCGTTCCAAGTGGAACAACGACAGGTCGTTACGTTTCATCATCTCGATGATCTGGCGAATCTCTTTTAAGTCCAAGGGTTCCTCCTGTTCAGGGTTCAATGCGAATGGAAAGGTGCAGTCCGGGGGGGGCCTCCTGTCGATAAGCGCAGGATCCGGAGGTCGACACTAGTTTTTTTAATTCTCGCGTCAAGCCGCGTGTTGTTGCCTATGGCAGAAGTTGGCGGCTGGCATCTGCAAGGAAGAACCGGGGGCATAGTTTGAATACAACCGGGTGCAACAAGTGGGAACTCACCATGAACCAAATGCGGATTGGGGGACTGGAGCAAAGTGCTGTTCTTATGCATTTTAACCAATTCGCGCCATTTACGCGCCAATTTGATAAAAGGACTTGCTTTTGTGCCAAAATCACGCCATTTTCGTGCCGTGATTTGGCACGTAAGGGCTATAGAATTGTTATGAACTCTCTCCTTGATCGTCTGATTGGGCAGAGCCTGTATGGCCGTCCAGGTGGCACGGCCATGGCTACGCTTTGTCAACACATAGGACGGGAGGCATCCCGGCGGACGGTACAACGGCGGTTGGAGGAATTAGTCCGGTATGGCTGGGTGATCCGCCGCAGCCGGGGGCGGGGCACCCGCTATCAACTCACGGCGGCTGGGGAGGAAGCCCTGGGTCCGGCCCGCGCGGAATATCCTCCGCTCCGCCTCCACGAAGATGGAGACGATCCGCCAACCAGCCTTCCCCCCGGGGGCGGGCCATTTGCCCTGCCGGAGTTGCCTCCCCCCGGGGAAGCTCAGGCCTCCCTGCCTCCCAGCATGGTGCCGCATCCGGTTTTGACCGCCGCGTCCTGTGAAGCGCGTGATCTCATCCGCCAGCCCCAGGCCTTCCGCAAAGCCGTGGGTTACCGTCGGGACTTTTTGGATGCCTATCAACCTGGTGTCACCTTCTACCTCCCGCAGACCCTGCGGAACCATCTCCGCGCCATCGGTCAATCCGCCAACATGGCGGCGCTGCCCCCCGGAACCTATGCCCGGCAGGTGCTGGACCGCCTGCTGATTGATCTGTCATGGAACTCCAGCCGTCTGGAGGGCAATACCTATTCGCTGTTGGAAACCGACCACCTGATCCGTCAGGGCCGCGGCGGGGAGCCGGAACGCCAGGTGGAATCCCAGATGATTTTGAACCATAAAGCCGCTATTGAGTTCCTCGTGGAGGAACCGGCCGCGCTGGGATACAACCACTACACCTTTCTCAATCTCCATGCCATCCTGACGGAAGGACTGATGAAGGACCGCGCCGCAGAAGGGCGGCTGAGGCTGGGGGCGGTGGGCATTGGCGGCAGTGTTTTCCATCCGTTGAATGACCCCATGGTGCTGGAAGAATGTTTCGGCCGGATCCTGACCAAGGCAGCCGCCATCCCGGATCCGCTGGAGCTGTGCTTTTTCCTGATGGTCCAACTGCCCTATCTCCAGCCTTTCGAGGATGGGAATAAACGCGTTTCCCGCCTTGCTGCCAATCTCCCGCTGATCCAGCAAAATCTCTCGCCACTGTCGTTCGTGGATGTGACGGCACGCGACTACGCGGACGGCATCCTGGCAGTTTACGAACTCAACCGGGTGGAAGTCCTCAGGGATCTTTTTGCCTGGGCCTATGAGCGGTCGGCATGGCGCTACGCCACGGTGCGGCAGGTGATCGGGGACCCGGATCCGATGCAGGTCCGTTACCGCGATGAAATCAAGGACCGCGTGAGGGACATTGTGGTGCACGGCTTGAACAAGCCGGCCGCCGCCCGCGCCCTGCGCCAGTGGGCCACCCGGAACATCACTGCCGGAGACCGCGACCGATTTATCGAAATGGTGGAGCAGCAGCTGCTGGGACTGAGAGACACCAACAGCGCCCGCATGAGGATCCGCCCATCCGAATTCGCAGCCTGGCTGCCGGTGTGGCAGGCCAGGTGACCAGCACCGCAGCCTCCCGGGTTCGTTAGCAAATCATCTGTCGTTATTTCAACCCCTCCGGTTTGTGATCCCGTTGAACAACCACGCGCGCGCGTAGGCCCACCAGCGATTGATGGACGATGGGATTCCTCCATCATTTGGTCTCAATCACCTTCTTTTGGAGATGCACAAACAGCCCTTTTTTGTTCCCCACCACGACGTCGGGACGGCCATCTTTGTTGACGTCAATGGCTATGACTTGAGTTCCGACACCTGAGTCACTGCAGATCAGGTGTGGGATGTATCGGGGCTTTCCCTGCTCCCGTTTGAGTTCGAACCAATAGAGTACGGCAGGTCCGTTCGGGTCGACGTCACCAGCGGGTCCATGAGCCCAAATGCGCTTGCCCGTGATGATGTCCTTGAGCCCGTCACCATTGATGTCGGCAAGATCCAACGCGTGAAGCTGGGAGAATTGCACCTGGGCGGGATTCTGGCTGGGTTCCTGATCCAGAATGACGTGACGCTGCCATCCCTCCTTGGTCTGTTCATACCAGTTGAGGCCATATCCATGCCCCTCCCAGGCGCTGATCACATCAGGCAATCCATCCCCGTTCACATCATATGCGAACATTTGCGAACCTCCGTTGTTGAAGATCCTGTTGTGCTTTGTCCAAAGGGGATTGCCCTCGAGGGATTTTGGCTGTTCCCACCAGTTGTGAGCTGTCAGGAGATCCGTGCGGCCATCGCCGTTGACGTCGCCGTATCCGAGTCCATGCGTGTTCCACTGCCACGCTTCGTTTCGAGCCACAGGATGCCATCTCCAAGGCCGGGTCGGATCTTCCTGGTCGGCGCGGGCGAATCCAAGTGCTCCGTGGTTCATGCACAGCAGTTCGGGTGACCCGTCTCCCGTCAGATCGACGAACGATGGAGACTCATTGTCTGTCTTCGCGAGGACGAGGTGTCGTTTCCAGAACGGCCCCTTCCTCTTCGGGTTCTCATACCAATAAGTTTCTTTTCCCGGATGCCCTACCACAATGTAATCAGCCCAACCATCTCGGTTGATGTCGCTGGCGAAGCTGAGGAAGTTGTCAGCATAGCCATTCTCGCCACTTAGGTAACCGGGGAATCCCCGGATTGTTCTTTCTGATCCATCAGCCCTCTTTGCAGTAAACTCCGCTGTGGCCGGATAGATTTCATGGCGCCTCTTGAATTCGGGGCCTTCATACCAGAAAGGACCGCAGAGGATGTCACTGTGGCCGTCCTTGTTGACGTCGGAAACGGACGCCCCTTCCGCCCAGAATTCCTCCGTCAAATGCAGCTTTTCCCAGACGCCCGGTCCGGCCTCCGCAGGGAAACCAAGAACTGGCAGGCAGGCCGCGAGAGCGATGAGTGCGGCTTTCATAATATCAAGCATCCATGACTTCCGCGGGGGAACCGCCCCAGTAGGGGTGGATGAGTCCTAAAGGAATGAGCAGGCAGATCCAGAGTGAAAGGCGGGTTGGGCAGACGCGCGCGGGCTCTCTCTGAGAACGATCCCTTGGGAGCATGGGAGGTAGTCAGGAGCATGGGGGCATCCTGATCAAAGTGTTTCCACCGTCAACGAGGAAAGTCTGCCTTGTGTTTCAATTCCCGGAAAACCCAAGGCTTCGTATGGTCTGCTAGCCATCGATGCCCCAACTGCCGGTGAATCAGGCTGGGATCATGAGGGAGCAGGCGGCATCACAGGCGGTTTCGGCGGCGGGGCCGCCCTGGTTGCAGGCGGCGAGGATGCCGAAGCCTTTTTCCGGAGCCAGCCATGCCACGAAAAAGTTGGCGTTGTTGCTGCCGGTGTGGGTGAGGCATCGGCCGCCGGCCCAGGGACGTTCCGGGGTGCCCCAGCCGCAGGCATACTCATGGTCCGGATCCGCCCGGTGGAGGATTTGATAGAGTTCGGGCTTGAGCAGGGCGGATTTGCCTTTGGCGCCCCGGAGGTGATCCGCCGCAAACCGGGCATAATCGGCCATGCTGGAGTGAACCCGTCCGGCCGGGCCGAGCGATGGGGGATTGTCCGAAGATGGGCCATTGTCAGGGAGGGGTTTGCCTTTGGCGTCGTGGGGCCATGGCTGGTCATCCTTGCCTGCGGTGCCGGCAGGGCCTTGGCCGGCGGTGATTTTCAGGGGCTGGAAGAGGCGTTTCTGAATGAGATCCTCCCATGATTTTCCGTCCAGCTTCTCGGCCACGTGACCGGCGATGGCGTAGCCCACATTGCTATACAGGAAGGAGCCGGTTTCCGGATCCTTGCCGTTGGCAGGAGCGGCCATCTGCAGAATTTTGTCGCGCTGTCCGGCCCCTGGCAGTTGCCACCACGAAGCGAGATTGGCCGGCAGTCCGGAACGGTGCTGCAGGAGTTGGATCACGGTGATGCCGCGCACGCTGCGGGCAGCTCCCTGACAAGAATTTGGAATGAGTTTGCCGAGGGTATCCTCCCATTTCAGCCGGCCTTCCTGCACATAGGTGGCGAGCAGGGTGGCCGTCATGGCTTTGGTCATGGAGCCGAGATGCCAGAGGTCGTTGACGGTGACGGGACGGGAGCCCCCGGCTTTGCGGAATCCGGCCACCGCCTGATCCACGATGCCATCCCGGTTAAAACGGGCTGCGGCGAGAGCGGGCACCTGGTGCTTTTTCCGCAGCGCTTCCAGCATGTCGCGCAGGGCTGCCCCCTTCTCCTTAACTTGCGGGACGCTGTCGAGGGAAGAAGCGGGCTGCGGAGCCATCACTGCACCGCCTGACAAAGCGAGAAAGGAGCGTCTGAACATGGCAGGAATTCCGGGCGGGGAGGAAATGCTGGTTTTGAAAGGGCTAACCATACCACAGGAGGGTGCGCTTTGACCAGTCTCCTGACGCATCTCCCGGCGACCATCTGGAGGAAACCCAAAACCGGTCAGGTGATGAAGAGTTCGCTGTAATGCTCAAGGGCGACTTCGCGGCAGCGTTCCCGGATCCGGCCGGCCTCCCCGAGGGTGAGGGATTCTTCCACGAGGGCCTTGCACCGGGCGGAGGGCAACTTCCGGATGGCGTATTTGACCATGGGAAGCTGGGGGGTCGACATGCTGAGTTCATTGAACCCCAACCCGACCATGAGGGGAGTGAGCATGATATCCCCGGCCATTTCCCCACATACTCCGGTCCAGATGCCGGCGCGTCTGGCGGCATCACTGACCGTCTTCAGCAGCTTCAAAATCGCCGGGTGGCAAGGTTGATAGAGGTCCGCGACCATTTCATTGCCCCGGTCAACCGCGAGGGTATATTGAATCAGGTCGTTGGTGCCGATGCTGAAGAAATCCACCTCCCGGGCGAGGGCATCCGCCGTCAGGGCCGCGCTGGGCACTTCGATCATGGCCCCGACTTCCATGGTGGCGTCAAAGACGATGCCTTCGGTGCGGAGTTCCTCCTGACATTCCTCAAGGGTGGCCCGGGCCTCCCGCAATTCTTCAAGGCAGGAGATCATGGGGAACATGACCCGGACCCGTCCGACCGCACTGGCGCGGAGAATGGCGCGGAGCTGTGACTTGAAGAGCCGCCGGCGTTTCAGGGAAACCCGGATGCCGCGCCAGCCAAGGAAGGGATTGGCTTCGGTCAGGCTGTCATGAAGTCCATGCAGCTTGTCTCCTCCAATGTCCAGGGTCCGGATGATGACGCCTTCCGGTCCGGCCGAGGTGGCGATACGGGCGTAGTTCTCGGCTTGTTCGTCTTCGGTGGGCAGGGCCGGACGGTTGAGGAAGAAAAACTCGGTTCGGTAGAGACCGATGCCTTCCGCGCCCCATGACGTGACGCCGGCCATTTCGTTTTCAAATTCGATATTGGCCGCCAACACGATGCGCCGCCCGTCGGTGGTTTCGGCGGGCAAGTCCACCATTTCGCGGAGATGACGTTCCAAGGCGGCTTTTTTCCGCCGGGTGACCGCGTAGGCCGCGAGGGTTTCCTCGCTCGGATTGATGATGAGGAGGCCGCCATAGCCATCCAGCAGGGCATCCTGGCCGGTGTGGAAACGGGAGGTGATTTCCGGCAGTCCCACGATGGCCGGGATCCCCATGGACCGCGCCATGATGGTGCTGTGGCTGGTGTGACTGCCGCCTTCCGTTGCAAACCCCAGAACGGTGGCCCGGTCCAGCATGGCGGTGTCACTGGGCGTCAACTCGGTGCTGAACAGGACGTGCGGTTCATCCGGAGCCAGCCCGGAAGTGATCCCGCGCAAGTTTCTCACGACCCGCTGGGCCACATCCTCAATGTCCACGGTGCGCTCGCGAAGGTATTCGTCCCCGATTTTTTTCAGGGTTTCCACGTAGCGGGTCATCACCCCGTAGAAGGCACCATCGGCATTCTGGTGCTGATTGCGGATGCGGGAAAAGACCTGGTCCAGCACCGAGCGGTCTTCCAGCATCAGGAGATGCGCATCAAAAATGTCCGCATCATTCGTCCCGATCTCACTGGCGATGCGGTCCCGCATGGATTCGATCTGCCGCCGGGTCGTTTCGAGGGCCATTTGAAGACGGAGGACCTCGCTCTCCACGGCCTCTTCCGGAATCTCCTCCAATTCCGGGGATTCGAAGATGTCAGTGGACAGATGCACGGGTCCACGGGCAATCCCTGGAGACACACCAATGCCCACGAGGACAATTTCCTCCCCAGGCTGGGCCTCCTTTTTAAACATCATCGGGGCGGACTGTGGCGAATCCCCTGCCCGGTGCAAGAGCGTGGGTGAAATTGACGTGAAGATTCAAACCAAACCGCTGCGTTCGAGAAGCGGGGTCAGTTCCGGGTCGCGGCCCATGAAGTCCTTAAAAAGCTTCTCGGGGGGCTCGCTGTTACCTTTGCTCAGGATACAGTCCCGGAAGGCCCGGCCGGTTTCGGGATTGAGGATGCCCTCCTTTTGAAAGCGGCTGAAACAGTCGGCATCAAGGACCTCCGCCCACTTGTAGCTGTAATAGCCGGCTGCATAACCGACCGGGCTGGCAAAGAGGTGGGTAAACCGGCGCACCATGCTGGGGGCCTTCGTTTTGAGGGGCATGATGTAGCCCTTGAGCAGGTAATCGGTGACTTCATCGAGGTCACTGCCTTCCTCAAGGGCGGGCCGGCGGTGGAGTTCGAGGTCCATCTTGCCAAAAGCAAGCTGACGCATGGTCGTGACCGCACTGAGGTAATTTTTCGCGGCCATCATCTTCTTGAAGAGCCGGGGCGGAATCACCGCGCCGGTCTGGTAGTGCCGGGCGAAGCAATCAAGGCTGGCCCGGTCCCAACAGAAGTTCTCCATGATCTGGGACGGAAGTTCCACGAAATCCCATGCTACGTTGACCCCATTGAGCGACTTGATTTCGACATTGCCCAACAGGTGGTGGAGGAGGTGGCCGAATTCATGGAAGACAGTCTCGACTTCCCCGTGGGACAGGAGCGCGGGTTTGCCTTCCACGGAGGGAGTCATGTTGCCACAGATCAGGCCGAGATGGGGTTCGCGGTCGCGGTCACCGTTTGGAGGAGCGCCGGTCTTGAGGTAATTCATCCACGCGCCGCCACGTTTCGAGTCCCGGGGGTGCCAATCGGCGTAGAAAGAACCGAGGTGGGTGCCGCGGTCATTGTGGATCTCGTAAAATTTGACCTCGGGATGCCAGACTTCGATGGCCTCCGCTGCGGAGGGTCCGTTGGCATTCTCATGAAAGACGGCGGGACGCTCCTTGATTTGGATTCCAAAGAGCTGTTCCGCGATGTTGAACATGCCGCCTAACACCCCTTCGATGGGGAACCATGGGCGCAGTTCCTCCTCGTCAAAATCATAGAGGGCTTTGCGGCGTTTCTCGGCCCAATAGGCCGTCTCCCATGGTTCAAGGGGGCCGGTGGGCTGGCAGACGGCTTCGGCTTTGAATTCCTGAAGTTCCCGGGTCTGGCGGCTGAAGGCCCCGGCGATCCGGCGGTGCATGTCCTCGGTGAATTCCATGGCCCGGTCGCCATTGCGGGCCATGCGGCGCTCAAGGACGAGGTCGGCAAAGTTGGCCTTGCCGAGGAGTTGGGCTTTTTCCTGACGCAGGCGCAGGATGGAGCGGATCAGGCCAGTGTTGTCCCACGGTTCCTTGCGGCCGATGCCAATGCTGCCCTCCCACATTTGCCGCCGGATGGCTTCGTCATCCACGTGTTCCATCACCGGGATCAGGCATGGCGCTTTGAGAGTGAGCCGCCACGCGGGTGCTTCCGGGCTGCCCAACCCCTTGGCTTTGGCTTCGGCCAGCGCGGCAGATTTGGCGCTCTCCGGCAGTCCGGCCAATTGCGCCTCGTCTGTGACAATCAGGTCCCACTGATTGGTGGAATCGAGCACATTTTCCGAATACTTCTGGGTGGCCGTGGCCAGTTCCGCTTCGATCTCCTCCAACCGCTTTTTTTTGTCAGGGGGAAGGTCGGCTCCACTGGCCCGGAAATCAGCGAGGGTTTCTTCAAGGTAGCGTTTCTGCACTCCGGTCAGGGTTTTGGCTTGCGGGGTGTCGGCGTAAGTTTTCAGCAGATCCCACAGGGCCTCATTCATCATCAGACGGGTGTAGAAGGCAGTGACTTTTGGAAGCATCTCGTTGTAAGCCGCCCGCAGGGCATCCGAATTGCACACCGCATCCAGATGTCCCACCTTGCCCCATGCCTCTCCCAAGGCCGCCGTGCTGGCCTCAAAAGCCAAAAAAGTGTTCCCGAAGGTCATGCGCCCGCGGTCCGTGCGGCAGACCGTGTCCACCTTGGCTTCCGCTTCCTCCAAGGCGGCAGTGATGTCGGGCACGACGTGGTCCGGCGTCAGGGCAGACCAGCGGATGTGAAGGGAGGAGTCGAGGAAAGGAGCCATGGATTCGGGTCAGGAAAAGCTGGAGTATGGATTAGGAATGAGGCGGAGCAAGGCGGTTTGGGTTGCGGAACAAGCCCAACGCCTGGAGGGCACAGTCCTGCAGATACGAGGCCCGCGTTCCGTTGGGTCGGGGCGGAGTCCAAATGGGCCATTCTTCCTGTTCGGCAATGTTTTTCAGGAACGGATCGGGATGGATGGTGACAGGATTTTCCACAAACCGGAGCAGGGGCAGGTCAGCTTTGCTGTCCGAGTAGGCCCACGCCCCGGGCAGCGGCAGGGAGAGATCTGTGGGCATGAGGTGGCGCATCGCCTTGAGCTTCGCATCGTATTTGTTGTTGGGTCCGGTGATGGCCGGAAAACCAGGCATGGGATCGCTGAGCTGGACGGCTGTGCCGATGCTGTGATGGAAACCTAGCCGCTTGCCGATGGCCTCGACACAAAAGGACGGGCTGGCGGAATTGAGGACGAGGGTGCGGCCAGCGGCCCGGTGGCGCTCCACCTCTGCCATGACTTCGGGGTAAAGTGAAGGCATAACTTGCTCCTCCACAAATGATGCCAACAGCCCGTCCAACTGCGCCCCGCTGAGCCCGCGCAGGTAGGACAAAAATACCCGCTTCAGGGTGCGCGTCCTGATCAACCCGGTCCCGCGCACCAGGACCGCCGGGGCAAATGCCAGCAGGTAGGCCCGACGCAGAGGATGTTTTCCCAGCACATGATTGCACAACAGGACCTGGGTGTCGTAGGGAAGGAGGGTCTGATCGAGATCAAAAATGGCGAAAGACATGCAAGGGTGGGGCCCGGAGGGGTAAAAATAGACCGGGGGGTATCGTCTAGCACGGATTACGGCGATGACAAACCCGTGAAGGATGCCCCCACCAACGTGCCCGTCCCATGGCCGGCCGATCCCGGGATTTGCGCCCGCGGCAAAATCAAGGCAGGCTCATGGGAGGTCCTCCCCCGAGCCCCCATCCGTTTCCGCCTGGCCGTGAACGGCGGGACCCCAATCCGGGATGAACCTTCCGATTCCCGATCCATCACAACTGCCCAGTAAACTTACGGAGGGCCAGGGAGGGAACGGCGCGGGGAGGAAGATCATCGCGGGCCTAACTTAAACCGCCTTCGCCGGACGCCGGCGGTGGAGCAGCAACCCAGGCAAAGCAAATCCGGCCAACGCAAGGAGGGAAGGCTCTGGAATGGTGTCGAAGGTCAGGCCGCCATACAGGACGTTGGCATTGCCGGCACTGCCGGCCGCCTTGGTGAGATACAGGGTAAAGACGTCGCCGGCCGCCGCGTTGGTCACATCGAAAAAGAACAGGGACTCTGCGGTGGTCAGGGCGTGATTGACGGTCGCCGAGCCGGCCCCGCCAAAGGTCTGGGTCAGCCGGATGGTGCCGGCATAAAGATCCGTGTTTCCGACCATGACCCCCATGCGGAAGCCATTGACCGGGGGCGCCCCATTGATCGTCAGATCCAATACCGAAATTTCCGTTCCCACCGGGGTCGACCGCAGCGCGGCTCCGGATTCCACATCCGCCACCGCCGCTCCGGGGGCAAGGGTTGGATCGTCAATCGCGCGGTAGCCATAGCTCCGGGCGGTTTGATTCTGCGAATTGTTGGTCAGGATCAGGTAGGACGGGATGGAAGCCAGGGTGCCTGGCGCTGTCAGGGGATTGACCGTCGCCACAGTCCCTGCGTTGGCATTCCCTATGGTATCGGTGGCATAGAGAATGTAGCCATCCGTCCCATAGATGGAGTCCCCATCGGGATCGAGCGGTTTTGTCACGGAAGTGGACCGGAAACTGTCGACAGAATCATTGCCAGGGCCCGCCACCCCAAGGTCCTGGCCGGCAAAAGTCAGGATGGCAGCAGGGGCCTGCCCGGGAAGAGCAGCAAACACAAGGCAGAGGGCACAAAAGGGGGGAAGGAATCTCATCCGGTTAGAGTTATGGAATCCGCCGGAGTGTCAATGAAAAAAGCCGTCGCCCGCCTTGCCCGCCCTCATGGGGTTGCCTTGCCACACGAATCAGCCTCCGGCCACAATCCGGATGATTTCCACCCGGTCGCCGGCTTTGAGGGGGGTGTCCGGGAATTCCCGGGGAAACAGCGCCGTCGAGTTATGTTCGACCAGCACCGGAATGGCGGCGAGTCCGAGGTTTTGCAGGAGGGTCAGCACGGTGCTCCCGGGAGGCAGGGCATGCGGGCTGCCGTTCAGGTGAATCACAGAGCCGGTTTCCATGAATTCAGGGCTCAGGCAAAAACCACTGTTTTGTTATTGTAGGCCAGCACCTTGCGCTGGACATGCCAGCGCACGGCCCGGGAGAGGACGACTTTTTCCAAATCCCTGCCCTGACGGACGAGATCCTGCACGGTCTGCTTGTGGGTGACGCGGATCACATCCTGTTCGATGATGGGCCCTTCATCCAGTTCGGCAGTCACGTAGTGGCTGGTGGCTCCGATGATTTTGACCCCGCGGTGGTGGGCTGCGTGATAGGGTTTGGCGCCGGAAAAGGCAGGGAGGAAACTGTGGTGAATGTTGATGACACGGTTCGGCCAGGCGGCACAGATGCCGTTGGACAGGATCTGCATGTAGCGGGCGAGCACCACGGTTTCGATTTGATGCTCCGCCAGCAGCGCCAGCTGGCGGGCTTCCGCCTGCGGTTTGTTTTCCGCTGTCACGGGGATGACATGAAACGGGATGCCAAAGCGCTCCGCCGCCGGACGCAGGGTTTCGTGATTGGCAATGATGAGCGGGATGTCCGCTTCCAGTTCCCCCGCCTCATGTCGGCTGAGGAGATCATAAAGACAGTGGGCGTCCTTGCTGACAAACAGTGCGAGGCGGTGCCGTTCGTCCGAAAAATGCAGCCTCCAGGTCATGCGCCGGGGCTCAGCGAGGGCGCGGATAAACACCGGCAGATCCTGACGGGAAATCACAAAATTGGAGAGATCCCACTCCGCCCTCATAAAAAAGATTTCCTCCTGACTGTCCACATGCTGGTCGAAGTGGACGATGTTGCCGCCGTTTTCCGCAATAAAGGATGCGACGGCGCGGACCAGGCCCGGTTGGTCCGGACAGTGAATCAAAAGGATGGCGGAAGGCATGCGAACTAAATAAGTGACGGGAAAATTCAGGCGGCCAGATCAGGGGGAAGATTCCGGGCTCCATTCCGGTAAAGGATTCAAGGCATTTTCCAAGCCGGGGATTGCGATGAAATCCAGCCCATCGCGACCATGCCGAGACTTTAATCCTTTGATTAATTTTAAGAATAGTGGATTTTATGGGGATTTCCATGAAAGCGCTTGTCACCGGAATCATCCAAAAGGCTTCCAATTCCCCCCGGATGCAGAAATGGCTGGATGCCTCCCTGGTAAAAGCGGCCGACTATTACCGCCGTCACCGCATTCCTTCCATCGAAGGTCCCGCTGCCAGCCAATATGAAGCGCTGCTGAAAACCCTTTCCTCGGAACTCACGGTGCGTTCCGGTCCCTTCAAGGGCATGAAATACCCCGGAGCCGAGGCAGCTGGCAGTGCCCTGATTCCCAAACTGCTCGGCAGTTATGAGCGCGAATTGCATCCGGTCATCGAACGGCTCATCGCCAAAGGATACGATGATGTGATTGATGTCGGGTGTGCCGAAGGCTACTACGCCACCGGTATGGCCCTGCGCCTGCCCAAAGCCCGGATCCATGCCTACGACACCAGCGACACCGCCCGCGCACTCTGCGCCGCCATGGCCAGTCTCAATGGGGTGGCGGACCGCGTTTCCATCGGGACGACTTGCACCCCGGAGACGCTGATCAACTTCCCCAAGCCTGGGCGTACCCTCGTGATTGTGGACTGCGAATCCTACGAAAAAGTTCTCTTCACCCCGGCGGTGCGGGATGCCTTGAAAGACTCGGATATGCTGATCGAAATGCATGACTTCCTTGATGTCACCATTTCCACCGGCCTTGAGGCCCTTTTCGCCACCAGTCATCACCTGACCAATTTGCTGAGCACCGACGACATTCAGAAGGCCAAGCACTATGCCTACCCGGAGCTGGATGGCCTGCCGGTGACCGCCCGCTATCATCTGCTGTGCGAAGGACGTCCCATGATCATGGAGTGGCTCCTCGCCGAAGCCCGCTGAGGCCGGGGTGGGCCGCTGCGGCCATGGTGGCTGCCGCCAGAGATGCGGTAAAATTTTCTGAATGCTTCCGGCCGGATTCCGTCAAAGGCGCAGGCCTCTGTTCCGGGGTCTGTCCTGCCGCCATGAAACGCATCCTGATCCCGGTCCTGGCTGTCCCCTGTTTGTTATTCCTTCCTCTGGCCTGCGGGGATCCGCCGGCCACCGTGCAAGCGCCTCCCGTAAAGGAACGGCCCAAACCAAAAGTGTTCCGACCCGATGACCTGACGGCAGAGGCCGCCGCACGCGATGCCGCTCTGGACCAGGAGATCGCCGACCTCGAAAACGAAGCCGCGCAACTGCGTCTGGATATCGCGCGCGAGCAATTGGCCATGGATCAAGCCACCCTTCAGGAGGAACAGGCCCGCCTTGAAGCGGAACGCGCCGCGCTGCTGCGGGACCTCCCTCTCCCCGCCCTGCCCGTGGATACCGTCCAGGATACCGATCCTGGCGCGCTGCCTCCTGCGGGTGACTACGACCTGTTTTACAGCGGATTGAGCGCGCACGGCCAGTGGTTTGAATCAGTGGATTATGGTTATGTTTGGCAGCCCGCCGTGGCGCGTCATGCTTCATGGCGGCCTTACACCATGGGAAGCTGGACAGCCTGTGACCGCGGCTGGGTCTGGGTTTCGGAAGAACCGTTCGGCTGGGCTACCTATCATTATGGACGCTGGGCCTGCCTCAGGGACCGGGGCTGGATCTGGGTGCCAGGAGACATCTGGGCCCCGGCCTGGGTGGCATGGCGCCGCAGTTCCGATTATGTGGGCTGGTGCCCGTTGCCTCCGGAAACCCTCTATCAAACGGGCATCACCTATGATTCGACGATCGACCAACGTTGCGGTCTCCCGCCATCCAGTTACATTTTTATTGCCGCCAAACACTTTTGCCTCCCCGTGCACCGGCATGGCGAACCCGCCAGTCACAGTGCGCGGCTCTGCCGGAACACCACTAACATTACGCGCATGGTGGTTTCCCGGCACGGCGTGGACCGCTGCGGCCCGGACTTCGACTGGATCCGTCAGTGTCTTGGCCATGCCCCGCCCAAATACCGTCTCGTCTGTGGTCCCCGTCCGCGTAACGATGCCCATTCCCTGATTGAGGGCACCGGGCTCTGCCTTTACGCGCCCCGGATGCAGGCTCCGTGGAATCCGCTGCTCCGCCCAAGCGCGCCCGCAGGAAGTTTAACTCTGGCGGTGGGCAACCGCCGGGATGCCACGCCCCCTGACAAGGCACTGCGAAGCTTCCGCGAAGCCCGCCGCTCATGGCAGGACAAAGCGTCCATGGCGATGAAGGAAATGCCGGTACGCCGCTTCGCCGAACGACAGGACCGGGTTCATGCACTGCACGGCACCATGGCCGCCGCCACCTCCGCAGCCGCCACCGCCGCCCCTCCCACCCGCGCCGTCCCACCCACGGCGGCGCACTCCTCCCCTCTCAATTCCATCCAGCGGCGGGAACTGAAGAACACCGCTGCTGAAAAAGTCGCCAGCCAACGCCTCCTGCTCAGCCGGATGCGTGGACAGGAGGATCCCGCCAGAATATCTGTTAGTCAGTCCCGGAGTTCCGTGGCCTTGACTCCGGGCCCTAGCGGACGAACCGCCACCCCGGCCCGGAATCCCGCCACCCGTTCTGCCGCGCGCTCCATGGAACAGCCCACGGTTGTCAGTAGGACCCCAAAAATTGCCCAACCCGACCGCAGCCAGCCGCCTGGAAGCGCCAACGGACCTGAAACCGAGACCCGCTCCTCTACTCCTGCCCCCGCCGCCAGCCAAACGTCACCAAGCTTCCGTCGCGCCACCACCACAGCCTTTATTCCTGACCTCCCTGGCACCCGCGATTCCCGGTCCGGCCCTGACACCTCTGCCCCTCCTGCCGGCGACCAGCACGATCCCCGGGCAACGGAAGTCGCGCGGCTGAAAGAAGAATTCGCCGCCAACCGCAAGGCATTGATGGATCAACGCAACGGCCCCGCTCCGGTTTCCTCCAACCGCATGGCCCGGAATGCCGCGGAAGAACCGGCCGGGGCTGCCGATGCGCGGCTCCGTCAAGCTGAAGAGCAGGCCCGGCAACAAGTTTTGGCAGAAGCTCAGGCGGCGGCCGAAGCCGAAGCCGTTGCGGCCCAGCAACAGGCCATGGCTGAGGCCCGGAACCAGGCGGAAGCGGAGGCAAGGCGGAACCAGCGGGACCGGGAAACCGCTAACGTGGCGGAACAGTCAAAGATTCAAAGGGCCACCATGGAACGGGCCGCCCAACAACAACAACAACAACAACAACAGCACCAACAACAACAACAACAAGAAGCGGCCCGCGCCCGGGAGATGGCACGCCAGCAGGAAGCCGCCCGCCAACAACAAATCGCCGAACAACGCCAGCGCCAAGCTGAAGAAATGGCCCGCCAGCAGGAAGCCGCCCACCAACAACAAATTGCTGAACAACGCCAGCGCCAAGCCGAAGAAATGGCCCGCCAGCAGGAGGCCGCCCGCCAACAACAAATCGCCGAACAACGCCAGCGCCAAGCCGAAGAAATGGCCCGCCAGCAGGAAGCTGCCCGCCAGCATCAAATCGCCGAACAACGCCAGCGCCAAGCTGAAGAAATGGCCCGCCAGCAGGAAGCCGCCCGCCAACAACAAATTGCTGAACAACGCCAGCGCCAAGCCGAAGAAGTCGCCCGCCAAAAGGAGGCCGCCCGCCAACAGCAGGAAAACGAACAACGTCAGCGTCAGGCGGAGGAAGCTGCCCGCCAACAGGAAGCTGCCCGCCAGCAAAAAGCTGCCGAGGAGGGAGCACGAAGGAACGGCAGGTGATCGAAAAGCCCCTCTTTCCCTAATACGAACCGACGGGATCCCCGCCTTCCGGCACCGTGATCTCACCGGTTTACTACCGCCTGACTCCGGCTTACCAGCGCGTTCCTGTGATGTTGCGCAGTTCCTGCCCGAAACCCCCATACATCCGCAAAGGCCATCACATCCTGATGGTGCTGCTCTTTCTGCTTTGCCTGCTCGCGCTGGCGGGGGCTCCCCTTGGCATGTGGTCCAGCTACTTCGAACGCCTGACTCATTTCCGGTTTTACTGGATCGGCATTTTGGCAGCGCTCGGGCTATGGTGGGGCCTGCAGCGCTCATGGCGCTGGCTTGCGGGCACCCTCGTGCTGCTGGCATGGAGCGGGTGGGGGCTGATTCCCTAATTGATCACGTGCTGATTTCACGGCATTGGCATGTCCGGCACCGGCGCGTCTACCCTGACCCGCTGGGATCCGATCACCGGCCGCTGCTCACGGTGCTGGCCCGGGAAGCAGAAGCCAGCGTCCTCCCGGGTCCAGCGGAATCCGGACCAGGGCCTACTCCTCCTTGAGTTTGCGCAGGGCTTCCTCCAGTTGGCGGATGGACTCCTGTTTGGCCTTTTCCTTCATTTTTTCCGGACCACCCACTCGGCCCCGGGAGGGCTGCGATCGAAGGAACTCACGGCATAGATGAGGAGGACCAACACCACAATGCCGCCCCATCCGCAGGTGGCGAGGGCCCCGGCAATGAGCATAAAGGGAGCGGTGAGGAGCATGGCCATCATGCCCCGGGTCGGGCTGACTTCATACAGGGAGACATACAGCTTGAGATGCCCCCGGGCCATTTGCAGTCCGATCAGGGCGTAGAGCAGGTGCAGCAGGATGGCATAACAATAGCCATAACCGAACTTGAAGATATCCAGAATCCTGGTCGAAAACCGGGCATTGGCGATCATGGTTTCGGTAAACACCGCATCCAGCAGGAGAATCACGCCAGCTGCGGCAATCACAAAACAACGCAGGCCGAGACCGGCATATCCACTCGCTCCCACCACACAGCCTGCCATGCCGAGGGAAGCCGCCAGCACGGAACCAAAGGAAAAGAGATTCTGCAGCAGTTCCACCCCGCCGAAGAAATAACGCACCAGCATGTAGGGCAGCAGCGACAACAGGGCCAACAGGCACAGCAGCGCCTGCACCAGCCATTTGCCGCGCACAATCTGCCAGCGGGTCAGTCCGCCCAGCAGCAGGAGTTCCGCATTCCCGCCGTCGGATTCGCCGCGCAGGGACTCCATCAGACGCAATGGCATCACCCCGGCCACCACGATATACACCGCCATCCAAAACAGCCCCGGAGCACCGGAGGCGACCAGTTGCCAGCCACTGGCCGGAGTGCCGGTGCGGGTGAGCAGAAACTCCATGGCTACCGCCCCCAGCGCCAGCACCTGCAGCAGGAGAAAGGGAAATACAAAACCCTGCGCCCGCAGACCCTGACGCAATTCTTTTACCACCATTGCCGGCCAACGGTCCGTGAAATCGGTCAGGCTCCCGGCGGCAGCGGGCATCGGAGCAGAGGTCAGGACGGAGGCAGGCACAGATCGGGCAGGTAGGACGGCCCAGTGGGCCGGCCCCAGCTATCCCGAATTCCGCCCTCTCCCGCAAGCGCCAAGCACGGTCCGGCTCCCCCGGCAAAAACAGGTTGGGCGGGCCATGGGAACATGCTACGGATCTGCCACCGGCCCATCCTCCGGATTTTTATATGATCTATATTGCGCGCGACGGCACCCAGTCAGGCCCCTTTTCCGTGGAGCAAATCAACCAAATGCTGGCCACCGGCCAACTCCGCCCCGCCGATCTCGCATGGTGGGAAGGCTGCGCGGACTGGGTGCCCGTCCTCAAAGCAGATGGGGTCCAATTGCCCGATGCCTTGCCGGAAGCCGCTCCCGTCCATGCGGCAGCGCAACCGGTGGTGCAAGCCACGACGGTGCCAGTAACCCGGGGGATGACCGCGCCGGTGCAAGGCTCCGTTTATGCCCCGCCCCGGGGCACCCTGACACCCGGCGCTACTGCGGCGGGCCAGGTTTCGGCCGGCAGTGTGCAGGCCCTGCGGGAAACCCGGCCATGGGTGCTCCTGCTCGCCATTCTGGGAATCATCGTCACCGGCCTGATGCTGCTCGGCGGACTCGGCATCCTGTTGGGCGGCATGTTTAGCGCCGGCAGCGGGGGCGGAATGGGCGGCCCGGCATTGGGCATCATGGCTGTCATGGGAGTGGCCTATCTTCTGTTTGCCCTGCTTTATTTGTATCCCATCATCAAACTCTTCAAATTCTCCGGAGCCATCGGCCGCCTCTCCCAAACGGGCGCGGTCAGGGATCTTGAAGAAGCGCTGCGCCAACAGCGCAGTTTCTGGCGGTTTCTCGGCATCGTAACCCTCGTGGTGATCGGACTTTATGTGGTGATGATCCTGGTAATGATCGTGGGCGGTGCCACCATGTTTTCCTCCCGTTCCAGCAGCCCGGCCCCCTATTCGAGCCCCGCGGTTCCCTGACCAAAAACCGCCCGGACGGCTTGACGGCTCGCCCCATGATGAATCACGCCGGCCCAGCCGCAGTTTATACCGGCTTGGGCATTCCGTCAGCGTTCCACGCGTTTGCTGCCACCACCGACTTCCTTCTCCACTTCGGTTAGAGTCGCCATGCTGGTATCGCCGGGGGTGGTCATGGCCAATGCCCCATGAGCCGCGCCATAACAAACCGCTTTGGCGGCATCGTTGAATTGGAGGAAGCCATAGACCAGACCGCTGGCAAAGCTGTCGCCGCCTCCGACCCTATCCATGATTTCCAGCCGCCTCCGGTCTGGAGCGCTGTGGAACTGACCCTCGTGCCAGCAGATCGCTCCCCAGTCATTGATGGTGGCGGATTCCACGGTCCGGAGAGTGGTGGCGGCGACTTTGAAGTTGGGAAACTCCTTCACGGCGCGTTCGATCATGGCCTTGAAGCTGTCCAGTTCGATGTGGCTGATGTGCTCATCCACGCCCTCGACTTCCATGCCGAGGCTGGCCGTGAAGTCTTCCTCATTGCCGATCATCACATCCACACTTTTTGCGATGCGCCGGTTCACTTCCTGGGCCCGGGCCTTGCCGCCGATGCTTTTCCACAGGCTGGGGCGGTAATTCAAATCGTAGCTCACAATGGTGCCATGCCTGCGGGCACACTCCACGGCTTCGATCACCACTTCGGGCGTGGTGTCGCTCAGTGCGGCGAAAATCCCCCCGGTATGAAACCAGCGCACGCCTTTGTTGCCGAACAGGTCTTCCCAGTCAATGTCCCCGGGCTTCAACTGGCTGGCGGCAGTGTTGCCGCGGTCCGGAATCCCCTTGGCACCCCGGATGCCGTATCCGCGCTCGGTGAAATTCAGGCCCACCCTGACATTCCGGCCGATCCCATCGTAAGGCACCCATTTGATCCAACTGACATCCACCCCGCCCTGCATGATAAAATCCTCCACGAGGCGGCCCACGTCGTTGTCCGCAAAAGCCGTCACCACGGCGGTGCGCAGCCCGAAACACTTCCGCAGCCCACGCGCCACGTTGTATTCCCCCCCGCCTTCCCACACCTTGAATTCCCGGGCCACCCGAACCCGACCTTCGCCAGGATCGAGACGGAGCATGATCTCCCCGAGGGAGACACAATCATAGAGGCAGGATTCAGCGGGACGGAGCGTGAGCATGGGATCGGAATTGGGTTATCGCGTTGCAGGGCTTCCAAGACTTAAAAATACCGCCCCTTGATGCAAGTGCGGAGTGCCCCGCCTGATCGGGGGATGCAAGGAACCGTTCTCCGCTGCCAAGGCCGGCCCGATCCTGACCGCCGGAGTTTCCATGGACCAGCCTGGTGGTAATTCCACCCGCTTTGAGGGGCAACGCACCAGCCCCAAATCGACATTGGAATGTCGATCTGCGTCCGGCTGGAAACGCAGCTCGACTTTCCAAAGTCGAGTCCCCGCAGCGGACCCGTCAGGACTACGGCCCGCCGGAAGAAGCAGCAGGCGATGGCGTGGCCGCCGGCCAGACGCGGTTGCCGGTATTCAGAGTCCAGTAATTGCCGGCGAGGCCGAGTCCGAGGGTATTGGCTTCCTTTTGGAACATGATAAAACGGTGGCCATCGCTGTCCCACCAGGCCATGAAGGCGGCTTCGGCAGCGGTCGATCCCATGTAGATATTCTCGCCGGTGCAGTTGCCTTCAAACTCCGCTTTCTTCGCCCGGTCCCACGGGGTTTTGTGCCCCTCGATGGGGGATTCGTGGGAAAAAAATTTGAGCCGCTGCATGGCTTCGGAATGTCCGTAGGCGCACTTGGACAGGCGTTCGTCGAGCCGCAGCACCTGCTGCCCCAGCACATAACGGCGCGCATTGATGAGCTGCATGAAGGTCTTGAGCACCGGGGCCGGCCACCGGATTTCCTTCTCATTGAACTGTGTGACCTGTTCCAGCGCCGTTTTGTTATCGAGACTTTGCTGATAGGGGCCTGCCAGCTCCAGAAACGCCGGACCGCCCGTCACCTCCTTGGCACTGTCGGCCTCAGGCCTTTCGCGGAAATACTCCTGATCGCTTTCCGGAGTATCCCGGCACCAGGCCAGTTCCGCTTCAATATCATTGAGCGCCTGGGCGGTCGCCTTCCAGGTGGCGAGGCCTGCCGGCGGAGTTTTCAGGAAACGCGACATTTCCTTCATCGACTTCTCGGCCGCCGTATAACTCCTCGCCAGTTCTGACAGCTTTTTCGCATCCTTATCCGTCTTCTGGAACAGCAGCACCAGACAGGCATCCTTCGCCTCCGTCCATTCCTTCTCAGCGGCCGAAAAACTCTGCAGCACCGAAAGGCTGCCCGCCACCTTCCCTTTCAAGCGCTCTTTGTGGACAGCTCCGGCCTTCTCCAGCAGGATCTTGTAGGCCGACCGCACCTCCGGGCCCTGGCTGCGGAATCCCCGGGCGGCCGCCGCCCGGTCCGCCGGATTGTCCGAACCTAGCAGCCGCCCAGCCTGAGCCGTCTGTTGCGGCGTGAGGGGAGCTGCGGCGGCAGACGTCAGGAAACAGGCACTCAGCAAAAGGGAAAAGAAAAGTGGGGGGGACACCGGTAAATCATCGTGGTGGCAGGCCGCTGTGCAATGGCGCACCAGCGTCGCCCGCCCGCCAGCCCGGCGGTTGAAAATGATCCTGCCTCGGGCCCGGTCACGCTTGGACTGCTGCCGCGATGTTAGAAAGCAGCGCCGCGGCGCAAGCCGCCGCAAACCCCGGGTCGTTGATGTTTCCGGCAAATTCATGCACCGGAATCCCGCCGCGCAGGCCGGACTTCAGCGCTTCAAACAAGGCGGCATCGGCCGCGGCATCATGAAATGGCCCCCCCGGCGCACTGACCACACTGATCCCACCCAACGGCAGCAACACGGTCACCGGCGCGGGGTAGCTGCTGATTTTCCCTGCCAGGATCCGGCCGAGTTCGGCATTCTCCTCCACCGAAGTGCGCATCAGCGTGACCTGCGGATTGTGATGATAAAAAAGGCGGTCCTTGAATTTGCCGGGCACCGTGTCCGGCGCGCCAAAATTCACCATATCCAAACAGCCTGGAGCCACTACCGCCGGCACTCCAGCCTTGCCCGCAGCTTCAAGGCGCTGGGGCCCTGCAGTGAGCACTCCACCCACCAGTTCATCCGCCCACTCCGTGGTGGTAATGTCCAGCACGCCCGCCACCAGACCACTTTCTATCAATGACTCCATGGTCTTCCCGCCCTGTCCAGTGGCGGCGAAGACGAGCACTTCATAACCGGCTTCCTCAAGAATCCGCTTCGCCTCCGTGACACAGGCGGTGGTATTGCCGAACATACTGGCGACAATCAACGGCTTCGCTTCCCCGGTCACCGCCGCCGCTCCGGCTCCCGCCTGCACCATGCCGCAAATCGCTCCGGCGGCCTGGGTGAACACCTGGCGCGAGATCCGGTTCAACCCCGCCACATCCACAATCGAAGGCATCATCACAATATCCTTCACGCCGACATAGGGGGCCGTATTGCCGCTGGCCAGCGTGGAGACCATGAGCTTCGGAAACCCTAACGGCAACGCCCGCATCGCCGCCGTGGCGATCGCCGTCCCCCCGCCGCCCCCGAGGGAGATGATGCCTTGTATCCGGCCCTCGGCAGCCAGTTTGGCAACATAAGCCGGCACCGCTTCCGCCATCGCCGCCACCCGCAGTCCACGGTCCACGGGCAGGTCAGGCAGGCCTGGCAAAATGTCTGTCCGCTTCACCCCGGGTTCCACCTGCGGCGCATCCAGACAGCCTGCATCGATCAGCAAGGCTTCATGCCCCATGCTGCGGATCACCTCCGCCACAAAAGCGTGTTCATGTCCTTTGGAATCCAGGGTGCCGAGAACTGCGATGGTAGCCATAATGCCCGCGATCCAACCAGTCCCGCCCCACGGAATCAAGCCCAACCCGTGGCAGTTTGCGGGATTGCAGCCGTCTCGGCTGCACCTACTGATGCCGGATTCACCCATGGATATTCCCGCTCCCGTCACCCTGCTGGGCTCGCATGCGCCCTTGCCTACGGATCCCAAGGACGCCCGGCTGGAGTGTTTTCCCAACCGCACTCCGGACCGGCCCTACTGGATCCACCTTGACTACCCGGAATTCAGCAGCCTCTGTCCCGTGACCGGCCAGCCCGACACCTGCCGGCTGCGCATTTGTTATATTCCGGACCGGCTCTGTCTCGAAACCAAATCCCTCAAATATTATCTCGCCTCCTGGCGCAACACCGCCGCCTTCAACGAAGACGTGGTCAACCGCCTGCTTGATGAACTCAGCGCGGCCTGTTCCCCTCTGAAAATGATCGTCCGGGGCGATTTCTCCGCCCGCGGCGGCATCCGCCTCACCGCCCAGGCCAGCCTGCCGCCCGGCATGGTGGAGAATCCCTTCGGGCTCTGATTTTCTGAACAGAAGGTCACGAAGAACAGGAAGAAACCGACCGCTCCGCTTCTGCCGCCAGCCCTTTTCCATCACTCTTCCTGTCCTTCGTGACCTTCTGTTCAAATTCCTCAGTCAACCATCTATGAAAGTCTGCGTTCTCCTTTCCGGCGGCATGGACAGCGTCACCGCCTTGCACCATGCTGCCCGGGAGCACGAGGTCGTCTCGGCGCTGTCGTTTGACTACGGCTCGAAGCATAACGCTTCCGAAATTCCCTTTGCCCGCTGGCAGGCGGCCCGGCTGGGGGTGCCACACACCCTCATTGCCCTGCCCTTCATCAACGAGCACTTTTCCTCAGACCTCCTGCAAAGCGGAGGGGACATTCCGGATGGCCACTATGCGGAGGCTAACATGAAACGCACCGTGGTCCCGTTCCGCAATGGCATCCTCCTTGCCATTGCCGCCGGCTTTGCGGAAAGCCGGGAAGCGCAGGGCCTCGTCATTGCGGCCCACAGCGGCGATCACGCCGTTTATCCGGACTGCCGTGAGCCATTCATGCAGGCAATGGCGGAAGCCATCCGCAGCGGAACCTATGCCGGCCTTGAGGTGCTGCGGCCGTTCATCCACACAGACAAGGCTGGCATTGCGCGGCGCGGTTCCGGCCTCGGCGTGGACTTCGCGCAGACCTGGTCCTGCTACAAAGGCGGGCCGGTGCATTGCGGCACCTGCGGCACCTGCGTGGAACGCCGGGAAGCCTTTTTGTTGGCAGGGATCCCGGATCCCACGGCCTATGGGGCCACCCCGCCCTTGCCTGAGGCTCCGGGGATCCAGGCCCCGTAGGACGCAGCAGGGCATATGAGTGCCGGTCCTTCTGCCTTAACTTCCTGTCCTTCGTGACCTTCTGTTCCATTGCCTCCGCCTCCTGTCCTTCGTGACCTTCTGTTCCAATTCCCCCGCATGCTGATTTCCGAGATATTCTATTCCATCCAGGGGGAGGGCCTCCTCACCGGAGTGCCCAGTCTGTTTGTGCGGACTTCCGGCTGCAACCTGCGTTGCCGCTGGTGTGATACCCCGTATGCTTCATGGAAACCGGAAGGAACAGAAATTACTCCTGACGACATCCTGACAAAACTCCGGGAATGGCCGGCTGCCCGCCATGTGGTCCTTACCGGTGGGGAACCCATGGTGGCCAGGGACGTCAACACCCTGATCCGCCTCATCCGGAATGCGGGCTATCACCTCACCATCGAAACGGCAGGCACCGTGCCCCTGCCGCAGGCCGGCTGCGACCTCGCCAGCCTCAGCCCCAAGCTGAGCAACTCCACCCCGCTGCCCGGCGAAATCAGCGACGGCTGGATCACCCGGCACGAGGAAACCCGCCACAACCTCCCGGCGCTGGGGACATGGATCAAGGGCTCTGCCGAAACCCAGTTGAAATTTGTGATTTCAGGCGAAGCGGATCTCGCGGAAGCCCGGTTGCTGCTGGCCGACCTGGATTATCCGCTTCCGCCTGACCACATCCTGCTGATGCCGGAAGGCCGCACCATGGAAGAACTGCGCGCCCGGTCCGCATGGCTGGTGGAGGTCTGCAAGACCCACGGCTACCGCTTTTGCCACCGGCTGCACATTGAGCTTTTTGGGAATATACGGGGGACTTGAAAAGGAGGAGGACTTGGTGCCGGCCCCGGCGGCCCTGGTTTTTTGGTTCATTGGCTATTTGATAGTTGCTCTTCCACGGCTGCCGGGGCGGACTACAAGTCCGCGCTCCGATCACTGCCCTTATTTAGGGAGCCGACAGCACGGGCATGCGGTCTTGCTATTGTGCCGGCAGATTCCCGGGTGTCAATTTCTTCACACCGCGCCTTTTGTGACTTCGGCGCAGCGGGTCGATACCGGACGGCCCGGCTTGGCAGCCTTATGCCGCCACCGGGTTATTCCCCCAACCCCCTCCCCGGAACATGATCAGACTCCATCGGACTTTCCGCTCCCTCTCTGGCCCGCTTCTTGTATTGCTGCTGCCCCTAACCTCGCTGGCCGATCCCTTGACGGCGCAGTTCCAGCAGAATGATCTCTATCAAGGCACCGTCATGATGCGCCTGCGCAATCAGGACACCATCATCGCCACCTCCTCCACGGCCTCCATGGATGTGGACGGCGGCGACAGCGCCCTTGGTGATGCCCTGTATTCCCTGATTTTCCTAAGATTTGATGAAGTCTTCGGCGATGCCCCCGGCCAGGTGCCTTACGGCTCCTCCATTGTCAGGGCGGATCTGGAAGTGGTCACCAATGTCAGCGGCAACGCGCAAAGCGGCAACATCTTCACGGTAGCCCCGCTCAACAATCCGATCCTGGCACCGGAAACAGGAACCATTTTTGCGGCCTATTCGAATTCTGTTGGATTCGGCGGACCGGACTTCGGCGACGGGCACACCGGCCGCCCGGGCAATCCCTTCCGAAGCGTAAATGTTCCCATCCTGACGCAGGACCAAGGGGAACGCACCCTCAATGATATTACCGAAATCGTGCGCGGCTGGGCCGGGGGCACCGCCGAAGCCCCGCTGAACCACGGGCTGATCATCTCCGACACCAACGGCACCGACGGCTGGGCCATTGCCAGCATCGGCCACGCCACAGAGGCCAACCGGCCAAAGCTGCGCATCGAATACTATCCGCCTGCCACTGCGGTGGAGCGGAATGCCGCCACCCTGGTCCTGAGCCAGGGTCAGGAACTGCCGGGCACCGGCCTGCCCTACGATGGCGTCGTGTCCGTCTGGCTGCCCGACACCGTGACCCCGGTGAACAATGCCAACTTCGCCACCCTCTCCACGCGCGTGCCGGAAGACGGCAGCACCATCCCGGCCGCCCGCTATCTGGACGGGGCCAATCCAGCCCTCGATTCCCCGGACGACCAGATGATCATCCAGTTCAATAACATTTTTGGCGACGAGCCCGGACAGATCAAAAACCTGCCCAACCTGGTCATCGAACGCGCCTCGCTGCGCCTGACTACCGGTGCCACCGGTGACAACCGCTCTCCCGGCCCGGTGGACATCCACCGCATGCTGACCCCATGGTATACCACCGATGAATTTGGCCAGCGGACTTACAAACGGTATCACGTATTCACGGCACCGGGAGCCCCGGAAGGCACGATTGGCCTTGGCCCGACCACGGCCAGCGGCGACGCCGCGCCGGTGGAATTCAGCTACTGGGGCATGCAACTCAACCAGGTGGTGGATGCCGATGTGACCGCCAGCCTCAAGGCCTGGGCCGCAGGCCAACCCAACCATGGATGGAGCGTGCAGCAGAGCACTTCTGACGGCTGGGCCGTCTTTTTTCCCGGTGCCAATTCAGCCAGCACCCGCCCCCAATTGGTGGTCACTTACAGTTATGATCCCGACGCCGACGGCGACGGCCTGCCCGATGAATGGGAACTGGCCAACGGCACTGCGGTCAACACTCCGGATGCCGGGGTTGATTCTGACGGAGACGGTCTGACCAACATGGAGGAATTCCGGCTCGGCACCCGGGCCGATTTGACGGATACGGACGGCGATGGTTTGAACGACAAAGCAGAGTCGGGGACCGGCATCTGGGTCAGCGCCACCAACACCGGCACGAATCCCCTCAATTCCGATTCCGACGGGGACGGACTGCCGGATGGACTGGAAAACCCATCCCTTCCTTGGACGGGAGCCAGCCAGCCCGGCAGCGATCCCAACAAGGCCGACACCGACAGCGACGGCTTTCCTGACTTCACGGAAATCGCGTTTGAGTCCAACCCGGCCAGCGCGGCCAGCGTGCCAACGGCAGTCTACGCCGATGTCATCGTCGAAGATTTCGACAGCACCAGTCCGTTGAATTCGACCACGAATTTCCTGACTACTGCCGGTGCTTTCACCGCCTCCATTGTGGATACCCTGTCCGCCCCCAATGGCAATGTCGCACAACTGACGGACGGTGTGGCCGCCAGCTCCAGTAGTGCTCTCGCGTGGGATTATGTGCCGGTGCAGGGTAAATCGGTCCGCTTGAGTTTCGACTACCGGATGTCGGCAGACGCCGGCACGGCCGAGGCGGCAGACGGTATGGGCATCGGCCTCTTCCGGATATCCAATCCCGCCTACGGCACCACGGGCGGAATCAACCCGGGAAATGCGCCGCGCCAATGGGAAGATCCCCGCAACGGCGGCGGCTATCCCGATGCGGTGTTTTTTGGCTTTGATATCTATGGCGGTGCGGTGGAGGGCAATACCCTGCGCATCACAGGCCCCCAGGATCCCCTGACGCTTCTCACGACGGTGGTGCCGGCGTTTCAGTTGAATAACGGATTGTTCAACCGGGTCACCCTCACGGCGAACACGGCGGGTCCCTCCGGCACGTTTTTCCATGTGGACATCACGACGGATGTCAACGGCATCCCAACCACCACCCGCCTCGTTACCAATCTGCTGGTTCCCGGCTTCAATCTGATGACGGAGGAATTCCGCGTGGTGGTGGGGAGCCGGAATGGAACGATCAGGGTCAAAACGGAAGTGGACAACCTGCGGCTCGCGGTGGCCGGTGCGGCGGCTCCTCCCATCCCTTCCTTTGATATCACAGAGGCCGTCCCGGGCGCTGAAGGCTTGTCGATTACCTGGAGATCCGTGGCGGGCGGTTCCTACACCGTGGAAGCCTCACAAACCATGACCGGCGCCTGGTCCACCCTCGGCAATCCTATCCAGGCCACCGGCGACAGCAGCACCACGGTGATTCCCTTAAAGGGTTCGCCTTCCGCGCGGTTCTTCCGGATCCGGCGCACGCAGTAGGCCATTCAATCCAGACGCGGATTCTTAACGTGTTTCAACCGGGCGGGGAGGTGTGGGGGACTTCCCCCGCCCGGGCTATCACTTTTTGATAACACAGGGCCGGGGCTCCGGGGCGGACTGCAGGTCCGCGCTCCCCTTCACATCCATGCGGCGAGGGCATCGATCAGGGCAGTGTTGGGCTCCACATTGAAACGGGGCCCGGCTTTGATCTCCAACCGCATGCCGTCGAGGGTGCGGCAACTCAGCACCAGCGGGGTGCGTCCAGGATATTGCACCACAATATCATGGATGTTCTGGAGTTCGCTCACGGAATTTTGCATCACATCAAGGCGCAGGGTGACCGGTTTGGGATCGTGGGCCACGGCTGCGGACTGACCGCTATCACTTTTCCTGGATCCGTTCCCCCCGGATGCGGAAATTGCCCCCGCCCCTGGCTCCGGTTTCGGCTCCGGCAGGGTTTTGATGCCCTGGGCAATCAATTGCAGGGCATCGCTGCGGTTGTCCTTCTCGATCTTGGCGGTCATTTCCACCACGCTCCCCTTTTCCAGACCTTTACCGAACTTTTCATACTCCTCGCCCCAGACCATGACTTCGCTGGATCCGGTGAAATCCTCCAGCCGCATGATGGCGAACTGTTTGCCGGATTTGGTGTATTTCACGGTCAGTTCGCTGATGATGCCGCCGAACTTCTGTTTGCCACGGCGGTCCTTTTCCGGAATCTCGTCGATGAAGCCCAGCTTGCGGTAGGACGGACTGGCGAGGACCGCGCGCCATCGGTCCAGCGGATGGCCGGAGACATAAAAGCCCAGCAGTTCCTTTTCATCGTTGAGCATTTGGGACGCGCTCCATGGTTCCACTATCGGCAGGGTCCCGGGGGTGGCAGCAACCGGAGCGGCATCCAGTTCCTCACCAAACAGCGAAAATTGCCCGGCGGCTTTGTCCCGCTGGGTCGAGGCCCCGGCCGCAATGGACTGATCGATCCTCACAAAGAGGGAAGCCCGGTCCTCGCCCGTCCAGTCAAAGGCCCCGGACTTGATGAGACCCTCGAGAATCCGTTTGTTCACCGCACGGGGATCCACCCGGCGGGCGAAGTCCTCAAGGCTCTTGAACGGACCGTTTTCCTCCCGCTCTGCCAGCATCATGCCACACGCGGCTTCGCCCACGCCCTTGATGGCGGCGAGGCCATATCGCACGCCCCACTTTCCACCGCCGGTCTCCTCCGGCAGGAATTGCACCCCGCTGTGATTGACATGCGGAGGCAGAATGGTGAGCCCCATGGCCTGGACTTCCCCGACAAAAATGGCGATCTTGTCGGTGTTGCTGATTTCGTTGCTGAGCACGCCGCACATGAACTCCACGGGGAAGTTTGCTTTCAGGTAGGCGGTTTGATAGGTGACCAGTCCGTAGGCGGCCGAGTGCGACTTGTTGAATCCGTAGCCGGCAAATTTTTCGAGCAAGTCGAAGATGTCGTTGGCCCGCTGTTCCGGAATGTTATTGGTGTCCGCACAGCCCTTCACAAAAATCTTGCGCTGCTGGGCCATCTTTTCCGGATCCTTCTTGCCCATGGCGCGGCGCAGCAGGTCCGCCGCTCCGAGACTGTAGCCCGCCAGCAGGTTGGCCGCCTTCTGCACCTGTTCCTGATAGATCAGAATGCCGAACGTTTCACGGCTGACATCCTCCAGCAGCGGATGAAGATATTCCACTTTCTGTTTGCCCTTCTTGCGGTCGATGAAGTCCGGGATCAGGTCCATCGGGCCGGGACGGTAGAGCGCGATCAGCGCGATGATGTGGTCGATGCTTTCCACCCCGAAGTTTTTGCAGAGATTGGCCATGCCGCCGGATTCCAGCTGGAACACCGCGATGGTCGCGCCTTTGCTGAGCAGGTCAAAACCCGGTTTGTCATCCAGCGGAATATCCGCAATTTTAAACGCCGGGGTGTGCCGGTGAATCAGCTTCACGGCATCATTGATAACCGTCAGGGTTTTCAGGCCCAGGAAATCCATCTTCAGCATCCCCAGTTCGGTCAGGGGGCTCATCGCCAACTGGGTGACTACTTCGTCCGCATTGCCCCGGGTGAGGGGCAGGAAGTCGGATAGGTCCTGCGACCCGATCACGATACCTGCCGCATGGATGCCGACGCCGCGGGTCAGGCCTTCCAGTTTCTCGGCCGTCTCATAAAGCCTCGCTACGGCAGGATCATGATCGATCGCCGCCTTCAGGTCGGGGTTTTTCTTTTTGGCGGATGTCAGAGTGATGCCGAGTTCCGCGGGGATCATCTTGGCCACGCGGTCAGTGTCGCCATAACTCATGCCGAGAACCCGGCCGCAGTCGCGGATCACGGATTTGGCCCCGAGGGTGCCGAAGGTGATGATGTGGCTGACGCACCGCTCGCCGTATTTCCGCCTGACGTATTCGATGACTTCGGGCCGCCGGGTCTGGCAGAAATCCACGTCGATATCCGGCGGACTGACACGTTCCGGATTGAGGAACCGTTCGAAAATCAGACTGAAGCGCAAGGGGTCGCAGTCCGTGATTCCCAACGCATAGGCCACCAGCGATCCGGCGGCGGATCCACGGCCGGGCCCCACCGGAATCCCATTGTCCTTGGCCCATTTGATAAAGTCCCAGACAATGAGGAAGTAGCTCAGAAAGCCCATCTTCGTCATGATCTCCATCTCGTAGTTGAGACGGGTCTGGAGTTCCTCTGTCCCCGCCCGCTCCCCGAACCTGACCTCAAGGCCCTCGCGGCAGATGCGTTGGAAATACTCCTCACGCGGGCTGCCGTCCGGGGCATCGAACTGCGGATATTTTTCCGAGGAGGTAGAGTCCAATTTGATCGTGATGTCCACCTTGTCGGCGATCTCCAGGGTGCTCCACAGGGCCTGCGGGACATGCCTGAAGAGTTTGATCATCTCCTTGGGCGTTTTGAAATACACCTCCTCGGAATACCTCATCCGGTTCTCGTCAAACACCATCTTTCCGGTGCCGATGCAGATCATGACATCGTGCGCCGGATGGTCGCTCCGGTCCAAAAAGTGAACATCATTCGCCGCCACCGGTTTGATGTTATACTCCTGCGCCCATTCCAGCAGTTGCATGGTGCATTTCCGCTGCGCCACCGCCACGTCGCCGTTGATGTGGTCGTGCAGTTCGAGATAAAAATCATCGCCCCAACGGTCCTTGAACCACTCGAGGGTGCTGCGGGCGTGATCTAGCTGGCCCGCGCGGATGGATTCGTTGATTTCGCTGTTCAGGCACCCTGACAAGACAATCAGACCCTCTCCGTAGGTTTCCAGATCCGCCCGGTCGGTGCGGGGTTTGTAATATTGGCCATCGAGGTGGGCACGGGAAACGATTTTGGAGAGATTCTGGAAGCCGGCCGCATTTTTCGCCAGCACGGTGAGATGATAGTTGTTCTTGAAGCCCGGCACCTCCTTGCGCAGTTCCTTTTCACGGGGTGCCACGTAAAGTTCACAGCCGATGATCGGTTTGATCTTCGCTTTTTTGGCCGCCTGGTAAAAATCGATGCAGCCATACAGATTCCCGTGGTCCGTCATGGCCACCGCCGGCATTTTCAGCTTCACCGCCTTGGCGATCAGATCGTCTATCCGCACCGCGCCATCGAGCAGGGAATACTCGGTATGGACGTGCAGGTGGACGAAGGAATCGGGAAGAGCGGGGGCGGCCATGGGAAGGATCAGCCTGGCCCGTCCTCGCAGGGGTGCAAGCGGACCCCGGGCGCAGTTCCAGGAAATCACCGCCCTGACGTAATTTTCCGGAGCAGGGTGCCCCGGTCTGACTCCTGACCCGCCACAGCCGGCCCGGTGGGCGGTCAGGTTGACAAGCCGGTGGCCCGCCCTGACGCTCTCCGGGTTTATCAGCATTCCCGATCATGAAATTTTTCCCTGCCCTTCTTGCCTGTGCCGTAGGCTTTACTGCGGTGCTTCCCCGTTCCTCCCCCGCCCAGGAAACCCCTCAATTTGTCCCCGGGGACCCCACCGCGGAGCAGATTGTGGAATTGGTGCATTTGAGCCGGGCCCTGAAAAAACACGAGCTGCGCGGCACTCTGTCCAAAGACGACCTGGAAGTGCCCTTCGTGGTGCGGATGGAAGCAGATTTGGTGCGCTTTTATTTTGAGAATCCCAAGCAAATCATCAATCTGAACATCAAACAGAAGGGGGCCGAACTCACCGAGGTCATGTCCGGTTCCAACAAACCGGTGCCGGCCAAACGGTATGGGGAAGGGATCCGGGGCACGGATCTGACCTATGACGACATTTCCTTCCGCTATCTCTATTGGCCGAAAAAAATCAAGCAGCCCAATCTCGAAACGGTAAAGACCCGCAAATGCTGGGTGGTCGATCTGCATGCGCCCCAGCAGACCGGAGAATACGGCATCGTGCGGATTTTTGTGGACCGCGAAAGCGGGGGCCTGATGCGCATGCAGGCCTACAACTGGCAGGGACAGATGGTCAAGGTGCTGGCGGTTACCTCCGGCATGAAAGTGGACGGAGCTACCGTGCTCAAATCAATGGATGTCATCCGTTATGTCCCGGGCACCAAAAAAGTGGCCGGCGAAACCACCTTTGAGCTGAAGAAACCCTGATTTCGGCGCAGCCCATCCTAACCCGCGACCCGGGCCTGATCCAGCCGCCCGGCTGCATAGGCCCCGAAAACGGCCGCGATGCCGTCCCTCACTTCCCGGAAGACCGCCAGTTGTTCCAGTTCCGTGCCCGTGGCGTGCGCCGGGTCCGGAAAGGGAAAATGGTGGCGGTTCACCTGCCCGGGAAACATTGGACAAGCCTCGTCCGCGTTGCCGCAGACGGTAATCACGGTCTCCACATTTTGCGTTAGGAAGCCGTCGAGGTGTTTGGAGGTGTGGCCATCAAGGCTGATGCCGATTTCCTCCATCACTTGGATAGCGAGCGGATGCACGTAACCGGCTGGCTTCGATCCCGCACTGGCCACGGCAAAACCCGGCCCGAGGGCCCGCCGCAGCAGGCCTTCCGCCAGATGGGAACGGCAACTGTTGCCTGTGCAAAGAACGAGGATGAGCGGCATGGGTTTCATGTCAGGACCGGATAGGGAAATCAATCGCATCCGCCCGGGCCGCAGCACGGGGCCGGCTTGGCGAAGGCCGAGGCAAACATCGCCGGCACGGCGTGACGGGGAGTGCAAAGTTCCTTGGCGAGGCAATCGGTGTGTTTGGTGGTCAGGGAAAACACCAGCACCCCATCTTCCACGGAAGCCCCGGTCACGGGATATTGGGAAATGAGGCCATGTTCATATTCGATTTCCACCGGCAGATCCCCGGAACTCATCAGGGATGATCCTTTGTTGAGAATCCCCAGCAGTTTGCCGGCATGGATGCGGTGGTCGTCGTCAGGCCCCACCCATGCTTGAAGTTGACAGGTGCTGACGCTGCGGCGGGTGCCTCCGCAGTCGATGAAATCCTTCGTCACCTGCCCGACTTCGGTGATGTGAAAGGAAACCGGCACGGCATCCCCGCCCGGAAGGCGGAGGCGCAGCAGTTGTTCAGGATCTCCGGCGAGGGCGTTCTTGAGTTCGGCGAGGGTCATGAGGCAGGGAATTGGGAGGTTGGGGAACAGAAAGGGGACCCGGCACGACTTGCAAGGGGCTCTCCGCCGGAATCCGGGGTGGCGCGCTGCGCTCTGGCAAGCCGACCGGGTCTGTGTTTGGTTCAAAAGATGTTCTCCGTTCCACCCCAATCCTGGCTGATCACGGCCGGCCCCACCCGCGAGCCCCTGGATCCGGTGCGTTATCTTTCCAACCGCTCGTCCGGGAAAATGGGTTATGCCCTTGCGGCTGCCGCCCATGCTGCAGGGCACCGCGTGATTTTGATATCCGGCCCCACCGCCCTGACGGCACCGGAAGGGGTGGAAATGATCCGGGTCGACACAGCCCAGGACATGCATCAAGCGGTGCACGCGGCCCTGCCGGGCGCCCATGTCGCAATTTTCTGCGCGGCAGTGGCTGACTATCGGCCGGTTTCGGTGGCCGGCCAGAAAATCAAGAAATACGGTGAGACCCTGACCTTGACCCTGGAGCGCACCCCTGACATTCTTGGATCAGCCCGGGCTGCAGGTTTCTGCGGGGTGCTGGTGGGATTTGCCGCCGAGACCGAAAACCTCCTCGCTCATGCCGGGGAGAAACTCCGCCGCAAAGGCTGCGATCTGATGGTGGCCAATGATGTGAGCGGGACCGCCACCGGCTTCGACAGCGAGGACAACGAAATCACCCTGATCTTTGCCGATGGCACGGTGCGCCCCCTGCCCCGGGCCGGGAAACGCGAGCTGGCAGAAATTCTCGTTGGCGTCTGCGCTGATCTCATGGTCCCCTCCCCGCCATGAGTCAGTCCGTTTCCCCCTATCTTCCTGCCGCCATCGACGCCGCCCGCCAGGCCGGCGCGCTCATCAAGGCCAACTACGGCACTGACCTCGGGGTCAATGAAACACTGCAATACGACCTCAAGCTGGAACTGGATGTCCGCAGTCAGACCCTGATCACCGGCATTCTCCTCACTGCCTTCCCCGGCCACGCCATCTACGGCGAGGAAGGCCTCGCGGGCGACCAGTCCAGCGAGTTCCATTGGATCGTGGATCCCATCGACGGGACGGTGAACTACTTCTATGGCATCCCTCACTTCTGCGTCAGCATCGCCCTTCGCCAAGGCCCGGATCTGCTCATTGGCGTCATCTATGATCCGATGATGGATGAGCTTTTCGTGGCTGAAAAAGGCGCCACCCCCACCCTCAACGGCAAACCGATCCGCGTCAGCCCACGCGCCAACATGGCCGATGCCATGATCACGGTGGGCTTCAGTAAAAACAAGGAATCGATCGAGGCCGGGATGCACCGCTTCGGCCGGCTCCTCACGCAGGTGCGCAAAACCCGCATGCTGGGCAGTGCCGCCCTCGGCATGGCCTACGTCGCCTGCGGCCGCCTTGATGCCTACATCGAGGAAGTCATCAGCCTCTGGGACGTCGCCGCCGGCATCCTTCTCGTCGAAACCGCCGGAGGCCGCGCCCCCCTCTTCGTCAAGGACAAGGCCGCCGAAAAATACTCCATGTGCTGCAGTAACGGTCTGCTCCCGTTGGCGGATGTGGAAGCGGAGATGGGGGGGTAGGGGAGGAGTTTTCACTGTTTCAGTTTTCAGTTTTCAGAAGCCTGCTTTTGGAACCGTTTACTGAACCACGGAAGATCCCCCTCCTTGCCAACTGAAAACTGAGCCGAAGCGTAGCGGAGACAGACGAGCCAATTTATTTTAACAAACCGAGTCAACCACTGAAAACTGAAAACTTCTCCCTCCCATGATCCGCTCCGGAATTGGTTACGACGTTCACCGCCTTGTTGAAGGCCGCAAGCTGATCCTCGGCGGGGTGGAGATCCCTCATCACGTGGGGCTGGAAGGCCATTCTGATGCCGATGTGTTATGCCACGCCATTGCCGATGCCCTGCTCGGTTCGATCGGCGAGCCGGACATCGGGCACTTTTTCCCACCGTCGGATGAATCCATCCGTGGCATCAGCAGTTTGGAGATTCTTCGGCAGATTTCGGTGATTCTGCGGGACAAAGGAGCGGTCATTCATAACATTGATGCCACGCTGGTTGCCGAACGACCAAAAATTCTCCCGCACGTCGCGCAGATGAAGGAAAACCTTGCAGGCGTTCTTGGCCTCAAGACCAGCCAGGTCGGCGTCAAAGCCACCACCAACGAACGCATGGGATTCCCCGGCCGCGAAGAAGGCATGTGCGCCATGGCCATCGCCACGGTGGACCTAAAATCAGGTGGGCTATAAATCAAGCAACCGGGCCTTAACGGCGTCTCTCACCACTGCGGAATATGAATTCTTTGGCGGCAGGTTTTGCGGAGACGAAAAGGCCATGGCCAACTGGTCATGTGTCGTTGTAAACGAGGATCCGAATTTAAGAGGGAGTGGACGCTCAGCTGACGTCATATCCAAGGAATAGTCGTGAAAAGTGATTGATCCCGGCTGAAGGGAATACTCCGCCAATTGGTTCCCCAAGCGGGTGTAAATCCGGTTAAGCACTGGTGTAGGACATACAAAAAACAGTCCTTTCCTGCACAGCTCCTCCACTCTCAAAAGATGCCCCTTAGTGATGAGTTGCGGCAGGATTCGCTTGCTCACGTTTTCAAAATTAAAGTTGGATTGTTTCCCTTTGTCGGGTTCTGTAAATTTCTCCATTCCCGGGCTGGCACACGCCACCTGCAATTCCCAACTCTGCCGGCGGTAGCTACCGGTCGTGTCGATGGTCTGAACCTCCACCGCGACAAATTCAATGAGTTCCCCCTCGCCGCTAACCGAGGCCAGAATCCAATCGAAAGCATAGCTGGTTCCCCTGGATTGAACTTTAAGCTCCTTGCCCATTCTTTGGCCAAATGGAATGACCCCACCCGTCGATGGCAGGCCATTTGCCAAGTTGGTCACCAGCAATGCTGAACCTCCAAAGGCGGCGGCAGTGATACGGTGCAGGATTTCATAATCATTCGCGTAAAGCCGCTGCGGGCAGCAGATCACAGGCATAGGATTTTTCGACGAACATGCCGAGCACAGCCCCGACGGCATTCCGTCGTTAAAATACTTCCTGCATGCGCTGCCTATAAATGGGCACTCTCTGCTCAAAACTGCGGTCTTGAAATTTTCCGCACTGGGAGGAAGCCCAAAAAGCTCAGTAACTTTGAGTGGCACTGCGGCTCTTCAAATGAAGGTTTAAATGGGCTTTCATCTCCTCGGCAATCGCCTTTGCCAGATAAACTGGAACAGCGTTTCCGACCTGCTCGTATTGCGACCCCTTAGTCCCACGGAAACGATAACGGTCCGGAAAACTTTGAATGCGGGCGGCCTCGCGAACTGAAAAAGCCCGTTGCTGCTCCGGATGAAATACGGCACCCCAATGCGGGTCACATTTGGTAAGCATCGTGCATGCGAGGGAATCCCATGCTAGACGACCATATCGTTTCGTATGGTCGGACCGCTTGGCTTTTTTCATACCAGCCGGAAGCAGTTCAAAGGGGATATCGGTCCATGCACCACCGGGAGGGATGTAGCGCAGCCTCTCCAAATTAATGGGCGATAGCTTATTAGCCGTATGATTGAATAACAATTCCGCCCCCTTTCCGAGTCCATCGGCGTATGGACTGCGGGATTTAATGGAAGAATAACTACTGATCTCCTGCCCTCCCCCCGCTTCTATAGCTGGCAAATCTGATATGGCCTCGCGCAAAGTAACCGCCGGTTTGAGCATAAGTGCATCCAACGGCTGAAGCCTGGTAGTCAATGTCGCCCCTCCAGTAAAATTAGTGCGGGCATCATGGAAGTGCGTCGGCTCCGGGTGAGTAAGACCCGACTCACGGGATGCAAGAAAAATCAACCTGAAGCGATTCTGCGGAACGCCAAAATGAGCTGCTAGGAGAATGCGGCATGTTGTTTTGTAGCCCCGGTTCGTGAGTTCCTTTAAGATTGTCTCCACGACTCTTCCTCCCCCGAGAGAAAGCATTCCCGGGACGTTTTCGATCAAAATCGTCTTGGGTGCGAACTCATCGACGAAACGCAAATAATGACGGAACATGGAATTCCTTGGGTCATCAACTATGCGATCCGGCGCATAGATGGAAAATCCCTGACAGGGAGGGCCTCCCAATAAACAATCAAGTTCTCCCTTTCTCAGTCCAAGGTTCGCCCGAATTAGGGCTGGATCTTGTTCCTCTACAGGACCACACACGGCTTTCGTCGCAGGGTGGTTGAGCTTGAAGGTCTCGACCGCACTATCATTAAAGTCATTGGCAAACAGGCATTCCGCACCTGCTTGCCTGAACCCTTCCGTGATGCCACCGGCTCCCGCGAAGAGATCAATTGTTTTGAAATCGCCCATGTATAATTGATAAAGAACTTTCGGCCCTCGGAAAGGCATTTTTTCAGATTATCCTCCCTCGAAGAGGACGGACGCAGTGTGTCCATTCTTCCCCAAGCGAGCGGGAAAATGGCCATATTGCTTACTCCGGCGCACAGGATTTCCCAGGAACAAACCGGCCGCAGCGTCCGTAGTTCAGATATCCCCGTGCCTGTGTCCCGCTCCCTTTTCATTTCCCGCCTTCCTGCCCTGCTGGGTGGTCTGCTGACTGCCGTGCCCGTCCTCGCAGCCGGTCAGGACGCTTCGCTATATGAAAAGGAGATCCAGCCGATCCTGGCCGAGCACTGCTTCGATTGCCATGCGGACGGGGCAGACAAAGGAGGCGTCAGTTTTGACACCGCAGGCAGCATGGAAGCCCTGTTGGGCAAAACCGACCTATGGGTGCATGTTCTCAAAAATGTCCGCAGCGGCCTGATGCCTCCGGCCAAAAAAGACCGCATCCCGGCGGCGGATCAGGAAAAACTCCTGACATGGATTAAACAGGGGGCCTTGAAGCTCGATCCGGCCAACCCCGATCCGGGCCGCGTCACCCTGCGCCGGCTCAACCGGGTGGAATACCGCAACACTATCCGCGATCTGATGGGGATCGACTTCCGGACCGATGAAGAGTTCCCCGCCGACGATACGGGATATGGTTTCGACAACATCGGTGATGTCCTGACGACCTCACCGCTTCTCCTTGAAAAATACATGCAGGCGGCGGAGGCCATCACGGCCCGCGCTATCCCGCTGGTGGACCGGGTGATTGCCCGCCGCACCATCGAAGCCGGCCAATTCAAAGGTCCCGGCGACCAACGCAAAAACCGCCGGGAGATCGCGCTGCCCGTCTATGAGGTGGCCGATGTGCGCTCAGAAATCCGCATTCAGGAGGCGGGCACCTACCGCATCAGCCTTGATGCTTCAGTGGTCGGCTCTTTTGCTTACGATCCCGGCAAGGCCAAGGCCACCTGGTTCATCGGGGACGATGTGGTGCATGAGGAAGCGGTCAAATGGCAGGCCGAAAAGAAGCTGGTTTCCACGGTGGAACGGAAATGGGAGCCCGGCACCTATCCTCTCCGGCTGAAAATGGAACCCGCCCAGGGCTGGGACGCCCGGCCATCCGAAATTCCCGGCGACGGCCAACCGTGGGTGGATGTGCGCTTCCGCGGAGCCATCCTTGAAGGTCCGCTCGAACCGGAGCACGCCACCCGGCCTGACAATTATGCGCGCTTCTTCCCGGAGTCCGGCATTCCGGAGGATCCCGCGGCCCGCGAAACCCTTGCCAGCGAGATCATCCGCCGCTTCAGCACGCTGGCCTTCCGCCGCCCGGTGGACGACCGCAGTGTGACCCGCCTCACTGGACTCGCCCTCCAAACCATGCAGGCTCCGGACGGCAGTTTCCAGAAAGGCATTGCCCGCGCTCTCACTGCCGTCCTCGCCTCGCCCCGGTTCCTCTTCCGCATGGAGGACACCCTGCCGGGCAGCGATCCGCTGGCGCATCCCCTGCTGGACGAATACGCCCTCGCTTCCCGCCTTTCCTATTTTCTCTGGTCCACCATGCCGGATGCGGCATTGATGGACTTCGCAGCACGGGGCGAACTCCGCCACCAGCTTGCCGCGCAGGTGAAACGCCTCCTCACCGATGAGCGTTCGCGTGAATTTGTCAGGAACTTTGCCGGCCAGTGGCTGCAGACCCGGGACGTGGAAAGCGTTAGCATCGATGCCCGGGTGGTCCAGGCCCGCGATGCCGGATCGGAACAGGATCTGCGGGAACGCACTGCAAAGCGCCGCCAGCTCAACGCCGCCATCGATGAAGCCGAGAAAGCCCACGACGAGGCCAAAGTGGCCGCGCTGCGGGAGGAGATGACCGCGCTGCGGGCCCGCTTCGGCACCCGCCGCATCGAGTTCAGCGGCGACCTGCGCGGGGCCATGCGCCGCGAGGCGGAAATGCTCTTCAGCCACCTCCTGCGGGAAGACCGCAGCGTGCTCGAATTGATCTCGAATAACAAAACGTTCCTCAACGAAGAACTGGCCAAACATTACGACA
Source organism: Verrucomicrobiales bacterium (assembly GCA_038210825.1). Classification (GTDB taxonomy): domain Bacteria; phylum Verrucomicrobiota; class Verrucomicrobiia; order Verrucomicrobiales; family V1-33; genus CAIZWU01. The sequence goes on from JBBQWG010000014.1 coordinate 116,118, forward strand.
TTCCCGGGGTGCAGGGCGATGACATGCGGCTTGTCGACCTCCCGCCGGACAGTCCTCGGGGCGGGGTCCTCACCATGGGCACGGTACTGGCGGTGACCTCCAATCCGACCCGGACCTCGCCCGTGAAACGGGGGCTTTTTATCCTCGATAACATCCTCGGCACTCCGCCCCCCCCGGCTCCGCCTAACATTCCATCGCTCGAAGCTTCGGAAAAATCCAGCGACGGACGGGAACTCTCCATGCGCGAGGCCCTTGCCCAGCACAGCAGCAGTCCGCTTTGCTCGTCCTGCCACAACCGCATGGACCCGCTGGGGTTTGCCTTTGAAAACTTCAACGCCATGGGTCTCTGGCGCGACAAGGACCGCGGGGAGCCCCTGCCTTCTCCCGCCGGGCAGCTGATCACCGGAGAAGCTTTTGCCGATGTCCGGGCCCTCAAGCAATTGATTGTCACCGAACGCCGGATGGACTATTATCAGTGTCTGACCGAAAAATTGCTGACCTACGCCCTCGGCCGGGGGCCTCAACCGTGTGACATCCAGGCCGTCGACACCATCGTGGACCGCCTCGAAGGCAACGGAGGCAAATTCTCCACTCTCATCATGGGCATCGTCGAAAGCCCCCCGTTCCAAAAACGCCAACGCTCCACACCATGAACATCCCCCACTCCAACCGCCGCCGTTTCCTCCGTGGAATGGGTGCCTGCCTCTCCCTGCCTGCCTTCGAAGCGTTTTCCGGCAAAGCCATGGCGGCAACTCCGGCCTACGCCACCACCGCTACCGGGGCCCCGCAACGCATGGCCTTCATCTACTTCCCCAACGGAGCCATTCATGACCAGTGGTGGCCCAAGGGATCCGGCAAGGATTTTACTTTGGGCAACACGCTGGCTCCGCTCGAAAGCCTGAAGCACCGCCTCCAGGTGGTTTCCGGCCTGGCCCACGCCAATGCCGAGGCCGGCAACGACGGCGCCGGTGACCACGCCCGCGCCAATGGCACCTTCCTCACCGGCGTCCGCGTCAAAAAAACCGCTGGCAGCGACATTTTCGCCGGTGTCTCCATCGACCAGATTGCGGCCCAGCACATCGGCAAAACCACCCGCTTTGCCTCCCTCGAACTCTCCACCGATCCCCACCGCAAGTCCGGGGGCTGCGACTCCGGCTATTCCTGCGCCTACGAATCCAATCTCGCCTGGCGTTCCCCCACCTCCCCCTTGTCTCCCGAATCCAATCCCCGGCTGGTCTTCGAGCGCCTCTTTGGGGCAGGACCCCAGGGCGAACGCACCGCCAATCTGGATCGCCGCCGCGCCCAGCAAAAGTCCATCCTCGACTTTGTTATGGACGACGCCCGGACGGTGCAACAGCAACTCACCCACCGCGACAAGGCCAAGCTTGACGAATACCTCACCGGCGTCCGGGAAATTGAGCAGCGCATCACCGCGGCCGAACGCTTCCCCAACCCGCCGGATCCCGCCATGGACACCCCATCCGGCATCCCCGCCGCCTACGATCAATACCTTAAGTTGATGTTCGAAATGATGGCCCTGTCCTTTGAAACCGACAGCACCCGCATCGCCTCTCTGCTGCTCGCCCACGATGGCAGCAACCGCGCCTTCGGAGAGATAGGCATTGCCGAAGGCCACCACTCCCTGAGCCACCACCGCAATGATCCTGACATGATTGCCAAAGTTGCCCGGATCGACCGCTTCTACGTGGAACAGCTCGCCGGATTCCTCACCCAGCTGGAATCCAAAAAGGATGCCGACGGCCAGTCCATCCTGCACAACAGCACCATCATCTATGGCTGCGGCAACTCCGACGGCAACCGCCACACCCACAGCAACCTGCCCATCCTCGTGGCGGGCAATGGCGGCGGCAGGCTCAACCCCGGCCGCTTCCTTCAGCTCCAGGATACCCCCATGTGCAATCTCTATCTGAACATGCTCGACCACGCCGGCGTGCCACACCTCGACCGCTTCGGTGACAGCACCGGCCGGCTGGCGGATATCTAACCAACCGGAGCGCAACCGGAGCGCGGACTTCCCCGCTGGGAGCGCCGTCCGTCCCGGCGGCCGCGGCGGCCTTGGAAATACTCAAAACGACGGCTCTGACGGTGCTCCGGGGCCGCCGGGACGGCCGGCGCTCCCAGCGGGTGGCAGCCCGGCCCTTTTTACCGCCAACATTTTCGGCATCCCAGGGCAGCCGGGGCAGCCGGAGCGGACGGCAAGTCCGCGCTCCGTTCCTGCCAATGCCACCCATTGTGCACGGGCCGGCCCACCGGAGGGCCGGTTTGGCTGCCCCGGCGGTCTTCCTAACGGGACGGGATGGCACCGCAAACTATCGGAACCGCCGCACCCCACCCTGACAAACTCACCCGTAGTCCCGCTAGGGGTCCGCTAGGGAAAATCGGACGCAAAAAGAAAATTTGCGTTATTTTGTAAAATAAGTTTGACGCCTCGATTTGGTGTGCCATACTCCGCCCACCTTCAACACCCGTCATGAGATCATCCGCCACCATTCTTCCAGCCACCCGGCCGTCCTCCCATTTGGGTTTGGAGCGGGCCTTGGAGAGTGCCTGTGTGACGGGGATGCGATGGACCGATAGCCTTACCTGGGGCGGATACCGCCCGGGCTTTAACGTCCAGAACCCCAAAACACCAACTGAGCGGACAGGCTTCCAGAGCCTGCACTGACTTCCCCGAAACACCGAAAAGTTTCCGAAGCCCCGCTCACCACCTTGGAGAGCGGGGCTTCTTTTTTCTTCCGGAAACCCTCCCCACTTCCCACTTTCTCCGTAACCTCCTAAAAACCAACCTCATCCAAAGCCAAGACCCGTGGCGCAGGCTTCAGGCCTGTGCGGCCAGCGGGCTTCCAGCCCGCTGATTTTTCCATCCAACCAGGAAATCACCCCGCCCGGAATCCCCTCACCCCGTCCCCGATCCCTCAAGGCCCACCCACCCGGAAATTTCCCACCCCAAACAGGTCCGTTACCCTCAGTCCCCAAAAAAGACCCCTCCGCCGGGTGCAACCAGCGGAGGGGCAGGTGGACGGACCGCAGACAGAGAGTGCTTCGACGCATCATCCCCTCCCACGGCCAGTCCGCGATCAGACTCGCGGCAGCCACGGTAAAAGTCAACCCGGACCCATCCGGAATGATGTCAGGACTTATTGCGCGTTTATCACCGACTGTCTGTATGAAATCCTCTTTTATATCCATACAGGCTTCTTCCCAGGTGTGCCGATTTCAAACACCGAAACATCCGCCGTGAAATCCCGCGGGTGCGGCTCCGGAAGGAGCGGCAAGGGTGTTTGTTCTTTAGATACATCACACATGCCACCGGGCGGCCGGAATCCGCCGCCGCCCGGCTTGGCCATTTTCACCAAAACCGGAGCGCGGACTTGCAGTCCGCCCCGGCTTTCCGGCCATGCTCCATCCACCCGTGGATCAGGTATCAAACCGGCGGCTGCTTTTTTCCTGGTGCTCTGCCAATGCTCTGGGGCGGACTGCAAGTCCGCGCTCCGTCCGTAGAATGCCCACCCACTCCAAATCGTCCCACTTCAAACCACGCGGCCATCGTTCAGCAGCAGGATTCCGGGATGCCAACCCGGTGACGCCAGTGCAATTCCGGCTGGCCGCACCACTTTTTCATGGAGGATGCCCCGACCAGCGGACTGTAACCCCGCCGTCACCCAAAGTGGCCGGAAGCGACCAGTGGCGCACTACCACCATCCTCCACCATCTTGCGGCAACAATCAAAAACGCTGGAACTCCTGCGGCATTTCCACGACAGACCATTTTCTGAATTCAGCCCAAAGACCGGAATTATGGCACATATCATGTCGCTCCCAAGACAAATGGGCCGGGGAATTTTGTTCTTTGTTGGCTTAGTGTTTGCCATCCCCTGCTGGGTCAACCTTTTCAGCTACCCCAGTGACAAAGAGAAGTCTGAGAGAAGGCGGCATAATCTTCACAAGGCGGCAGAAATTGTGGAGCAGTTCCATGCCAAAAAAGGAAAATTGCCGACAGAAGTAGGGCTTGAGTGGGAACCAAGAAGGAGGATCTCGGTTTCTCCTTGGAATTTTCGTGATTCATCCCTGGCCGGCAATAGATCGGAGTGGCCAAAAATAGGCGACACCAAGGCCTTCACGTTGAGCTACTCGTGGGATAACAGCAACGGTGTGGATACCTTCGATTCGGTCACCCGCAAAACCTCCCTCGACAGCTACCCTTCTCTCTTCAGGCGTCTCATGGAATCGGGCATTCTTTTTGCGTTAAGTTTTTTCTGCTTTCGAACGGCTGCATCCCTTTACCAAGGGGTTGCTAATGAAATTGACTGATCACACCCGTTCGACTTCTCCCTGATGAGGTAAGGCAGCCTGCCGGTCTGTTACACCGGACGACATGGTTCAGCGCCCAGCCGCGGAAGCGGCATCGGAATCTGCGCGGAGCGCCATCCTGCGCAGGCGAAGCCAACTCCATGTCGGGGAGCCATTTTCCGCTGGGAGCGCCGTCCGTCCCGGCGGCTGCGGCGGCCCTTGGAAATACTCAAAACCATGGCTCTGCCGATGCTCCGGTGCCGCCGGGACGGGCGGCGCTCCCAGCACACACCAATATGTTAACGGACACGAGGGAGCCAGCGTTCCCGCCTGATTTGGGATCAGGAGAAGCCCGGCGCAACACCGGGGTGTCCGACCACTTTTTTACCCATCGCCAGATCGCCCAGACAGATGAGCAGCGCGCTGAAGACGCGACGAGGCTGGTGCAATTCCAGCTCTGGCGGCCATTTCCCGCGCCGGAGCGCGGACTTGCAGTCCGCCCCGGAGCATCAGCAGAGCAATGGCACATGGCAGCTGGAGACCGAGGTTGCCGGGGCGGACTACAAGTCCGCGCTCCTCTGAACGGCCATTCCGACCCTTTGCGGTATTGGTGCAGCAGCGGGCACATCTGTCTTCCAAACAGAACGCGCCGGGGCAGCACCGGCATACCGCACCACCAACTCACGTTCCCGAGGTGCAACAGAAGCACGTCCGTTTGCGAAGCGGGAGGCTGCCGGTGCGACTCCGGCCGGGAACACTTTTGCTTCAACTGCTCCCCTGTGGCCGATTTCAGCAAGGCACCGGTTTTGTAAACCGGCTGATGCGGGCGCAAATCCCGCCGGGGGATCCTTTTTCCAACCATTTCTCAAATCCAATTCTCCATCCTCTCCCACCATCCATCATGATCCATCCTCTCACTCCTATTTACACGCCGCGTCTGGTATTGCGGTGTTGGAAACCCGCCGACGCCCCCCTGCTCAAGGAAGCGCTGGATTCCAGCCTGGACCACCTGCGCCCCTGGATGCCATGGGCACGGGAGGAGCCATCCACGTTGGATGATATCAGTGTGCGGTTGGCAGGATTTGCCCGCGATTTTCTGGAAGGCCGGAATTTTATCTATGGCATCTTC
>JBBQWG010000015.1:0-120086 GCA_038210825.1 Verrucomicrobiales bacterium
ACACTTCGAGGATGTTGGACATACCCCCCGATCCAAGCACATGGGCCGTGCCGGAAAGGAAGCGGTTCTACCTCCAAAAGTGGTGCACTTTGAACCCGATTAAGTGACCATCAGGTGGTGCACTTTGAGTGACCGCCGACAGCATCCCCTTAATAATCACAGAATTATAATAAAATTAAAAATTTGTGATGAATTCCACAGGGCTGGAGGTGGCCCAAGGGAACTGAACAAGTGTAAGGAAATCCGACGGAATTTTGTTTCCATTTCTTATCTGCAGGCATCTCCCCTTAATTCCACCAAGGTCGATTCAGTGATTGGCTCGTGGAGCCCCCGCCGTGCGGGGCAGATAGCGCCTGCATGGCTTACGGGCCAGTAAACCCCCAAACAAAGAGGCGCAGGAAAATCCTGCGCCTCTTGCGGAATCGTTATTGATTGTTTTGCTAATCAGGCAGTCTTCAGGAAGCGGCGACCGAGGGACATACAGCCCAAGGCCACGCCCAACAAGGCGACGGTGGCTCCGCCATCCGGAACGCTGGTGCTGAATGGACCAAAAGTGCTGTGGTGGGATAGTCCGCCGGAACGGACCCCATTGAATTCGACAGTCGTGGGCAAAGTAAAGGCAATGCCCCCGAGATACCATACGACACTAATCTGATTTTGATCATTGCCTCCGCCATATTTCCCAAGGACCAACCCGTTGCCAGCAGATACGCTGGAAATATTGCCAGTTTCCTTTTTGGCGTGGTCGGCGGCAGTCACGGAACCATTAAGGTCGACAAAGGTGGTATAAGTCTGGGGTCCTCCTCCAGAACCTGGAGCATTAGGAGCTCCCGTTGTGGAGGTTGCCCCGGTCATATTTAATAAGAAGTTCACGAAATCCACTTCGTTCCCGACACTGGAGTTAAGCCCCGGGCTGATCGTTCCGAACATAGTTCCCGGTGCCACGCCATTCGGATTCAAAATGGTAATAGCACCGGCATTGGAGGCAAATGCCATTCCGCCGAGGCAGAGGCAGGCGAGCCAGTTTTTGATTTTCAATATCTTCATAAGAGGACTTCTTTCTTTTCTTGTTGGTTGGTTTGGTGAGGTAAGTAAGACCAATGTATGCAATCCATATGCCAAATTTGAAAATTTTCTCATTTTCAATAGTAACTTTGTGACTTCTAATGAGTTGCTAAAGTTGCCGTTTTCCGCCACCGGATTGGAACGGGTCATCGGACCAAGTGCCTTCCCGAAAAGTGTTAAGAAATCCGACACATTTAGGCTGGTTTGATTTCCGCCCCTTCGTTGGGAAGGCCGCAGCTCATAGCTGATTGCTCCCCGAAGAATTTTTGTTTCTCCGGTGTGGTCCACAGGGGAAAGCAGCCTGCCGGTGGCCTTTCGGCGGCCGTGACTGAGATGCGGCAAGAGGAAACAAAGTCCCGCGTCGGGGTCTGTCCCGGTTAGGGTGTCACCGCAACGCGGTAGAACAGGGTGTACCCAGCGGGGGGCTGGTTCGGTGAAGGTCAGGATGGCTCCGTTGCGGCCTGGGCTGGGCCGAGGTCGGTCCAGTCCGGTTGGGGCAGGGTGGAGGATCGTTGCAGGCGGTAGGATTTGCCGGCATAGCCTTGAATGGAGAGGGTAAATCCGTTGGTCCGGTTGGCTCCGGCGACATTCACCAGGCTGGAATCGAGGATATCGCCCTGGTTGCCGTTGTTCTGCAGCACGTCGGGGGAGACTTCGGCAGTGAGAAGATCCAGCAAGCCGGTATCCGTGAAGCTGCTCAGCAATTCGAATGCGTTCCCGCTGGTGACCCGGAAGGCACCGTGATTCACTACATCACCCTGGAGGATCAGCCGGACCCCCAGGTGAATGCATCCTAACGGAATTGTATGGAAATACCGTGACGGTGTTGCGGTTGGGGCCTGCGGTTTCTGATTCTGACAGATGGCTTAAATAGGAGACCTGCCGCCACCCCGCTAGCAAACCCCACCAGATGGGCGGACAAGGCGGGCACAAAAGAGGGGCCGGTCCCCATTTCCACGAACAGATTCTGGCCGGTGGAGAGTTCGTGGAAGGTTTTGGCGAGGAATGCGGAGGCTCCGAGCAGGGCGAGGGTTTTGGAGGCCATTCCGCTCCGGTCGCCCGAGGGGGGCTGCCAGAGAGCGGCCACGATCAGGCCGAAGAGGGCGCAATCGAGGCCGGAGAGGCCCCGGTAGGAATCGAGGCGGGGCTGATTCAAGTTGATTTCGAGGGGGATCAGCAGAGCAGCCAGCAGGAGGCTGGGGACATAACGGGAGGGGGCGACCCGCCAAGCGAGGAGGGAGAACAATCCGAAGGCAACCACGTCCCAAGCCAGGTGTTTCCATGACCAGTGGCATAGGTGGCCGGTCAGCCATGCCAAGGGCGATCCGCCTTGCCGATCCCATTGCAGGGTTTCGGCGGCACCGGGGACACTCTGCACCAGCAGGGTCGCCAATAAAATGCCGCCGGCCAGCAGCAGGCCCGCCAAGGGCGGACCTGCTTGGCTTTTGGTTTTCCGATGTTCCGGTGCAGGCATCAGACAGCTTTCCGGTTTTTGGAGGAACGACCGGTCAAGGCGAGGGCCAGCCCGGCGAACAGAGCCATCGCGGCCACCATCAGGGGCGACAGGGCTCCCCCACCGCCTCCGCCTCCGCCTCCGCCTCCGCCTCCGCCTCCGCCACCACTTTTAACGCGGTAAGAGGGAGCCTGGTAAGGCGTTAGAGGCTGGGCGGTGTCGACGCGGTAGCTCACGGGTTGAGGAGCCGCGAGGCGGGTGGCTTGGGCGGTGCGTTCTTCCGCGACGCGTTGTTGGTTGTGTCGTTCGATGCCATGTTTGGCGAAGGCCTCGTCGCCCATGACCAGCATGGAGGTCTGATCGGTCGCCAGTTGGTATTTCACGCCCAGGTCGCCGATGGCCGTGTCGGCTTCTGCGGCGGGCATGTCGCCCCGGTGGGTGCGCTGCTCAAATTGCCCGATCTGGTCCATGGCCCAGAGCCGCTCCACTTCGGGGTTGGCGGTATCCTTGGCCGGGAAGGTGAACTGGGTGCGGTAAACCTTGTCTTCGCCGGTCATCCGGGCCTTCAGCACCAGTTCGGCGGGGCCGCTGCCTTCATACTGGCCAAACAGCACCAGTTGCTGCCCGCGGTAGACCTTGCCCGGCAGCAGACCGGTGGTGCTGAAGGTCTTCACTCCGGTGAGGCTCAATTCCACATCGTGGAGGCATTCGTGCTGGACTTTGCTTTTGGCTTGGAGGATGCGGCCCATGATGTCATCGGCATTCGAGACCCCGGCATAAAACCCGCCGCTGGCGTCGCACACCGTGCGCATCAGGGGCCAGTTGGCACTGTTGCCGAGGAGGAAGCCGAAGATCCGGAGGTCATGGCTTTTGGTCAGGCGGTGGAAGGCGACCGGATCCACAATTCCCGTGTTAGTCACTCCATCCGTCACCAGCACCACGCTGGTGGCCCGGTCTGAGTCCAAATCCTTCATGGCCAGGGAAAGTCCATCATAAAGGTTGGTGCTGCCCTCGGGCTGCAGTCCTGCGATCACCTGCAGCGTCTCCTGCAAGGCCGCACCTTCCGCCGGTTTCCAGCCGTGGGTCAATTCGCGGGCAGACGTGGAGAAGGTAATGATCCGGTAACGGTCCTGCGGGGACATTTTGTTGAGCACCTGGCTCACGCCATCGGTCAGGACGCGCAGTTTCCCGGCCATGCTGCCGGAGGTGTCCAGCACAAACACGTAGTCCGCGCCGCCAGTCAGGGGTTTCAGGTCCAGCCCCGGGGTGACCACCAGCATGAAGGATCCCGGCCCGGTTTCATTTTTACGGTAGGGAATCATCTCCACCCGTCCTGGCAAATCTTCAGCGAGCCGGTAGTAGAAGACGAGGTCGCCTCCGAGGGAGTGGTCCTTTTTCTCCACCCGCACCTTGTAGTGGCCCTCCGCCACCTTGTCCGTCGCGGTATCCTTTTCAAAACCCGGAACCCGGACATCCGAGACCGGCCATGCCGATTTCAGTTCGATGGCTGCGGAAAAGGTCCCTTCCACCTTGTCTTGCACCGGATTCCAGAAGCTGGCGGCGACTTCATCGGTGCCCCCTTCCTCCAGCGGATACACAAACCGGCCGACCCCGGAATCGATTTCCAGCGGCTGGTAATACACAAGGCGCAGCCGGGTCTCGCCTTTGGCCCGGACGGGATGCACCCGGAAGTCGAACGACTGATAACCATTCTTGACCGCTAGCCCGGTTTCACTCCCGGACTGTTTTTCCGTCTGGTAAACGGTTTGGGCCTTCTCCCGTTCCACCACTTCGCCGTGGATCTCGCGCTCTCCCAGGGTCATCGTGACTTCGGACAGGCTGGCGCTGTCCGGCAGCGGAAAGCGGTAGACGGCTTCGAGGTCCTTGTCGTTCGGATTGTAGAAGGTCTGCGTGACTTCGGCCCGGGCGAACCCGTTGTTCAGGGAGACTTCAAGGTGGTGGTCGCGGATCTGGATCGGCTGGTCCGGCGATCCTTTGGGGGTCAGGGTGCCGGCGGCCCCGGCAGAAGCGGCCAGGCCTAACGTGAGGCCCAGCGTGAGAAGGAGGCGCGGCAGGACGCCGGTGGCGGGGGCCGCATGATTGAACTGGGTGGTGGTGACTGGTGTGGCAGGTGTTGGTTTCATGACCCCGCACCCTCACGTTACCGTCCGCCGGCCGTTAATTGATAAAACCGGTCCTTCCATTGACCCGGTCGATAGCCGGTCCGGATGAATGGCCAGGGTGACACCGCAACGCGGTAGAAGTGAGGACTGTGTGGTTGCCCCGCCTTTTCCGGCTGCCGCGGTTGGGTTAGGGCGGGGAGTGGCCCCTCAGCTCCGGGGCTCCGGAAAACCAAAGATCCGGGCAATCCGGGCCGCTGTCTCCAGCGCGGAATCGAGGGGCGAAACCGGGATCTGCACAAAGGCTTCTTCGCGCCGGAACCAGGTAGCCTGCCTTTTGGCGTAATGGCGCGTGGTTTGCTGGACGGAGGCGATGGCTTCCTGGAGGGAAGTGGCTTCGTCGGCGACCGCACGGAAGTCCCAGAGACCGATCACTTTGGAGGCGGTGGAGGAGAGTTCATTCTCGTCGAGGGCGGCAACCTCGGCGACCACGCCGGCGGCGACCATGGCGTGGGTGCGGGCATTGATGCGGTCGTAGAGTTCCGGACGGGGCAGGTCGAGAAAAACGCCCCGGACGCCGGAGCGGGGCATGGCCCATGACTGTTTCAAGGCGGAAGCGGGTTGGCCGGTGAGCAAACAAATTTCGAGGGCCCGGGTGACGTGCCGGGGATTTTGCAGATTCAGTTGTTCCGCGGATCCGGGGTCGAGTTGCATCAGGCGGTCCGCCAGTTCCTCCGGGCTGAGCAGTTCCAATTCCCGGCGGAGTCCGGGGTCGCCGGGGGGGAGCGGAGAGAGGCCGTGAGTGAGCGCTTTGATGTAGAGCCCGGAGCCGCCGCAGACGACCGGGAGCCGGCCCCGGGCCTGGACTTCGGCAATCGTTTTGAGGGCCATTTTCTCAAATCGGCCGGCGTCCATGTCCTCGCTGACCGGCACGGTGCCATACAGATGATGGGGCACCCGGGCGAGGTCGGAGGCGGTGGGCTGGGCGGTCAGGATAGGGATTTTTTGGTAAATCTGATAGGCATCTGCGGCGATGATCTCCCCGCCGGTGGCCTCGGCAAGGAGCAGGGCCACCGCACTTTTGCCGCTGCCGGTCGGGCCGGTGAGGTAGAGCGGGAGGGGCGGTTTGGGGGAGGGCGGCATGGGGGACTAGGACTAGGGGAGGGGAGGGGAGAACGTCGAACGTCGAACGTTGAACGTTGAACGTTGAACGTTGAACGTTGAACTTTGAGCTTTGAACTTTGAGCTTTGAACTTTGAACTTTGAACTTTGAACTTTGAAATGGGGGAATGGAAATCCCCGGGCAGGGCGGGGCCTGACCGGGGAGGGGGCTGGAATTGTCAGGATGGCAGGTTAGGATTCCCCGCGGCGGCGGTCCGGGTCGCGGCCCTGGCCGGGGGCGCGGGCGGGGCCGATTTCGAGTTTGCGGCCCATGTAGTCCTTGCCGTGAAGTTCCGTGACGGCGCGTTTGGCTTCCTCGAGAGTGAGCATCTGGACAAAGGCAAATCCCTTGCTGCGCTGGGTCTCGCGGTGATAGACTACTTCGACATGCTGCACTTGGCCGACGCCGTTGAAGAGGTCGGTGAGATCGCTTTCGGCGGCTTCGTAGCTGAGGTTGCCGACGTGGAGGCGGGGGCCGGTGACAGCGTCGGGATTGGGGGGAGCCGGCTGGCGGGCTTCGCGCGGCACCCGGGCGGGGCGTTCTCCGCGGGGAGCACGGTCGCGTTCAGGACGGTCCGGGCGTTCCCCGTTTTTGGGGGTGGTGGATTTGGACCCGGCTTTGGCGGCGGTTTTCTTTTTCCCGCCCAGCAGACCGAAGGTCAGGGTGGAGAGGAGTTTTTGGAAAAAGCCGGGCTGCTCGGCAGCGCGGCGGCGGATGTCACGTCCGCGGTCCACGGGTTCCCAATCGCGATGGTCTTCGCGGGGAGTGCGGTCGGAGCGCTCACCTCCGCGGCCAGAGCCGGAGCCGGAGCGGGAACTTTGGGAGCGTGGCTGGGAGCGGCCTTGTTGGCGGCCACCGCGGCGGTGCCGCGGGTTGGGTTGATCAGTCTGGGACATGGGTAGTTTAGGGAAGAGGGCACCGTTTGCAGGCTGCCATGGGAGCGGGTGGATGGGGCGGAGCCGCCCGCCCGCAGCAGGGCATGGGCGTGGCTGGGCTCCGCCAATGGAGTCGGCTTGAGGGCATCCCTGGCGGTCACCGCAGGGACAGAATCACCGGCAGGACTGACAGCGAAGCGCGCCGGGGCGTTTCTCAAATCCGGCTTTAGATTAAAAGTTTCCATACTTTCAGGCAACCGCTCATTTTGGAAGCCGAGAAATGGGAGCGCGGACTTGGAGTCCGCCCCGGCTGTCCTTGGGTTTTCAAGGCATTGGCCCATTTCATTTTTTGATAATTTTCAATTTTCACCCGGCTGGCTTTTTCCGGTGCTCTGCCGATGCTCCCGGGCGGACTACAAGGCCGCGCGCCGGCCTTGCCGCGCTTCCCCCGCGAAATCCCGGTGGTAGGGGGCGGCAGCTTGCTCTAAAAGAGCGGTATGGACATCCTCATCCGGCCTGCGGCCAAATACGGCGCTCCCTTTGGCCTCAGTGCGCCGACGGTGGACAAGGTCATGATCGAGCAACGGGCGGACAGCTTCAAAAAACGCAGTATCAAAAGCGAAGCCAAACTGGCGGGCCTGAAGCTGGCCGTTTCCATGATGGATCTCACCACCCTTGAGGGCATGGACACTCCGGGAAAAGTCCGGCATCTATGCGCGAAAGCCCTCTCGCCCATGGAGGCGCGCTTTGGCTGCCCGCCGGTGGCGGCGGTCTGCGTGTATCCAAATCTGGTAAGAACGGCCAAAGCCCTGACCGCCGGATCCAGCGTGAAGGTCGCCTCCGTTGCCACGGCTTTCCCCAGCGGTCAGTCTCCTCTGAAGATCAAACTCGAAGAAGTGAAATTTGCGGTGCGCGAGGGCGCGGATGAAATAGATATGGTGATCGACCGCGGGGCTTTTCTGGCCGGGGAATTCAGCCGGGTCTTTGATGAAATCGCCGCCGTGCGCGAGGCTTGCGGCGGGGCCCACCTCAAGGTAATCCTCGAAACCGGAGAACTCAAAACCTACGATAATGTGAGAATGGCCAGTGAAATCGCCATGCGTGCCGGCGGACACTTTATCAAAACCAGCACCGGCAAAGTCAGTCCGGCGGCCACCCTTCCGGTCACTCTAGTGATGCTGGAGGCCATCCGGGATCATTATTATGCCACCGGGGAAATGATCGGCATGAAACCGGCCGGAGGCATCCGCACCTCCAAGGAGGCCCTGCAGTATCTGGTGATGGTCAAGGAAACGCTCGGGGCGGCCTGGCTCAGCCCGGACTGGTTCCGCTTCGGGGCCAGCAGTCTCCTGACCGATGTGAACCTGCAGCTTGCCAAAATGACTGACGGCTCCTATCAACGGTCCGAAGAGATGAGCCTTGCCTGAACTCCCGGTCGAATAAGCCTTGACGTCCTGTCAAACATCCATTTAACCTTTTAGGTTATCTTTCCGAACCCCCATTTTATGAAGCCTTTCCGATCCCCTCTTCCTGTGGTGTGCGCCACTCTGCTCTTTGCTGCAGCCCCGGTTCCGGCCGCCGTTCTTTTCAATCTGCCAGGATCGCAGGTGGCCACCGGAGGAGGCGACGGGGTGTCCATCGTCAATACCGGAAATGACACGGCGGACTGGATCACGGCCGGCGGTTACGATACCGGTTCCGCCACCGTGCCACTCTACTTCTCGTGGACCGCAAACATCACCAACAATGCCGGCGAGACGGGAACCGGCGGATTTTTCACGGCCCTGCAGCTCTTCAAAGGGGGCGAAAGGTTTGCCGTGGGCAACACCTGGACCAGCCTGAATTGGGGCGGCTTTGGGGGCGGGGACTATGAATTGACGGGCAGTCCGGCTTATGTGGTGGGCACTCCGGCCAATTTTGTGATGAAGCTGGACCAGGCGGCCAACACAGCCACCGTCTGGTTCAATCCCAATCTGACGCTGCTGGAGGCTGCCCAGCCGGCTGGGATCACCACCGTGCGCTCCGCTTTGGGCATCAATGACGAATTCGAGTCCATCAATGTCCGCGCGGGCAACGACACGGGCTCCACCACGTTCTCCAACATCACCATTCAGAATACCACCCCGTTTGGGATCCCGGAACCCACCACAGGGTTGTTGGCCGGACTGGCTTTGCTGGGCGTGATTCGCCGCCGCCGATAGATTTCTGGCGGCCGGTGGCTGAAACCGTAAACCTGAAATCGGGGGCCACAGGTCCGCGCGGGAGATTGGAATGTCAGGGGGATGCCCCTGCATCGCCCGGCGGCTGGGTAGCTTGGACTCCGGGGGCTTGCATTTCGATATACACGTCCACCTGCTGGCCGACGTAGAGGGTTTTCCCTTCGGGCTTTTTGAGGTTGAAGATGACTTGGAGAACCCGGGTGTCGACCCGCTCGGTGCTGTCGCCGGTGAGGGATTTTTTGGGCACCACAAAGGGGTCGATCCTGACAAAAGTGAGGGGCAGGGCATCCCGGCTGCTGCCTTTCACATAAGCCCGGGCGGGCCGCCCGGCTTCAACCAGGGGGGCGTTCTGTTCATCGACATCGGCACGGATCTGCAGGGTGTCGATGTCGCCCAGCACCATCAGTGGTTCGGGTGGGGTGATATTGGCATATTCGCCTTCGCGGATATTGAGGCGGAGAATGCGGCCGTCGCGGCTGGCCCGGACGGTGAGGACTTCCAGTTCGGTTTCAGCCTGCGCCAGTTTGGCTTTGGCCGCTTCCCACTGCGCGAGGCTGCGCGCAATTTGCACCTCGGCCAGTTCCACTGCAAAGACCCGACGTTGCCGTTCGTCCTCGGTGATGACGCGGGCGTAAGAGGCGGAGCTGACGCGTTTTAATTGGTCCTGGGCTTCCCGGAGCGTAACGCGGTTGGAAGTGACGCTGGCATTTTCCACCTCCACCTGCGCCCGCAAACTGGCGGCCTGGGCGGTGGCTTCCCGCGGATCAATCAGGAAGAGGGGGTCCCCGGTTTTGACATCGCTCCCCACGCCCGGCCAGACTTTGATCACCAACCCGGGCTTGCTAGTGGCGACATTGACATTTTCGCGCGCGGCCTCAATGATGCCGGTGGCGGCAATGCTGAAGGGATAGGGCGACCGGGCGGGTTCGGCGAGGGGCGGCGGTGCGGGCGGTTTGTTGGCCTGCGATCTGGCGAGGGCGATGCCCCGCCAGACCCCGATGGAGGCAAGGACGACAAGGGCGGTGATGAGAAGGCGGTAAAACACGGGGGAAGGTGGGGGAGGCGGAACTTCTGGATGGAAGATAGAGGATAGAGGCTGGAGGCTGGAGGCTGGAAAGCGGGGATTCAGGGATTAACTGTGCAGGGAGTGGAGGGTGGCGGGCGTGGCCAGTTGATTGGTCAGGACCCGGCCGTCCTCCATTTCCGCGATGCGGTCGGCGAAGTCATAGACGCGGGGATCGTGGGTCACCACGATAACTGAGCGGTCCGGCGCGCGCGCCACGTCCTTCAGCAGTTCCATCACGGAATGTCCGGTTTCGCGGTCGAGGGCGGAAGTTGGTTCGTCGCATATTACGAGGCGGGGGTTGTGAATGAGGGCCCGGGCGATGGCGACGCGTTGCTGTTGGCCGCCGGAAAGCTGGCGGGGATAGTTTTTCCCCCGGCCGTCCAGGCCCACCTTGTCCAGCATGGCAAGGGCGGCCCGTTCCGCCTGGGACCGGGACACCCCATTGAGCAGCAGGGGCACACTGGCATTTTCAATCAATGTCAGGGTGGGAAT
This sequence comes from Verrucomicrobiales bacterium, assembly GCA_038210825.1. Lineage (GTDB taxonomy): Bacteria > Verrucomicrobiota > Verrucomicrobiia > Verrucomicrobiales > V1-33 > CAIZWU01. The sequence goes on from JBBQWG010000015.1 coordinate 10,453, forward strand.
AAGATTGAATTGTTGGAAGATAAATCCGATATGGCGACGGCGGAAGTCGGTCACCTTCCCTTTTTTCATCCGGGTCAGGGTTTCCCCCAGCACCACCACTTCGCCTTCATCGGGAATCAGTGTGCCTGCGATGATGGAAAGCAGGGTGGTCTTGCCGCAGCCGGATGGGCCCACAATCAGCTGCAGTTCGCCGAGCGGCGCGGCAAAGTCGGCTCCTTTCAGGGCCACGGTGCGCGCGGCCCCCTTGCCAAACCCTTTAGTAAGCCCGGTGGTGCGGACAGCGATGGGGGCAGACGGCATGACGGAGAAAGGGGAAATCAGCGGACGTTGAGCTGTGAACATTGAACGTTGAACGTCGAACATCGAACGTTGAATTTTGAACATCGATTTTCGAACATCCAAACGGTGAACGACGAATTTTGAGTGGGAGGCGGGGGAAGGCGAAATTGAAAGCAAAACCGGCGGCTTTAAACCAATAACTAATAACTAATCTCAAATCTCAAATTTCAAATTTCAAATCAAAAATAACCAGAACCTCCCTACCCCCGGAAGACGACGGCGGCTTCGAGGCGGCTGACTTTCACAATGGCGAGGGCGGCGGCGGCAAGGCAGATCAGCAGGATGACGGCGAGGACTCCCGCGACCAGTTGCCACGGCAGATAAAAGGGTGGATTGCCGCGCTGGGCCGCAGCGGCCCCGAAACCGGCGGCGGCTCCCATGCCGAGACCATAACCGATCAGGCCCACTGTCATCACCTGGACGACCAGCATGGACGCCAGCTTGAAGTCGCTGGCCCCCATCGCTTTGAGCGCGCCAAGGTTCTTGAGGTTTTCCAGAACGAAACTGTAAAAGGTCTGTCCGCTGATGGCGATGCCGACGATCAGCCCGAGCAGGATGGTCACGCCGAAGCTGATCGGGATACCGGTGTTTTTGAAATACCATCTGATTGTGTCCCAAAAAAAGGAGTCCTCGGTCCATGCCTTCATGCCGGGCACGCTGGCGTTGATCCTGTCGGCGGTTTCCTGGGCGGTCAGGCCGGCCGCCGGCTCGGCCAGCACCGCACTGAGCATCTTGCGCTGCCGGGGCGCAAACTGCAGGGCCTGGTCATAGGTGGTGAAGACGTAGGGATAACCAAAAAAAGCGCGGTCGCTTTTGCAGATGGCCACGATGCGGGCTTCACGGTCGTTGATTTCAAAGACATCCCCGACTTTCGGAGGCGGACCATCCGGGGTTTTGAGGCGCTGCAGGGCAAGGTCATCCACCATGACACTGTTGGGCAGGCGGATGTCCTCCAGTTTGCCTGACAAAATCACAGCAGGACGGCCTACCAGACTGGCGGAGTCGAGCCCGACACAAAGAATGGGTTTGAAATTGCCATCCGAGAGACGGGCCTGGAGGATGTTGACATAGAGTGGCACCGCCCATGCCACCCCGGGCACGGAGCGCACCCGGCTGACGTCGGTATCCCGCAGGGGTTTCAGTTCATTGACCTGTTCCACCTTGGCTTCGACGACCCAGACCTTGGCGCGGATGTTGGAAAGGTGGCTGGTGGTCCACGAGAGCAGCCCCAGAAAAACCGCGCATTGCTGGGTCATCAGGAGAGCGGCGAAAAACAGGCCGCCGAGCAGCATAAAAAACTTGGCCCGGTCGCCGACCAGCATTTTGAGCGCGAGATGAAACATGGGGGTGGGCCTACCTGAGCACATACGCGCCTGCGGGCAAGGCTGGGTCTGACTTCCTTGAGGGCTTGCTCTTTGCCGGAAGGATTTGGTAGCCTGTTCCGGATGAAGACCCGCCGCCGTTTCCTGACCACCACTGCCGCCGCCGCCATGGCCACTCCCTTGATCAGGGCAGCAGATTCTCCCATGGCCGCAGGCACCAAGGCATTTTTTGCCGGGAAAATGGATGAAGCGCTCCAGCATTGGGACGGCCAAATTGCCGCCGACCCGGCCGCCGGACCGCACCACTGGCAACGGGGCATTGCTTTGTATTATGCGGGCAAATTCAAGGAAGGGCGGGCTCAGTTTGAGTCGCACCAAACCGTGAACTCCCAGGATGTGGAAAACGCGGCATGGCATTTCCTCTGTGTGGCCCGCCTTGAATCCGTGGCGGCGGCCCGCAAAGCCTTCATTCCCATCACCGCAGATCCCCGGGTGCCCATGAAGGAAATCCACGCGTTGTTCTCCGGTTCCGGCCGGGAGGAGGCAGTGCTGGAGGCTGCGGAAGCAAAGGCCCGGGACGAATCCATGAAGAATCAAAGATGTTATGCCCGCCTTTATTTGGGATTGTATCAGGAAGCCCTCGGGAAAGCGGAAGCCGCCCAGGAGCACCTTGTGAAAGCCGCCGGAGTCTACCGCATGGATCATTACATGGGAAAAGTCGCCCAGGTTCATTGTCAACTGCGCGGCTGGAAGGTCTGACTTTCCTGCTGGGAGCGCCGTCCGTCCCGGCGGCCCAGCGTGTTGGCCCGCGACGAAGGCTGGATGGCCGGGCATGGAGGAAACGCCCTGCTGGGCAAAAGGTGCCTTCCAGCGCGACGTCTTCAATCCGCTCCCCTCATAGCCCAAGGTTGTGGAAAAGGACAGCACGGCCACCCTCACAGGTTTGGAAGGCCCGTCCCGCGTGCCGCTTTCTCAAGGATCTGGCTCACCGCGATGATTTGTTTTGGCTCAAGGTGGCCGCCCGCTCCCCGGACCTCCGCTTCCAGCGCCTGGTCTCCGGTCACCAGCACTTCAGGCTCCTTGAAGTCCGTGGCCCGTTGGACTGTCCATCCTGGAAAGACGACCACAGGCTGCACGGGCACGGTATCCAGACCCTCACTGGCCAGCAGTTCGTAAAGCCCGGTGGCAGCCCGGCGGGCCTGCTCCAAGGGGTCAGCCAGGACTTCGCGTCCGCCGATGCGCAGGGTCGAGTCGTCGGGATGCTCCACCACTTCGGACAAATCCTGCCCCCGGGGCACGAAGCGGGGAATAACACAAAAGACCCCGGACGGCCCAGCCAGCACGGAGCCAAGGGAAAATCCGCGGGGACCGGTCACGCCTTCAAAGAGCACATACCCTTTGGCGCACAGGGACTCCACCGCGCCTTTGAGCAGGCGCCGGGCTTCGCGTTCCCGGGCCAGCACCCGCACCTGGGGCAAAATCATCCACACCCGCAGCAGGGCATAACCCGTCACCCCAAGGGCAAAGGCACACACCAGGGCGGGCTGTGGGGGCGTTTGGAAATACCACCGCCCGATCTCGATTCCGGCAATCACCAGCACAATCAGGGAGACGAGGAGGTATTCCGCGATGCGCCCCATCAACTGTCCCCGGCGCTCTCCTCCCTCCCGTTCATCAAACAAGGAGACGCGGGTGGCATTCAGTTCAGTCAGGAGCCGGGAAACCCCGGCGGCACGGGTGGGGGGTATGGGCATTGCCAACAGTCCATCTGCCAGCCGTAGCGGCCCCGCCAGCGGAAAACGAGTGTTGCCAGGGGTTGACGCTCCCCCTGCCATCCGTTAATTGATTAACTTCGCCAGCCTCCTGCTGCCTCTTCCCCATGAAATCCGCCTCCCTCACTCTGGCCCTTGCCTCCTGTTTTGTTGCCTTGCCTGTCTTCGCTCAGGAGACCCCGGCTCCGGCTCCGGCTCCCGCAGCCCCAACTCCTGCCGCCACTGCGCCGGCTCCCTTGCTTCCTCCACCGGCAGCTCCTGCAGCCCCGGCGGAAGCTCCGCTCGGGCCTTTCAAGGACCAAAAGGAACGCCACAGCTACGGCCTCGGCACCTTCCTTGGAAACCGTGAAAAACAAAACGCCGCCAATAATCCGGACAAACCGACCCTCACGGCGGCCGAACTCCTTCAGGGACTCAAGGATGGCTTGGACAACGTCAAGAGCGTCGACTACGCCGCAGGCCTCGCCATGGCCGCCCAGATCAAACGATCCGGGGTCGAGATCGACCCTGCGGTGCTGACGGAAGCCGTTCGCAGCGCGCTGGACGGCAAACCCGGTAAAATCCAGCCGCAGGAGATTCAAGCCATCATGCAGGAACTCCAAAGCCAGATCACGGCGAGCCAACAGGCCAAGATGAAGGCCGAAGCTGACAAAAACCTCGCTGCGGCAACTGCATGGCTTGCCGAAAATGCCAAAAAAGAAGGGATCAAAACTTCCCCCTCCGGGCTGCAATACATCATCGACCAGCATGGTGCCGGCCGCACTCCGGGACCGCGCGATGTGGTCAATATCAACCTGATCGGCACCTCCGCAGCCGATGGCACTGAATTTGACCGCACCGCCGAGGGGACTCCAGGCCGCCGCGCCATGATGGCCCTGCCCAAGGGCCTGCAGGAAGGCCTTCAGCTCATGAAGGATGGCGGCAAAGCCCGCTTTTGGCTCCCGCCTGCCCTCGGTTTTGGCGATGCCCCCCGCGGGGCCACCCTGAAACCCAATTCCGTCATCGCCTATACCATCGAATTGATTTCGTCAGAGGAACCTCCGGTCAATCAAGCGGCCACTGCCACCGGTCCGGATGGCCAACCTCTGCCCAAGCGCGAGCCGATCACGGCGGTCACCCCACCGGTTTCCGTGGAAATCCCCAAGGGGGGCGGCGCCCCCATCATCAAAATTGAGGGCCAGACCACCCCGCCACAGGCTCCGGCCCCGGCTCCTGCACCGGAAGTCAAGCCAGCCGCGAAATAACCGATCCTGTTTCCTGATCCCGGAATGGTGCCCTCGGGTGCCATTCCGGGTTTTTGATGTCAGGGCCGTGCTCAGCAGTCCGCTGTGCAGTGGAATCCCACCCCGTTGGAGTCCCGCCTTCAGGCGGTTCCCGCGGCCATGGAGAAAAACATTCTAGCGTTAGTCACTCACCGTTGATGCGCCGCAGGGCCGCCTGAAGGCGGGACTCCAGCAACCAGTTGTCGTGCGTCTTTCCGCGCGTGAACGGGAACGCCAGCCTATGGATTGAGCAAAGCCGGCCGCAGAAGTTCTGTCCAGATCGCATAGCCCGCCGGGCTGAGATGCAGGCCGTCTTTTTTGTAAATCTCCGGACGCAGGGTGCCGTCCGGGGCGAGCAGGGGTGTGGCGAGATCGAGATATTGCAATTTGCCGGGCTGGGCGGCGCACTGTTTTTCGATCAGCAGGTTAGCTTCATGTTGGAGCTGGCGCAGTTTTTGACGGGCAATACTGGGCTTGATCGGAATATACAAAATGCCGCATTCCGGCAGGGCCGCATGGATCGTATCGGCAAAGGCTTTAAAGTCGGCCGCGATCCGGGTGGCACTGCGGCCGTTGGAGGAATCGTTATCCCCCGCATAAAAGACAACCAGACGCGGTTTCAGCGGAATCACCAGGCGGGGGGCAAAGTGGGTGGAATCCTGAATCATGGAACCGCCAAAGCCGGCGTTGATCAGAGGAAGCCCGGGAAAACTCTTCTTGAGGTCCCAGAGCCGGATACTGGAACTGCCGGTAAAGACAATGCCGCCCGGGGCTGGCGGCGCGGCCTTGAATTGGGCCTCCAGCTTCACGATCTCAGGCTCCCATCGCGCCGGGCCCTTGGGCTTGGCGGCCGGGGTCTCCTGGGCAGGAAGGCAGGCCGCAGTCAGGAAAAACAAAAGATAAGGGAAAAAACGGAGCATGGCTGGCATTTGTTGGAAACTAGGTAGTCGGGGACGACCGGCGTGCAATGCGGAAACCTTGGATAGTGAAGGTTAGGAGGCAGACAATGTTGGGGAAATATTGGCCTGCCCCACGCAGTGGGGGTCGAATCTCTGTTGGAGCGGGAAACCACATAGCAGAAACGGGACACGGCACCTGCGGGAGACTATCGCGCAAACCCGGAAGAAGGCCGCAACGCATTTGCGGCTGGGGAAAACCCGGCTTCACTGCGTCATGCCCGACTCCCCCACGCCCCAAACCGCTGCTCTCCATCTCCTGTCCCGCTATTACGCCGCCTTCAATGCCGGAGATCACGCCGGCATGCTGGAACTCCTCACCAATGAGGTCGCTCACGACACCAATCAAGGCACCCGCGAAACCGGCCGCGATGCTTTCGCGGCTTTTCTGAAACGCATGGACCGTTGTTATGCCGAACAACTGGTGGACCTTGTGCTCTTCGCCAATCCCGGCGGCACCCGGGCCGCCGCCGAATTCACCGTGCTGGGCACCTACCAGAGCACCGACGAAGGCCTCCCTGAAGCCACCGGTCAAACCTACCGGCTCCCCGCCGGCGCTTTTTTTGACCTGCAGGAAGGCCGCATCGCCCGGGTCACCCTGTATTACAACCTGACCGACTGGCTCCAGCAGGTGGGAGGTTGAGAGGAAAGACTAAAGGCTAAAGATCAAAGACCAAAATCCAGAGCCAAGCCAAGGCTGTCCCAGTCGTGGTGCCTTGGGGGGGACTGCCCATGGCGTGGGTGGATCGCAGACCACCCGGGTGCGGGGGATGGAACCTCGCTTCCTGTTTCGGAAAACTTAATGGAATTTTGGAGAAGGATGATTTTTCCATTTGCGAACTGCCGGATCACATCCATACTCGCCATCCTGTTCCGCGCGGCCTCCCCGGCCGCTTTGGAGCGGTAGCTCAATGGTTAGAGCGCTGCCCTGTCACGGCAGAGGTTGCGGGTTCGAGTCCCGTCCGCTCCGCCACTCTGATAATCAACGAGTTAACGAAACCGGGGTGGGGTAGTAAGAACACAGGTAAGAACTTGTCCGCCTCAAGTTGCTGGTTTTCGCTCCTATCCGGAAGTTCTCCTACAAGCTCAACGAGATTAACCCTCTTGGATCGTCAGCCGGGTCGGTTTCCACCTCGAGTTCATTCGAAAATATCCTGAAGGACAAATCGGGGCGTCACTGCGTCATCTCTCGGTGCTGCCGGATCGGGAATTGCTCACCTAGGCCTCATTGCATGTTTTTCTGGAGGCAACCGCCTGCTGGTAGAATCTTCCGGGGTCTATGGCGACATCAACGCCAAGGGATTTCAGGTGATTCACAAGTAGTGCGTAATTCATGGCGAGGGGGGGCGGTTGTGGAGAACAGCCCCATATTGGCGCTGAAAGTTTCCGGCAAGCCGGGCATGCGTGCGCCGTCCTCCTCTCCATGGTCACAGAGGGTAAAGCAGTGCAGAGGGATCACCCGGCCCTTGGCGTTACAGACAGGGCGTGGCGGTAACGTCAGAGTAGTGCAGCGGCACATGCTCCCGGCCGGCCCGGGTCCACTCCGCATCCTCCACCACGATGACAATTCCCGGCACCACCCGGGGCACGTCGCGGGATACCGAAAAAAAGGCGAGTGCTTTACCGTGCCGGCAGGCTGCGCGGACGGCCGCTTAATCAGCCGCTGGTTTCCCTCGAGCACGGCCGCGGTAGTTCATCCACGATAACCATGTCCTTACTGGTCTGGTGGCGGCCCCACCGATGAATGGTGAAGCGGGTCGGCAGCGCCGCCGCGGCCCCCTCGCCGGTGGGCTGCGGAACCTTGGCGGACACAGAATCACAAAGAAGACGTTGAGAGCTGGCAGGGTGGCCTTGGACACGGTGGGATCATGCCGGACCTTCCCCGCCCCGCCTGAAAAGGGTCGGCTGTGTCAACCCGTTTGGAATTGCTATTCTCTGCCAGCGGGGGAAATTCGCCGCACTATGGGCGTCCTCACTCCTTCACCGCTAACTGTTCCACTAGACGTAGAAGAACAGCGTCGGTTTTTGGCCGGGCTGATCGCCGATGGAGCAGCGGAATCTATTGCCTAGAATTTAAACGGACAGAAATACTTCAGAACGTCAAAGATAAAGTCTCTGTCGTCATTTCTTCCATGGCAAACGCTGGCGGAGGCTTGGTTGTGTTTGGCATTGAAGAGAATAAGCATCCCGTGCCAGGAACCTCTCGGTTTACTTACGCCCCGATGAATGCCGCCGATTTCAACCAGGAAAGGCGTTGTTCAACAACTCAGTGTTCACATTTCTCCGCCATTTCCGGATATAAAAATATTCCCGGTCCAACCGGAAGGGCACCCCTCCGGAAAGATTTGTGTGCTGGTGGAGGTCCCTCAATCCGACACCGCCCATCAAGCAGGTGACGGCAGGTATCACCAGCGTGCCAATGCGACCACCGCTATACTTCGCGATCACTCGATCCGGGACCTGATGAACAGAGCAAAAAATCCTGATTTGAGAGCAGAAATGCGCATGCCGCGTGTGGCAGGGATCAATCCCAACACTCCCTGTAGGGTTCAATTAGCTCTCAAGAATTTCGGAAAAGTGTTATGTCGCGAATATCAAGTCATGGTCGTGGTTCCGCTCAAATATCAGGACTTTGATCTGAATATTGATTACGATCAAACCACCAATCTGCATGACAATCAGACCACCAAAATTAGATACGAAAGGACCTTTAAAGTAGGCGGCCAATGGGCATCAGCCCTCTTTATTTCGGGCAAGGAAGTAATGTTCCCTGAATCACAGTTGATAGTTCCATTTTGGCTTAGATTCAGGACCTTGGAAAATGCGAAAGCCCTTGCTTCAACACTGAGCGATAAATTCCTGCTTCGGGTCAATGCCGACAATATGCCAAAGGTGGACAAATGGTGCCATGCAAAAGATATCGAGACTGAACTCCCAGTTCCGTTTTTTCAGAATCAATGAGGCATCTCAATCCCGGATCACACGCGGCCGGGTCACGCCGCCCAGCTGGTGGATGTAGGCATACCGGGCATCACTGCCGATGGTGAGACGGCTGCCCGTCACCCGGGCCACAATGCTTCCGCAGCCGCGTGTGTGCTTTTAGTCAGGGTGCGGGGCGTGCCGTCCTTTTTGTTCAGCTACGCCAGCAGCAGGGTGGTGTCCGTGGCAAAGCTGCGCTTGCATGCTCACCAGTCCCAGACCGATGACCGGCCCGCGATTCAATGGACGCTCCATACGGCTTAGGTCCACCCTCGTGAGGGGATCGGATTTACCAGCCTATGTCACTCGGGGAACTGGTCTCGAGGGATGCGGGTTGTTTCCATGTTTCCATCCACGACACGATAAATCGTGAGACTAACCTCGGAGTATTCGGTGGAGTTGAAACGGGGCGTTTCCGTCATCGTGAAGGGTTCGGTTTTGAATGTTTCGCCGGAATCCAAGTCCATGTAGCGGATATCGTAAGTGCCCGGGGCCAGTTCCAGCAGTTCAAAGTCACTGCCTGCGGGAATATGACAGGCTCGAAAACGTTCTTCGGTTGCAGGGTTTACGAGGAGCGCCATCACGTCGCGGTTGTGCCGCGTGTTGTCTACCTTCAATTTTGAGAGGCCGCCAAATCTCCGTTTTTCATATCCGCTGATGTAGGATGCGGTCGTCGGCCATGGGGAGCCGTTGGGCGTTTTAGTAGGCCGCGTGTAGTCGGGTTTTAGTAATGCCGCTGCGGCCGCCCAGAGGGACTCGCCGTGTTTACCAGCTTCTTTGTTGCGCTTTTCCTGATCCCTGTAAAAATCGGCGTTGCTGCTCGTAATGCGCTCAACTTCATCAGAGCTTGGGTCGTTTAATCGGGGAGAAGCCGGGAGGGGTGGCTCAGGTTTCCGGGATATTTCCGATTTAGGGACATTTTGAATGAGAGGGTCGTCGGTGACTTCATGCGGTCGAGGCGATGGGTTTGGAGGTGAAAAAATGAAATAAAGGAAAACAATAAAGGGGAGTAAGTATAATAGAATTTTTACTTTCGGATAGCCTTGCAAGACCCGAGAGATGCTTGATTCCGGCTTTGGCTCCGCCCCAATTTTGGTCACGGCCACACCAAGGATGGTCTCCAGCTGGGCCTTGGTGATGGCGTGCTTCTTGGCAATGGCCTTGATTGACATGCGGCCTGCCATCACGTCGATGGCCACAGAAAGGCGCTGCATCTCTCTTGCTGTGATATTAAACCCGGGGGATATAGTGGGCGCGGTAAAGGGACTGGATGGCTTGGGGGCGGAAATATCAGCCTCCGATTGGGATACCCGACCGACAGATGTGCTCACCGTCCCGTCCCACTCTTTGACCTTGTCGGTCTGGCCATCAGGCCCGATGGCTTTGACATGAAGGTATGAAAGCCCTGCGCCTGTCTGGTCGCCCTTGCCTCCCCCAGCCTCCGGATCGACGACCGATTTCAGGTTGGCCAGCACCGCGCTGCCATCCAACTGTTCAATATCCTCCCGGTAGTAGTCAAACCAGGGAAAACCTTTCTCAGCGTAATCTTTCGCCGTGAGGAGTTTTCCCGGCACCTCTTTTCCGGTGATACCCTTCCAAACTGCTGAGTCCACCAGATGGACCCAAGTCTTGGAAGGGCGGCCCATATCCCAATCTCCAGTTTCCCACTGGTCCTCATAGACTTCCTGTTTGATTCTGCCCCCCGCACCTAGACCCATTGATTTCATCGACCGAGGAACGGGCTGGGCATACAGCGCCCCTCCTCGCCTATCGGTCAGATATTCGACCAGCAAGTCCTCCGCCGTCCTGGGGAGCGTCTCACGGAGCTTCTTCTCGAAATAGGGCTCAACCTTTACAGGGTAGGCTTCCAATTGCAGGCCACCCCGCAGGGTGCCCAAAATCTGCTCTTCGGCGGAATATCCTTGACCCAAAATGGTGGCAACAAACTGCCTGACCATGCCGGGGGCGGCACAGTAGCCGTCCAGCCATGGTTGCTCCGGCAGGACAACATAGCCTTGCGGCTCCCGTGTCAGCCCGGCCGTGCATTTTCCGCCGTTGATGGCATTCACGGTGCCGGTTGCGATTTTTAGTGCCGTGGGCCATTCGGTTTTGAAGTTGATCCACATCGCCTCGGATTGATGCATCGGAATCATAACGCCTCCAAGTTCCGCCCAGGAAGAGGGTATTCGGCCGGAATAGTGGGCCAGATTCTCGATAGCGAATGGTCCAAGACCTGGAGGCAACGGGTAGGTTTTTCCATCATCGGGAACCCGAAGCGTTCTCACAAAAGTGATTTGAACGTCGGGACTGCGCGGGCCGCCAATTCCCTCTGCCACCAGCCGTTTGAAACGGTCCCGGACTTCAACAATCGTAAAAGCCCCAACTTCCTTTCTGGCCTGTTGTTTTTGCTCTGCAGAAAGCCAAGAATATCCTTTGGCCAGAAGGGATTCAAGTGCAGTGGATAGGTCGGTGGCCAGGACACGCGGCAACCATTCAGCGACGTATAGCTCACTGCACCGTGATAGTCTGTCATGGATTTCCGTTCGTGTTAATGCTGGACGGATCGTGAGAATGTTTTTGGAGCAGGATATCATGGTCAATCCTCCACGGATGAGGTGTTGTTGAAAGCAATGGGGCTTGGGGCTAATGAGGAAGGACGGCTACATTACCAACACCCTCAGCCGTGGCATCATGCTACATTCACTTTAGGCAGGGTTTCCGCCAAGGTTTGGAAGAGGCTGTCGATAATAGTTGGTTTGCCGGCGAAGAGTTCTTCCAGGCCTCCGGCGTGGATGCTGTTGAAGGGGGCTTCATAGAGGGCGGCGGGCTCCATGAAACCCCGGGCGGTGAGTTGGTCAATGACCATCTCGACGAAGCGCATCTGTTGGGCGTTGAGGGTGCGGTCTTCGAGGAAGGCGGAGAAGGCGGTCTTGGCGGCGTTGCGGTCCATGCCGACGATGCGGCGGACGAGGTGGGCCAGTGTGGGCATCTCGTGGATCTGGAGCATGCTGGTGAGCAGGCGCGGGCCTTCGTCCTCGCCGATGCTGAGGAGCGTTTTCTCCAGCGACTGGAGGTCGGTGGGAGTCAGCGGTTGGTTGGTGCGGAGGCGCTGGATGGCGATCTCGTCCTGATGGCTGCGGAGGTATTCCTCGACCTTTTTGGCGTATTGGGTGCCGGTCATCTTGGGCATGACGATCACCTCTTCATCCCGGACACCGATCACCTCATCCTTGAAGTTGGTGTAGACGATCTTGCGTTTGGACTTGTCGAGGAACTGCACGAGGCCGCGCAGGCGGTGGCGGAGGTCTTCCAGCGCGGCCAGATCGATGCTTTCCCAAAATTCGGGGGTTTGGATGGCGCGGAGGTATTCGAGCTGGGCCTTGACGGCGGGGATGGCGTCCTTTTCTTCAAGGCCCGCGGCGATCTCGATAACTTTCCTCCGGGTGGACTCGAAGGCTCCCGCATCCTGCTCCACCAAGGCGATCTGCATTCGCAGGGCGCTGAGGTCGAAGAAACGGGCTTCAATTCCATCGGTTTCAAACTGGCTGGGCAAACCGGCCACGTGGTTCCCAATTTCGTGGATGTCCATTTCCGTGAGCGAGTCCCATGATGCCCGATCCTTGAATTTTTCGACCTGCTGGAGGTGGGCGCGGACCATGAAGTTGTCCGGATTCATGCCTCGGACCTCCGTGTGCAGCGTGTTGGTGAGGCCGGCCCCAAGTGCGCCGGAGGGTTCCAGTTCGGGAGTTTGCTGGAGGGCCGCCAGCAGTTGGACCCGGCTCTTGAAAAGCCGGGTGCCGAGGGCCTCGCCGCCGCCCCCCTCGATGCCGTTGGGGTTCTCGCGGAAGTAATCGAAGTTGAAGCAGAAATCGAAGATCCGGAAGTGCTCCTTGTCCTGACCCGGGCCGAACAGGTTTTTGCAAAGGCGGGTCCCACGACCGATCATCTGCCAGAACTTGATCTTGGAATAGACGGGCTTGAAGAAGACCAGATTCACCACCTCGGGCACGTCGATGCCGGTGTCCAGCATGTCCACGGATATGGCAATGTGGGGTGCCTTGTCCTTGATGGTAAAGTCGTCGATCAGGCTCTGCGGGTATTTCGCCTGGTGGTCGATGACGCGGGCGAAGTGACCGGCGTATTGCGGGTAGTGGAAGTTGAAACGCTCCTCGATGAACTTCGCGTGGTCGTGATTGCGGGCGAAGATGATGGTCTTGCCGAGGCGGTCGCCGCCTTCGACCTTCAGTCCTTCCTTCATGAGGTGCTGGAGGACCTTGTCCACCGTGTCGGTGTTGAACAGCCAGTTGTTGATGGCGGAGGCTTGCACGGTGTCGGGAGCACCGCCGATGCCCGGGCCATCCCCCCAGTCGAGTGATTCCCATTCCGCCTTCTCTGCATCGCTGAGATCATCGTAGTGGATGCCGTCACGGGGGAATCTGAGATCCACCTGCCGGACTTGTGGCGGGACGAGGAACTCATCGCTGACGGCCCGGTCCAGTTCGTAGGCATCGGTCGGGACCCCTTCTTCCAGGTCAAAGAGTTCGTAGGTGTTCCGGTCCACCTGCTCCCGCGGCGTGGCGGTGAGCCCGACCAGCAGGCAATCGAAGTAGCGGAAAATCTCCCGGTAACGCTGATAGACCGATCTGTGCGCTTCGTCGATGATGATCAGGTCGAAGTGTCCGACTCCGAATCGGGCGGTCCCGCCGTCCGTCACGTCGATGAGCCCCATCATGGTGGGGTAGGTGCAAACATAGACCCGGCCCTCGGTGTGTTTTTCCGTGACCAGGTTCACCGGGCTGGAATCGGGCAGGTGCTCCTTGAAGGCATTGCCGGCCTGGTTGACCAGCGAAATCCGGTCGGCGAGGAAGAGGATGCGTTTGGCCCAGTTGGCCCGTTGGAGGACATCCACGAGGGCGATGGCGACGCGGGTCTTGCCGGTGCCGGTGGCCATCACGAGCAGGCCCTTGCGCTGCTTTTTGGTGAAGTGCTCGCCAATGCTGGTGATGGCCCGTTTCGCGTAGTATCGCTCCACGATCACCCCATTGATCGGAACCGCGCTGAAGGGCTTCCGGGTGCCCCGGCGGAGGATGAGGCGGGCCAGTTCCTCCTTCTTGTAGAATCCGGACACGCGGCGCGGTGGGTAGGCCGTATCATCCCACAGCCATGTCTGATAGCCGTTAGTGTAGAAAATGACCGGGCGCTGGCCATACAGGGCCTCCAGGCAGTCGGCATAGAGCTTGGCCTGCTGCTGGCCCACCCGGGCATCCACCGTGGTCTTCTTCGATTCCACGAGGCCGAGCGGCTTGCCGTCATCGCCCCAGAGCACATCGTCTACGTAACCCTTGCCGGTGGGGTTCGGCATGCCGGTCACTTCAAATTCCTTGTCGCGCGGCTGATCAAGCAACCAACCAGCCCGTTTGAGTTCGAGATCGATCAGATAGTGGCGGGTCTGCGCCTCCGAGTAGTCGTGGGTGTCCGGCTTGGCCTCGGCGGCGGCCTTGGCTTCCGCAAGGTGGGCGCGGAGGATCTGGAGTTCTGCATCCAGGGCATCCTTTTCCTGCTGCTGCTTGAGGGCCTCCTTGACCTGCACCTCCAACTGCTTTTCCAGGGACTCCAGTTCCTTTCGCGGGACGGCCGCCGTGCTGGTCACCGGTTGCGGAACCCTGGCATCCGACCATGTAGCCCCGTCCAGGCCGGCCTGCGGGGCATAGGTGCGGGTGAGCCAGTAGCAGAAGTGATGGAGTTCCTTGACCACCTGCTGGGCGTCATACTGGCGGATCGGGCGTGGCTCGTGGACGGCCTGATTGCCGACCTGCTGGATGATGCGGGCTTTCTGAAATACCGCTTCCGGCAGCAGGTTCCGGAAGCCGGGGTCATGGATCATGGCCCCCAAGCTGGTGTCATACGGCATCCGCAGACTGGTGTCGTAGCGGTAGAGCCAGCGGACGGCAGCCTCCAAGGCGAAGCGGGCGTGGAAGCAGGCGGCGCGGGGATCACCCATGATCTGAGCTTCCGCCTTGCGGGAGGCTTCCGCGAGGTCCTTGAACGCGGGGGGCAGGAAGGCGAAGTTGCTCATGGTGGATCAGAGTTCCCCGCGAAAGGCGCGGTGCTGGAGGGCGGCGAAGAGGGCATCCAGTTCGGCGAGATGGGCTCGCTGGGTGGTCTTCTGGCGCTCGATGGATTCGACGATGGTGGCGAATTTTTGTTGGAGGGGGAGCGGAGGAACTGGGATTGGAGCCTCTTTCAATGATCCGACATTCAGGTGTTTCTGAATTTGTCCACGCTGTGCACCGAGGGCCATGGCCTTCCCACTGGGGGAGTTAAAGTAGAAGGATAGATAGATTGGCGAGACTTGAGACAGGTCCGGGCTGGCGATCAGGATATCGATAGCATTGATGCCATCTAGTTCCTTTGGGACCACCGCAGCCGTGCCGGGTTGTCCTGTCCGGACAAGCAAAATATCATTTTCTTTGATCCTGGTTTTGGCCAATTTGGTTTCATTGTCTTCCTCGGAGAAGTATACAAGGTTATCCATGGAAATACGATTGGCTCTGACATTCAGCGAACGGAGCGCAGGCACACCCGATTCACGATAATACGAGGCAGGCTGAACAACGATTCCAACAGTGATTCTACGGCACAGCACATCCCCACTCAAAATCGGCCACCCCATCGGATTGTTCACCGGATCGCCGAAGAGGGAGAGGAAGGTGGATTGGAGGAGGGCGTCGAGTTGGGCGAAGGCTTCGCGGCGCTTGGCCCGCAAGGCGTCCACCGCATCCAGAATCGCCGCGATCCGCTTCTGCTCGGCGAGGGGCGGGAGGGGGATTTGGAGTCGCGCGACGTCCTTTGGATAAAGGTGAATCCCGTTCACCAGTTCGCGCAGTTGGCGGCGGATTTGCTTCGAAGTCACCCAATGGTGCACAAACCCACCGTCGAGTAATTTCTCGCTCGGACGGATCATAAGCCATTCACCCGTCGCCAGAGCATCGAACGTGGGCGGCTGAGCGCGGTATGTCTTAGAAGCTACGTATTCTGCATTATGTGCTGCGTTGAGAATAAGAGTATCGCCTTTTCGGACCCGTTTGGCCGCGTATTTTTCCGCGAGTTCGTGATCCACGAATGACTCGAACTTTCCACGGTATTCGCCGATTTCACTGACATCTCTAATTTTAAGGACGGGATGCCCTTCAGATCGCTGCTCCGCTTTCGAGGGAGTCTTCCCATTAAATACGCTAGCAACTTCGTTGAGCCCTATGGTTTTCCACGCCCCGATCATTTCAGCAACCCCTCCAGTTCTTTTCTGCCCTTGGCGATGTCGTCTTCGAGCTTGGCGAGACGGGTCAGGATTTTCTTCGGTGAATCGTGATCGACCACCTCATGGACGACTTCCTTGTAGCGGTTGAGTGACAGGTCGTAGTTGTTGGCGACGATCTCGGCCTTGGGCACGAGGAAACTTTGATCGGTGCGGGCGCGGGATTTTTCTCCGGCGAGGTTTTTCCAACGCTTCAGGATGTCGGGAAGGTCGGATTTGTCGGGCTGCGGGGTGCGCTTATCGTCGAGGGAGTAGCCATCGGCCTTCATGTCGTAGAACCAGACGTGGTCGGTGCCGCCGGAGTTGGTCTTGGTGAAGAACAGGATGGCGGTGGAGACCCCGGCGTAGGGCTTGAAGACGCCGGAGGGCATGGAGATGATGGCTTGGAGCTTCTGATCCTCCACCAGGATCTTGCGGATCTGCTGGTGGGCATTGGACGAGCCGAAGAGGACGCCATCCGGCACGATGACGGCGGCGCGGCCACCGGTCTGGAGCATGCGCAGAAAGAGCGCCATGAAGAGCAACTCGGTTTTCTTGGTCTTGACGATGCGCTGGAGGTCCTTGGCGGTGGATTCGTAGTCGAGGCTGCCCGCGAAGGGGGGATTGGCGAGGAGGAGGGTGTATTTCTCCGAGTCGTCCTCGTCGCTCTCGGCCAGGGAGTCCTTGTAGCGGATGTCGGGATTTTCCACGCCGTGGAGGAGCATGTTCATGCTGCCGATGCGGAGCATGGTGGAATCGAAATCGTAGCCGTGAAAGGTGGCCTCATTGAAGCGGCGGCGGGAGGCGGCATCCTTGTAGATGGAGTCCCCGTAGTGCGTCATCAGGTAGATGGCGACCGCGACGAGGAATCCGGCGGTGCCGCAGGCGGGATCGCAGATCCTATCCTTGGGCGTGGGAGCGGTCATGTCCACCATGAGGCCGATGATGTGGCGGGGGCTGCGGAACTGGCCGTTCTGCCCGGCGCTGGCGATTTTCCCGAGCATGTATTCGTAGAGGTCGCCCTTGGTGTCGCTGTCGGCCATCTCGATGGCGTCGAGCTGGTCCACGATGTTGGCCAGCACGCGGGGCGTAGGCATCATGAAGGTGGCGTCCTTCATATGGTGGCTGTAGGTGCTGCCACCTTCGCCCGTGATGGACTTGCCAAGGTCCTTGATGAAGGGGAACGCCTTGTCCCGCACGGTGATGAACATCTCGTCCGGGGAGGTTTCCTTGAAGCGTGACCAGCGGAGGTTGTCCTGCTGCGGGGCGAAGATCGGCTCCTCGATGGGTTGCTTGAGGCGGTTGGCCTTGTTCTCCTTGAGGGTGTGGATCTCATCCAGCCGCTTGATGAAAAGCAGGTAGGTGAGCTGCTCGATGATGGTGAGCGGATTGGAAATGCCCCCGGACCAGAGGGTGTCCCAGATGCGGTCGACTTTAGATTTGATTTCGCCTGTGATCATTGGATAGCCCAAAAACTAGCAGGCGTATTGGCTGAGTCCAGACGAGATGTGGGGAAGCTGATAATGTCCTTTGAGGTGGCCATGTATCAGAAAGCGCAATGGCGAGAACAGAGCTTCGAAGCTCCGGCCACAAACCTTGGCAGCACCCGGGTTGGGGGGTGCCTTTGCGTCGAGCAAGACCCCACACCGTGTAGCGGTCTGGTCGGAGACTTTTGCGATGAATAAGTTGTCGGAGGGCAGGATCTGCTCAGAAAAACCCAAAACCGGGTTTTGCTTCGTGCGCACGCGTGTGAGAGGAGAAATCTGCCGGAGTCGGCAATTTAGATCCAACATGGCTGGGTCAGGGGCTACCGGATTTCAGGCTGCCGATGAGTTTGGCGATTTCACGAAGCTGGCGGCGAGTGCCCCCTTGATCGGCGTTCCGGCTGCTGGTTTGCTTTCCGGCGGAGCTTTTGGGTCCTGTGGACTGAATCCACGGCTGCCAGTGGCGGATGGACTGGCGTTGCTTCTCTCGGGCTTCTGGGGTCCAGCGAGGCATGTTCGGAGGGGGTGATAAGTTCAAGGGCTGGGGACGAAAGGGCAGGGGAGGCGATCCCGGGCTCGCTGATGGGTTTTCGCGCCAAACGAACTATTCGCGCTTCCCGTGCGGCTGTGGAATCTGCGGATTCTGGGTGGTTGTTGACGATCTGCTGGTGGGCGGCATTGAGCTGCCCCGCGATGACCAACCGGGGGCCTTGCTTGATGTTGGCGAGCATTTCGAGAGCTTTGGCGCTCTGCGCCTGCGCTCGTAGCGCGAGCTTCATGTGGCCAGAAAAAACATCGAGGGAGCAGGATCCGTTGAAGGCGAACTGTGCCAGTCGATGGAAAAGGGAGTTCAGCGTGGTGGCTTGGCTGGCGAGGGTGCCCTCCACTCCAGCGAGCGAACCGCCATGGATGGCCTCTGCGGAAGTCTGCAGGCTCTGGGACAGTGCGTCGGGATCGACGCCAAACACTTTGCCCATGGTTTCGGCCGCTAGATGGTGGGGACTGGTAATTAGTTCCGCCCGAGGTTGGTCGGCTACAGCCAAGGCCGCCTTCAGCGCAGAAAGGATGGTTGGAGAGAGGGACGGGTCGGCACCGTCCGATTCGGGGGTGGGTTTATGTTCCATATGGGAAATGGTTCGGGACATTGGAAAATAATTCCGTGACGACTGGAAGTTCCGCGTCACTGCGTCATCAAGGAAGTCGGGGAGGGTGAAGACACGGGTTTTCGTAATGACGCAGTGACGCAGAGAAACTTGGTTCACTGAGAATTATTTTGGGGGGCCTTGATGATGTATTCACGTCGTGTGGCGGTGCGATCCGGTTTGACGCGCGGATTGGGTTTGGTGGACAGCCGGCCCAAGTAGGTGCCGCAGGCATTGCGCCAATCGAGCAGTTTGCGGGCCTGCTGCCCTACGTGTGAGTCAAAAAGCTGGCACTGTAGTTCCTCCGTGGTGCCGCGCCATTCCGGTGCTCCTAATTCCCAAAGGACTTCATCAACGAGCGCGAGCAAGTCTGCTTCCGGGCTCAGGTTGTTGAGGCCGGCTTGCAGCTCCGGGTGGTGCCAACTCACGATGCCATACCGGCATGGATCCGCTAAATTCTGAGGGATCCGGTAATCGTTAATCAACCAGTGCAAGTAGGCAGGAACTTCTGCCTTGCAGACCTCCATAAACCGTTCCTGCGCCTCGGCAGTGTCCATCGGCATCGGGAACGGGAACGTGGAGGCCCGAAGCAAAATGAGCTTGTCGGCGACGTGGTCGTCAAGCGGGGGCAGAACCATCATGGCCTCTGGGTCATCATTCAGCGAGATGGAAAGCCGCCACCATGCCGGAAGGTTGATAGCCTGCCGGTTTTTTCGATGGCAACTGGCTGTGCGGGTTGCGACACAAAGGTTTTTCAGCGCGGCCGCGAGTTTTTGCCGGTCACCAAGGCGACGACTCATGAATTCATCCTCAAGCATGAGGTGTTCGGCCTCGAACAACTCCCCATTGAAGTCCGTTCCCCCTGTCATGTAGCGGTATGGCTTGGCGGCCCGGCCGCCGAGGCAGACCGTGATCAGACCTTGGAGTAGGCTTTTGCCGCAACTGGAAGGGCCTGCCACCGCAAGGGCTTGGGCTGCCTGAATGCGGCCCGCCCGGAGCGCCAGTTGTCCTGTCTGCATCCAGCCATGGAAAACGTCCATTTGAGTCTGGCCGTGGAGCGCATCACTGCCCAGCAGCCCCTGGAACACAGCCCTGAGATTTGGCCAATTTCCGGGCGATGGCTCTGGGAGATGGAAGGATTCCGTGACAAGAAAACGGGTCCGGCCTTCCTTATAAAACCCTTCAGTCTTTCCACATAAGCGGCCAGCGTATTGGATGTCCCGGGTGTGCTGAAGGTGCAGAATAAGCTCGTCTGCAGGGCTAACCGTCTGCCCCTCCATGGCCTTGGCGGTGATTCCTGCTTGCCGGAGGTGGCGTTTGTATTGGCTTTCCGTGAGGGGAAGCCAGACGCCCCGCTGGTTTTTCATGAGATATTCCCGGCGCTCCGCATCATAATAGGCGTCCACAGGAGAGGGAATCGGCAATTCTTCGGCGGGGTCGTCGGGCACTTCCTTGCCATCAGGGACGCCCGGCTCGTCAGGAGGGACGGTGGACGCCGCAGCCGCAGCACGGTGATAAGTGGCCGGGTTGGTTTCGGAGGGTTCTATAAATTGAGGATCCATGGAGATTTAAAGGGATTGGGATTAAAAGGTGAGGAGCTTTGACCAGTAGGTATCCCCGGCCGGGATCGTCTTGAGGGTGTCCCCGAGATCCTTGCAGCCGGAGGGCGGCAGGGCACACTTCACGGCGCAGTTGACGTTGCGCAGAGAAGCAGCCCAAATGGCGCTAGCATCCAACCCCGCTTTGTCGTTGTCGCAGATGATGAGGACCGGACGGTCCCTGAGCTTGGCGAGCCATTCGGCAGTGAAGCGGCTCCCGGCACTGGTGGCGGCGATGACGGCTACGCCATGCAATTGACCCGCAGCGTCGTCAGCCCGGTTGATGGCTTCTATGGATTCCAGAAGACTGACGACACCCTCAGCAAGCACTACAGGAATACCAGGGGATCCAAGTCCACCAGGGTTTAGAAAGGAACCCGCGGAGCCGGGCAGATTCAGGGCCTTGAGGGACCTTCCATCATGGGTGATGAAGGGCTGACTGTCCATCCGGCGCACTTGGGCAAATGTCCCATGGTGGATGACGAAGCAGGTAAGCCCTCTCCAATTGCACCGTGACAGAAATCCATGATTCCGGAGGCAGGAGATGCTGAGGGGAGAGAGGGCCCGGAGGGCGGCGATGGTGATAATGTCCGCTTCAGTGGCGCGGTGAAAGGCAGGCCAAGTCTCGCGTTTGTGCCGGGCGATTGTTTCCGGGTCGAGACCGGCTCCAGTGGCCATTTTGCCTTTCAGGAGATATCCGTCAGGCTTGGATGATTTCGCCGCATCGCGAAGGAAACGGCGCAGATCATCCTCGGGCCACGGAGGGACACAAAGGTTGTTCCATTCCAGGAATAGTGGTAGAGCCTCAGAATCAGTCAGACTGAAACCCTTGATGAGGGCAAGGGCTGCCTTGAAGGCCTGCGTGCGGCCGCTGCTCCCTTGGATGGACGGCTCAATGCGGGAGAGATATCCCGCCGCTTTGCGGATGGTGGACATGGGGGTGCAAGTTGGTTGCACCGTGCTTGCGGAATGGCCCTGATGGAGTAGGTATCCGGTGTTCAACCGTGGAACCCCACCCCTCCCGCCGACTGCCCCGTCAATGGGCAGCGGCGGGGGCTTCCGTCAGGCGCGGCAAGGTTAGGTTGAGGGTTGATCGGCGATGAAGGCGTCAAGGCTTTCACGGTCGATGACGCGGGCGGCACCGATGCGATGGCTACGGACTTTTCCCGCGTTCATCAGTTCGTATAGCGTTGAACGGCCTACCGAGGAATAGGCCACTGCGGCCGGGACCTTCAGCCAGCGCGGCTTCAGTTGGTGTCGTGGATCAGGATGCGTAGTAATGGCCTTGGCTTCGGCCAAGGCTGCTTGTTTTTCGGCTTGGATCATAGTGTGTGGTGCGTCAGCAGGTTTTTAGAACCCGCCCTCGGGGCGGATTACTTGCTGATCATTCCACAAGCCCATTCTTGGCAGCCTTCCCCGACACTTCCGGCAAAAGCCAATGTCCAAGGCTTATATTTTGGCAAAAATGGATCGCCGTTTAGCCTGAATATG
Organism: Verrucomicrobiales bacterium; assembly: GCA_038210825.1. GTDB lineage: Bacteria > Verrucomicrobiota > Verrucomicrobiia > Verrucomicrobiales > V1-33 > CAIZWU01. Next base: position 32,092 of record JBBQWG010000015.1, read on the forward strand.
CAAAATTCCGTCAAGTTTTGGGGTGGTTTTTCCAAATCCAAGCAAAAATCCGCACGGATATGCTAGGATGCCGGTCAACAATTAATTTTACCGCTTGAGCTTTTTTGCCAAAATCCCGAGGCATTCATAGGCCAAGCCTTTAGGTAGCGGGATATTCACACTGGCTAATGTCTCATCCAATGTGTCCTGAGCCCCACGGTGATCCAGTGCCGTGAGGAGGGTCTTGAGAAACACCCTCCCTTTCCTAAGGTTCATCCCCTTCATTGGGGGATAATTGTCGATCATCTCAATTGTGGCAATTTGACCCAAGAGGGAGTCAGCAAACTCATGTGTAAATTTTCTGAACGTGGCGATCCTTTTGTTCCTCCGACCTTTTTTTCCCGCCTCTTCACGAGCAAGTTTTAAATTTTTAGCACCCAAAAGTTGGTCTTGAACCACAGCCATGATTGTCTCCTCATGTTGTTTCCAGAACCTATGAAATGTGGAGAGCAGGGGCAGGACGTGATCGGCATCCTTCCAGCTCGAGAATACATAGGCCTTCCAAGTTTGGTGGTATTGCTCGGCCGTCTCCTTCCTAAATAAGGAAGGTGTTCCAAATTCGCCTGTATTCAGCAATCTTTTAGCTTCAGCGTAATTATCCAAAACTTCATTTGCCTCATGGAGGCGTGAATTGCACTGAGCCATTTGATCTTCGGTGAGGTGGGGAAGGGCCATCTCTTGCCCGTATATTTGAAGATGCCATTGTGCCTTTCTGATGTGACCATGCTCCTCGCTGTCACCGATGAACGATTGGGCCGCATCCCGGACGTGAGCCTCAATAAAAGCCTGTTCCAAAAAATCCCACGAAATATCTTTCCCACTCTCCGGCCCGATCACCCATCGAATCAGCCCATCCAGGTGAATAGGGGAAGGCGGCAGCGGTCGGCCAATCATCTCCTCGAATCTTTGGATATAGCTTCGGGCTGTAGTCTCATCGGTAGGCTCCATCATAAGGCCGCCTCCACAATCGATCGATTCGCGGCCTATTCTCTCTCGTTCAAGGGTGCCGCTCCGATCCAACCGCAGCGCCGCCTCACGGATTTTTGTCAGTTCGGGCTTTGCGGAGGGGTCACCTGTTAGGTCAAGAATTTCAAAATGCTCCCTCAAGACCGACAGCTCCTCGTTACTGGCATCCCTTAAAATGTCGTCACGTCGAAATTGGCATGCAATCTCTGCCTCTTCCAGTAGCGTGATGGCATGGGAAATCGAAGCGGAGACTGATGCTGCGGGAGAATTTGGGAGTTTTGAAGTGGCTGCTGCCAACTGAGCAATTCGAAACGAAGCTCCTTCCTTCAAGGTGGCTTCATAACGGGCAATCAACTCTCGGCTCCATCGAGAATAATCCGGTGACTTCTCAGGCTTATTCGTAATACTTATGGTTGGTTTTTTCGGAGGCATGGGCGTCCAGGCTATAGTGTCGGAAAGGCTGCGGCGGCTTTCTCCATGGCCTCGCGCCCCGTATGGGTGTAGCCTTGGCTGACGTCTGCGGAATCATGGCCGATGTAGTCCATGACCACGGATTGCGGGATTCCGGCCTCCTTGAGCAGGCTGGTAGCCGTGTGGCGAAGGGAATGGAAGGACAATTCGTGACGCGTGCGGGCGTGGCCGGTTTCGGCACTTTTTGCCGTCCGCAAACCGGCCGCTTCCAAGAGTCCGGCAAAGGCCAATGAAAGTTTGGTGGCAGAACCGCTCTTCATCAGGATATTTAGGGACTGCGGGTGCAGGGGGGCTTTGGGATCGTCACCGGCGGCCATGGTGCTAAGGTGCGCTTGCAGGGCTGAGGGCAGGGGCAGGGTTTGACGGCGTCCGGTTTTACGGGTGGTCAGGCGGATTTCATTGCGGGTGGTGTCGATGTTCTGCCATGTGAGGCTGGCAATGTCACTGAGGCGCTGGCCGGTGTAGAGACCGAATCGGACCATGGACCGCCATTCCTCATCGGCGACGGCCAGCACGGCTCGGAGTTCATCCAAGGTGAACGGGCGGCGGTTGGATTCACTGCGGTCGCGCACGGTGTCCACAACGGCGGCGGGATCATCAATGAGGTAGCCGTCCTTCTTGGCCGCTGCAAAAAATCCCCTGATGGCTTTTACCGTGTTGTTCGTCGTGCGGGGGCCGGCGGTGGTGGCGTGGTGGTTCCGGAATGCGGTAATGTCTTTGGGGGTGATTTCGGAGATGTCGACGTCGGCCTTGGTGCCCAGCCATTCAAGAAAGCGGCGGGCGTGGCCTTCATAATAGGCGAGGGTGGCGGGGGCTACCTCTGGGCGCTTCCGGTTCACAAAAGCGGCGAGATACTCCCGCACGGTCACGGTGGGTAATTCCTCGCCGGACAGGCTGCGGTAAATATCGGAGAGAACGCGGCGGGCTTGGGTGGCAGTGCGTTTCCCCCGGCTTTCCTCTTCAAACCGGTCGGCCAGCTTCTGAGCGAGCTTTTTGTCGGTGGTCTTAGTGGATCGCTTCAGCCGCCTGCCCGTGGCATCCGTCCAGCACGCGGTGAAGAATTGACTGTTGGGGTGTTTCCAGAGACTGGCCATGCAAGAACATAGTAAGAACCGCCGCCATTGTCCACACGTATTTGGACGGACTAAATCCCTGTATTTGAAAGGGTTCCAAGAAGGGGTTATGAAATTGCGGGTTCGAGTCCCGTCCGCTCCGCCACCTTGTAAATCAGGAGTGAGAGGATGGAGCGGAAGTCTGGCTGGTTACCAACTCCCGGGCTGACGATTCAGGCGAGGACGAGCCCGAAGGGGGTGAACGGGAGGAAATCGGCTTGGTTGAGGGTGGCGAGTGGGAGTTGCGCGAGGATGGCGGGTTGCGGCAATGAGGCAATCCGGAAGGGACCGGCTGCGGCGGCCGGTGGCGTTGAAGAAATGCGCGGCGAGGGCTGCGATCGTCCGCGTCGGCCGGATGAATGACGGAAAGCAAGGTCGCGGTGGCAGCTTCCTCGGCAGGGCTGAGCGGACCGCAAAGATACTCGGCCCATACGATAGCGGAGACGTGCAGAGTGGTGCCGGTCAGGACCAACTGGTCCATCTGTCCCGCAGCGGGAGAGCCCGGCATGCCGCTGCCGATCAGAAAATTAGTATCCAAAAACATACGGGAGCGGTCGATGCGAAATCAACGACGGGCGTCGTGGACGGTTTTTTTCCATGCTTCGAAGTCCACGTTCCGGGCTGCCAGACTTTCTCTGAGCTGACGCAGCGCGCGGAGCCGGGCGGCGATCTCCGGTGGCAGAGCCGCGAGGGCAGCCTCCGGGGGATCAGGCGAAAATTCGGGAGGCGTGGCAGAGGGGCCGCCGGATTTCAGGGCGCTTTCGAGCACCATGATGGCTTCGCTGTTGAGCGAGCGGCGGTTGGCGGCGGCGCGTTGCTTTAACCATTCATGCAGCCGGGGGGGATGTTTTTGATGAGAAGAGCGGGCACGGTATCGAAATGGTATCGTTTTGATACCTGCTGTCAAACTTTGCAGGTTTCCGGGGGCAGTTTCCCGGGCGCGGCAGGTTTGGATGGGTTTGTTTGCCGGGACTTGCAAAATATCCTCTCAGAGGTCAGCTTGATTTTATGCACACGATTCCCGCAACCGAGGCGAAGGCTCATTTTTCGGCGATTCTTGACCGTGTGGACCGCGGGGAGGAGTTCGTTTTAACCCGCCATGGCAAAGACGCGGCCTATTTAGGGCCTTCACAGCGGGCGGCAACGTCCGAGGCAGCGCAGGCCGTGGCTGACTTGTTGGCATGGCGTTCCAAGGTGAAGAGCAGAGGCGCTGTCCTGGAGCCGGGAGAGACGGCCAAATCCCTCATATCAAAAGGACGCCGGTAATACCCGGCAACGTCTTACGATGCCACCTGCCTGGAGCTGGCCTATCGGCTCGGTGGTATTTTGAATTGTCGTGGAGAATTAGTGTTTTATTCTGTTTCCCATGAATGCTGCCAAAATATTCAAAGGAATTCTAATTTTAGGAATAGCATTTTCAGTACTAAAATTTTCAACTGTAGACAATACTGGACGCTATGAAAAAACTGTGCGAAGAATTGCTAAGATCCCGCAGGATGCGAAAGTGGTTTCTGTAAAAAGGACAAACGGTGGCATGGAGCCTGCCTATCTTTTCGTCCTGACATCGGATTCATCAGCCCAATTGATTTTTTGGGCAGAGCAAATCGGACTTTCCTTTGTTTCTGACCCGCAGACAGCCAGAGAAATTTATGAAGCGTTTAAGATTGGATTTAAGATCGATGGTTCCGCGGAAGAATATATATCCTATAAAGGAGTTATCCGTGGAACCTCATTCTTTTCGCATGTTCTGGTTATTAATAATAAAGCATATGTGGATGTGTCCAAATTTTGATTCAGGTTCCACAAAAAAGCAAATTAACGTGCCAGTACAAATTACTGGTAATTTGCACTTTCCCGTTTGCGAAACCGCAGGTTTTGCCGCACCGGTAGGCATCGGCTCGATTTCGTCAAATAGGTAATCCAAATCCCCATGAAGGTATTCATGCCGACTGAACAAACCGCCCGGAAGTAATACTGTTCCTAATCCGCCTTCATCAACATCTGCGCACCACTTGCGATGTGCTGCAAGGAATCGCGCCGAGCGTCACGGTCCATGCACTCACCAAAGCCAAACCATCACCGTTGCCATACTCCTGTATTCTCTCGGACACCTCAGCAGCAGACAGCGCGGAACAGTCACCCGCACCGCTGTCGGTGAATCGCCAATTCGGCCCAATCACAGGTATCATCACATGCCACAAGACGGCCCAGCACATATTATCCCGACTCGATTCAAGAGTGACCTGGCAAAGGGAACTTCCTTCCCCTTCGGAGCCCGGATAATTTCGACAATGCTTCAGCCGGTTCCTCAGCTAGGGAGCCTCTCGCTCTCATTTCACAGCCATTATCCGCCGAGGAAGATTCTTGACTCCGCTCCCTTACTCTTTGTTCGATTCTCCTACAGACAGCTCCCGCCATCTCTATCCAGCGATGACGAAGACCGGTGGAGTTGGCGAGGCCCCAACTGGGACATTACCGCATACCCGGTCCTGAGCACACAGCGTAAGGAGGTGAAGGACTATATGGTGCAAGCGGGCTTTGACATTGCGTTCAGGTGGCTCTGCGAGGCTTGGCATTTTCATGGTCGGGATGGCGAGGCGAGTCTTTGCTTCTTCCTTGATCCATCCACGACCAAGGTTTCCACCCACGTCAGCTGCGATGTCCAACCAGCAAGATGAGTGCAAATTACCTGGTATTTTGGGGACCGGGTAACGACTCGCCCTCGATTTCATTTCTCGGCTGGGCAAGTGATTGTTCAATTCTGCCGTGATCACGATCTTATGATGGAGCTGCGGCCCAAGCGGGCACCTGCCACCCACGTCCATAGATTGATCTGCCAGACCCTTCAGCTACACTGTCTGTGACGGCCAGTGCCTGTCTTGAGTTGAGTCATGCTGGGAGGACATTTTTTCTTTTGGTGAAACCCACCGCGTCGGTATGGCGGATCACCTGGGGTATGCGTCCGTTTCTGAGATCCTCCGCCTTGTTTTTGGCCGCGTTGCCATGTTGCGCCTTTGCCGGTGACTTTTACTGGCATTGGGACGACGCTACTTCCGGCGGTTTTATTGACTTCAGGCCGGAACTCCAGGGGGCAGCCCTGCTGCCTTTGGGACCCACTTTGCCACCGCCCGCCATGACGTGGCCTGCCATCTCCTCTCCTCGAGGCGAAAAACAGGTCCAGGCTCTGAAGCCGGCTCGGAGGTTCAGACAGGAAAATCCCTCCGTGAGGCCACCGGCCGGACCGGTGGTGGAGAGCAACGGGGGTCCTGTTAGCCATTTGGCAGGAGGGACGCCGGTGGCAGGAGGCATGGAAAGGGCAGCCCGGAGCACCTCCCTCTATCAGGCCATGGGAGGGACGAATGGGTTCTATTTGGCAGGTTCGGGACAGGCCGCATTTTCTTCCGGAAACGGGATGGTCTGGCAGTTTGTGGTGCCGTGGTATGGCTGGCTCATTATTTCTCCGGGCTTTGCCGATCCGACCTGGGATTTTCCGCTGACTGGGATCATCCGTCCGTTCCAGCCGGTGCCACTGACCCCTTCCCAGCCGGTTTATGAAATCCGGGAGGGGGAGTCCTTCCCGGTTTTGCAGTCCCCGGGCTATGTGATATGGCTCTCCGCCCACCAACTCTAATCCTGATGCCGCCGCAGTCCCTGCCCCCACGCGAATTCCCCAGCCGGGAAGGGGCGGCGGGACGTGCCCTGCCTTCGCCGGCGGGGGAGCAGTTATTGCGGCGCATTGCCGGGGGAGAGGCGGATGCCCTGGAGTCGCTCTATCAACTATGCGGCGACCGGTTTTACAGCATGGCCCGGCACATGGTTCAGGATGAGGGGGCAGCCCGGGAGATCACCCAGGATTGTTTTGTCAGGATCTGGCACCGGGCTTCCAGCTACGATGCGGCGCTGTCGCGTCCCTTTACCTGGTGTGTCATGATTCTGCGGGGACTGTGCCTTGACCATCTGCGGCGCACCGGACGGCGCCTCGCCGCCGCAGGCGGGGACCCTACGGGCGAACCAGCCTGCCCGCAGGCCCCTCTGGCCGATCTCCATCTTCATGAGACCCTGCAACTGGTTAGGCGCAGCCTCGCCACCCTGACAGCCGCCGAACAGGAAGCCATCACCGCGGCCCTCTTCGATCCTGCGACCTGTCAGGATCTGGCCCTGCGCTGGCAGATGCCGGCCGGTTCCGTCAAAACCCGTATCCACCGCGCCATGCAAAAACTGCGCGCCCTCGTCCGTCCCCATCTTGACCCCTGACTGCCATGTCCCCCGATCCTAACCTGCCGGAACAAGCCACCCTCGCCGCCTTGGGGCTGGACAAAGCCCTGCCTTCCGGGGCGCGCGTCGATCATCAGGCGGAGGTCCGGGAAGTGCAGGACACGGCGGCCATGACCTGGCTGGCCCTCACCGAATTGCAGCCGGCCCCGGATGCCGTCTGGCAGGGAATCCGTGCCGAATTGAAATTTGATGGCAACGACAGAGTTCCAGAGCGCCAAAACGGGCTCCGGTGGTTCAACTGGGGGGGCTGGGCCGCCGCCGCCTTGCTGGCCCTTGCCTGGTGGCTGCAGGAACCGCCGCAGCCGGGAACTGCTCCGGTGATTCCGTCTGCGGGGGCCGTCCCGGAAACGGTCAGGAATGCTTCCCGGGCGCCTTCCGCCCCTGCGGGATCCCAACCCCTGCAGCCAGTTCATGATACGGCTCTCCGGCAGGAACTGGGCGAACTGCGCCGGCGGCTCGCCGATGCCCTGAGCGGGACGGATTCCCCCGGGCTGCACCGTCCCGCCATTCTGGAACTGCGGGTGCCTGGCAGTGTCGGGGCTGATGCTCCGGAAGGAGCAGCCGCCCGCCTGCAACAACTCGTCACTCAGGCGCTGCCGCGCGACCTGATGCTGCGGCAGGCGCGGGATACCTCCACGCTGATCCTTGAGAATGGCTGGCCCAAAGCCGGTTGGATCACCGGTGAAAGCGGACAGACCATCCGGCATTTGTCTTTTCCCGCCGATCAATGGGAGGAACTGGGACTCTGGAAGGCACCGGACCAGTTCTACGACCCGGCGACCTCCCTGAGCTGGGCCCCAGCTCCGGACGGATTGGGATATCTGGGCCGCGTCAGCCCGTCGGTTCCCGATCCCGCCGGTTTTGAGATGCCGCGTCCCCGCGACGCCGTCACCGAATCACAATCGAAAGAACCTGCGGCAGCACCCGCGCCCACCGGGTATCTGGTATCAGATCCCGGCACCAGTGAAGCCACTCTGCTCCTCGCGGATCTGCCTCCGGCCGCCCCCGGCACCCAGCACATGGTGGTGGCCACGGCGGCCGACGGGAGCCGCCAACAGTATCAGATCAATGCCTCTGACTTTTCCGGTGAGGGCACCCGCACCGCCTCCCTGACGCTTTCCTCGCTCAGCCTGCCCGGTCATTTTACCAACTTCAGTGTGGTCCAGTTTACCAGCAACGACGCGGTCACATCAGGAAATGGACTGGTGCTGCTGTCCGGCGGCCTGCCGTGAGGAGGCGCTGGAATGGCAGGCAGAAAACCAAGCCGTAAAAACAGGTGAGGAATGACTTTCCCCTGCGCTGAGGATGGAGTAAAACGGCAGGATCAGGGACGGTGTCCCCCGTGCTCCGCCAACAGCCCGAAGCTTCAGGAATCCTGATCCCCGACCGTCTCAGTGCGGTGAATATCTAATAACAATCCGGTCTCCGCTGATCCCAACCAACCCCAACCATTATGAATGCCTTCCGTTATCTCCTGCCGATGGCTGCCGCCCTGCTGTTGAGCGCCTGTGTGGATCCCTACTACGCCGGCGGTTATCCGCCTCCCCCACCTGGTCCGGTAGTGGTGGCACCCGCCCGTCCCGTTTATGTAGCTCCTCCTCCGGTCTACGTGACCCCCCGTCCCGTCTACGTGTCGCCCCGCCCGGTTTACCGTCCCGCCTACCGCCCGGCTTACGGCCACGGTCACTACCACGGCCCGCGCCGGTGGTAGGCTGGTTCCGGAATTTCATTCCGCCAGGTTGACCATCGATGCAGGCTATCGTAAACTCGTCACGTCATGGGAGGAATAGCCATCAATCTCCTGGAAGATGCGCCAGCCGCTCTTCCCAGCTTCAGCGTGGAGGAATACCTTGCGGCGGAGGACGTTGCCGTGGAGAAGCACGAATACGCCGGCGGGATGGTAATTGCCATGGCTGGAGCCTCGGAGACTCATGAGCTGATTGCCATGAATCTTGCCCTGCTTCTTGGAAATCACCTCAGGGGAAACCCCTGCCGTGTTTTTAAAAGCGACCTCAAACTCCGGGTGCGCCTGCTGGAAAATACTTACTTTTACTATCCTGACGTCATGATTGCCTGCGATCCCGGGGATAATGAAAACCCCCACTTCAAGGACCGTCCGCTTGTCCTGATAGAGGTGACCTCGCCAGGCAGCCGGGAGCGGGATACCGAGACCAAGGTCTTCGCCTACATGTCGATCCCCAGCCTGCGCAGCTATCTGATCGTTTCCCATGACCAGCGTCACGTGCGCCACTACCGCCGAAGCGACCAGGGCTGGGCCGTGACCCTGCATCCCGAAGCAGGGGATTTGATTCAACTCCCGGAACTGGGAATGGATATGACCCTCGATGATATTTACGACAGGGTGTTGATTGGATAGGCACCCGCACTCCACGGGTTATGGGAACACCCAGCCAGCATGGCCGTGCTCCAGTTTATTCAGCAGGGGCGTGACTGCATCAGGCCTCCCGGGCTTTCAACGATTCCACCCGCAGCAGGACCGGCGGACTGAGCACGCACTCCAGTTCCGCGATGGCCGCGACCGCCTGTTTCATGCGGCCAAAGGTCGCCTGATGCAGCATCAGCATCAGATCGGCATCAGCCCCGGGATCCACTTCGGGCTGTTGCAGGGACAGGATGCCAATTTCGTGGCCGGCAATGATCGTCGAGATGGCAGCGATCACACCTGGGCGGTCATCCACCCGCAGGCGCAGGTAATAACGGCTCACCGTTTCGTCGACCGGGAGACATGATCCGTAGTGGCCCTGGGGGACAAATCCGTTGTTGGTGCCGGCTTCATTGGCGAGATTGTCCACGGCATCGGCGAGATCGCTGATGACCGAACTGCTGGTGGCATTCTGCCCGGCTCCGCTGCCGTAGAACAGGGTTTCGCCCACAATGTCCCCATACACGGCCACGGCATTCATCACACCCTGAATATTCGCCATGATGTGGGACTGCGGGATCAGGCAGGGCTGCACCCGCACTTCGATGCGGTTGGTGGCATCCAGCCGGATCACGGCCAGCAGCTTGATGGCGTAGCCCATGCTGCGGGCAAACCTCAGATCGGCTTGCGTCAGGTGGGTGACTCCTACCACGTGGACCTGGTCCGGTTTGACCCAGTCGCCATAACTGAGCCATGCCAGAATGATGGCCTTGTGGCCGGCATCCCAGCCATTGACATCGAGAGTGGGATCCGCTTCCGCATAGCCCAGGGCCTGGGCTTCGCCCAGCGCCGTTTCGTAGCTCAACCCGGCCTCGCTCATCCTTGTCAGGATGTAGTTGGTGGTGCCGTTGATGATGCCGTAAATGGCCTGGATGTGGTTCCCGATCAGGGCCTCGCGCACCGCCTTGATGATGGGAATGCCCCCGGCCACCGCCGCTTCAAAATACAGCGGAACATCCTCCTGCTCGGCGAGGGCGATCAGTTCATAGCCGTGCATGGCCAGCAATGCTTTGTTGCCGGTCACGACTGTCTTGCGGGCCAGTATCGCCGTTTTGACCAAATCGTAGGCCTCGGTGACGCCCCCAATCAGTTCCACCACCACCGGAATGTCAGGATCGGCCACCAGTTCCCGCCAGTCGGTCGTCAGCATGCCCCCGGGAATCGCCAGTTCCCCATATTTCTCCGGGGATCGGACCGCGATGCGCTTGACCTGGATGCGCACCCCGGTGCGGTCGGTCAAAAGGTCTCCGTTTTTCAGGAGGTTTTTATACACCCCGGCTCCGACATTGCCGAGGCCGGCCAATCCTACAAATACGGTTTTCTGTTCACTGGTCATCATGGTTATCAAGCTAAAGGCGCGCCCCGCGCGGTCGCCATGATGGATGGCATCCTCTGTCTGCACAAGGGCCCGGCTGAAGGGATCGACGACGTCTGTGATGGTGCGGACCGCTTCCCGGCCGGCCATCGTGCCCGGCTGCGAAGTCCGTCCCAAAACAGGATTTCGGGCCCGTTGCGGATGCTGGGAGCGGCGAATGCAAATTAATTTTTACCTATGCTTTGCTATTGCACGAATTCCCGCTTGAACGATTTTTGCGTGCAGCGGACCGGGTCCGGGCCTGCAGGCGACCAGATTGCCGGATAGCCGGGGGGCTATCCGACTGCTGCCGCCCAATGTGCCATCGCCGGTTCCGCTGCGTTTTTATTTTCCGGGCTCCGGGTTGGAGGTGGGGCACCTCCCGGGAATCAGAATGAGGTCGCCAGCTTGCAGCAGCGGGTGGTTGGAGCCATCAGGATTCAGCTGTCTGAGGTCGAGGGCCGTTGTTTGTTCCGCGCGGAGGAGGTGGAGATTTTTCATTTTCGATTGAATTGGCAAACCACCGGCTTGGGCGACCGCTTGAAGGAGGAACAACCCGGGATAAAAAACGATCCGGAATTCGACGGGGCTGGAAGTGAGATTTGAATTCGGATCCTCAATGCCTTCCTCGTAACGGACGGTCACAAACGGCCCTGACGGTAGGTCGGGAGGGACGGTGGCCCGTGATGGTGGTGGGGGGGTGGCCCAATACCGCCACGCAAAAGCCAACGTCAGCAGCAGGCTGATCCCGATGATGGCAAGTCTCATAACAGATCAATGGGGCGGGATTTCGACTACAACTTGTCCAGGGCCACGTCCAGCACCTCCAGCATAAAGTCAGCATCGGCGGAGGCAAGGCACATGGGGGGTTTGATCCGGAGGACATTGCCGTTCAGACCGCCCTTGCCGATGAGAAGGCCCAGTTCCCGTGCGGTTTCGAAGACCTGGGCGCATTCTGCTCTTGCCGGCTCTTTGGTGGCGCGGTCCTTCACCAGCTCGGCACCGAGCATGAGGCCTTTGCCGCGCACTTCGCCGATGATGGAATGTTTTTGCTGGAGCCGATTCAGGCCGGCCTGGAGGTAATTGCCTACAGTGAGAGAGTTTTGCTGGAGACCTTCCTCATCAATCACTTCCAGCACGGCTCTGCCGATGGCACAACACACGGGGTTGCCCCCAAAGGTATTGAAGTGAATCCGGCTGGTCAGGGTCTGGGCGATCTCCGGCGTGGTGACTACCGCCGCAAGCGGGGCTCCATTGCCGATTCCCTTGGCCATGGTGACGATGTCAGGGGTCACGCCCTGGGTCTCGAATCCCCAGTAGTGGGAGCCGGTGCGGCCAAACCCGGCCTGCACCTCGTCCGCTATGCAGAGCCCTCCGGCGGCGCGCGCATGGGCGTAGGCCTCTTTTAAATAACCGTCAGGAAACACCACCGCCCCGCCGACCCCCTGAATGCTTTCCGCGATGTAGGCGGCAATGCGTCCAGGAGTGGCAAAACTGATCAGCTCCCGCACATCGGCCGCATACTTTGATCCGGCCAGAGGATCGTCATGCCCCCACGGACCACGGTAGGGGTCGGGGGCGAGGGCATGGTGCACGCCGAAACTGTGGGGCACATTGAACTTCCAGGTGCTGTGGGCGGTGAGTCCCATGGTGCCGGCACTGCCGCCATGATAGGCATTGCGCAACGCCACGACTTCAAAGTTCTGCGTGTAGGCACGGGCCATCAGAATGGCGAGGTCATTGGCTTCGGATCCACTGTTCACGAAATAGACCACTTTCAGATCGCCGGGCATTTTGTCTGCCAGCGCTGCCGCGTAGAGGGGAAGGTTGGGATGCAGGTAAATGGTGCTCGTGTGCTGGAGCAGCTGGTTCTGGGCATTGGCTGCAGCCACCACTTTGGGATGGCAATGGCCCACGCTCACCGTCACAATGCCCGCAAACCCATCCAGATACCGGCGTCCCGTTTCGTCATAAAGAAACTGCCCTTTGCCCTCCACGATCATGATGGGGTCCTTGTAATAGTGGAACAGCGCCGGATTTACTGCGGCCTTCCGCATCGCGTGCACTTCCGCCATGCCGGGCCCGGTGTAGGGCGTGGGAGTGTGGGGGAACGCAGGCAGTTCAGGCAGGTGCATCGGTTTGACAGGTTCGGAGGGGGAAGGGGAGGGGGAATCCACGGATTTCACGGATAACACGGATTCAAGGGATTGAAGGGATTAGCGGGCGACGCGTTTCCAGGTGAGAGTGGCATATCTGAAATTCAGCAGGATGGCGAGTTTCAGATCAGTGATCGCGAGATACCCGATCATTTGAGCGAGATGGCTTGGATGGAAATTTTCCGCGACTTTTGGGTCTGCAATCACCAGATCGTCCACAATCAGATCTGGCACGAGCGTATCGACCAGCTGCCCCTCATATCGGACCTCAAACCGTTCCTGCTGGGAAACCTTGTGTCCGCGATTCCGCAGCTCGATCACCATGGCATTCTCGTAGGTTTTTTCGCTCAAGCCCGGCTTTAGCACATTGAGCACTTTCATGGCGGCATCGATGATCGACTCACTCAAGGCCTGGTGGATTAATTTTGCGTCATTCATCCGTGGTATCCGGGAAATCCGTGGTTTGTTAAAAGTGATTTGGCTCCCGTTGCACGACCGGGCGCGGACGAGAGGCAGGGGAAGGGGAAGGGCAGGGGAACCCACGGATTTCACGGATAACACGGATTCAAGGGATTCAAAGGATTGAAGGAATTAGCGGACGATATGTTTCCGGGTGAGAGTGGCATATCCGAAGTTCAGCAGGATGGCTAGCGTCATTCATCCGTGTCATCCGTGAAATCCGTGGTTTGTTAAAAGTGATTTGGCTCCCGGTGCAGCAACTGGCCGCGTCCGACCTCCCCAACAAATTGCCCGTCCTGCACCGCGACCTGCCCACGCACCGTTACCACGGAGGGTTTGCCTTCGATCTCCCAGGCTTCGAAGGCGTTGTAGTCCAGATTCTGGGTCTGGGTGGCCGCAGAAATCCGGCCGCGGTAGTCGGGGTCATAAATCACCAGATCGGCATCGGCCCCGATGGACAGGCTGCCTTTGCGCGGGAACAGGCCAAAGAGTTTGGCGGCATTGGTGCTGGCCGTGGCCACAAAAGTCCGCAGGTCCATGCGCCCGCGTTTGACGCCGTAAGTGTAAAGCAGATTCACCCGGTCTTCCAGCGCCGGGATGCCATTGGGAATTTTGGTGAAGTCATCCTTCCCCATGGCCAGTTTTTGAGTGTGATAGTCAAACGGGGCATGGTCGGTGGCCACGGTGCTCACCAGACCTGACCGCAGGGCACTCCACAGCACGTCATGGTTGGCGGCGTCCCGCAACGGAGGGGACATCACATATTTCATGCCTTCGCCCCCGGGGCGTTCGGCGTAACTTTTGTCAATCAGAAGATACTGGATGAGGGTTTCCACGGAAACCCTGACGCCGCGCTGGCGGGCGGCGATGGCTTCCTGCAGGGCCTCGGCGCAACTGGTGTGGACGCAGTAGACGGAAGCGCCGGTGAGTTCCGCAAAGGTGCAGAGATGATGCACTCCTTCCGCCTCCACGCGGGGCGGGCGGCTTTGGTAGTGTCCCTCTGGCCCGGTGATGCCGGCCGCCAGCAGTTCGGTGCATCGTTCCGCCACCAAAGTCTCGTTCTCGCAATGGGCGCATACCATCACCCCCAGTTCCCGGGCCAGTTTAAGGGTGTGGTAAAGTTCGGTATCATCCACGCCGAACGCTCCCTTGTAGGCCAGGAAGACCTTGAAACTGGCGGTGCCTTTCCTGACGATTTCGCGCAGATGGTCTGCAGTTTCCGCGTCAAACCGGGTCACGCCCATGTGATAGGCATAGTCGCAGGCGGCCTTGCCTTCGGCCTGGGCCCGCCAGGTTTCATAACCGTCCGCGGCGCTCATTCGGCGGGATGGGCAGATCATTTCAAACAGGGTAGTGGTCCCGCCCATCAGCGCGGCCTTGGTGCCGGTGGTGTAATCGTCCTTGGAAAAGGTGCCCATGAAGGGCAGGTAGATGTGGGTGTGGGGATCGATGAACCCGGGGAAAACCAGTTTGCCGGTGGCATCAATGACTTCCGTTCCCGGGGGGACTTCAAGATCCCGGCCGATGCGGGTGATGGTCTGATCCTCACAGTAGAGGTCCGCAAAACAATCCGAATCCGCGCTGACCAGATGGCCGTTTTTGATGAGCAGTGGCATGGGCGGAATGTAGGACGGCAGACCGCCTTTTGCAAAGCACGCTTTGTGCCACCGGAGGGGCCATGGCGCCACCCGCAGGCAAATCCGCCGGCCCCCCTAGCCGCGCGCCAGGGCGTCGGACTGCTTCACAAAATCATCGCCGCTCCATTCCACATCCGATCCAATCATCTGTTTGGGTTCACCTGCGGCTTTGGCGGCGGCTTTCCGGCTGGTCTGGCGTTCGACCAGATCGGCATGGGTGGTGAAATAGTCGAGGCTGTGGCCTTTGAAGTCGGCGAGGGTGGCAAACTGGTGCTGGTCCATGAAGGCGAGGAGCTGTTCGCACATAGGTTTGACACACTCATAGCCAAATTTCATGACCCCGGTGCAGACCTGCACGGTGTCGGAGCCCAGCAGGATGAACTGGGCGGCGTCTTCGCCGGATTCGATGCCTCCCAGACCTGACAGGCTGCGGCCGGGGAATTCCCGGCGGATCATCTGGGCGATTTCCATCACCATGCGCAGGGCGATGGGCTTCACCGCTTTGGAGGAATACCCGCCTGGGGTGGTATAACCTTCCACGCTGGGTTCAGGGCGCAGGGTTTCAAGGTTGACCCCCATCACGCTGCGGATGGTGTTGATGGCGCTGACGCCCTGACAACCGGCTCGCAGGGCGGCCCGGCTGGGTTCCTCAATGTGGGTGATGTTCGGAGTCATCTTGGCCCACACCGGTTTTCGGGCCGCGCCCATTACCCAGCCGCAGACTTCTTCAAGGAGATCCGGATCCTGTCCCATGGCCGCGCCCATGCGGCGTTCCGGCAGGCCATGCGGACAGGAAAAGTTCAGCTCAAAAGCATCGACCCCGGCGTCCTGACAACGTTCCACGATTTCCACCCAGGCGTCCTTGTGATATTCCTCCATGATGGAGGCGATCAGGCAGCCGTCGGGAAAGGCGTCCTTGCATTTTTTAAACTCATCCAGCCAGGTGGAAAACGCCCGGTCGCTGATCAGTTCGATGTTCTCCCAGCCTATCACTTCCTTGCGGTCGGCCGAATAGAGCTTGGCGTAGCGGGGAGTGACGTTTTTGACTTTGCTGGCGTCGAGACTCACCGTCTTGGCAATGACGGCTCCCCAGCCTTCCCGGAAGGCCTTGTAGATGACGTTGAGATTGGTGCCCGGCGGGCCGGAGCCGATCACAAATGGATTCGGCAGAGTCAGGCCGTCGACGTGGGTGGTGAGGGTAGGCATGGCGGGGGCGGGGCAAAAGGTTGGCTCAAGCATAGCCTATGCCACGGGGGGACAAGGCAATTTTTCTCCGGCCGCCGGCCGGCGGCTTCAGAGCCGCAGAAACACCTTGCGCCGGTGCATCCAGACCATGGTCAGCCAGAACACCAGAATGACTGCGGCTCCCTCCAACAGGGGAGCGAAGGCTTCCCCCCACGCCAGAAACGGCCCTTTCCCAAGATGGGTGTGGAGGGTTTCCCTGACAAATCCCGAAAGGCTTTCCACCAGCACATACATGGCGATGGAGTTCATGCCGACGACTGTGAGGGGGAAGAGGATCCGTTTGGCTCCCCAGATATCGGCGATCAGATAAAACCCGGCCATGGCCAGAAAACACCAGCCGCCGCTGAACAGGGTCCACGAGGGTGTCCAGATCCGTTTGACGGAAGGAGACCAGCCAAGGCGGTCGAGGGTCCAGCCCAGCAGCAGGGTGGCCAATCCGGCCAGCACCAGCAGGCCGACCGTGCGCAGGGGCCGGGGTTCATGCCAGTCTTCCGCACCGGCGGGCGGTGCGTCCATCAGCCAGCGGCCGGCGATCAGGCCCAATAGCATGGTGGCCAGGGTGGGGATGAATGAGAGGGTGGAATACCCGCCGCTGTTGCCAATGAAAGGGGACTCGCGGGGAAAGAGATTGAGAAACCAGCGGTCAAAGGCCCAGGCCGCATTGCTGTTTTGATTCCAGTGCGCCTGAAAGCCATCAAACCACGCCACCCCCTTGACGGCCCGCCAGTCAAAGTCCGGCCCGGGCAGGGGATACACTGCGAAGGCGGTCCACCAGGCCGCCAGCAGCAGACCGGCTGCGACCCAGGGGGCCCGCGGGCCCCACAGGGCCACGGCAAACAGGAATGGATAACCAAGGCCGATCTGGGACAGGGTATCCTCAAAGGTCCAGTAGGTCAGGGGCCGTCCGATGGACCGCAACGCCACCCCTAGCAGCACCAGGAGCAGCGACCGCCATAACACATGTCCCCATTGCATGGCTGCTGACTGCTGTTTGGCCAGCCGTCCTGCCATGGAAAAGGGCAGGGCCACCCCCACCATGAAACTGAAGGCCGGCTGGATCAGGTCGTGCAGGGAACATCCCCGCCAGGGCACATGCTCCCAATGAAATCCGACCGCCTGCCAAAAGCGGCTCTGCGGGAAATGGGACGCCACTTCCGGCAACTGCATCAAGCCGGAGGCCAACAGCAGCATGGCCAAACCGCGGAAGGCATCCAGTGAAGCCAGCCGCTCCGGAGGCCGGGGGATGGAGGCGGCAGCCTCATGGGCTGCCGAGACAGAGAGGGCAATTGGATTCATGAAAGTTGTCAGGGTGGCCTCCCATGCAGTGTGGGGTTCAAGCCGGGTCCGGTGATGTTTCCGGCGGCAGCTTCCAGAGCCTTTGGGAGGTTTTCCATGCGGCAAGGAGTTCGCGGAACCGCTGCACGGGAGGGGGATCATGGTCTTCCTGCCAAACCAGCACCAGCGGCACGGTGGCGGCGGGAGAAAGCGGCACAAAACGCAGCGGGGACCCCGGAGGCAAGACCGAATCGGTTACGATGCCCGGGCCGGCCCCGGCTTCGGTATAACTGATCACGGTGCCGATCAGGCTGGGGGTATAGGCAAGCCGGGGCATGAAGCCGGCCTGACGGCAGGCCGCGAGAATGGCATCGTGCAGGCTGGCCCCTTCGCGGCGGGCGAGCACCACCAGCGGGGTGCCGGCCAGTGATTTCCAGGTCAGGCTGCGTTTGCCGGCCAAGGGGTGATCCGGCCGCAGCACGACCCCCAAGCGTTCCTCCCGCAGGGTCAGGGTGCGCAGGCCCAGGGCGGTGTGGCTGGGGACGGGCCGGGTCAGGCCGACGCTGAGCCGGCCCCGGGCCACCATTTCCCAAACCCGTTCCGGAGTGCGTTCCTCCAGGTGCAGACTGACCATGGGATAGCGGGCCCGGTATTCATGGAGGAGGCGGCCGAGAAAAGGCTGGGTAGGAGGGCCGATATAACCAAGCCGCAATTCTCCTTCCTCACCGGTGGCGGTGCGGCGCACCCGGCGCATCGCTTCCTCCCAACTGTCCATCAGCAGGGAGGTTTCCTGCAGCAGCACGGCTCCGGCCGGCGTGAGGGCGACGTGATGACGGCTGCGTTCGAGCACCACGGCCCCCAGATCGTGCTCCAGTTCATTGATGGCCCGGCTCAGGGCAGGCTGGGCAATGCGCAGCCGCCGGGCCGCCCGGGCATAACTCAACTCCTCGGCAACGGCCTGAAAATAGCGGAGGTGGCGCAGGTCCATGGGCAGGCAGGGAATTTCAAGGTGATACCGTATCAGCATCACGCCGATAGCGAAAGAGTATTTCCGTTACCACGCGCTTCCGCGAATGTGAAGAAGTGAATAATCTCGAACTCGCGATCCACTTCTTTCTGCAACTGGCAGTAATTCTTGTCTTTTGTCGGATCGTCGGCTTGGTGGCGGCGAAGTTTGGCCAGCCGCAGGTGGTGGCCGAAATGATTGCGGGCGTGCTGCTGGGGCCCTCCTTGTTTGGTCTCCTCGCCCCGGAGGCCCAAGCGTGGCTTTTCCCGTGGGACAAAACCCAGACTACGCGGGACACCCAGAGTTATCTTTTTCCCGCCTCCCAACTGGGATTGGCCTTATATATGTTCATCGTGGGGATGGAATTCCGCATGGACATCATCGCCCGGCGCCTGAAGAGTTCCATTGCGGTTTCCTTTGCCGGGATGGCGGCACCATTTTTGCTGGGGGCCCTGCTGGCATGGTGGGCTTATGACTACCCGGGGCTCGGCCTGTTTCCTGAAGGGGTTCCCCGGAGTTCCGCCATGATCTTTCTCGGGGCATGCATGTGCATCACGGCCTTTCCCATGCTGGCACGGATCATTCATTTTAAAGGGCTCGCCGGGACCACCATGGGCACGGTGGCTATCGGTGCCGGAGCGATTGATGACGCCATGGCATGGATTCTCCTGGCGATCGTGCTGGCCAAACTGGAGGGGGACATCAGCCATGCCTGGACTAACATCGGGGGAGCGGTGGCCTTTGTCCTTATTGCCTTTGTGATCATCAAACCGTTGCTGGCCCGGGCCGAAAAGTGGCTGATCGAAGAAGACGGACTAACAGAAACGGGGTTTGTCACCGGTTTGGCTCTGATGGCGTTGGGGGCGTGGTGGACGGATTTTATCCACCTGCATGCGGTCTTCGGCGCGTTTGTGATGGGCGCAGTCATGCCGCGGGCGGTGATGTCGCGTGATCTGATCGCCCGGATCCAGCCACTGGCGGTGGCGCTGTTGTTGCCGCTTTTCTTTACCTATTCCGGCCTGAATACCAAGATTGGCCTGATCAATACCCCGACTCTTTGGTTGGTGTGCGGGGCCGTGCTGGTGGCGGCGATTCTTGGCAAAGGGGTGGCGTGTTATCTGGCGGCCCGGGCCACCGGCATCCCCAACCGCGAGGCCCTGGGAATTGGGACGTTGATGAACGCCCGCGGCCTCATGGAATTGATCATCATCAATATCGGTCTGCAGAAAGGAATTATTTCCGAAGGTTTGTTCGCCACCCTCGTGATCATGGCGGTGATCACCACCCTCATGGCTTCTCCCCTCTTCGAAGTCCTGATTGGAAAGCGGCCGCGCGAAACTTTTCGGGAGGTTCCGGCGTAACTTTTTTCACTCCACCAAGCCCCCATCCCCCAAACTCACATGGTCATGCCCTCTACCCCGGATTACGATGTTATCATCATTGGTGGCGGCCCGGCCGGGGCCAGCACCGGTGCCATCCTTGCCGAATACGGTCACCGCGTCCTTATCCTGGAACGGGAGAAATTTCCCCGCTATCACATTGGCGAATCCCTGATTCCCTTTACCTTCGGTCCGCTGGAGCGGCTGGGCCTGGTGGACCGGATGAAGGCCTCGCACTTTGTCAAAAAATACAGCGTGATGTTTGTGCAGCCGGACGGGAAACGCTCCCAGCCGTTTTATTTCCACACCCGCTATGACATCAACACCGTGGCCCAGACCTGGCAGGTGCTGCGTTCGGAATTTGATGAAATGCTGCTGGGTCATGCGGCCGAAAGGGGCGCGGAGGTCAGGGAGGAATGCACCGTCACCTCGCTTCTCCGGGACGCCTCTGAAGCGGTGACAGGCGTCCGGATCCGGACCGCCGCCGGGCAGGAGGAGGAACTCACCGCCCTCCTGACGATTGATGCCACCGGCAAGGAAGCCTTTACCTCCAACCGCATGGGCTGGCGTCTGCCGGACCCCAAATTGAACAAGGTCGCGGTCTGGACTTATTACGAGGGAGCCATCCGTCAGGAAGGCATTGATGAAGGCACGACCACGGTGGCCGCGATTCCGGAGAAGGGGTGGTTCTGGCATATCCCGCAGCACAATGACCGCATCAGCGTGGGGGTGGTCGCCGAAGGCAAATACCTTAGCCGCGATGGGGTGCGCGATCCCAAAGCCATGATGGACCGCGAAATCGAAAACAACCCATGGATGCGGGAGCATCTCGCCGCAGGCAGGCAGGTCGGAGAATACTGGATCACCAGTGAATATTCCCGCCACAGCCGCTATGGTGCCGCGCCTGGTTTGCTTTTGGTAGGAGATGCCTTCGCTTTCCTCGATCCCGTTTTCAGCAGCGGCGTGATGCTGGCTTTGAAAAGTGGCGTGTTGGCGGGCGAAGCCGTGCATGAAGCTCTCGAAGCCGGCGATGTGTCCCCGCGCCGCTTTGCAGAGTATGCCGCGGCGATCCGCTTCAGCGTGGAGAACATGCGCAAGCTGGTCTACGCCTTCTATGATCCCGCCTTTTCCTTCAAGGACCTCATCATGCGGTTCCCTGAAGCGGCCGGGGCGGTGACGGATTGTCTTTCCGGTGATTTGGGTAGGGATTATACAGATCTCTGGGCGTGGATCAGTGAATTTGTCGATCTGCCGGAAGACCTTCCCTACGGCGTTCCTCTGCTGGAGCCGGTGCCAGCCTGACACCAAGCCGGAAAATGGCGGATACCGGTGTGAAATAGCAGGAAAAGACCAGGACATCCGGGGCGTTTGCTCAAGGGGCAATCCCCGCCGCATCCCATGTCAAAGCTCCGCACCCGCCGCCATTTCCTCACTAAATCTGCTGCGGCCCTTGCCGCACCCCTCATCCTGCCAGGCCGGGTGTTGGGCCAGAGCCGGACCGTGGCTCCCAACGCCAAAGTCAGGCTGGCCTGCATCGGCATGGGAGGCATGGGCACGGGCAATCTGAAATCCTTTCTCAACGATGAACGCGTCCAGGTTGTGGCCGTTTGCGATGTGGATGCCCAACATCGGGAAGCGGCGCGCCAACTGGCGAGCCTGAAAGAAGGCGATGCGTATGGTGACTTCCGCGAAGTCCTGGCGCGGCCCGATGTGGATGCGGTAATGAATGCCACGCCGGACCATTGGCACGCCGTCATCGCCACAGCCGCCGCAGCGGCGGGCAAGGATCTTTATACCGAAAAACCTTTGGCCTCAGGGATTGCCGATGGCCGGGCCTTATGCCGGGCGGTGGAGGCTCATGGCCGGGTTTTGCAGTGCGGAACGTGGCGGCGGTCCGGCCAAAATACCCGCCTGGCCTGCGAATGGGTGCGCAATGGACACCTCGGGGATTTGAAAGTCATCGAGGTCGCGGTGCCGGGGCAATTCCGCATTGCGGGCGGCTTTGATGGCACTGAACCCCCCGCGCCCGTGCCGCCGCAGTTGGACTATGACCTGTGGCTGGGACCCGCCCCTGACGCCCCTTACACTCCCGCCCGCCTGCATTACAATTTCCGTTGGATCCCCGACTACGCGCCCGGATACGTTACCGACTGGGGAGCGCACTTTCTGGATGTCGCCCAGTGGGGTGCGGGCATGGACGAAACGTCTCCCACCGAGGTGTCGGCTACGGGGGTAGTCCGGCGCGACAAGGGACTCTACCGGGCCCCCGAAAGTTTCCGCATTGAATACCAGTATGCCAATGGCACCCGCATCGTCATGGTGAGCGACAAGGATCCCAAGGCATGGGGCATCCGGTTTGTCGGAACCAAGGGCACGGTCTTTACGGAGAATAACCGGTTGGAAACAGATCCGGTCAGCTTGCGTCAGGTGCGTCCCAAGGACGGAGACGTGCGCCTGTTCGAGTCCAAAAACCATCACCGCAACTTTATTGATGCTGTGCTGACCCGCGGGCAGACCGCCGCACCTGCGGCGGTGGCCCAGCGGTCTGCCACCCTGTGTCATCTGGGAGCCATCTCGGCGGCCCTGGGACGGCCGGTGAAGTATGACGGCGTCGCCGAATCCTTTGGCAACGATGCCGAAGCCAACGCCCTGCTCGCGCGTCCTCTGCGCGGGCCATGGAAGTTGAGTGTGTAATATCCTGATGGGGTTGGATCCCCAAATAACTGTTAGTAAAGTTAGGGGAAGTTGTCCTTTGTGGCCCTTGACCAAAGCCGTGGTGCTCCGTTGGATCCGTGGCATCGGTGGCCCGTCAGCGTCTGATTTAGGCTCGGAGGCCTCCCAGCAATTTGGCTGCCGCTTTGCGGGCCCAGGCATCGGCGGCAAGGATGGTCTCCAACCCGGTGTGCGCCTCCACCTGATGGGCGTCCATGGTGCGAGCGACCGTCTGCCAGATGCCGGGAAATGCCAGGTGGCCTTCCATGAAGGCCGCGACGGCAATTTCGTTGGCGGCGTTGTAGACGGCAGGCAGGGTGCCTCCGGTGGTTCCGGCCCTGACTGCGAGGTCGATGGCGGGGAAATCGGCCCGGCGGGGAGCTTCAAAATCGAGCTGCCGCAGAGCAGCAAAATCCAGCGGACGCAGGCTGTTTTTGACCCGTTTCGGCCACGTCACGGCATACTGGATCGGGAAACACATATCGCTGTGACTCAACTGCGCCAACACGCTGCCATCAATGAACTCCACCATGCTGTGAATGATGCTTTGGGGATGCACGACGACATCCACCCGTTCCATGGGCACGTTGAACAGCCAGCGGGCTTCGATCATTTCAAGGCCTTTGTTGAAAAGGGTGGCACTGTCGATCGTGATCTTCCGGCCCATTTCCCAGGTGGGATGCTTGAGGGCCTGGGCGAGGGAGGCAGCGGCGATTTGTTCATTCGGCCAAGTCCGGAATGGACCGCCGCTCGCGGTCAGGATCAGGCGCGTGATTTCGTCAGGATTGCGCCCTTCAAGACATTGGAAAATGGCATTATGTTCACTGTCCACCGGCAGCACCGCCACACCTTGCCGCCGGGCCGCATCCATGACAATTTCGCCGGCCATCACCAGAATTTCCTTGCTGGCAATGGCGAGATCGCAGCCGGCTTCAATTGCGGCCAGGGCCGGCCGCAGACCGGCGGTGCCGACGATGGCGATGAGCACCATATCCGCCTTCACCGCCTGAATCAGTTCCACCAGCCCGGTCTCACCATGAAATACCCTGACATGATCCGGCAGGGCACTGGTCAGGGCAGGAACGCAGGAGGTATCGGTGAGGGCAACGTGCCTGACGCCGAACTCCACGGCCTGTGCGGCGAGCGCCCCGGTGCTGCGGGCGGCTGCCAGGCCGACGACCTCCATCCGGTCCGGGATATCGCGGGCCACCTTGAGGGCGCTGGTGCCGATGCTGCCGGTGGACCCGAGGATGATGACGCGTTTGCGCTTTTCAGGAGACCGGGTTGCTGACATACCAGAGATAGAAATAAAACACGGGCGCGGTGAAGAGCAGGCTGTCGATGAGGTCGAGCGAGCCCCCGATGCCCGGCAGGAAATTGCCGGAGTCCTTCACTTCCAGGCAGCGTTTGATGACGCTTTCTGCGAGATCCCCCACCACACAGACGGCGGCCAGCACGAGGCACAGCACGGAAGCGCTTGCCGGGGTGAGCAGCGGCATGCGGTGCTGCCATGCAAAATAAACCGCCAGCCCGGCCCCGAGGGCTCCCAGCGCAGCCCCGATCATGCCCTCCCATGTTTTGCCGGGACTGATGTGGGGGATCATCTTGTGTTTGCCGATCATGGATCCCACCACGTAGGCCCCGCAGTCCGTGAACTTGGTGGCGGCAATCAGAAAGACCAGATAGGGCAGGCCGCGCAGCCAGCCATCAGGATCCACTCCTGGCAGGAAAAGCACCCGGGTCATAAAACTGCTCAGCCATGGCACGTAAAGGAAACCCGCGATGGAAAAAACAATCGCCCAAAGCGTGGCCCGGCCTTCGAGGGGCCGGAAGAGGACGGGCAAAAAAGACGCCATGGTGACGCCGGCGATAAAAGCGAGATCCACCAGCGGGGACCACGGCTGACCGGTGCGCTGGCAAATGGCAAAGGTTACAGCAAACCATGCGGCGGTGACGGCCATCAGGCCAAACCGCCATGGCCTCGGCAGCGACTTGTCCATCATCACAAATTCCCTCATCCCGGCCATGCCCAGCAGGCCCAGCAGGACAAAAAAGAGAGCGCCGGTTCCTACCACGATTGCTGCCGTGACCAGCGCCCACAAGGCAAGGGTGCTGGTCAGCCGCCGCCCAAACACCCGTGACTTGGAGGGAGCGGGGGCTGAAGCGGGGGCAGCGGAAGGATCAGGCATGGGGGCTTTTTGACTAGGCGGAAAGTGGGGCCGAGGCAAGCCCCATATGGGGTGGCAGGCAACCTCTGGGGTGGTTTGCCTCCATACGGGCCGGGTTGCCCCGGGTTGGGGGATGCGGAATTCAAATCCATCGGCCGCAGCCTGAGGCAGATCTTCTGCGGGGTGGGAGCAGGTGGCTGAAGTCCATCGGGGGACCTTCTCCCGGCAAAAGGCCGTTCCTTGGGTAGTAAAAGCCCGGGTTTCCCGGCATTTCGGACGACTCGTTCCCAGCAACGCGGTGGAAAGTCACTCCAATTGAATGCCGATGGGCATCCGGAGTTTCACGGTGCGGGGACCGGTTTCATGCCGAGCTGGTCGAAAAGCCAGGCGAAGACGTCCGCCTGCTGGGCGATCTTTTCGGTGAGGGCGGTGCCCATGCCATGGCCGGAAGCGGGGCTGAACCGCGCCAGCACCGGGTGCCCCGAAGCCGTGGCCGCCTGCAGCCGGGCGGTCATCTTGCGCGAGTTGGCGGGATTCACCCGGCCATCGGTTTCGCCGGCAAGGAAAAAAACCGCCGGGTATTTCGCCCCATTCCTGACATGATGGTAGGGCGAGTAGGCGTGCAGCGCTTTGAACTGGGCGGGATCCTTCACGGTGCCGAATTCAGTGACGTTGAACGCCCCGTTGGGGTCCAGTTCCACCCGCAGCATGTCGTAGATGCCGACATGCGCCACCACGGCCCGGCTGAGATCCGGATGCTGTGTCAGGAACGCTCCCATCAGCAGCCCGCCATTGCTCCCGCCTTCCACGGCGAGTTTGTCAGGACGGGTGTAACCACGTCCGATCAGATGCCGGGCACAGGCCGTGAAATCATCGAAGACCGTCTGCTTTTTGGTGAGGTTGCCTGACAAATGCCAGGTCTGACCGTATTCGCCGCCACCGCGCAGGTTGGCGACCACCATCACGCCGCCCCGGTCGAACCACAGCCGGTCTTCCGAACTGAAACCCGGCCGCAGGCTGATCCCATATCCGCCGTATCCGGTCAGGAGCACAGGATTGGAGCCGTCCAGCGGGGTCCCTTTGCGGCGGATGATATTCACCGGGATTTTGACGCCATCCCTGGCCGTGGCAAATTCCCGCACCGCTTCGATATCGCTGAAATCCGCCGGGGCCTCATTGAAAAGAGCCGTTCGTTTCATAACGCCGGTTTCGGCGCCGCCCGCCGCCGGCTCATAACAATACCAGGCCGCCGGTGCCGTATAACTGGTTTGACGGAAAAGAATCGTCCCGGTGTCCGGCTTGTCCTCCAATGCGAGGATTCCCCCCACCCCGGCGGTTTCCGGCAAGGGAAGCAGACGCCCGTTTTTTCCACCGGGATCGAATTGCCGGATGCGGGACGGGCCGCCTGCCAGTTCTCTGACAAACAGATAATTTGTCGTGGGAGTCAGGCTTTCGATCACCATTCCGCCCTCGGGCACGATGGTCGCCGCCTCGGCCAGCGTCAGATTCCCACTCAGGGAAAGCCGCAGGATTTTCCCGCGGGGCGCCTCCTTCACCGACCGCAGATAGAGCGCGCTGCCATCTCCCGAAAAGGCCATCTCTTTGATGCTGTCCTCAAACCGGGTCACCTGCTGCCATTTCGTAAAATCGGACTGGCCAAGGTCCAGCAGCCAGTGCGCAAATTCCCCGCCATCACCATTGGCCACTCCCACCATCAGCCAACGTCCGTCCGCCGAGGTCTCCAGATCAATCGCCGCGATCCGGGGGAAATCGCGCCCTGTCACATGCCGGTCCGTGTTTTCCGGTTGGCCGATCACATGATAGTAAACCTGCTGGTGGAAGTTCAGATCCGCCGGAGGCTTTTCTCCCATCCGCGGATAGCGCGTGTAGAAAACCGCTTTTCCATCCGTCGTCCACGCCACGCTTCCGCCGCCGGTGGGATACTGCACGCGTTCGATTCTGTCAGGCAGGCGCTCCCCGGTTTCCGTCCGGTAAAAGTGCAGGGTGCCCTCCTCGCTGCCGTGCTCCGAGAGCGAAACCGCCAACAGTTTCCCATCGGGCGAGGGCACAAACCAATCCATCGCCACCTGTCCCTTGGGCTCGATCTCGTTGGGATCCAGCACCACTTTTTCCGAAGTCAAATCATCCGCCGAGGCCAGACTCACCAACAAGCGCTGCTGCTTCGGCGGCTGGAATTTCAAGGCAAACAACCGGCCCGGCCGGGAAACCAGACTGCCGTAGGACGGGGTCTCCTTGCCATACAAGGCGGTGAGCTGGGCCTCAATGCCGGCCCGGTCCGGCAGCGCATCCAGCCAGGCCCTCGCATACCCGGTCTGCGCGTGGCTCCATGCCTTGACGGCGGACGAGCCCGTGTCCTCCAGCCACCGGTAGTCGTCCACCACCCTGACTCCATGATATTCATCGGTGACCGGTCTCTTTTCCGTCACCGGAGGGGCGGCACGGACGGAAAAGGGAAGCATGGCGGAAGTCATCAGGAGGGTCCGGAAATAGCGGTTCATGTTCCTGGGGATAGCCCCACCATCCAAGCCGGTAATGATCCCTGGCGCGACCGGAATATGATGGAGGGGAGTCATGGAGTTCCGTTTTTCCCGCCGGTCCTGCGGCAACGGAGGGCAATCTGATTCATGGCATCACTGGCAGCCAGGATTGGTGACCCGGGCTGAACCCGTCATTCAACGGCAGGCCTGATAGAACAACCGTGACGGCGCAGTTTCAAGACCGGTTGTTGTACACTCTGTCTGTTCATGCCCTCACGTTCTTCCGGAAAACCTTTCCTTCCTGCGGCGGCACCGCCCCGTGGAGGCGGAGCTGGGCAAGGCTTCATTGGTGGACCAGGCGGTGGAGGCGATTCAGCGGAAGATTGCAGCCAAAGCGTGGACGGACGTGCTGCCCGGCGAGGAGACCATGCGCCAATATCTTGGCATCAGCCGGGTGACGCTGCGCAAAGCCTTGGATCTGCTGGCGGCCCGGGGCTGGATTTCCGCCGGAGGCCGGGGCTGTCACCATGCGATTTCGGCAGGGGCCGGGAATTCCCTCCCGGTCTCCGCCGGCCGCGCCGGGCCTGGGTTTGTCAGGTGTCTGAGTCCCGTGCCGAAACTGGACCTCGTCTGGAGCACCAAGGTGATCTTTGATGAAATCAGGCAGATGCCCACCAACCCCGCCCTGCATCTGGTCTGGGAACACCACCCGGCCTTGTGGCTGCGCCATCCTGACAAACACCTGGAGCAGCTGACCGCAGACCAGACGACTGCCGGATGGCTGCTCTTCCGCGCCAATCCGGTCATCCAGGCCTGGTTCCAGTCCCATCGGGTGCCCTGCGTGGTGGTCGGCCCCTGTCATGCGGGTGTGCTGTTGCCGAATGTCCACGTCGACAACATGGCCCTCGGCCGGCACGCCGGCCAACAAGCGCTGAAGCTGGGACACCGCCATTTGGCCTGGATCGTCTATGACCCCTCCTCCGCCAGTTCCCTGCAGACGGTAGCCGGCTTGGAAGCCAGGGACCGTGCTGATGCGGCGGGCCTGAGGGTTTCCCCGATCGCTGATGATCTGACCATCGGGGGCCTCCGCTCGGAAGTGAGGCGGGTGCTGTCCATGAAGGATCCACCCACCGTGTTCATGGCGATGGGGGCGGCCCAGGCATTACCGCTGCTGGGCATTCTCCACGAGCTTGGATTGAACATACCACGGGATATTTCCGTTTTGGTGCGGGACCATGATCCGATCCTCGACCGCTTCCTGGCGGCCCTGAGCCGCTATACGTTTGATTGGACCCGGTTTGGCCGGCTGACCGCAAAACTATTAAACGACGTGACCGCCCACAAGGCGGGCCCATACGCACAAAAGGTCCTGATGCCGACCTGCATCCCGGGGGAGACCCTCGCCCGCCGTTTCCCGGGCTGACGTCGCCAAGGCCAACCGGGACGTGTCACCGTGATCAGTGATGATCTGACGCTTCCCGGTCTGCGGCGGAAGATGGCGGCGGCCCTGCAGGAGGCGGATCCACCCACCTGCTTTCTTGTCACTGAAGGGGCTCAGGCGTTTCCCGTGTTGGGGATATTCAAGGAAATGGGACTCCAGGTGCCCGGCGACGTTTCCCTGATCGTGAGGGATTACGAACCCTTCCTGGACCGCTGCCAACCCGCCTTCAGCAGTTACCGCTCCGATTGGCAACGCTTTGGGCACAGCGCGGCCCGCCTGCTCCTTCCGGTGGCCGCCAGTGGTGGCGGGGCGGGGCACCCAGCGGAATATATTTCCAAAATTCATCCCAGGAGAGACGCTGGTGCCGCGCCGGTGCTGTTGAGAGGCTCCGGCCGCAGTGGCGGCCTGAAGAGGGTGTATTTTGTGCATACATCCGGAATTGGCTGGTCGGGCCGGGGGGGGGATCTTACAAGGGAGGTTTGGTGCCGGAATACTCAAAGTCCGGACACTTGTTCAAAATTAGATCAGTCCCCTATGAAATGCCAGTTAGCCCTTCCTTCCCTCGTCGCCCTGCTCGCCCTCAGTCCCGCGGTTGAGGCCGCCCGGGTGGTCTGGGTCAGCGACAACGGTGCCGAAGGGACGGCCGGGAATGGATCGGACGGAGTGTCCCGGGGAGCCTTTTACTCCAGTCCTGTCTCCACCACCGGCACCCCCTTTACGGATCAGGGATTCATTGATCTGCTGATTTCCGGAGGGCACACCGTGGAGCGGTTCAATCCCCAGTCCGGCTCCATCTCCGCCGATGATATCACCGCCCTCAATTCCTATGACCTGGTGGTGGTGGGTTCGGCGACCAACAGCGGTCCCTTCAATCTCAACTCCCGGGGGGCCAAATGGAATACCCTGATCACCAAACCGATGCTGGTCACCAAATCCACCCTGATCCGCCGGGATCGCATGGGCTGGTTGCTGGATAACAAGGAATACGACTGCGCTGCCAACACCAGCACCACCGCCACCGGCAAGCTCACTTTCGTGGTGCCGGGGCATCCGGTCTTTGCCGGGATCAGCACCACCACGGTGGGAACGGCCAAGGTGATGACCAACTTCTGCAATGTGATAGTGCCGGCTCCCGCCAACAACCGCGGCACCTCGGTCCAGTTTTTTGAACTGGCCATCAGCGGGACGGATCAGGGGATTGCCAACGCCATGGAACCTGGCGGGGTGCTGCTCGCGGGCATCAACTTCAATCCGCTGGATCCTGGCGTCAATATCCCGGCCGGACAAGCCCCCGCAGTCGATCCTGCCCATGTGGCCAACGGTTATGCCATCGCCGAATGGCCGGCCTTCACCACCGTCCGGACCACCCAGGTGACGGGCGAGCGTCTGGCCGGTTACCGGCTGTTTTTCGGCTGCGGCACCCGCGATGCCTCCGGAAGTGTCACCGCCGCGCCGAATCCCCAGGCCGGGGCGCTGGATTTGTCCGTTGATGGCCAGCAGATGTTCCTCAAAGCCGTGGCCCATGCCGCCAGTCAGCCGAATGGCGCTCCCACCACTCCCAATGTTTGGAAGAACACCTCAGCAGATCAATTGTGGAACGGCAGCAGTATCAACTGGTCCCTTGGGTTGTGGACCGGAGGTCCGGCCCTCTTCGAAAGCGCCGGTGCGGGCCTTGTCACTGTTGATTCCGCCACCGTGACAGCCTCGGGTCTGGAATTCAGCGTCGCAGACTACAATATCGACGCCACCAGCGGCAACAGTCTGACGCTGACCGGGGCTCAGGGCGCGCCTCCCGTGATTTCCGTCAACGGCGATACCACGGTCACCGCACCCCTCGCCGGGGTGGATGGACTCACCGTGAATGGCACCAGCGTCCTGACGTTGGCGGGGGCCAATACCTATTCCGGGAGCACTTTTATCCGCGGTGGAATCGTGGTCATGAAAGCCCCCACCGGAGTCAATGGAACCAGCAGCTACGCGTTGGATAACATTGATGCCCTGGATGCCGGAGCGACCGTGAAGCTCTTCAACGACGTGGACACCACCACCACCCCGGGCACTCCGGCCAATGTCCGGGTTCCCAATGGTCAGATGGGCAACCGCAAGCGCCTGATCATGACCGGGGGCACATTTGATATCGCGGGAGATGACAACCAGAACAACTTTCCTGCCCCCGATGGGACGGGCCGGATCATCAACAGCTCCCCGTATTCGCGTGCCGCGCTGCGGATGGGCTCCGACTCGGGTGCCACCCATACCTTTTCCGGGATTATGGCTGACGGGGCCCCGGTTATTGAAAGTGTGGTTGCCGGCAAACAGGGCTACCGGCTGGATGTCGATTTGCAGGGTTTTGCCGATGATTCCGCCACCTTTGTCATGGCTGGAGTGAACACCTTCACCGGCTTCACCCGGATCGGCGGCGGAAAACTGACCTTCACCGGCAATGGACGATGGGGAGTTCCCAACAATACCGGAGTGGCCCTGACCAGCAGTCCCAATGGAACGGTGATCTGCAATGGCGGCATTGGCAATCTACGGGTCGACTTCAATGGCACCAGCCAGATCACGGGCGGATTGAGTGGCAATGGCGGGGTTTTTGCCAACAATGCGGCGGGCACCGTTTCCACCCTGACCGTGGGCGCCGCCAACCTCTCCAACACCGTCTGGCCGACCGGAGGCGCAGGACAGAACGGAAAGATCACGGACAACACCACCGGCACGGGCGGGATCGTGGCTCTCACCAAAACCGGCACGGGCAAAATCGGCCTGCCCACCGCCTTGAACGACTACAGCGGGCCCACCCTGATCCAGGATGGCATCCTTGAATACACCGCCACGGGGGCCCCCAGTCCGAACAGCGAAATTAAAATCAACGCCCCCGGGCAATTGAGCCTGCTATATACGGGCAGCAGGACGGTGAAGGGACTCTTCATCAATGGGGCCAAGCAACCCAGTGGCCAGTATGGGGCCAGCACCCATCCCGCCTTCATTACGGGAGAGGGCACGGTTACGGTGCCGGATCAGGGCCGATGGACCAATGCGGCGGGGGATTTTGCCTGGAACGATACCAGTGCCAACTGGAGTTCGCCGGCCGTGTGGGCTGGTGGGGACGCGTTCTTTGGCTTGGCCGGCGCGGGGGCGGTCAATATCACCTCCCCGGTTACGGCCCATAACCTGGAAATCAACCAGGCCGCCTATAGCTTCACTTCCGCCGATCCGCTGAACGCCCTGACCCTGGCGGGTTCCACCCCCACCATCACCGCCGACGCCAGGGTTTCAATGGGAGCCCCACTGCATGGCACCGATGGCCTGACGATCCGGGGAACGTCCGTGCTGACCCTCGAAGCGGCGAACACCTACACCGGCGGCACCTTTGTCAGGAGCGGCACTCTGGTGCTCCGCGCTCCCACCACCGGCAATAACCCGTCGCCTTATGCGGTCGATGGGATTGATGCTCTCGACGCGGGCGCAACGGTGAAGTTCTTCAACGAACTGGACGTTTCGGTGCCTGAGACTCCCTTGAACGTCAGGGTGCCCAATGGACAGATCTACCGCTACAGCCGCTTGGTTCTGACAGGCGGCACCTTCGATCTGGCAGGGGACGACAACCAAAACCAAATGCCGGCGCCCTCGGGCTCCGGCTTAGTCACCAATTCTTCGCCCTATGCCCGTGGCGTCCTGAAAATGGGGGTGGTTTCGGGTGGTTCGACGACGTTTTCGGGCACGATCGCAGACGGAGGGGCCCTCATCGAAAGTGTGGTTACCGGCAAGCAGGGCTACCGGACCGATATCGATTTGGCCGCGATGGGCGATGATACCTCCACCTTTGTCATTGCCGGGGTGAATACCTACACTGGCTTCACCCGGATCGGGGGAGGAAGACTGACCTTCACCGGCAACGGGCGCTGGGGAGTCCCCAACAATACCGGGGTGGCGCTCACCAGCAGCCCCAACGGCACCGTGATCTGCAATGGATCCACCAGCCAGCTGCGGGTTGATTTCAACGGCACCAGCCAGGTAGCCGGCGGCCTGAGCGGCAATGGCGGCGTTTTTGCCAACAATGCCCCGGACACCCTCTCAACCCTGACGGTGGGAGCGGCCAATATCAGCAACACCGTCTGGCCGACCGGAGGCAGCGGCCAGAACGGCAGGATGGTGGACAATACGACCGGGACGGGTGGCATCCTGGGGCTGACCAAAACCGGCACCGGCACCATTGGCTTTCCTACCTCCCAGAATGAATACAGTGGTCCAACCCTGATCAATAACGGAATTCTCGAATTTACTGCGACTGGCGCTCCCAGCCCGAACAGTGACCATCAGATCAATACTCCCGGACAACTGAAGTTAAGCTATGAGGGGACCCGGAACATCAACGGTCTCTTCATCAACGGGGTAAGACAGCCGGCCGGGGTATACAGCGCAGTCACGCACCCTGACTTTATCGCCGGCGACGGCACCCTGACCATCGCGCAGGTCCATCCCACCTACCCTGCGGTGCTGGGGGTGACCGGTTCCGCCAGCAGCGTGGTGCTGGGGTGGACGGGGGTCGGGGTCCTGCAATCCTCCCCGGACTTGAGCAACTGGACGAACCTGCCGGGCGCCTCCAGTCCTTTCGCGACGGCTCCCGTTCCCGGGCAGAAAATATACTACCGGGTGAAGCAGTAAGGTCTGACCGCGGCTTGGTGCGGGTGGGTCCGCCCGGACCCCGGCCATTCGCTGAGCCTTGGGCAGGATCGGGGCAAATCGCTTGTAGGGTTGATTCCTTCTCCTGTAGGTTCGTGGACATGAAATCGCCTGTCCCTCATGAGGCTTTGGGCAGCTCCCTAATTCCCTCCCCTGTTCCCAATTCACCCGGATGAGGGGGCGGGGCTGACCTGCCTGGTTGGCGATGCCAAAAGAGCCGCCCGGGGAGGGCGGCTCTTCGTTATTTGACTGAGGGGGGAAGCTGAATCAGCAAGCCTTGCCACGGGAGACAAATTTGCGGCGCAGTCCGGCGAAGCCGGGCAGCAGCAGACCAGTCACCGCTAGGCCAGGGCCACCTTCAGGAACGGGATTGGTATTCGTGATTTCGGCAATAGCGTGTGGCCCAGCGCGGCCGGCGGCCAAACCGGCAAAATCGTGGACAACACCACGGGCACCGGTGGCACCGTGGCATTGACCAAAGTCGGCACCGGTAAAATTGGTTTTCCCACCGCCTTGAACACCTACAGCGGTCCTGCCACGATTCAAAATGGCATCCTTGAATACACCGTCACCGGAGCCCCCAGCCAGAACAGCGATATCAAAATCACCGGAGCCGGCCGGTTGAGCCTGCTCTACACCGGCACGAAGCCGGTCCCGGCGCTTTACCTGAATGGTGTCAGGCAGGCGGGCGGAGTTTATGGGGCCCTCGGCAGCGCGGCCCCGATTATTGGCATCGCCGCGATCACGCGGTCCGGGAACCGTGACCGTCGAGCCGGTTCACCCCAGCTATCCGGCGGTGATGACGATCAGCCCTTCCTCCGGGGGGAATTCCACCCTCACATGGACCGGGGTGGGACTGCTGCAATCATCTTCCACGCTGGGGCAATGGACCGACCTGCCGGGTGCGGCGAGTCCGTTCGAGATTTCGATGGGCGCGGCCCAAAGACTCTATTTCCGCATCAAGCAGGAATAGCAGGCGAGGTGAAGGGCCGGTCCTGGCCGGAGTGGATGGTTTCCCACGTCAGTCCAAACCGGGCCAGATACTTCTTGACCCGGTCGGTGTCATTGGATTTTTCCTTGGCGGCGCGGGAGACGCTGAAGAGGCGGCGTCCGGCGTCGGCCATGGTGCGGGACTGGCGGCAAGTGCGGATGACGTGGGCCAGTTGCACGAGGTCAAAGGAATCGAATTTTTCCGCGTAGTCCTTGCCCAGCGCGGCGGAGAGGACTTTATCATCTGCTTCCGTGGAGGTCCTGGCGCTGAGGGCGGGGCGCGATAGCTTGTTCCAATGCGCCTGCAGCAGGGCGGTTTCAGATTCCACCAGCGCCTCAGTGATGCGGCCCTTTTCCGCAAGGGTGGCCATGCGGATCATCACGGCGTTCAAGTCGCGGAAATTTCCCTGCCACGTCGCCGTGGGACTGTGGGCGAATTTCAGGAAGGCCATGCGGGCCTCGCGGTTCATGCTGATCTTGCGGCCCAGTTTCTCCGAAGCGCGGTCGAGTTCGTAGTCGAGGTTGGGGCCGATGTCCTCACGGCGCTGCGCGAGGCCGGGCAGGGCAAAGGTCCAGAGGTTGATGCGGGCCTGCAGGTCTTCGCGGAATTTCTGCCCGTTCACGAGTCCGTGCAGGTCGCGGTTGGTGCCGGCGATGAGTTGGAAATCGCTTCTCACCATCTTGTCGGAACCAAACGGCGAAAAGCATTTTTCTTCCACCGCCCGCAACAGCATGGCTTGCTCGTCAAGCCCCAGTTCCCCGATTTCATCAAGAAACAGCAACCCGCCATCCGCCTCGCGCAGGACGCCGGTGCGGTCGGTCATGGCTCCGGTGAACGCTCCCTTCACATGGCCGAAAAGCGTGCTCATGGCGGTGTCGCCGCGCAGGGTGGCGCAGTTGATCTCCACGAATTTCCCTTTCAGGCCGCAGCGCTGCCGGCGCAGATCGCAGATACGGCGCGCCAGTTGGCTTTTGCCGGCACCGGTGGGGCCGGTCAGGAGAATAGGCTCTTTGGAACGCAGCGCCACCTGCTCGATCATGCCGATGAGGGCATTGAAATCCGGATTGCGGGTGGCGATGCCGCTCTTCAGGAGATTTTGGGCCTCGGTCTGCTCGCGTGCGAAACGTGTGGCCAGTCGATCATAACGCGAAAGATCGAGATCGATGATGTCGATGGTTCCTTGGGCCTTCAGGGCATCCCCGACGCGTTTGGCCGGACCGGTCTGGAGCAATTTGGCCGGTAGCCTGCCGGTTTCTGTCAGCAAAAAAAGGCAGATTTGCGCCACATGTGTCCCGGTGGTAATGTGGATAAAATAATCCTCCTTTTCCGGATCGAACGGATAAGACATCGCGAAGTTCAGGAGTCCATCATAAACGCCCTCGAAGTCCCACGGATTGCTGCCAAGCGAAATGACCTGCTCCCGCACTTCGGTCTGCGGTGAGGCTCCCCTCATGTCGTTCATCACAAATCCTGCCAAACTGGCAAAACGGGACTCATACAGCAGCTCGAAGCGGTCCACCGGCCAGTCCTTCTGCATCACGGCACCGACACTGGGCCGCCACATGCTCCAACGGTCATCATGCTTGATGCCGTCCAGCTTGGTGCCCAGCAGGCCGATCACCACCCGGGGTTTTTGCGTTGTGATTTCAGACCATAGAATTTTATCCACTGGGATAGAATAGAAGGA
This sequence comes from Verrucomicrobiales bacterium, assembly GCA_038210825.1. GTDB lineage: Bacteria > Verrucomicrobiota > Verrucomicrobiia > Verrucomicrobiales > V1-33 > CAIZWU01. The sequence goes on from JBBQWG010000015.1 coordinate 68,092, forward strand.
ATTGCACGAAACACCAGAAATAGACCTGAAAATTTGGCGGCACTTTATTAATCTGAAGTTCAACGAGTTGCATCCTTTAAAAAAATGTTGCTCCGGTTTGGCACGGGCTCCGCATTAGGGGCCTCCATCATTCAAACAAAGGAGGAACCCATGAATCCAACACTCTTCAAGTCCCACTCCGGCAGCCTGCCTGCCGCCACTACCCGCAACCAGGCGGGTGGGAAGGCCTACTCTTTGGGCCCCCGGCTGGCCCTGGCGCAATACACCGCGACCGGCTGTCTGAATGGAACCTACTACGCCACGGCGGAAACGCAGTTGGACGCGCTGCTGAAGATGGCGGCGGAGTGTGATGCGGAATTTGTGGCGAAGACGGCGGTGTTTGCCCGCCAACGCGGCTACATGAAGGACATGCCGGCTTTGCTGGCGGCGCATCTGGCGCAGCGCGATCCCGTGCTGCTCCGCAAGGTGTTCGACCGCGTGATCGATGACGGAAAGATGCTGCGCAATTTTGTGCAGGTCATCCGCAGTGGCGTCACCGGGCGGAAGTCCCTTGGCACCGCGCCGAAGCGGCTGGTCCAGCGCTGGCTGGCGGCCCGCACGGACGATCAACTGCTCCGCGCCAGCGTGGGCCGGAAGCCTTCCCTGGCGGACGTGGTGAAGATGGTCCATCCGAAGCCTGACTCGCCCCGGCGGCAGGCGCTTTATGGCTGGCTGTGCAGCCGTCAGGTGGATGTGGCGATGCTCCCACCCCTGGTGCAGGCGTTTGAGGCATTCAAGGAATCCCGCGAGGCGTCGGCCCTGCCGGATGTGCCGTTCCAGATGCTCACCGCGCTGGAACTCGGTTCCGCCCACTGGGCGCAGATCGCCCGCACGGCGTCATGGCAGACCACGCGGATGAACCTGAACTCCTTCGCCCGGCACGGTGTCTTTGCCGGTGCGGACCTGACCCGTCTCATCGCGCAGCGGCTCCGCGATCCTGACAAGGTGCGGAAGGCCCGGGTGTTTCCCTATCAGCTGCTGGCGGCCTACACCAATACCTCTGCGGAAGTCCCGCATGAAGTGAAGGAAGCCCTCCAGGACGCGATGGAAACCGCCACGCAGAACGTGCCCGCCATCCATGGCAAGGTGTGGATTCTGCCGGACGTTTCCGGTTCCATGCAGTCGCCGGTCACCGGCTGCCGCACGGGTTCCACCACGGCGGTGCGTTGTCTGGATGTTGCTGCGCTGGTCACGGCCTGCTTCCTGCGGAACAACCGCGGGGCTGAGGTTCTGCCCTTCACGGACCGGCTGGTCCCGGTGGATCTCAATCCCCGCGATACTGTCCTGACGAATGCGGCCAAGCTGGCGGCGTTGCCTCCCGGGGCGACGGATTGCTCTGTCCCCGTGGCGGAAATGAACCGCCGCAAGGCCAAGGGCGATCTGGTGATCATCGTCTCCGATAACGAATCCTGGGCCGGCGTCCAAAATGGTCCTGCCACGGCTTTGATGGTGCAGTGGGAAGCTTTCCGGAAGCGGAATCCCGGCGCGAAGCTGGTCTGTCTCGACATCCAGCCCCACGCCACCAGCCAGGCCCCGGAACGTCAGGACGTGATGAACATCGGCGGGTTTTCGGACTCGGTCTTTGACCTCATCGCTTCCTTCGCCGGTGGCACCCTGCACGCAGACCACTGGGTCGGCGTTATCGAAGCAACGATGCTCTAGCTGGAATGGAGCGCCGCAGCCATGGAGCGCGGACTTTTAGTCCGCCCCGGAGCACCGGCAAAGCCTCTGCTGGATATCCGTTTCGTCGATGGCGGGCCAAGGCCGCCGGGGTGGACAACAAGTCCGCGCTCCAATAATCACCCGAACTGCCCGTGAATGCGCCGGAGACTACATTCTTACGACAACAAGGCGGGTTGTCTCCGGTTTCCCCGTCACGATCCTCAACTCCAACCCCGCCGGAGGAATGTCCGCCGGCGGGACTTTTCCTCCACAATCCATTCACGGGCCGAATGCCTGCCGCGACTACATTCACAACTGTAGAGTCGCAGCAACTACTCTTGTCGGCCCACCTTTCTCACCCAGAAATCTGTCCCGGAAAGCCGTGGCGAATGCCCGGCGGAACTACACTTTGATAAAGTTGCGGTCGGGGGTTCGAATCCCTCCAGTGCTCCTATGGCACTGTAGCTCAGAGGTAGAGCGCATCGTTCCACCAAATCCTCGTCGCCACCCTTTCCGGGGTTTCCTTTTCAAATTCAAATCCAACAATTCTTCCGGCGAATGCTGCGGGAACTACATCCAAGTAACCAGCAGGTGCAAATCCTGCCCAGCCGCATGGCTGCGAAGTTTCCGCTCCCCTTGTTGCCATTCCCTTCCACAACCGGACCGAAAAAAATTTGCGGCGAATGCCGGTAAAACTACAGTCATCCAGCAATGGATCGCGGGTTCGAATCCCGTCCGGCCTGCCTCGGCAGGCCGGTGGCCGAGTGGTCAAAGGCAACCTTGTTTCACCAAATTTCTTGTCGCCGCCACTACCAACCCTGAGGAGGGCGGACATTCTGTCCGCCCGGTGGTGGCCAGAATGTCGACCCTCCCCAATTTCCCACTTCCCATTTCATGAACTCACCTATCATCCACTCCACCGGCCCCGCCGAAGGATTTCTGCCGCTGCCTGATTCTCAGGGAAAACCGATCACCGTCATCGGAACGGCAACAATCCGTTCCGGATTCGATGCCAACTGCCTGCAGCAGGCGATCAACTCGCGGCTCGCGCCGGGCGTGACGGATGTCATCCTGAACCCGGATGCGCACTCAGGATATGGTGCGCCGATTGGCTGTGTCATGATTTCGCCGACGCACATTTATCCGGGCCCGGTGGGTGTGGATATCAAGTGTTCCATGAGCCTGCTTCAAATGGATCTGCCGGAGGAACATATCATGGACCGCAAGGTCCGTCGGGCCTTGATCGATGCCATCGTGGAACGCACGCCGACCGGGGCAGGGCAAGGGCAGCGCTCGGCCAGGAAGTCGCGTCAGGTGACCCGTGATCTCGGATTCCACGCGGTCACGGAAGGAGCCAGTGCTGAGATTTGTCAGGCGCTGGGAATCCCGCCGGAGTGGACGCATCGTTGTGAGGATGCGGCGCACACAGGGCATGATGATACCACCGGGGCCCTCGCGGAACGCATGGAATGGAATCTGGCCAACGACCGCATGCGGAACTTCGACGACAAGATGCGCCAGTTGGGTTCCTACGGTGGAGGCAACCACTTTGGCGAATGCGAAACGGTGCGCCTGTCTGATGATCCGAAAGTGCAGCGGGCTGCCGAAGTCTTTGGGCTGCGCGACCGTCATGTCGCGTTCCTGAGCCATTGCGGATCGCGCGGGTTTGGCAATGTGCTGGCACAAAACCAATTCAAGGACCTCGAGCGCAAGTTTGAAAAGTGGAGCACGCCGTTTCCTGCCAATGACAAGAAGCTGGTTTACGCACCGCTGGGCACTCCGGAAGCGGATGCTTATCTGAACGACATGGCGCTGGGGGCCAACTTCGCGACGGTGAACCATCTCCTGATCAATGCCCTGGTGCTGGAAGCCTTCCAGGAAGTGTTGCCGGGCGTCACCGGTAGGCTGGTGTATTTTATCAGCCACAACATCGCGCGCCGGGAAATTGTAGATAACCAAAAAGCCTGGGTCCACCGCAAGGGCGCGACCCGTGCGGTGCCGGGCGGGCATCACTCGCTGGCCGGAACGCCGTTTGCCGAAACAGGCCATCCGATTCTCCTGCCGGGAAATCCGCGTGATGGCTCGGTGGTGATGGTCGCCCAATCCGGGGCCTCCAAAAGCGGCTGGTCCGTCAACCACGGAGCTGGCCGCGCCATGGGCCGCAAGGAAGCGGGCCGCCGGCTGGACCAGAAAACGGTGGATGCGGAGATGGACGCACACGACATCCTGTCCAACTGCCGCCGTTACCCAATTGATGAATCGCCGGACGCCTACAAGGACTTCGCCGAGGTCTTGAAGAGCGTCGAACAAGCCGGCCTCGCCAAACCCGTGGCCACGCTGAAGGCGCGGTTTGTCATCAAGGACAATGACAAGGCGGATGATTGAACTCGGAATGCCAGCCTTCCTCTTTTGCGGGGGAATGCTGGCATTTTTCAGCAGGGATCAGGGATTTTCGCTCTGCGTCGTGGTGATCATCAGAATGGATTCCAGTCCGGGATTTCCCCGCACTTGTGGCGAAAAGCCACCCGAGGTTGAGGGCGCGCCAGTCACGGCGGGCGAGGGCTTCGCGGACGGGCAGGATTGAACTGAGGCTGTCACTGACATCAAGCAGTCGCGGAGTTCTGCCTGCTCAACTTTCGTAAGGGGCCGGTCGATGGCCTGAAACTCGTAATATTGATATTCGCTCATGGGAATCCGGGAACAGCGGCAGCCCGGCATCCTGGAGGGTTTCAAGCCAATCGGGTGCCTAGAACAGCTTTGCGCGGCGGTGGCTTGGACGGCAATTAATTATTTTGTCCCTGCGACCGGCGGGCCATGACCGGGGCGGTTTTCCGAAACCGCTGATTGCAACGAAACCGTCACACACCTTCTATCGACTGTGTGTCGGAATGAGGCATAAACCACTCCAACGGTTCCCCCCGCCGTGCTGCAATCCTAACCGCATCCATCCATCCCATGTCAAAAACCACTCCTGCCACCCTGGCCGCTACTCTAGCCGTGCTGACCCTGTCGGCCCCCGCCGGCACGGCGACCGCCCCGCCGACTCCGGCTCCGGAAGCTCCGACGGAGCAATCAGCCTTCGATAAAATCTGGGGTCTGACCACCCTCTACAAAAACAAGGACAATCCGGTCATTCAAAAGCTGGCCTTCAGTGGACGTTATCATGGGCAGTATGCCTGGCTGGACTCTGACGAAGGCGATTACGATGACTGGGAAAACCGCCGGTTCCGTTTGGGCCTCAATGCGCAGCTTTTTCAGGATTTCGAGCTGAAGGGCGAGATGTTCGGTGATCTCAATTCGGGCGGCGACTTTTACGAGGGGTTTACCGAAGTCTATGTGGCATGGAAGCCGGATGATGCCTTCAATCTGATTGTGGGCAAGCAGAAGCCCCGCTTCTCGCTGGACTGGAGCACTTCCTCGCGGGAGATCCTGACCTTTGAGCGGAACATCATGCTCAACAACTTCGGGATCGACTATGAGACCGGTATTTCGGTTTCGGGGAAGTCAGGCAAGTTCAGTTATTTTGCCGGAGCCTTCAACAATGATACCGGCGGAACGGACGACAAATCGGAATTCGGGGATCTGGGAGGAGGCTTCAGTTATGTGGCCAGCGCCAGCTACGACCTCAAGGACGTGACCGGGCTGGAGAAAACCGTGCTGCGGGCGGATTTCCTGCATTCCGAACATGACGAATCGGACAATCTCCTCACTAAATTCGACAACGGCCTTGCCGCGAGCGTGGCCCTGAAGCAGGGCCGGTTCGGCCTGACCGTTGAGACGGTCTATGGGGAGGGCGACAAAGGCGACATCTGGGGTTTCTACGTGACCCCTTCGTGGGACCTGACTCAAAAACTCCAGGTGGTGGCCCGGTATACCTACGCCCGCAGCGGCGACGATGTGCTGCGTCTGCAGAGCCGGTATGAGCGCGAGGCCGGAGAACTCACGGATAGAGGCCATGGCGAAGCCTATCACGCCGGATATCTGGGACTCAACTATCTGATCTACGGCCACAAGCTCAAGCTGATGACCGGGGTGGAGTTTTCCAGCATGGATGGCGGGTCCGACGGCGGCGACTTCGACGGGGTCACCGCGCTGGCCGGGGTGCGTATTTACTGGTGAACCCCGCCAACCCGCCCCAATTCCCTGTTATTGGTTATCAGGATCCGGGCCGGTGCGTGATGATGGTCACGTGCCGGCCCCTTTTTGTCAGGATCCGAGGAGGGGAAATCCTGCAGTCTGCCGGAGCTGCCGTGGCCCGCCGGCAGGCTGGCAGGTAATCCGGGCCTCAAGGCCGGGCCAGTGTTTGTCGAGCAGGGGGAGGCTTTCCGCCGGGTCCAGCAGGCAGAGCAATTTGGTCAGGGGATCGGCGAGACTTCCGGTGGGAGCGATGAGAGTGGCCTGACGGGCCACCGTGGAACCAAGACCGGTGCGGGGATCGATGATGTGGCTGTAGCGGGTTCCCCTGATGTCCACAAATTGATAGTGATCGCCCGAGGTGGCGGCATTGGCTTCCCTCAGGGCGATGCGGACAGGAGGATCCTGGCCGGAGGGCAGGAGGCCGATGTGCCATGCGTCGCGTCCGGCGGGTGGCATGCCGGCGGCCACTTCCCCGGCGGCATCCAGCAAAACCGAGGTAATCTGGAAGCGGTCGCGGAGCAGCCTGAGGCAGGCGTCCTGGGTCCACCCTTTCGCGATCCCGCCCAGATCCAGCTGCATGCCTTGTTTGGTGAGGCGGGCGGTGCGGGCAGCGGGTTCGAGTTCGAGATGCTGCCAGCCGGTGCGGTCCCGTGCAGCGGCGAGGGTGATGGCATCGGGCAGTTCCCCGCGCCGCCGGCTGCGGCGCCAGAGGCGGATGCAGGGGGCCAGCGTGATATCAAAAAGCCCGTGGGTGAGGGCCGCCATTTGGCGGGAACGGTCGAGGATGTCGAACAATTCGGGGCTGACCGGGACTGGGGTCGAGCCGCCGGCTTTTTGGCAGAGCCGGTTGAGTTCACTGTTGGTTTCGTAATCACTGAAAATCCGGTTAAGCCGGGCGATTTCGGTGAAGACTGCGGTGCCGGCGGCTTCCGCCCGGGCGGGCGGCAGGTCCGGCAGCGTCAGCGTCCAGAGGCAACCCATGTGCGGTTCTGCGCGGGACCACGGCTCAGCAGCCGCAGCCCACAGGCGGGGGGCAACCGCAAGGCTTGCGGGGACAAGGAAAAATTGGCGGCGGGTCATGGGACCAAAGAAAAATCCGCCTTTTAAACATAGCGGTGGGCGGGAGGCCGGGGGGCGCTTAAGCTAAGCACTGTAATCCGGTCCCCTGCCATGGCATATTTTCCTTCCCCCCTGCGTGATTCCTGGACTTGGCCCGGCTGGTGGTGCCGGCCCATGCTTTTTCTTGCCATGGCCATGGCCTTGCTGACCCCGGCATCCGCCGGCGAAAAGGTATTGGTGGTGGGGGACAGTTTGAGCAAGGAATATCAGGCTGAGTTTCCGGTTCTGTATCCGGAATTTCCGGCGGCGTGGAGCGCACGGAACTGGATCGAACTGCTCAATGAACGGCGGAATCAGGCATTTGATCTGGGGAGTTGGTCGGTCTTTCCCGATTTCCGGCTGACAGGCCATGAATTCAACTGGTCCAAGCCGGGAGGGACCGCGCGGGAATTCCGCAATTTTTTGCGTCAGACCGCCGATGCCCAGGCCGAGATTACTTCTTCGAGCGGGGGCGATGCGGTCTGGGCCCTGTTTCCTTCATGGCGCACCACTTTTACCAGCTACACCAACCAGTCATGGAAAGTGGTGATCTTCTTCGGTGGCAATGACCTTGCCCTTGGCAATACCGATCCGTTGGCCAATCCAGTGGTCGACGGACAGCCAAGGCAGATCGATTATGAATCGGTCTATGCGGGGACATTCGGAGCCGCTTCCAATCCTGACAATCTCCGCGCATCCATCCGGAGCAATCTGAAGTCCGTCATCGAGTGGTTCCGCAATCCGAGGACCAACAGCCTCGGCGAGCCCCTGCCGCCGCGGTTCACGGGTCCGATGATACTCTGTGCGGTGCCCCATGTGGGCTGCACGCCGAAACTGCAGGCAGAGGCGGGCACCGATCCGGTCCGCACTGCGGTGCTGACGGAGATGATTGAGCTGCTCAACCGCGAGATCAGGGATTTTGCGGCGTCCAAGGACGTGGGATTTGCGGATGTCTACGCGGTGACCAAACGTATTCTGGATCCCACCCCATTTGAGATCGGCGGACTGACCTTTCATAAAGAGGCAGACGATGACTGCCGCCCGCGCTATCTGTTTTCCGGGGATGGCTTCCACCCTAACACTCCTGTGCATGCCAAGGTGGCCCAGGTGGTGGCGGATGCCTTCCTTGAAAAATATCCCGAAACGGCCTCCGATCTGGTCAGGCTGAGTGACCGGGAGATTCTGACCGGGGTGCTGGGCCTGCCGGGCGACCTTGGTTATGCCGAGTGGATGACGGAAGCCGGAGTGCCGGTGAACCAGCGCGGACCGCTCAGTGATCCTGACAAGGATGGGATTCCCAATGCCATGGAATACGCTTTGGCGGGGCGGCGTCCCAATGAGCCGGACCCGGAGCCGCCTTTTTCCGCCGTGCGGGAGGAACATCCTTCCGGGAGCGGGGAAGTCCTGACGATCACGTGGCGGCCGCGCTTCGAAGAGAATGCCTACTGTGATCTGATTCCACAGTGGGCGTCAGGACTGCAGGATTGGGTGCCTTTTCCGGCGGAACAGGTCACGCGTCTGCCGGATGGCCGTCGTCAGGTGCAGTTGGCAGTGGTGCCCGGCCAGACGAAGTTTTTCCGGCTCGCGGCGGTGCGGGATTTGTGAGGGCAGGAAAAAGTCAGGGCGCGGGGGCACCACCCATTATAACTGACCGTAGTAGGCGGCAGGCCCGTGTTTGCGCAGGTGGTGCTTGTCGAGGAGATGGGCCGGGAGCGGGGTCAGGTCAGGGTTCAGCTGGAGACTGCCGAGGGCCATGGCGGCGCAGACTTCCAGAGCAATGCTGTTGTTCAAGGCGTCCATGGCGGAGGTTCCCCAGGTGAAGGGGGCGTGGTGAAGCTGCAGCACCCCCGGCACATGGAGGGGATTGATCTGTTGTTCATCGAAGACCTGGACAATGGCACGGCCGGTATTGCCTTCGTAGTCGGCTTCGGTTTCCTCCGGGGTCAGGGCACGGCAGAGGGGAACAGTGCCGTAAAAGTGGTCGGCATGGGTCGTGCCATAACAAGGCAGGGGGCGGCCCGCCTGGGCAAATATGGTGGCGCTGGGACTGTGGGTATGGCAGATGCCGCCGATGCCCGGAAATGCCCGGTAAAGAATCAGATGGGTGGGCGTGTCGGAGGACGGCCGCAGTTTGCCTTCAACTTTCCGGCCGGTGGCCAATTCCAGCACCACCAGATCGTCGTCCCGGAGTTCCTGATAGGGCACCCCGCTGGGCTTGATCACCATCATCCCGCTGGCGGCATCCAGTCCGCTGACATTTCCCCAGGTCAGAGAGACCAGGCCGGAGGAAGGAAGCCGCATATTGGCCTCAAGGACTTGTTCTTTCAGGGCGCGGAGCATGGCTGGCAGAAGCAATGGGTGGGTTTACCCCGGCCTGACTTCGTCCCGGAGGCTGAGCAGTTCCTTCATGACATGGCTGAGGCGGCCGGACCAGTGCTGGGTGCCGAAGGCGTCATGGAGCTGGAGATACAGACCGTAGAGCCTAGCGTAGAGGGCGTGGTTGGCGGGATTGGGCTGATAGATGGTCTCGCGGAGGCGGCACAGGGCGCGCTGGGCGTCGGGCACGCTGTCGTAACCACTTTCCACCGACCCGGCGGCGATGGCTCCGAAAATGGCCGCGCCGAGGGCGCAGGTCTGGTCGCTGCGGCTGATCTTCATGGGGCGGCCAATGACATCCGCGTAGATTTGCATCAGAGCGGCATTTTTGACGGCGAGCCCGCCGGTATTGACGACTTCATGGACGCTGACGCCGTATTCCTCGAGCCGGTTGATGATGGTGAGGGCTCCGAAGGCGGTGGCTTCGATGAGGGCGCGGTAGATTTCGTGGGCGGTGGTGTGGAGGGTCTGGCCAAGGAGCAGGCCGGTGAGGCGGGTATCGGTCAGGATGGTGCGGTTGCCATTGTTCCAGTCGAGGGCAAGCAGGCCGGTCTGGCCGGGACGGAGGGTGGCGAGGGCGGCCTCCATGGTCTGGAACTTCGCATCGGCGGTGGTGCCATAACTGTCAGGGACGAGGTGGTTGACGAACCAGAGAAAGATGTCACCCACGGCACTCTGGCCGGCTTCGAGGCCGAAGTTCCCCGGCAGGACGGAGCCATCCACGATGCCGCAGAGGCCGGGGATATCGGCGAGCGGCTGCTGGTTGGAATGGATCATCAGATCGCAGGTGCTGGTGCCGAGGATCTTGACAAGAGTGCCCTCCCGGATGCCCGCTCCCACCGCCCCCATGTGGGCATCGAAGGCCCCCACGGCAACGGCGATGCCGGGCCGCAGTCCCAGCTTGTCCGCCCAGTCCTGACAAAGCCGACCGGCCGCCTGGTCGCTGCTGACAGCCTGGTCATAAAGCCGGTCCCGCAGCGGGGCGAGGGCGGGGTCAAGCTGGCCGAGGAATTCCTTGTCAGGGAGTCCACCCCATGCGGCGTGGAACATGGCCTTGTGGCCCGCTGCACAAATGCTGCGGGGCATCGTCAAAGGATCGGTCAGGCCACAGAGCACGGCCGGGATGTAGTCGCAGTGCTCCACAAAACTGTGGGCGGCGGCAAAAACCTCCGGGGCGGTCCGTTTGAGATGGAGGATTTTGCTCCAAAACCATTCGGAGGAATAGGTGCCACCACACTTGGCGAGGTATTGCGGACGGATCCTGGCGGCGAGGGCGGTGATTTCAGCCGCTTCGGCATAACTGGTATGATCCCGCCATAACCAGACGTGGGCTGCAGGGTTCCGGTCAAATTCCGGCAGCAGGGCGAGCGGGGTGCCGTGGGCATCCACGGGAATGACCGTGCTGCCGGTGGTGTCGATGCCGATGCCGATGATGCAGGCGGGATCGAACGCCGGGTTGCTGGATTTGGCCTGAGAGATGGCTCCGGTAATAATTGCCATCAGGCCGTCCAGATAATCCTGCGGATTTTGCCGGGCGAGGTGGGGGTCGGCCGGATCCAGCAGGATACCCGCATGGCCACTTGGATAGGGAAACACCGCCGAGCCCAGCTCCCCGCCCGTAGTCAGGTCGATCAGGAGAGACCGGCAGGAATTCGTGCCGTAGTCGAGTCCGAGAGCGCAGCGCTGATGCATAGAGTTGTGAGGGCCGGGAAGGACCGGTGGGCCAGTGGTTTGTTATGGGCCGGATGCCCCGGGAGCCGGGGCGGGCGGGGCGGGGTCAGGACCAGCGGGAGCCGGGCCAGGTTCCACGGCACTGGAAACCGGAGGATCAACGGCAGGTGCGGGAGAATCTCCAGATGGGGCGGGAGCCGGCACGGGAGAGGTGGATTCCGCCCCGGGATCGGCGGGCGTGGTGGAGACGGGCTGATTTTTCAGGCTGGAATGAATCTTTGGCGATCTTTTGGGACGGCCCTGGCTTTTGCCGTAGGGGACGCCGTATTTGGAGCCCCGCACATAAATGGGTGTGCCTGCGGGGACCTTGGAGAAAAACCAGGCGGCGGCGCGGTCTGGCAGGCGCACGCAGCCATGACTGGCGGGATGGCCAGGAAGCACGCCGCGGTGAAAGCCCATCGCGGTGGGGCTCCCCTTGTGATTGAAACGCATGAAATATTTCATCAGCGATCCCTGAAACCGGCCTCCCACTGGGGTGGGATCAAACCCATTTTTTACATCGCTCACGAGGGTTCCCCCGCTCTTGGAGACGAAATTGCCATAGCTGTTGGAACGGTGATTGAGGTTTTTCTGGCCGACCGTGTAGTCTCCCGTCTCTGTCCGGTAGTATTTGCGGCCGCTGGCGAGGGCGGAAGCGGCGAGGAGTTTTTGATCGTGATAGAAATAGACGCGCTGCCCGTCGAGATCGACCACAAAAAAGGAATTCACTGCGGTGATCACCGGGGTTTGATCCGCCTTCGGGATCATGCTGTTCGTTTTGTTGGTCTTGAAAAAGGTGTTTACGGCAGCCACGTCCTGGCCTGGCACCATGCCATCGGCGGCCGCCTTGACGGTCGCATCGCCAGGGGGGCCCGGTTCTACCGGTTTGGGAGCAGTTTTGCAGGAAGCAAGGAAGAGGGCAGCAAGAAACAAGGAAAGGAAACGCATGGCGGCAAAAATGCAGCAGAACCGGTCGGGGAAAAGCCGTAAAATACAAACCTTTTTGATGATCCGTCGGCGTGGCCCACTCGGGCCAGGATTACAACAAGGCGGCCTATGGGCTATGAAGCCCGAAACCGACGACCGACAGAAGCGGAAACGACACTGCCCTCACGGTTTCCGCCGGGAGGGAGCGGGGCTCTGGCCCGGGCTGATCCCTCTTCCGGGGAGGAAGGGCTTTTCAAAGGCTTCGGCGAAATCGTAAACCTCATCGAAGTCCTCGAGTTTGTCCGAATCGCTGCGGCTGAAGGCACCGTTGCGGATCAGGTTGAAAACCATTTCTCCGAGGTCCCGGGTGCTGCGGACTCCCCATGTCTCAAAAATCGTGGGCACCATGGGACCAAATTGCTGGAGGGCATAATCCCGGACTCCGGCGCACAATTCTGCACCCGAAACGTGGCTGATGGCGTCGCGGCGGCCCTGTTGCATGGTCTTGATGGTGACATCGAGGGCATCACGCAAAAAGAGATAGGCATCCGCCGCATAACGTGGATCGGCGCGCACCGCTTCGGCGACGGCCTGTTCAAAGGAAACTTTGCTCATGTGGAAGATACGGGGACTAAGGAGAATCGGGGGCAGTATTCAAGGCGGGAGGCGGAATTTCGTGCCCGCCACGGCGCACGGTGCGGACCACGGCTCCCAGCAGCAGCGCAGCCAGCAGGCCTGCGACGATCCATTTTTCCTGACGGGTCATGGGAGCGCATTGCCACGGGCGGGGTGGGGAATCCTTCAGGCTTTGGCGGTTTCCCCGGCGGCGGCGGTCGCGGCGGTTTCCTCTTCAATGGCCGACCGGCGTTTGAAATGCAGCCGTAGAATGCGGCGGCCATCCGTTTGCCTAACCGTGACTTCATAACCTTCGATTTCGGCGGTTTCGCCGACTCCGGGCAGGTGCCCGATGTGGGAAGTGATAAATCCTCCAATGGTGGAGACTTCCTCGCTTTCGAGTTCGAGGTCGGCGTGTTCCGCCAGTTCGTAGAGCGGCATTTTGCCGTCCACTTCAAATTCCTCATCACTCAGGCGGTAGAAGCCATTTTCAATGTAGGGGCTGTCGAACTCATCCTGAATTTCCCCCACCAATTCCTCCAGCACGTCTTCAAGGGTAACCATGCCGACGGTGGCCCCAAACTCGTCCACCACCAGAGCCATGTGCGCCTGGCGGCTCAGAAATGTCTTCAGCAGTTCGTCCAGAGCCTGGGTTTCCGGCACGATGATGATCTCCCGGCGGATTTTGGTGAGGTCCGGTTTTGGATCGTTGATGATGCGGAAGAAATCCTTGATGTGCACCACGCCGAGACAGTGGTCGAGGTTCTTTTCCCGGAGCGGGAACCGGGTGTGTTTGGATTCCAAGGCCAGCTTCAGGTTGGCTTGGAAGTCCTCCTTCGGATCAATGGCAATGATCTCGGTCCGCGGGGTCATGACATCGTGCGCGGTCAGTTCGCTGAGTTCGAGTGCGTTGATGGAAATCTCGCGTTCGGTGGCGGTGACCTGGTTGGAGCGCTGGGATTCCGCGACGAGGATTTGCAGTTCCTCGGCACTATGGATATTCTGCAGCCCGTCCCTGTTCGGTTCGATGCGGAAGATGGTGCGCAGGATCCAGTTGGCGCTGCCATTGAGCAGGCGGATGGCGAAACGGAAAATAAACTCGAATCCGCTGAGCGGGCCCCCTAACCGCAGAGCCGTCCCGAGGGACCGGCGGATGGCGATGGACTTGGGCATCAATTCGCCGAAAATGATGTCCACAAAAGTCAGGGCCGTCAGGACGACGATGAAGGCAAGGATGTGGGTGGCGGTTTCCGGAAGAAAGCGCTGGAGATTGGGCTGGAGCCAGGTGACAAGGTATTTTTGCCCCAGCATGCTCAGGCCGATGCTTGTCAGGGTGATGCCGAATTGGGTGGCTCCCACATATTCCTCCAGCCGGTTGACCATGCCTTTGGCCCGCATCGCGGCCGGGCTCGCTTTGCCGTCCTGGACCAGTTCATCAATTTGGCTGACTCTCACTTTCACGAGGGCGAACTCGGCAGCGACAAAAACACCTTTCAGCAGCACCAGGGAAAAGACGAGGAGCATCGGCCAAGCGATATCCTGATTGCCTGGCAGGGCATGCAGGGATTCAGCAAGGAAGGCGGGGGGAAAGTAAGGGAGGTTGTTCATCGGGGAAATCCGCCGCAGGAAGAATCAGGCAAAGACGGCGGATTGGGAGAATCGGCAGGAGGGTTCAGAGTTTTTCGTAAACACCTTTGTCGCGGCGTTTCAGGATGGTGAATCCTTTGGATTTGGCATCGGACACGGAGACCGGTTTGGTAAGTTTGGGAGTATTCACCCGGGAGACCAGTTTTTTGACCGGGTTCTTGCAGAGATAGCAGATTTCGAGCGGAGCGCGGTCCACCGGACGCATCAATTCAAATCCTTTGCTGCAAATGCGGCAGGACTTTTCCGGGTCGGCGGCGATGTATTCGTAAATGGGCACGGGGGCAAAAAATGGAAGGCGGACCGGTCAGCAGGGCGGGAATTTCACGAAAGGCGAGCAGTTACCCATAGCATGGATGGAGGACTTGGCACGGATAAAAAAAGACCGTTCCGGCGGATCCAGACCGGGGGGCACCACGGCTGGATCCCGGAAAGGGGAGGGCAGAGGGACATGGAAAAAGCGGAAACCGGGCCGGATGCAGGGAAAGAATGAGGGCCGGAACACTGGAGTATTCCGGCCCTGCGAGGGGAAAGGGGGGTTGGGGGAAACCGGGAAATTACCAACTGGACTTCGTCACCCCGGGAATCAATCCGCCGGACGCAAGTTCACGGAAGGCAATTCGGGAGAGCTTGAAACGGGCGATGAACCCACGGCGGCGGCCGGTGAGCTGGCAGCGGTTGGTCAAACGGGTCGGGGAGGCATCCCGGGGCAACATGGAAAGACCCACATAGTCCTTGTCCTTCTTGAGCTGCTCCCGGAGGGCAGCATACTTCGCGACAGTTGCAGATTTGCGCTTTTGGCGCTCGAGCCAGCAGGTTTTAGCCATGGTAGTTTACAGAACAGGAAAAATTTTGGGCCGGACAGATAAGGGATCACGGGAGGCTTGCAAGAGGTTTTTCGGGCAGATTTCGCTTTCTGGACAGGCTTTTTTTAATCAGAAAGGAGGGTCTGCCGACTTCAAAGCGGTTCGAACAATCGGTCTACTCCCAGAAATCATTCTTGGAAACGGTCTATAACCACCCTGAGAGGCTGAAGAACGGTAATGGGGAAAAGGATGGCCATCCCCAGAAAAAGCACTGCAACAACCACCGTGGCGACCGCAACCCAGTTTTCCTTGCGGGACACCCAAATCACACCCAAAGCCGCTATCGCCAGTCCCAGGACGACCCCGAACAGCGGCTTTTGATTTGAGTGGAGCCATCGCGGAATAGCTGGCAACGCTTGAACTCCGCCTTCCACCATGGACTCAAAAATCGCCGCATAAGGGGTCAGTTTGGAGATCCCCAAGCCTGCTGCCAAAGCTGTGGCCATGACCGCAGGGAGCAGGCAATGCGCAGGACATCTCTGTGGCGTCGGGTTCCGGAAGAGGGTGGCATGCGCAATCCTGCCATGAAACAGGGCATCTGGCTAGTGCGGTGTGTTCGCAAATCAGCGGAGATGGATTGTCCTGTCTGGTGGAGGCAATTTGGAGTGCGCGCGGCTGGCCGCCGCTTTGGGCAGGCCAGCTTGCTGCCGTTTTCCGGCGGGGTCCTGACTGCGGATAAAGTCTTGGTTGAAATCGACGCGGGGAAGCCCGCTTCCGAAAGCGGAGGCAAGCCATCCGCACTCCAAAACCAGCCACAACAACCAATTTATTCCTCGATGGGGATTTTCGAAGAAACGGCTTGCCTCATCAAATATCAATTCAGATCATATAATTTGACCGGGAATGAACCACCGGGAGGGCACCCTTAGCCATGGACTCTATTTCCCCCACCGCAGGAACATGGAAAGCCATGGCTGAAAAAGATTGCTGCAGGAAGCCAGCAGGGCATAAGATCAGCGGATGCACTACAAGCCATGCTCCGGATTAATCCTGGGCGGTATTCTGTTAATGGTGGCTTTGGCCGCCAGGGGATGGGCCGCCGGGCCCAATCCCATGGCAGGTGTGGTGGAACGCTACTGCCTGGACTGTCATGAGGGCAGCACCGCCAAGGGAGGTCTGGATTTGGAGGCGGCGCTTGCGGGCAGCCTCGGCACCCACCCCGGCCTCTGGGAAAAAGTGGCCCGCCGGATAGGAGCAAGGCAAATGCCCCCGCCGGGAAAACCCCGCCCGGACGAGGCGGAATATCAAAAAATGGTGCTGGAACTGGAACAGAGCCTCGACCGGATTTCCCAGGAAAACCCCGATCCCGGTCAAGTGCCGGCGATCCGGCGGCTGACCCGGACGGAATACCGGAACGCCATCCGGGATTTGTTAGCGGTGGAGGTGGACGTCACGGAACTGTTGCCCAAGGATGAATCCAGTCATGGGTTTGACAACATCACCACCGGCAGCCTTTCGCCCACGCTGTTAAACCGGTATATTACCGCTGCCCAACAGATCAGCCGGATTGCGGTGGGACGGCATCAAGGCACGCCCGGGGTGCGCATCATCAGGCTGCCTGCTGACTTGACCCAGGAGGAACACGTCGAGGGCCTTCCTCCGGGAACCCGTGGAGGGATGCTCCTGCCCCATACGTTTGGGGTGACAGGTGACTATGAAATCGCGGTGCGGCTCACGCGCGACCGCAATGAGGAGGTGGAGGGCCTGCGTGAACCGCATACCCTTGGGATTCTGATCGACGGAGAGCCGGCCGCCTCCTTTGTCGTCAAACCGCCCGGGGGCGCGGACCACTCGAAGGTGGATGCGGAGCTGAAGTCGTTGATCCGGGTGGACGGCGGCACCCGGGAGATCGGCATCACCTTTGCCGGGAAGGGGAACTCTCTTCCGGAGACCCGGCAGCAGCCTTACGCCGCGAGTTTTAACATGCACCGGCATCCGCGGCGGCATCCGGCGGTCTACCAAATTTCCATTACCGGGCCCTATCACACCCTCCCTGGCCGCAGCACTCCGGCCCGGGACCTCATCTTTGTCAGGATGCCGGACACAGAGGCAGAGGAAACAGCCTGCGCGGAGGAGATTCTCCGGCCCCTGCTGCGCAAGGCCTACCGCCGGCCGGTCGCGGAGGAGGATTTGTCAGGGCCGATGGCCTTTTACCGGGAAGCCCGGGAGGAAGCCGGCTTTGAGGCCGGCATTCAGGCAGCCCTGAGCGCCATTTTGGTCAGTCCGCGATTTCTTTTCCGGGTGGAGCAGAGCCCGCCCGGTCCTGCTCCGGGGACGGTGCATTCCCTGGATGGCCCAACCCTCGCTTCGCGGCTCTCATTTTTCCTCTGGAGCAGCCTGCCTGATGAAGCGCTTTTGCGGGCGGCGGCCTCCGGGGAGCTGCTGGAACCGGCGGTGCTTGAGCGTGAAGTGCGGCGGATGCTGGCCGACCCCAAAGCAGCCGCGCTGTCCACCAACTTCGCCCGGCAATGGCTGCAGTTGAGCAACTTGGCCACCGTCTCCCCCGACCTGCGCCTCTTTCCGGATTTTGACGAAAATCTGCGCCATGCCTTCCGGGAGGAGACGGAGCGCTTCTTCGCCAGCATCATCAAGGACGACCGGCCCGTAACCGACTTGTTGCGGGCAGATTTCACTTTTCTCAATGAGCGCCTCGCCCGGCATTATGGCATCAGCGGCGTAAGCGGCAGCCGCTTCCGCCGGGTGGAATTGTCCGCCGACCACGCCCGCGGCGGCCTGCTCCGGCACGGCAGCATTCTTACGGTGACGTCCTATGCCAACCGCACCTCTCCGGTGATCCGGGGCAACTGGGTGCTCGATAACATTTTGGGCACCCCCACTCCGCCGCCTCCCCCTGACATCCCGGCCCTCGAGGACGCGGTGGTGGCAGCCGACCTGCCCATGAGGGAACGTTTGGCGGTGCACCGGGCCGACAAAACCTGCGCCACTTGTCACAACTTGATGGATCCCATAGGATTTGCCCTCGAACACTACGACGCGGTGGGCCGCTGGCGCGCCCGCGAAGGGGACAGCCCGGTCGATGCCGCTGGCGGGCTGCCGGACGGACAAACACTTGCCGGCGTGGAGGGGCTGGAGCGCGCCCTTGGGCAGCGCCCGGATCTTTTTGCGCGCACGCTTGCCGAAAAGCTGTTAACTTATGCCCTCGGCCGGGGACTGGAACCTGGAGACGCTCCGGCAGTCCGCCGTATTCTCCGGGAAGCCGCCCCCCGGGATTTCCGATTCTCTGACATCGTGCTGGGCATCGTCCGCAGTTTTCCTTTTACTCACCGCAAAAGCTTATGATCCTTTCCCGCAAATCCCTCCCCCGCCGGACCTTTCTGCGCGGCCTCGGGGCCACGGTGGCCCTGCCTCTGCTGGATGCCATGGTGCCGGCGGCTACTGCCACCACCCGCACTGCTGCAGCGCCCGTGCGCCGCCTTGGTTTTGTCTTCATGCCCATGGGTTGCGATCTCTCCCGCTGGACTCCGGGCCCCGGGGAAAAGCTGGAAGCCCTGCCGCCGATTTTGGCTTCATTGGAGAGCGTGAAGGACCATGTCTCGGTGATTTCCAATCTTGAGCTTCAGCCGGCTTATCCCGGCACCCATGCCACCTCCAACGCCGCGTTCCTCAGCGCCGCGCGGGCCAAACGCACCGAAAGTTCCGACTATTACCTCGGCACTACGGTCGATCAGGTGGCCGCCCGCCAGATGGGCTCTGCTACCCAGTTGCCTTCGCTGGAACTGTCGATGGACCTGATGCAAACCGCAGGCCAGTGTGATAACGGTTATGCCTGCGTGTATCAGAACAATCTGTCATGGGCTTCCCCTACCACGCCGTTGCCGGCCGAAGCCCACCCCCGGCTGGTCTTTGAGATGTTGTTCGGGGATGGCGGCACTCCGGCGGAGCGCCGCGCCGCCCTCCGCCAGCGGGCCAGTCTGCTGGACTGGGTGGGCGACGACCTTGCCAGCCTGCGCCGGGATCTGGGGCCGGCTGACCGATCCCGGGTCGATGATTACCTGACCAGTGTGCGCGAAGTGGAGCGCCGCATCCAGCAGGCCGGACAGGATGCACGGGATAATCCCCTGCCTGACCTTGACCGTCCGATGGGAGTTCCGGCAGCCTACGGGGACCACGCCAGACTGATGTTTGAACTCCAGTTGCTGGCCTTCCAGGGCGATATCACCCGTGTCACCACCTTCCAACTGGCCCGGGAAACCAGCAACCGCACCTATCCTGAAATCGGAGTCAGTGATCCCCACCACCCGCTTTCCCACCACGGCAATGATCCTGACAAAATTGCCAGGATGGCCAAAATCAATGCCTATCATGTCTCCCTGTTTGCCGGATTCCTCGAAAAGCTCAAGGCCACCCCGGAAGGGGACGGATCCCTGCTCGACCATTGCCTGCTGCTCTACGGCAGTGGCATGGGGAATCCCAACCTCCACGACCATCACAATCTTCCGGTGCTCGTAGCCGGCGGTGCCGCCGGAGGCATGAAGGGAGGACGCCACCTGCAACTGGACCGCCCCAAACCCCTCGCCAATCTGCATCTCACGCTGCTCGACAAAGCCGGCGTGCACATAGATTCCTTTGGCGACAGCAACGGAAAGTTTGACGAACTGAGCCAGCCTCTCGGAATATGAGGCGGCTGGCGGCACTGACGCTGGGCTGCGCGGCGGGACTGCTTCCGGTCATGGCGGAGAGCCAGCCCGCGCCCCCTGCCGTGGCCCCGGCCACCTCCGGGGAAGCCCGGCCAGCCCCCGCGGGGACCGCGCTGTTGGAAGCTGCCTATCAGGATGACCTCGCGGCAGCCCGCCGCCTTATCCAGGCGGGAGCGCCTGCGGGGCAGGCCAATCGTTATGGAGCCACTCCCCTCGCCCTGGCCTGTCAGAATGGCAATCCTGAGATGGTGGTTTTATTGCTGGAGGCCGGAGCGGAGGCCAATACCACCTCGGCCGGGGGCGAAACGGTGCTGATGACGGCGGCACGCACCGGCCATCTGGAATGTGTTAACGCCCTGCTAGGACGCGGAGCCATGGTGGACGCCAAAGAACGCCGCGGACAAACTGCCCTGATGTGGGCCGCCGCTGCCGGCCATGCCCCGGTGGTGGAAACCCTGCTGATGGCCGGGGCCGATTTCCGCACCCCGCTGAAATCCGGATTCACTCCGTTGTTGTTTGCCGTGCGGGAAGGCCACCAGGACGTGGTCCGCGTGCTCCGGCAAGCTGGCGTGGATATCAATGAGGCGGCACGCCCTGACAAGTCAGGCGGACGTCTCCTGCGCGCCGGCACGGCGGCCCTGATGCTGGCGGTGGAGAATGCCCATTTCGAACTGGCGCTGGAATTGGTGAAGGCCGGGGCGGACGTAAACGACCAACGGTCGGGATTTACGCCGCTTCATGCCGTGACCTGGGCCCGCCGCACCCAACGGGGTGACGGCGATGATGGCAACCCGCCGCCAGCGGGATCGGGAAACGTGACCAGTCTTGAGTTTGTCAGGGCCATGGTAGCCGCGGGAGCCAATGTCAATGCCCGGCTGGAAAAGGGATCAGGCGGCGGCGGAAAACTCAACCTGAAAGGTGCCACTCCCTTTCTCCTCGCTGCGGAGACGGACGATTTGGAACTCCTGAAAGTGTTGCATTCCCTTGGGGCAGATCCCTCGCTGGCCAACGCCGACGGTTGCCCGCCCCTGCTGGCCGCCTGCGGCGTCGGGGTCACCGCTCCGGGCGAGGAACCCGGCAGCGAAGCCGATGCTCTGGCCACCGCGAACTGGCTGTTGGATTTGGGCGCAGACATCAACGCGGTGGATCAGCGGGGGGAAACCGCCATGCATGGAGCGGCCTACAAACTCTCTCCCAAACTGGTGGAACTGCTCGACCGGCGGGGAGCTGACATTGAAGTGTGGAACCGGAAAAACCGCTCCGGTTGGACCCCCCTGCTGATTGCCCAGGGATTTCGTCAGGGAAACTTCCGCCCGATTGCGGAAATGGAGGAAGTCATCTCCCGGGTGATGCGCGCCAAAGGCGTGGAACCGCCGCCGGCACCACCACGCCAACCCTGACTTGGAACAAGATTAGTTAGTCCTCCCCGCTTGCGTGGGGAAAGGACATCCACTTGTGCGGGAAAACGCCAGCCTCAGGCGAGGAGGGGCTTCACAACGTGCCCCGCGATATCCGTCAGGCGGAAATAGCGGCCCTGGGATTTGTAGATGAGTTTTTCGTGATCGACGCCCATGAGGTGGAGCATGGTGGCATGGAGGTCGTGGACATGCACGCCACCTTCAAGAATGTTGTATCCGTAGTCGTCCGTCAGGCCGTGGGAGTAGCCGGTTTTCACGCCGCCGCCGGCCAGCCAGAGGCTGAAGCAGCGCGGGTGGTGGTCCCGGCCGTAGTTGTTGCCGGTCATTTTCCCCTGACAATAAGCGGTGCGGCCGAATTCGCCGCCCCAGACCACGAGGGTATCGTCCAGCAGGCCGCGGCGCTTGAGGTCGAGCACGAGGGCGGCCGAAGCCTGGTCGGTTTGTTGGCATTGCCGGGTGATGCCGCCGACCACATCGCCATGCTGGTCCCAGCCCTGGTGGAAGAGTTGGACAAACCGGACATCGCGTTCGATGAGGCGGCGGGCCAGCAAACAGTTCGCGGCGTAGGTGCCCGGGGTGCGGCTGTCCGGTCCGTAAAGCTCGAAGGTTTCGTCGCTTTCGCCTGACATGCCGGTGGCTTCGGGCACGCTGGCCTGCATGCGGAAGGCCATCTCCGCCTGGGCCACCCGGGCGTCGATTTCCGGATCGAGGTGTTGTCCGGCCTGATAGGAGTTCAGTTTGCCGAGCGCATCCAGCATCTCCCGCCGGATCTCCGGACTGACCCCTTCCGGATTGGTGAGGAAAAGCACCGGTTCCTTGCCGGAGCGGAACTGCACTCCCTGGTGTTCGCTGGGGAGGAAGCCGGATCCCCAGAGGCGCGCATAGAGCGGCTGGTCGCGCGAGGCGTTTTTGGAAACGAGCACAATGAAGGAGGGCAGGTTGTCATTGAGACTGCCGAGGCCATAGGAAGCCCACGCCCCCATGCTGGGACGGCCCGGGACCTGATTGCCGCAGCAGAAGAAGGTGATGGCCGGGTCGTGGTTGATGGCCTCCGTGTGCATGGTGCGGATCAGGCACAGCTCATCCGCGATTTTCCGCGTCCATGGCAGGGCATCGCTGATCTCCATGCCGCAGCGGCCTCCGCGCTGGAAATTGGTGAAGGACCCCGCCATCGGCAGCAGGCTCTGATTGCCGCTCATGGTGGAGAGCCGCTGGTTGCCGATCACTTCCCTGGGCAAAGCCTTGCCATGTCCCTCGCGGAGCAGAGGTTTGTTATCAAAAGTTTCGAGATGCGAGGGTCCTCCGGCCTGGAAAAGATAGATGACCCGTTTGGCTTTGGGGGCCACATGCGGGGAGCCAAGGACGCCCGGAGTGGCAGCCCTGGCTCCGGAGCCAAGCAGGCTGCTCATAGCCATGGCTCCGAGCCCCAATCCGCTGCGGCCCAGAAAGTGCCGGCGGGTAGACTGCATCACCTCATCGTAGCCTGGCAGGATCGGTTTCATAAGAATAAGTTAGGAAGAGTCAGCGCTGGGTCAGGGCCGCGTCGCAGGTGAGCAGGGTGGAACAGACAATGGTGAGGGCGGCCAGATCAGGCTGGGGGGTTCCGCCTACGGCAAGGGTATTGGCCGGATCTCCGGTGAACCGGGCCATCTGCCGGGCGTAAAGTTCCCGCAGGGCTGCGGATTCCTCCGGAGCGGGCGGCCGTGACGTGAGCAGGAGGAAGGCCCGGGCGATTTGGGCATCCGCGGGGCCGGGCTGTTCCCGGATGGCGCGCTGGGCGAGGCGGCGGGCGCATTCAAAAAAGCTTTGGTCATTCAGGAAAATCAGGGGCTGCAGCGGTGTATTGGTCGTGAGCCGCCGGGGCTGGCAGATTTCCCGGCTTCCGGCGTCAAGGGTGAGCAATCCAGGGGGCGGGGCGGTGCGTTTCCGGAACGTGTAGAGACTGCGGCGGTAAAGTCCTTCGCCCTTGTCCGGCTGGTATTCCCCGCCGGCGGCCCCGGCTTCCGACCATACGCCGGGCGGCTGCCATGGTTTGACGCTGGGGCCGCCGGATTTTTCCACCAGCAGGCCGGCTGCGAGCAGGGCCTGGTCGCGGATAGCTTCCCCGGATAACCTTGAGGACGGGCCGCGGGACAACAGTGCGTTGCGCGGGTCCTTTTCGCGCTTTTCCATGGTAGGCGCGGAAGCTTGACGGAACGCGGCGCTCATCACGAGGCGCTTGAGCAGTCGTTTCACGTCCCAGCCCGTGCGGGAAAATTGCCATGCCAGGGTATCCAGCAGTTCTTCATGCGAGGGAGCATCACCCTGGAGCCCGAAGTTTTCCTGCGTGACCACAATTCCGTTGCCAAAACACATCATCCACAGGCGGTTTACCGCCACCCGGGAGACTAACGGATTGGCCGGATCGGTCATCCATTGGGCGAGGCCGAGGCGGTTTTTGGGAAGGCTGGCATCATAGGGCATCACTGCTTCCGGCACTCCGGGCTCCACCGGGCGCGTCAGGTCCGGCGATGCATAATCTCCGCGGGAAAGCACATAAGTGGTCCTGGGATTCGGGGATTCTTTCATCACCATGATAAGGGGAAGAGGGCCCAACAGATCGTCCTCCAGGTGCCGGCGCGCTGCGGTCACGGCAGCGCGGGCCTGGGCGGCTGCCGGATCGACGCGTTGCAGCCAGTGGTCGAAGAGAATGGTGCGGACCGCCGGGTTCCCTGCCCTCGCGGCGGCCAGGGCATCGGCCATCACGGGCTGGCGGAGATCCGCCACCTCCAGAGGGGAAAGATCCTGACGGAAAATTTTCAGGTCATCCATGCGTCCCCTGGCAAACCCCCGGTCGTCGCGCAGACGGGCACCGACCCGCATGACATCCGGTGTGATATTCTTATCCAGGTGGTCATGCAGCATGCGGACCGGGACTGGCTGGCCCTGCTGATAGATCTTCAGGCCTCCGGCGGAGGAGGAACCATCGTAGGTGACCGTCACCTGCACCCATTGGCCCACCGGAAAATCGGCGGTGGTTTCCACGGAAGCCGCGCAGCCCGGCCAGAGATGGATGCAACTCCAGCGCAGCTTGCCGTCTTCCAGCAGCAACTCGAATCCGGCGGCATCGGCCATTTGGGAAAACATCGCGGGTCCGGTGTGGAAAATGACGGCACGGTTTTTGCGGTCCGGCGAGAACAGCCTGACCGAAACGCTGAGCGGTTCGTGTCTGGTCAGCCCTTTCACGCCTTCCAGTTCCAGCACAGTATCGCCATCAAATTCCATGGCTCCCTCCACTGGTCCTGGCACCGGGGTGAGCGGTCCGCCTGACATTTTTCCGGGAGCCTGGTTTTCCACCGCATTGGCCAGTTTTCCATCCTTGATGACATCGAGGGTAAAGTGGTCTGACGGAGCTGGCGGGGTCAGCTGGGCGGTGGCGGCCAGCCATTCAACGAAGGCAGTCTGGCGGTGTGCCGGAAGGGCCTCCCCATGGCTGAGGGCCGCTTCAAGGGCGGTCCGCCCGGTGGCGATCTCCGGCTCCTGCTGCGGGGGGATCAGACGCATCGACGGCTCCGGTGCCGTGGTGGAAATGGAATACGGGAAGAGCCCGCTTTCGTCGATGCGTCCAAACATCGCGGCCATGCTGAAGTAGTCCTTCTGGGGCAGGGGATCATACTTGTGGTCGTGGCATTTGGAGCATTCCATGGTCAGGCCGAGGAAGGCGGTGCCGGCGGTATGGACCCGGTCGGAGATGTATTCCTGACGGAATTCGGCTTCGATGGAACCGCCCTCCTGGGTCTGCCGGTGCAGGCGGTTAAAGAGGGTGGCCAGCCGCTGCTCCTGGGTGGACCCGGGCAGCAGATCCCCGGCGATTTGCCATGTCAGGAACTGGTCGTAGGGCAGGTTGGTGTTGAAGGCCCTGATCACCCAGTCCCGCCACGGCCAGACAAAGCAGTTGTTGTCCGATTGATAGCCGAAGGTGTCGGCAAAACGGGCGATGTCCAGCCAGTCGAGCGCCATGCGTTCCCCGAAACGCGGAGAGGCCAGCAGGGCATCCACCTGCTTTTCATAGGCGTCCGGTGAGGGGTCTCCGGCAAAAGAATCGAGCTGCTCCGGGGAAGGCGGCAGGCCATTGAGCACCAGGGATAGCCGGCGCAACAAGGTGGCACGGTCGGCTTCGGGGGCGGGGGACAGTTGGTTGGCCTCCAGTTTGGCGAGGATAAAGTGGTCAAGGCTGTCCTTCGCCCATGCCTTGTCCTGCACCCCGGGAACGGGATGTTCCCGGGGGGGGATGAAAGCCCAATGACGGGCATAAGCGGCCCCTTCCCGGATCCATCGGTCGAGCACATCACGCTCCGCGTTTGTCAGGGGCCGGTTCAGTTTGGCCGGCGGCATGAGGTCATCGGGGTCGGTGGTGTGGATGCGTTTGATGAGTTCGCTGGCCTCCGGTTTGCCGGGAACAATGGCCCGAAGGCCACTGTCGAGCACTTGCGTGGCTCCCTCAAAGGTATCCAATCTCAAGCCAGCCTCCCGGATGGCCGCGTCCGGACCGTGGCAGGCGTAACACCGGTCCGAAAGAATCGGACGGACCTCCCGGTTGAAGTCGACTGCTGCCCTCACGGCACCCTTCGGCACCCCCAGCAGGAGGAGGCCCGAAAATGTCAGGAAAACAATGGCAGTTTTGGAGGATAAGATCTGCAGCATGAAGGTCATTCTCCCTACAGCTACGGCCGAACCGGTCTTTCAGGGAGGATGGAGTTAGGGAGCCCGGTGCCGTCCGCATGCGATGCCGGATGCATCCAGCCGCGCCCTGATGGCCCCTTCGGTCTGCCTATGGCTGTCAGGGAGAAGGCAGGGCCCGCACCCGGTAGAGACGGGAGACGGGAGGGCACGGTGGCGGGATGGGCGCTGGTGGCAGGCAGACCGCGGTCCACCCACTGCACCCGGTTGCCGCCGGCCGGAACGGGGGTCAGGACCCGCTGCCACGACGTTCCTTCCGTGCTGTATTCGATTTCATACCATCCTCCCGCCACCGCCGGAAATTCAAGGAACATGGCCCCCTCAGGCAAACGGAGGATCCGCGTGATCTCAAGGCCGGTGCCGGGGCTGGTGCTGTCAACCGGTGCC
Source organism: Verrucomicrobiales bacterium (assembly GCA_038210825.1). GTDB lineage: Bacteria > Verrucomicrobiota > Verrucomicrobiia > Verrucomicrobiales > V1-33 > CAIZWU01. Next base: position 94,348 of record JBBQWG010000015.1, read on the forward strand.
GGCAGCGGCCCGGCGGTGAATTCCGGCGTGAAGTCGCTGCGGCGGCCCGCAGATTGCCATGACATTATCAGGGTGACGGTTTCTCCGGGAGCCATGCGCGCCGGATAATCCACCCATGATTGTCCTCGGGAGTGGTGAGGGTCGGAGGGTCTGCCAGAGGCAGGAGCGGGACCCCGCGCACGATGCGGGCATTGAAGTTGTCTGCCACATAGAGCAGCCCATCCGGCCCGGCCGCCACCCCCGCCGGGTTGGCAAAGCGGGCGGCACCGGCAAAGCCATTGGCGATGTGGGTTTCGGCGATAGCCTTGCCGCCCACGGTGGTTGTTACTGCAGAGAACGGCAGCTTGCGGATCACGTTATTGTTTGCCCGGCCACGGTGGAAACCGCTTGATGAGAAGCTCAACGAAGCCGCCAGGCCGGTGAGGCCGGACCAGGCATGGAGGGACCCGCATGCAGCAGCCCGGAATTCCCCCAGTGCTGGCGAAGTTCCGGGTCTGCCGCGAATACCACCAGCCAATTACCGGATCTGGAAAAAATTCCCCCGTTTTTTGAGGTAAACCGGATATCCGCCAGGGAGCGGCGGCGGCGCAGCCTGTCTTCAACCGGTCATGGCCGCCATGGGCGCGAGCTGCCCGTGACCCCTATGCCGGAGATTGGGCTTCACAGGATCGCAAAGCAACCGACTGCCCTTGTCAGGGCCCTCCGGAATTGAAGCTGCCCGAATGGGCACTGGCCAGTTCCCCGCCATCGTAGTTGCTGCGGCGGAAACTGCCTCCATCCCCTTCCCCGAATTCCAAATCGTAGTCTTCCACCCGGTCCGTGAGGGCCCCCGGAAACGTCAGGGCGAGACTGGCTTCATCATCATCCGTGGGGGAGTAATCGTAAACAAACGGGGTCACCTCCACGGAACCATTGTCCTCCCTTGTCGAGGTGCCGGTCCCATCAGGCTGGAACGTCAGGGTTACCGGTTGGTCCCCTTCCAAATGCAGCACCTTGCCTCCGAGGGATTTGGGCGGGCCCTGGGTGGAGTTGGGCACCACGGGGGACGTCGGTATGTTAAAGACCCCGGGCTGGGGCAGGATGCCAGGCCGGATGCCGCCTCCGGGCATGACCAGGGGCATGCGTTGGAATGTGCCCGTCGCCTGGGACCCGGCCTGCATCTGGAAGAGTTGGCCACTGACTCCGGGCACTTCCAGACGAAGTTCGGCCCCGCCGGGGGTGGTCCGGTTATAGAGATATCTTTGCACCTCAGTGCTGCCATCGGCGCGGTTCAGGGTCACGTTGCCATCCGTGCCAAAATCAAGCCGGGTCATAGTCCCGCCTTCTGCAAACAGCAGACTTTGACCAGTCAGCACCGGGGGCAACACCGCTTCATGCACGGCGTCCCGGATCCGGCCGGCATGGAGGCTGAAGGGCCCGCCTTCCGTCACCTGGACATTTCCCGCGAGGTCCCGGTCCTTCATCTGATAGGATCCCAGTTGTCCGTTGGAAAAGTCCAGATCCAATTTGGAAGTGGTGCCATCAAAATACTGCAGGGTGACCTGCACCTGGGAGCCATTGAGGCGATGGGCGGACCAGGTGAAACTCCGGGCATGACCGGCATCCACTTTCAGCATCCCGCGCTTCACGCCCTGAATGGCCGGGAAAAAGACCACCTGCCGGACCTGGCCTCCTTCGTTGAGGGAAACCGTTTTGCCGCCCAACAGGGTGGTGGCAGCCCCGTAGGCGAGGGCACTCACCGGACGAACCCGGAACTGTGGCAGGCCGGCGGCATTGTCCGGCAGCATGGTCGACAATAAACCGCCATGGCCAAACAGCGGCCCGGCGACCATGGTCCAAACCACTCCGTCCCTGCTGCCTTCCACGACGTAGGCGGCCCCGTCCACGGATTGGAATTCCAAAGCTTTGCCCGGTTTGATATCCGGACCGGGCAGTTGAGTCTGTGCACCCCCGACCATCGGCAGCAAGCCGAGGGTCAGCAGAGGCAGAAAAAGTCGGGAATTCACGGCACGCGTAGCGGGATAACCTAAACCAATCCCTAATAAACCAGATTTTTCCCACCAAGGGCAAGCCTTTTTCGCCGCCCTTGTTGGCGCGGGTCCCGCCTTCCCTCCCGCGCTTTACAAGCCCGCATTCCGCCTTAGCCTGCCGGTTCCCGCAGTTTTCCCCCGCTTTCCCCCGAATGTCCGACGCTTCCCATACCCGCAATTTTTCGATCATCGCCCACATTGACCACGGGAAGACCACCCTTTCCGACCGACTCCTGGAAAAAACCCTCACGGTTACCAAACGGGAAATGCAGGACCAACTCCTTGATTCCATGGACCTGGAGCGGGAGCGCGGCATCACCATCAAGTGCCACCCGGTCACCATGATCTACCGGGCCCGCAACGGGGAGGACTACAAACTCAACCTCATCGACACCCCCGGGCACGTCGATTTTTCCTACGAAGTCAGCCGCTCCCTCGCTGCCTGTGAAGGGGCCGTCCTGCTGGTCGATGCCGCCCAGGGCGTGGAAGCCCAGACCGTGGCCAACCTGCACCTCGCCAACCAGCAGAACCTGACCATCATCCCGGTCATCAACAAGATCGATCTCCCCAGCACCAACCTGCCGGCGGTTTACAAACAACTGGAGGACATCCTGTCCATCCCCCACGAGGAAGCCATCAAGGCCAGCGCCAAAATGGGCATCGGCATCGAAGACATCCTCGAAGCCGTCATTGAACGTGTCCCTCCCCCCACCGTGCCCAATGACGGTTTTCTCCGGGTCTCCGTGTTCGATTCCCTCTTCGATTCCTACCGCGGGGTCATCATGTATGTCCGCGTGGTGAGCGGCACCTTGAAAAAGGGCCAGAACGTGACCATGTGGTCCACCAACAAGTCCTACGACATCAAGGAAGTCGGGATCTTCACCCCCAAACAATGCCGCTGCGAAACCCTGGGGCCGGGAGATGTGGGGTTTGTGGTCGCCAACATGAAGTCCAGCGGTGAGGTGAAAATCGGCGATACCATCACCGAGACCACCCGCATGTGCCCGGAGCCGCTTCCTGGCTTCAAGGAAATCCAGCCCATGGTCTTCAGCGGTGTCTATCCGATAGACTCAGACGACTTCGAGGCCCTCAAGGCCGGCATGGCCAAACTCCAGATCAACGACAGCGCCTTCCGCTTCCAACAGGAATCCAGCGCCGCCCTTGGCTTCGGCTTCCGCTGCGGTTTTCTCGGCCTGCTCCACATGGAGATCGTCACCGAACGTCTGCGCCGCGAGTATAACATGGACATCATTTCCACCTACCCCAGCGTGGTTTATGAAATTTCCCTGTCCAACGGCGAGGAACTCAAAATCGACAACCCGACCTACATGCCTGACCCCGGCACCATAGCCGAGATCCGCGAGCCATTTGTCCGGGCCTTTATCCTGATTCCCAATGAATGCATTGGCGACATCATGCAGCTTGTCGCCGAAAAACGCGGCCTGCTCGAAAACACGGAAACCCTCGACGACCGCCGGGTCATGCTGAGCTGCACCCTGCCACTCAATGAAATTCTCGTCGACTTCAACGACAAGCTGAAAAGCATCACCCGCGGTTATGGCAGCATGGACTACGAGAACGCCGGTTATAAACCCGACAAACTCGTCAAAATGGACATGCTCATCAACGGCGACCCGGTCGATGCCTTCGCCACCATCGTCCACCGCGACAAAGCCGAAGCCCGGGGACGCGCTTTGGCCAAGAAGCTCGTCGAGGTCATTCCCCAGCAGCTCTTCACCGTCGCCATCCAGGCCGCCATCGGCGGCAAGATCATCGCCCGGGAAAGCCGCAGCGCCAGCCGCAAGGACGTCACCGCCAAATGTTATGGAGGCGACATCAGCCGCAAACGCAAGCTCCTCGACAAACAGAAGGAAGGCAAAAAACGCATGAAGATGGTCGGCAAGGTCAACATCCCCCAGGAAGCCTTCGTGCAGGTGCTGAAGACGGGGGATTGAGCGGCTGTCACTGTTCAATGGGCAGAGTGCCCTTGCATTCAGGGTAACTGCCGCATCCCCAGAAAGCCTTTCCGGCTCCACTGCCTTGTTTGGCAGTGCGCTGATGCATGGCCTGCCCGCAGACCGGGCAGGTGGGAGAGTCGGACGAGTCGGACTGGTCCGACATGTCTGACGTGTCTGACTTTTCAGTGGCACGGGCCTTCACGCGGGCCGCATGGAGATGCTCTGTGAACCCGCCTTTTTCCAGGAATTCGCGGCTCTGCTGCTCCAGTTGGCGGCGCAGCAGGTAGGACGCCTGGTTCACCGCACAGAGCATGGCATTTGCTGCCAGTTCCGGGTCTGCTTTTGCGACAAAGTCCGAAAGCCCGGCCAGCCCGGATAGCCGCACTTTCCTTTCCGGCCTTTTGGCAGGGGGTGGTGCAATGTCCCACTTCAGCCGCTCCCGCATCGCGAGGGCTTCCCGGCAATCCTTGGGCCAAATCCGCAGTCCCCGTTGCATCAAAAAACTTTTGTAATCCTTGAGCAGTTCATCCGACAGGCTGGCGCGGGCCACATTGGTCAGCTTGATTTCCGTTTTCCGGGAAGTGCCCGCTGCGCCACTCCCCTCGCTGATGTTGCGCACGCCGCTGCGGGCGGCCTGCACCATTTGATCATGGGTGCGGGAGCGTTTGTCGATAAACCGGTCACAGAATACGACCGTCGCATCATACACGGCTTCGGCCACCTTGTAGCTGCGGAGCTTCTCATACTCTCCATGGGGCAGAAGCACGCCGTCCGCGTCATTCATGGAGGATTGTTGCGCTGATCCATGGGGTTTTCCAGAAAAATCTCGGGGGTCTGACGGGTCGGACGGGTCGGACTGGTCGGACGGGTCGGACTGGTCGGACCGGTCGGACTGGTCGGACTGGTCGGACCCGCCTGACCAGGTGATCCCCCGCAGCGACACTTTCCCCTACCAGGATCCTGCAGGCTATCCCACCGGGACCTGACCTTCACCAAGTTCTTCGTTTACCACCCTTGCCGGTGTTGTCCTTTTGTCCATAGTCAGGCGGATGTTGGAATTTCCTGCCAAGCTCTGGTTTCTGATCCACCGCCTTGAGGAGGCCGGGGATGGGCGGGCCCAGGTCTGGGTGGAACCCTTGTTGTTTCCGGAAATCACGAGCTTTGGAGAATCAGCCACCGTGCTGCGGCAACGTCAGGCGGATCTCGCCGGGGAAGTGCTGGCGGCTGAGCCCCTGAGCCGGTTCCACCAGCGGTTTTTGCCGGTGGACCCTGAATTGGCGGAGATCACCGTGGAGGTGTCCCCACTTAAATCCGGGGAAGCATGGTCGGACCCAGTAACGCTGAAAATTTGCTATGCATGGTGGAGACATGGAGCCGTAACACCTTTGTCCGGTGCGGGAGGCTGGGTAGCATGGGTGCCGGCACTGCGCATCGGTCTGGTGGCGGCCACGGAAGCCGGCATGGCGGAAAGGGTCCGGCTGGATGTGCTCTCGGCGGTCCGGAGGGAAGAACATCACTCTTCACTGGACCGCCTTGCGAGGATTGCCCGGGGCCGCACGGAACTTCATGCCATGTCATGGAATGCCTGGCCCGGGTCTCCGTCGGAACGCTGGCTCAAAGAGCAGGCGGCCACCGGGAAGAGCGATCCTCTCAAGGAACTGACCGTCCTGATGGAGCCGGATAATTGTCCGCCGGGATATGAGCTGGGCCCGCTGCTAGGCCGGGTGGCCCGGTTGCTGGGCGCGGACGACCGGCCCAGTGTATTGCTGGTCGGCGCGGCCGGAACGGGGAAAACGGCTCTGGTACAGGAGTTGGTCCGCCAGCGGTCCCATCTGGGACTTTCGCAATATTCAATCCACCGCACCAGTGGAGCGGTCCTGGTGGCCGGGGCGTGCGGCTTCGGCATGTGGCAGCAGCGTTGTCAGGACCTGATCGGGGCGGCACGGAAAAGTGGAGTCATTCTTTATGCCGGCAACCTGTTTGAACTCGCCAACACCGGCCAAAGTGCCGCCTCCACGGAAAACATCGCCTCCTTTTTCCGTCCTGCTCTGGTGCAGGGCGGGCTGCAGATGATAGTCGAATGCACTCCGGAGCAATTTTCAGTCCTGGAAAAGCAGGACCCGCGGCTGACGGAATCACTGAGAATTGTCAGGGTCACCGAGCCGGACCCGGAAACGGGACTGAGGATTTTACAGGCCGCCGCGTCCCGGATGGGCGGAGCGGGGGCAAGCCGTTTTGCTCCGGAAGCCCTGCAGCAGGTGGCTTTGCTGCACCGGCGCTACGCCGCCCTATCCGCTTTTCCCGGACGGCCCCTGCGCTTTATGAACCGGTTGAGCGAGGGCAGTCCCGCCGGGAAAACCGTGGGCCGGGCGGAGGTATTCGCCGCGTTTTCGGATGAATCGGGAATGCCGCAGACCTTGCTGGATCCCGCTCTGCCATTGGATCCGCAGTCGGTGACAGCGTGGTTTAGCACCCGGATCCGGGGACAGCAGGGGGCGGTGGAAGCGGTGGTGGAAATGTTGTGCCGGACGAAAGCGGCACTGTCCCGTCCGGGACGGCCCCTCGCCTCGTTTTTGTTTGCCGGGCCCACCGGCACCGGGAAAACGGAAACGGCCAAAGCCCTCGCCCAGTGGCTTTTCCGCAGTCCGGACCGCCTGGTGCGCATTGATGCCAGCGAATACACCAGACCATGGAGCGCCGGGCGGTTGGTTAGCGGATCCCGGGACGGGAAGGAGGGGATCCTCACCGCCGCCGTCCGGGGGCAACCCTTTGGGGTCGTGCTCATTGACGAATTCGAAAAGGCACATCCGGCGGTCTTCGATTTGCTTTTGCAGGTGCTAGGCGAAGCCCGGCTGACGGATGCGGCGGGACGCGTGGCCGATTTCTCGAATTGCGTGATTATCCTGACCAGCAATCTCGGGGCGGAGAATTTCGGGCGCAAGGCCCTCGGTTTTGGCAGGGAGTCCAGACCGGACGGAGGGGCCCACGATCATTTTTCGGAAGCGGTGCGCCGGGCGGTCAGGCCGGAATTTTTCAACCGGATCGACCGCATTGTGGCCTTCCAGCCGCTTCCCCGGGAAATTGTCAGGCAACTGGCGCTCCGGGAGGTGGCGCTGGCGGCTGCCCGGCCGGGCCTCGCAGGGGCGGGATTGGTGCTGGAAGTTCCTGACGAATTGGTGGACCGGATGGCGGAGGAGGGATGGGATGCCCGTTACGGAGCCCGCCCTCTCAAGCGCAAGGTGTCCGAACGTCTGCTCGCTCCACTCGCGGAGGTGTTGTGCAGGGGGGTGCCGCCCCGGTCCGTGATTTCTGCCGTGCCGCACGGGGAGGACGTGCGGATTCAGGTAAAGCCACCGGCTCCCCATGGCGGGGAGGCCATGGAACAGAGTCTTATCCTTGATCGGTTGGCACACGCGGGGCGGATGCGCCGGCGCTGGACCTGGCTCGCGGGCCAAAGTTTTTCCAGGGGACTGGCCAGCCGCCACCGTTTGCTGGGTGAGCAGATCGCATCCGCCCGGCGGATGAAGAAGTCTGCCCGGGAGCTGGCCGTCCTGACGAAAGAGCACCAACGCAAGGGAGAAATCCTGACGCAACTGCAGGAGCAGATGGAGGCGCAGGCCGCCGCCGAGGAATCGCTGCTGCTGCGGCACTGTGGAGGTGCCCTGGAGGGAGGGGCTCCGGGCCTTCCCGTTTCCGGCAATGGGGTTTGGGAAAAGCTTTTTCTGACGCTCCTCGCGGAGGCGAGGCAAGTGGAGTCGGTGGCTTTGATCCTGCATTCCGGCCATGGAGCCGCCCTGATGGAAGCCGCCCGGATTTACCGGGAACTTGCCATTGCATGTGAGGCTGCGGTGGAAGCGGTGTTTTACCGTCGGAAGCCGGGCCCTGACAGGATCGTGAGATCCGGCGATCTCCCGGATCAGGTGCGTCCGGAACCGCCCGGCACGCCCTCCGAACAACAACAAATGATGGTCGGTGATGGTGCCGGGCTGGGGGCGGTGGTGCTGTGGATCACCGGACGGTTGGCCTCGCTTTTCCTTCAGGGCGAAAGCGGGATCCATGTGGCCGGGGAAGCACTGGCGGAAACCGGTCCAAAGCAAAAGGGAGGCCGGGCCGGAATCCGCGAAAGTTGTCGGATTTCCCTGACGGTGCGTCCGGCGGAGGATTATCTGCGGCGGGAGGATTTGCTGCTGGGAGCGGAGGAATTGCTCCGTCCGGAATTGTCAGGTTCTCCCGCCCGCCGCGTCTATGATTTGACCCGCAAAGTCGTCAGGGACGGCATCACCCATGACAAGCGTCCAGGTTCGTGGAGCGCGGCATGGCTCCTCGAGGAACTGCGCCGCTCGGTGATGCTTGATGCCGGTTGGTCCCCCGGAGTGGAGAGGAGCCTGGAATGAAACTGGTGATTCCGGCTTACGTGGAGCGGCGCTCTTCAGATGATGGATTGCGTTATTGGGCGACCCCGGTATTCTGGGAGGGTGCCGGTGACGACGACGCCGGACCGCTGTCCGCAGAGGACGTGTTGGAGGAGCGGGCGGTGCACCTGCTGGAGAAAACCCTGACAAACCATGTCCGTGAAGGAGCTGCGGAACTGGATCACCAGGAGTTGGTAAGGCTCAGTTTTTCGCCGGTTTGTCAAACTCACCGATTGGCCCTCCGGCTGGAACTGCGGCGGAGAACCGTTCAGGGAGACTTTCTGGCGGTCGCGTTCGAGGGCGCGGGCATGCGGCTGATCGTGCTGCCGAAGGTGCGCGGGTTGTGCTTTGCATGGAAGGCCGGGGCGGACCTCAGGGAGACTGCCGCACGGGTGCTGCAGGCGCATCTCCGCAGGCTCGAAAAGGAGGCCGGTGATGAGCTTCCCGATTTTATGGATTTTGTGTCCGCCAAGGAAGCCCACCTGACGATGCTGACGATTTCCGTGGACGTCAACCAGCGATGGAAAGTGGAAAAGAGCCGGTATCTCGCGCTGGGTGACGACACCCCTCCGGACGGCGGGGAGGAACTGGTCAGGACGGGACGTCCCTTCGAAAAGGATAACGAAACTCCCCCCGTGCTCCTGCGTGAGGGGGTCACCGCTGAATTGGCCGGGCGCCTGTCTGCCGGCTCTGCGGCGCATCCGATGATTGTGGTGGTAGGTCCGGCGGGCAGCGGCAAGACGGCGGTATTGCGGGAAGCCCTTGACCAATGGCAGAAGCAGCGGCCCGCCCATCTGCCGGGCCGGGCGTGGCTGGTTTCGCCGCAGCGGGTGATCTCCGGCATGATGTATCTGGGTCAATGGGAGGCGCGCTGGCTCGCAATCCTGACACATCTGGCGAAACGGAAAGACCTGCTGGTGCTGGATGACTTGACGGGATTGTTCCATGCCGGCCGTTCCAGCGGCAGTGATCTTTCCCTTGGGCATGTGCTCAAGGCGCAGCAGGAACGCGATGCGGTGACCGTGGTGGCAGAAGCTACGCCCGGAGCCTGGGCGCGGCTGCGGGAAATGGACCGGAGCTTCGCCGATCTTTTCCACGTCATCCATCTTCGCGAACCGGAGGAAGCGGCGACGCTGCGCATTCTGATCCGGACCATGCAGTCCCTCGAATCGGATCACGCGGTGCGTTTCGCCCCCGGGGTGCTGCCCCTGATCATCGCCCTGCAACGCCGTTATGCCCGCACGCGGGCCTTTCCCGGCAAGGCCGTGGACATGCTGCGGGCCCTCGGCCGGGCGGCTGCCGGACAACAGGTCGACTGCGGGTTCACCCTGGAGTGGTTCTGCGCACGCAGCGGATTTTCCCTCCGCTTTCTCAATCACAGCGAACCGCTGGAACGCGCATCAGTCACCGGATTCCTGACGCAGCGCATTGCCGGGCAGGAAGCCGCAGTTAGGGCGATGGCGGATACGGTGATGCTGGCGCGGGCGCAGCTGAACGACCCGGATCGTCCGCTGGGCACCCTGCTTTTCACCGGGCCGACAGGCGTGGGAAAAACAGAGTGCGCCAAAGCCCTTGCAGAGTTTGTTTTTGGCTCGGCAGAGCGGATGCTCCGGTTTGACATGAACGAGTTCAACGGTTCCGATGCAGCGGACCGGTTGATCGGCGGCTTTGGCCGGCCGGGCCAGTTGACCGGGGCCGTGAGGAGACAGCCCTGCGGCGTGCTGCTGCTGGATGAAATCGAAAAGGCGCATCCCGATGTCTTCGATCTGCTGCTCCAGGTGCTTGGCGAAGGCCGCCTGACCGATGCGGAGGGGCAGACGGCAGATTTCTGCAATTGCATCATTATCCTCACATCAAATTTGGGTGCCGCCGCCCGGCGTCAGGCCACCGGTTTCCAGGCCGTGGTTATGGACGAGCGGCAGGTCTACCGCGAGGCGGCGCAGCAGTTTTTCCGTCCCGAGTTTTTCAACCGGCTCGACAGGATCGTGCCGTTTTCACCGCTCAGCCGTGGGGATATCGCGCGTCTCGCGGGTGTGCTGGCGCAGCGGGCGCTGGAGCGTCCGGGGCTGAAGGCGCGGCAGTTGCAGGTGACGGTGGACGGCAGGGCCATCGACTGGCTGGCGGCGCGCGGCTTTGACAGCCGCTATGGTGCCCGTGCCTTGCGCCGCGCCGTGGAGGAACATTTGGTGGAACCCCTGGCAGCCTACCTCGCGGCGGCCGATCCCGGGCAAACGGGCACTCCTGCAGAGATGCTGGTGGGAATCGGCACCGATGGAACATTGGAAATACAGGTTGCCATTTTGACCCAGGCGGCCCCCTGGATCAGAGTTCCGGTGGGCATGTCCCATCCGGAGGCTCTGCTCGTGTTGGGATCGGTTAGACAGCGGTTGCTGGCGGTGGAGGTGCGCCTGGAGGCGGAAGACTTCCGGGAGGCGTCCGGCAAGGATGCGGGTGCTCCGCCTGACGCAATGTCCGGGGGGGTCTTGTCGGATCTCGATGCATGGTATTACGTGCTCCGGGATGAAATCAGCATCATCCGCGCGCGGACACGGCAACTGCAGGACGAGTGGGAACTGGATGAGGAATGGCGGCGGAGACGATCCTCCTCCCGGGCCTCGAAGGCTCCAGCGGTGCCCGTGGATCCGTTGTGGCGGGTGCTTCCCCCGGAATTGTTGGACGGTCTCCTCAACCGGCTGCGCCATGCGGGCCCCACGGCGCGGGCCTTGACGGCGGTGTTTGAAAGTGCGCTGCCCGTCAGCGCGGTGGCCGCAGAGGTGACCCGGCTGGTCTGGCGGCTGGGGCGGTTGGAAGCCCTGGCAAGTCCGGATTTCGCCCGGCCCGGCAAGGTGGCGCTGCAACTCTCCGACCCCATGGATGACCATTCCCGGGCGGCCCTGTCCGGCTCTGCGGGCATGGATGCATGGCCCTTCCTTGGGGTGACGCCAGGAGAGGGGGAAAATGAATACATTTTGCACGGACATGGCATGGAACGGTGGCAGCATTTTTTGTCAGGAATTGACGCATGGGCAGACGGGGGCGGGGCAGGAATTTCCACCAGATGGGTTAGGGCAGGAAATCCGCTTCCGGCAGCGGATTTTCCAAGGGAGGTGCTGCGCCTCCACACCCCTCAGGGCCTGATTGATTTCCGGACCGGTCTGGTGCTGGTGGGCGGCACCGATACCGCCGGTGATTTGATGTGGGCCCTGACTTCCTGTCATGGACCGGCCACCGTTATTTCCTGACCCATGGCTAAAAATGTTAGAATCGGAGTTTTTCTTTGGCGCAGTGGTCCGTCGGCATGGTCGGGCCGGGTCCTTGATGACCTGTCGGACGGGGCGGCCGTCGGCCGGTCCGCATCCGCCGTGCTCGGGCAGCTCAAGGATTACCTGCGGATGCTGGATCAACGGGATGAGTTGTGGCGGGCCTTGCCCCTGTATGAGGATCCGGAATTGAGGGTCGTCAAAGTTCAGGTATTGCCGGAGTATCCCGGCAAAAAGAAGCGTTCCCATGCGGTGCAGGCGATTCAGTTGCGGCTGCCCTGTGTCACCGGCCGGCGTTCCAGCGGGGCGGTGGCCGTGGAACTGCCCGTGATGGGTCTTGGCTTTTCGATGGAGGATGAAAAAGGATTGGAGGATCTCGCTTCCCACTATGTCAGGAACCATCTCCGCGGGGAAACTCCGGCCCAGGTGGCCCGATGGCTGCCACCCGAAGAATGCCGGCTGGAGGAAATCGCCTTCACCCCCAAAAACCGGGCAGACCGCAAGGAGCGGGATCAGTGGCCGTTGCTGAGCCAGGTGGCGCGTCACGCGGGCAGCGCGGAGTTGCTGCGGGCGGGACGCACGTGGGAGCGGGAAAGCGAGGTCAAATCGCTGGTGGCGCGTCTGCGCTCCGATCAGTCCAGTCTCTGCGTCACCGGCGGCGCAGGTTGCGGGAAAACCAGCATCATCCTTGAGGCGGCACGCCTTGTGGAGCGCACGGCTGACAGCGGGGAACGGCGGCGGCCGCGTTTTTGGCTAACCAATGCCGCCCGCCTGCTGGCGGGGATGCGCTGGCTGGGCGAATGGCAGGAACGCCTCGAAAAAGTCATGGCCGAACTTCGTGGGTTGGACGGCGTGCTTTGCGTGGAGAGCCTTCGTGAACTGACCACCATGGGAGGTCAGGGTTCCGAAGGAAGTCTCGCGGCTTTCCTGCTTCCCTATCTGAAATCAGGGGAACTCCGGATGATTGCCGAAGCCACCCCCGCCGAGCTGGGGGCGGTTGACCGGGTGATGCCGGCTTTGGTGGATTGTTTTTCCCTGCAACGGGTGAATTCGTTGGATGAAGCCGCCTCCGACCGGCTGCTGCTGTCGGCGGCGGAGTGGATCGGCAAAAGCAAACGGCTCGGGATTCAACCCGCAGCCGCAAGGGAAGCCGGTCGTCTGTGCCGCCGGTTTCAGCCATACGCCGCCTTTCCCGGTGCCCCGGTTCATTTGTTGAAGGAAACTGCCACTGCCGTTCGTGAAGCGGGCCTCGAGATCGTGGATGCCCATGGCCTGCGTGCGGAATATGCAAGGCTGAGCGGTTTGCCGGAGCATCTTCTGGACGATGTGAAGCGCATTTCGTCCCATGAACTCCGGGAATGGTTTCAGGAGCGTCTGATGGGTCAGGAGGCGGCGGTGGATGCGGTCTGCCGCGCACTGGTGAAATTCAAAACCGGTCTGAACGATCCATCCCGTCCTCCCGCAGTTCTGCTGTTTACCGGACCCACCGGCACCGGCAAGACGCAACTGGCCCGGCTGATGTCAGACTGGCTTTTCCCCAACCGGCCGGCGGCCGACCGCATGGTGCGTCTCGACATGAGCGAATACTCCGGGCACGATGCGACCCGGCGTCTGCTGGGCGATGAAGCCGGCGAACCTTCCGATCTGGTAAAGCGCCTGCGGCAGCAACCCTTTACGGTTCTGCTGCTGGATGAAGTGGAGAAAGCCTCGCCCGAAGTCTTTGACATTCTCATGAACGTTTTCGACGAAGGCCGGCTCACGGATGCCCACGGCCGGGAGACCTGGTTCCGCAGCGCGTTCATCATCCTCACCAGCAATCTCGGCGTGCGCACCACCGCCGGTCTGGGGTTTGGCACCCCGCAGCCGCAGGGTTCCATTGACGTCTCCGCAGTCACGGCCTTTTTCCGTCCGGAGTTCTTCAACCGCATGGACCGCATGGTTGTCTTTGATCCCCTGACACCAGAGGTAGTGGAAAAGATCGCCGCTGCAGAATTGGCGGCACTCGCCGGCCGGGAAGGCCTGTTGGTCCGCAGCATCCACCTGCAATTCAGCAAGGCGCTCATCCGCCAAGTGGCGGAGCGCGGCTTCGATCCGGTTTATGGGGCCCGTCCGCTGCAGCGGAGGGTAGAGGAAATGATTGTAACCCCGCTTTCCGCATGGCTGGTCACCCATCCGGAAGCGCACCACTGCGGGCTGAACTTTGACTGGCGTGGAGCAGTGGTGCTGGAGGTTCTGAACCCGCCTGCTCCACACTGACCGCCATAACGATCAAGGTCTGGCCAGGTTTTGGTCATTGTGGCCCGGCTGGTTTACGGGAATGATCGCCACTTGTGGCGGTGGGGTTTCCGGCAATGCTGTCTTCATGTTAACCCCCTCCGGTGATCATCTGCGGCACCTGCTCAAAGCACACTTTGGGTATGATTCGTGGCGTCCGCTTCAGGAGGAAATCATCACCGCCACCCTGGCGGGGAAGGACGTCCTGGCCTTGTTGCCGACTGGAGGCGGGAAGTCGTTGTGCTTTCAATTGCCGGCCATGGCGGGAGAGGGGCTGACCCTGGTGGTCTCCCCCTTGATCGCCCTGATGAAGGATCAGGTGGACCAATTGCTGGCGGCAGGGATTCCAGCCACGTTTTTAAATTCCACCTTGGATGCCGCCGAGGCCCGGCACCGCATGCGCGGGCTCCACGAAGGGCGCTACCGGCTGCTTTATGCCGCTCCCGAGCGGATCATGCTCGACGGATTTCTCGAGAGCCTGACCAAGTGGAAGGTGGAGCGGATCGCCATTGATGAGGCCCACTGCATCAGTGAGTGGGGCCACGATTTCCGCCCGGAATACCGGCAACTGCCGAAACTGCGGGAGATCCTTCCTGACATTCCGTTCATTGCCCTCACGGCCACCGCCACCGATCAGGTGCGTGAGGACATCGGGCACCATCTGGCGCTGCGGCAGCCGGAGCGTTTCACCGCCAGTTTCAACCGGCCGAACCTGACCTACCGCGTGGCCCAGAAGACGGGAGGATACGATCAGGTCCTGGAATTTCTGCGGAAGCGGCCGGAGGACAGCGGAATTATTTATTGTCTGTCACGGAAGGGCACCGAAGCCCTCGCGGCGCGGCTCTGCAGTGACGGCATCGCGGCCCTGCCCTATCATGCCGGACTGGAACAGCCGGACCGGGCGGGAAACCAGGAAAAGTTCCTGCGCGACCGGGTCCGGGTGATGTGCGCCACCATCGCTTTTGGCATGGGCATCAACAAACCCAATGTGAGGTTTGTGATCCACTACGATCTGCCCAAAAATCTGGAAGGTTACTATCAGGAAACCGGCCGGGCCGGCCGCGATGGGTTGCCCGGCGAGTGCCTGCTGCTCTTCAATCCCGGCGATGTGGCCAAGCACCTTGGCTTTATTGAGGAAATCACCGATCCTGCGGAGGCAGCGCGGGCGCGTCATTTGCTGGACCAGGTGGTGCATTACGCGGAAGCCTCGGCCTGCCGCCGGGCCCTCCTGCTGAACTATTTCAGTGAGGAATATCCGGAGCCCAACTGCGGGGGGTGCGACAACTGCCAGTCACCGCGCGAGGTTTTTGACGGCACCTTGGTGGCACAAAAGCTCCTGTCGTGTGTGCTGCGGGCCAATCAGGCGAGCCGCTGGCAATTCGGTCTCGGGCATTATTGTGACATCCTCTGCGGGGCCAACACGGAAAAGATCCTGAAGCAGGGACACCATCAACTCAGCACCTACGGGATCGGCAAGGAAATGAAAAAGCCGGAGTGGCAGGCGATTGGCCGGGAGTTGACCCGCATGGGATTTCTCCGGGCGGAGTCCGTGGGCATGGGCACCACGCTGACCGTTTCAGACAAGGGCATCCGGGCCCTGAAGGAGCGCATCCAGTTTACCCTGACAAGGCCATTGCCGGCCAAGGAAGCCCGGCAACGAGGCCAGGCGGTCAGCAAGGCCGGTGATCTGGAATGCGATGAAGTGCTGTTCAATGCGTTGCGGGCTCTGCGGCGCGAGCTGGCTGAGGTCCGTTCAGTGCCGCCCTATGTGATCTTCGGCGACGTCGCCCTCAGGCACATGGCGAGGTCCTATCCAACCAATGAAACCGATTTTGCGGAAATTCCCGGCGTGGGGTCGCAGAAGCTGGCCGACTTCGGGGCTGCCTTCACCGCCGTGGTCCGGAAACATCTCGGGGTGAATCCCATGCAGGAGTTCAAGTCAGCCATCGCTCCATCAATGCCGGCGTTGGCCCGCAACCCTGCGGCCCGCCCGGCCGGTCCCAAGCCCGCTTCCATGGACCCGCCGAGGGTGACAGATACCATAGCAGAATCCCTGCGCCTGTTCCGCAGCGGGGTCACGGATCTTCAGGAACTGGCCCGCCAGCGGAACCTTGCCGAAAGCACCATTGCCAGCCATCTGGCCAACGCCATTATGTCAGGTCGGGCCGATGATCTTGAGCCGGGCCAATTTATGGACCCCGGCGATCTGCCCGAATTGGCCGCCGTTTTTGAAGCGGCCGGCCAGCTCGACAGTCTGGGCCCGGTCAAGGAACTGGCGGGTGACCGCTTTGCCTACCGCGACCTGCATTTCTTCCGGGCTTTCCGCAAGGTGGGGAAAGTGTGAGGGTTTGAACAGAAGGGCGCGAAGGGCAGGAAGAAAAACAGAAGGTTGTAGGTTGGGGAAAATGGATGGAGGTGATGGTCCGCTGTTCTTTGAGACCTTCTGTTTGGAGGTGTTCATTCGCTGCGCAGCGCTTCCGCGAGCGGGGTGCTGGCGGCTTTCCATGCGGGGATGAGGCCGGCGAGTAGGGCCACGGCGGTGACCCAGACCGGGGTCCATGCCCATTCGGTCCATGGCACTTCATACCGCACGGTCCAGCCGAAGAAGGCTTTGTTGACCACCCATGTCAGGATCATGGAAAGGAAGAGTCCCGAGATCATGCCCAGGACCGCGCTGACCAGGCCAATCAGCCCGGCTTCCGTCAGGTGCACCACGGCCACCTGGCTGCGGCTGGCTCCGATGCTGCGCAGGGCCGCGATGTCCCATGCCCGCTCCGCCACCAGGGTGCTGAGGGCAAGGGTGATGCCCAGCAAGGCCACCGCGATGGCGATGACCCGGAGCAGTTCCGTCACGGCAAAGGTCTGATCGAAGATTTCGAAGACCCGGGTGCGCAGGGCTTGGTTTTGATAGATGGACAGGGCTCCGGAGGTGTTGAAACTGCGGCGCAGAGCGGCTTCGAACGCCGGGGCCTGCGCTGGGTTCTTGAGGAAAACCGCTGCGGCATGCAGGCCGGTGCCTGACCAATGGCGGGCGTAGTTTTCCCGGGTGATGTAAAAGCAGCCTTGGTCGTCGGCATAATCGTAAAATATGCCGGCAAGCGTAAAGGGCAGGGGACCGGCAGGGGTGTTCAGGGTCACGGTCTGGCCAGCCGTCCAGCGGAGCCGGGTGGCGAGGACTTCGCTCGCCGCCACGCTGTCCGGATGGCGCCACAGGCGGTCCTGCGCGGCGGGATCGCCTGACATAAAGGCGAGAGGCTGGTCCGCACTGCGGTTCACCGCACGCAGGGTATAGTCACTGCCGTCCGGCAGGCTGACCTGCTCTTCCCGGAGCGTTTCGGTTGACGCCACGTTGGGATTGGCGGCCAGCCAGTCGGCCAGGCCGTCCGGCAGGGTGGCGCTGCGCTTGATCACTTCGTTCGCTGCCGGGGCAATATAGACATCCGCTTTCAGGGTGGAATTGACCCATAACTCAAGGGTGCCGCGGAAGGAATGGATCATGATGGTGACCCCAAGGACCATGGCCACCGACGTCATCAAGGCCGCGATCACCGGCACCGCCCGGTGCAGGGCTTTGCGTAGATTGGCCGCTCCCATCCGGACCAACAGCAGGCCGGGCCATGGCCGCGCCAGACGTTCTGTCAGGCAGGCGAATCCCAAAGCCGTGGGCCGGGCCAGGAAAACAAAACCGAGCACCAGAAAAAGACACGACCCAAAACTCAGCCATGGCGGCCCCGTGCGCAGGGACTGGACCGACAACCACACAGCGAGGGCGAGGAAAGCCAATGCTGGCCCAACTGGTTTCCACCACGCCACCGGCCGGGCTTCGAGGTTGCGACCCGGCCGCAGGACAGTCACCGGGTCCACCGCCGAGGCTTCCCGGGCCGGCAGCCAAGCCCCGCCCAGGGCGGCCAGCAATCCAAACCCAAGGGCCTGGGCGACATGCACCGGGGAGACCCAGGTGCGGTCGATGCTGAGGAGCACATAATGCGCGGAAATGGTTTGGGAGACGCCTTCCAGCAGTCCGGCCGCAATGAGCCGGGCGAGGGGAATCCCCAGCAGGCCTCCCAGCAGAGCGGAGAAGGCAGCCTCGGCAAGGAAGATTGTCCTAACTTGGGTGCGCGAAGCCCCGATGGCCCGGAGCACACCGATTTCCCGCCGCTGCCGGACCACCGAGGCGGAGATGGTATTGCCGATGAGAAAGACTCCCACCAGCAGGGATACCATGCTGAGGGCGGTGAGATTCAGTTGAAAACCCTGGAGCATCAGGCTGACCTGACGATTGCGTTGGGCGGGAGGCTGGACGCGTGCGGTGCCTGTGAGGAGGGGTTGGATTTTCCTGACAAGGGCGTCGGATTCGGCAGGGTCCACCGCAATGATCTGGATGCTGCTCAGGCGGCCGGTCTGACCGAGCAGCTCCTGGGCCCAGCCGATATCGAGGAATGCCGTGCGCAGGGAATCGGCCCGGCCCTGCGGAGACGGGAAGGTGCCGGCGATCTCCACCTCCACCGGCTGGCCATTCAGGAAAAGAGGCAGGGTCGAGCCGGCCACCAGACCAAGCTCCGAGGCCCATGCTTCATTGATAACAATCGATCCCCGGCGGGCCAGCCAGGCTTCGGTGCTCCCTTCCCACGCGCTGGCCGCGCCGCCTTCCATGGCGGCAAAGAAAGGACCGGCCGTAAAGGGATCTACCCCGATGATCCGCAGATACTCACCCGGCTGTCCTGGCAGGGTGGCATACCCTTCGACCACCGGACTGGCGGCTTCCATGCCTTCCAGTCCTGACAATTGGGGCCACAGGGTTTCGTCCACCCCGCCGGGCTGGGTGATTTCGAGATCGCTGCGTCCCGCCACCAGATCGATGCCCGCCTGAAAGGAACGGGTAGCGCTGTGATTGACAATTTGAATTGCAAGGTAAACCGCAATGCCGATGGCCAGACCCAGCACGTTGAGCGCGGCCAGAAAGGGTTTGGCTTTCCAGCCGCGCCATGCCGCCAGGGCGAGGGAAGCGGCAGGGGACAGCAAGGGCGGCATGGGACAGAAATGAGGACGGGCACTTCCAGATACGCTCCTGGCGGGGCCGGAATCAGGAGATTCAGGAAGCCGGGCGGGCGGCGGTCTTTTCCCGGAGGTGGACCAGTTGACCGGGCTTGAATGACGTTTGAGGATCTCCCAGCACCGATACCTCCAGGGTGCTGCCATGGGGACCGTTGCAGGCCAGCACGAGTTCCTGCCGGTCCCCATAAAAATGGGTGCGCACCACCGTGCCGGATATGCTCAGAGGAGAAGTTAGGTCTGCCGGGACCACTTCCAGATGTTCCGGCCGGATCCAGACGGGCCCGTCGGCGGCGGCATGGCCCAAAGCCCCCGCAGGCAAAAAGTTCATCCGGCCAAACAGGATCGCCGTCATCTCGTTGGCCGGAGTGCAATAGATCTCCCGCGGGGTGCCAAGCTGCTGAAGCTGGCCGTTTTTCATCACCGCGATGCGGTCGGAAATGGCGAGGGCATCACGGGTATCATGAGTCACCAGGAGGGCCGTGGTGCGGGCGGCCCGGAGAATGCGGCCCACGTCCTCGCGCAACTGATGGCGCAGGGTCACATCCAGATTGGAAAAGGGTTCGTCCAGCAGAATGATGCGGGGCTGGGGCGCGAGGGCCCGGGCGAGGGCCACCCGCTGCTGCTGGCCCCCAGACACTTCGTGGGGAAATCGTTTTTCAAAACCGCACAGTCCGGTCAGGCCGAGCACACTGGCCAGAATGGCCTCGCGTTCCTTCCGGGAGCGTGAGCCGGTCAGGCCATAAAGCACATTGTCCCGGATCGTGAGATGGGGGAAAAGGGCATAACTTTGGAAGACCATGCCGACCCCGCGGTGTTCCGGCACCACCGGCGTGCGGTTAGGGGCACAGACTTCCCTGCCACTGATGACAATGCGGCCG
The DNA here is from genome assembly GCA_038210825.1 of Verrucomicrobiales bacterium. Lineage (GTDB taxonomy): Bacteria > Verrucomicrobiota > Verrucomicrobiia > Verrucomicrobiales > V1-33 > CAIZWU01. The sequence goes on from JBBQWG010000015.1 coordinate 114,215, forward strand.
CAGTCCGGGACTTCGAGCCCGGCGATGAGGCGCAGCAGGGTCGTCTTGCCGCTGCCGCTCTCGCCGGTGACACTGAGGATCTCACCTTCGTTCACGTCGAGGGTCAATCCCGCGAGGGCCGGGGTGGCCGTGCCGGGGTATTGTTTGGTGACGTCAGTGAGGGAGAGAACGGGCATGCCGGGATACTGGATGGAGCAGGCAATCATGAAGCGCGCTGGGACGTGAGCAACGCGGCTTTTTCCCGGGCCGATCCGGCTCAGGGCTTGGCCGGCGCGGATCCGCCGCGCAGCCAGGCAATGAGGTCAGCCATGTCCTGCTGGGTCAGGCCCGCCTCGAGGCCGGGAGGCATAAGCGATTGGCCGGTGCTCCGAAGCTGCTGCAGCTCTTGCCGGGCGATCAGACGGGTGCTGCCGTCGGTGAGCTTGAAGGTGACACTATTCCCCGTCTCGGAGGTGACCAGGCCATAGAGGGCGGTGCCATCTGTCAGGCTGGCTTCGTAGCCAAAATAGCCGGGCTGCACATCAAGGCTGGGATCAATGATATTGGTCAGGATTTTTTCAGCGGCATGGGAGGCGATGGATTTCAGATCGGGTCCGAGCCCCGGGCCAGTTCCGTCAACGCCATGGCAGGCGGTGCAGCGGTTGATAAAAACCTGACGTCCGCGGCCGGGAATGCCTTGGAGAGCCAAGGCCGGGCGGTAGGTTTCAAGGACCTGCCGGCGCGGGGATTCGGTGGACAAGTTTTTCGCCGCGAGGGTGCGCACTTGGGCGGAGGAATGCTGGGTCAGGCGGGCGCGCTGGGTGGCATCCAGCGCCACGGATGGATCCGTGCCCATTCGTTCCAGCAGATCCAATGACCACGCCTCACGGCTGAGCAAAGCTTCGATGGCGGCAGCCCGCGTGGCAGGGGCAAGATTGGCCATCTTCTGCAATAGCAGGTCCGGCACCCTGGGGCCGCCGGTGGAAGCGAGGAGGCGCACTGCGGCAAGTTGGAGAGCCTGGTCCGAGCGGGGCTCCAGCCAGGCCCCTAATTCCTGATGAGTCACGCGGTCGTCCGGGACCTCATGCAGGCGCCCTCCGGCCGCCGCGGCACGGGCCGCAGGATCCGCCTGCGGATCCGCCAACACCACGAGGGCATGGCTCACCAGCGCGTGGGCAGAGATCATTAATTTTGCCAGGGCGTCACTGTGGCCGGCCGACAAATCGGAATAACGGCGCCCCTGATTTTTCAATACTTCCTGCAGCCGGGAGAAGGCAATCAACTGTGCCGTGCTGTAGCGTTCCCCGGAGGCCAGCAGCATGGGCTTCACGACTGCGGCAAGGGATTGCCGGTCATCAAGGGCAAGGGCAAGGGCCGTGAGATCGTCGACATAGGCGGCGACCGCCCCGTCGCCGGCTGCCGCGAGCGCTTCACACAAGTCCCGGCAATGGGGCACCGCACTGCTCAGGACGGCGGCCCGCAGCCATGGATCGGCGTGATATTCCGCGGCCAGAGCGGCGAGAATCCTCCCGGCCCTGACTTCCGCCTGGGCTGGATCCGTGGGCCAAGCTCCGAGACTGAAGGCCAGTTGCAACCGCACGGCCGGATGCGGGTCTTCCACCATCCTGGCAAGTTGGCGCAGCAGCTCCGGAAAAGGACGCCGTTCCGCGAGGCGAAGGGCGTTTTCCCGCACCGCCGGAGAGGCATCCTGAAGGGCTGATAACAATATTTTGTCGTCCAGCCTATCGAGCTGATCCAGCAATCCCAGCAGCGGCAGCCTGACCAAAGGATTGCCCGTGTGATGAAAGGCAGTGGAGAGGCCGGCTCCGGCCTGTTCGCGTTCGGGCCCGGTGGAAACCTGCAGATGCCAGGCGAGCATCATGTGGGCCTTGTCGCGCTGCCAGCCGTTCGGGGATTCGAGGGCAGTGATCAACTGCGGGACGGCGAGGGAGTCCAGTGGCAGCCGGGGGCGCGGGGCATGGTTGTCAGGAAACACCCGGTAAATCCGTCCTTTGTCCTCTCCGAGGCGGTAGCCCGGCAACAGTTCCGCCCGGCCGTTTTCCGGCAGCCAGTCGGGGTGCTCAATGATATAACGATACATGTCCACCACCCAGAGGGCCCCGTCCGGACCGGTGCGGGTCATCACGGGACGGCACCAGCGGTCGCGGCTGGCGAAAAAATCAGGTCCTTCCGCCGGGTTTCGCCGGGCGGTCCAGGATACGCCGCGGGCGGTGAGGCGGTTGTGCTGGACCAAATTGTGGAACGGCTCGCAGGTGAAGGCATCGAGTTCATCCTGACGCCCCGGGAACAGCAGATCATCGCGGTAAATCATGCTGGAGCAAGCCGACGTAAAATGCCCGGTGTTTTCGAACGAATGAAATCGTTTCTCCGGCGGGCTGAGGGGAAAGACCGGAGCATTGAGCGGAGTGATGATCAGTTGGGTCGGATCCGGTGCCGGAGTGTGAGGGTTCCGTTTCAGATAAGGATCGGGCAGAACATATTGCCAGAGGGCCTTGCTGTTCTGGGTGCCAAACCAATGGCCTGCATCGTCGCGTTCGCGGCCAAACTGCGAGGGACCGCTCTCCGCCCGGACATCGCCGGTGAACGGATCAAAACTGAAATCGCGGCTGCCGGTTTTGACTTCCTTGCCCGCGGGGTGGCTGTAGAGCACGGTGGCGGCACCATGGCCGCCGTGGTGGCCGCCCGCCGCACAGTAAATCCGCTGGTCGAGTCCCCAACGCAAGCCATTGGCGCGGAGCTGCTGGTTGCCTTCCGTCAGGCCGCTGATCACTTTTTCGAAGGAATCTGCCTTGCCGTCGCCATCGCGGTCCTTGAGAAAAAGCAGGTCTGGGGCCGCCGTCACATAAACCCCGTCCTTCCACGTCAGCAGTCCGGTCGGGAAATTAAGGCCTTCAGCAAAGAGGGTGGCGCTTTCATACCGGCCATCCCCGTCTTTGTCCTCCAGCACCCGGATGCGGCCACCGGGTTTGCCTTGGTTGTCAAGGCCGCTGGGGTAGTCCGCCATTTCCACCACCCACAGCCGCCCCGACGCATCCCAGTCCATCGCCACCGGGTCCATGGTCTGGGGTTCGCTGGCAGCCAGTGCCACCTTGAAACCCTCCGGCACACGGATGGACTGCAGTCCTTCTTCCGGATTGAGCGGAGGAAACTCGGGTGTGTTCAGGACGGTGGCAGGCGGCGTCTGCCGGGCCGATTGATAGAGCTGGCTTACCGCCGTGGGGGTTAGGGCCTGACCGAAGCAGGCGATTTCATCCAGCTTGCCTTCCCATGGCGCAAAGCCGTCACTGCGGCCACCCATGAAGACCGTCGAGGTGTTAGTGCCGATGGTCAGGGGCAGGGTGCCGGCGAGATCCGGGACCGGGCGGCCGTCCAGATGCACCCTGACTTTTTCTCCCTCGCGCACCAGCACCACGTGGTGCCATGCCTTCAGGGCCAGAGGGGTTTTTCCGGTTAACACCTGATTGGCCGCATTGCCGTTGAACAGGATCAGTCTCCCGGTGGATGCGGGATCATGGGTGCCGCCGAGACCCAGGTGTTCACCGGCCGCCATGGCATCACCGTTCACCCCGCGGGACCAGGCATAACCGGTGATGGGCCGGGCGTCCGCCGGCAGGCCGTTCCAGAGCCAGAAGGCCACGCTGTAGGATTCGCCTAATGGAACCTCCGCCTGCAGCCGGCCTCCCGCGAAATGATAGCTCCGGCTTTGGGGCAGGGTGCGCGGTTTTTCGTCATGCCCCGTCAAATAATAAACCACCCCGGGTTCCGCGCGGGCGGGGTGGGCGCCAGTCTCATCGCGGACCGGACCGGATTCCATTTCCTCAAGGCGCCAGAAGGCCAACGGCGGTGCGTCGAGCACTGCCTTGGCATAATCCGTGGATGTAGGCTGCGGCACCCGGGCCGGCAGGCCGGACACTTTTTCCAACAATCGGGTCACCGTGTCCGTGATGCGGGTTTCCGCTGCCGTCTCGAGTTTGGCGGTGCGGGCCGGCCAGGTGGTGTATCCGCCGAGGACATGCTGTTCCGGCGGAGGGATGTAACCTTCCGCCCCATTGGCGAGGGTGATGTTCATGGTCAGGGGCAGGGGACTGCGCGCCTTGAGTTTCAGACCGGTCAGGCAGAAGACCTCATTGGGCAGGGCCGTGATGCCCATGTCCCCGATGCGCAGGGCCTGCAGCTTCAGCTCCGACCGGGGCTGCCGGTGCAGTTCAAGAGCTTCCATGGCATAAATGTCAGCCTGATGCTGCGGATTCTGTCCGTTCAGGGCCGTCGCCTTGGTTTCGGCCCATGACACCCGGGCAGCATCCGGCGTGCGGTTGGCCAGTTCGAGGAGGGTTTCCTCCATGGCCAGCGGCACTTGGGTATGCCACTGGATCGTCCGGTAGGCAGCCGCGGCCCGCTCCGCGATTTCGCGGGCAAAAGTGTCGTATGGCAGGGCCGGTTTGGCGGGTTCACTGTAGTCCCCGCTCCAGAGGTCGCCGCTGGTGCCCTGGCTCATCATGGCGGTAAACCCTTCACCGGCGTTCAACAGCTTGCCAAGATGAACTGTGAAGCGGCCGAAGTAATCCGACGACAGCAGGGGAGATCCTTGATAGTGCATCGAATAATTCGCCAGCACGGCGAGCGGCTGGCCGGTGGCCGTTTCCACCGCCAGCAGGGAAAGCTGGGGATCGACCGGACCTGAGGGGCCAACCACGTCGGGGCTTTGATGGCCGGGATGCATGTTGGCCCGCACCGTGGGCTGGCCGAAAGGATCGGTCAGGACTTTGTCAGGACGCCGGATCCAGCGGCGGTTGTGGGTGTGGTCCCAGTCATCCACCGCCGTCCACCCCGCCCGCGCCGGCTGGAGATTTTTCACTGCCGCGATCACTGCTTCGGCAATCTTTCCCGGCAGCATCGCCACATAGGCCTCGTCCGCCCGCGAACCCAGGCAACCCATCGCCGCCGGAGCGGAATGGGTGTGGGTGGAGGAAATCAGCATCCGGTGAACCGGCACCCCGGTGGCGGCCGAGGCCCGGGCCTTGGCGTCATCCAGCAGGTCCCGCGGCACCATGCAGCTGTCGACCACACCAATCACCAGCGTGACCGTCCCGTCCGACAGGGCGAGGGCCCGGGCGGTGAGGGGATCCACCACCTTGTCCGCCGTCCGTTCCGTAAACATCCCGTTTACCCGCACCGGCAGGGTCTGGGGCGCAATGTCCACCACCGCCGCTCCGGCCTGGAAGATGGGAGGAGGTGCCTTGTCAGGCTGGGCGAGGGCAAGACCGAGTCCGATTAGCAATGCCAAGGGCAAGACAGCAGCAACAGGATGGAACGGCATGATCGGGGCAAAAATGGGGTTTACAGGGAAACGGTTCGCAGAGCCATCTCTTCCATTCTTCCCGCCCGGGGCACTGTTTGAAGGAAGCCCGGAGGTGTTCGGCCGGAAGCTGAAACCCGGCTATGGCATGTCGGCCAGGAAACCCACCCAATTCCCAGCGGAATACTTCCTCTCAGGCACCGTGCCCGGCTCTCCCGTGCTTGATAGGACGCCCTTAGGCAGTTCGACTTGACAGGACCGGAGGACCAATCCTTGATGCGTTCCTTCATGCCCACCCTCCCGCTTTTGCCCATCCCTGCTGCCTGCCCCCTGAGAAACAGGGCGTTTCTTAATCTGATTATCATCGGCCTTTCGGCATGTTTCGTTTGGTTGCCCCGCCCCGTGGCAGCCCAGTCAAACGCGGCTGGCGGCATTCCATCAGCCAAAAGTGGCATCTCATGGCCCGGGATGGTGACGCCGCCTATTTTATGGATGGTTACGTTGGAGGGGCCATCTTCCTGAATAATCTGGACAAAGTCAACCATCTCACCCCCCTCCCGCCCGGGGAAGATCCGG